>JAZKFW010000001.1:0-199231 GCA_040386255.1 Pseudomonadota bacterium
ATTAAAAACAAGGGCTTAACTTAACGCCATTAGGGTCAGACCCCGGTTTTAGAACTACTGCTCAAAATAAAAGCGCGCTGACCGAAGTCAGCGCGCTTTTTTAATCTAAAACCTGGGTCTGACCCCGGTTTTAGAACCTTAGCGGACCACTTCCATCTTGGTCTTCTTGCCGCCCTTGTAGGTGAACAGGGTCAGCGAGCCGTCCTTGATGTCGCCGAAGTTGTCGAACTGGATCAGGCCGGTGACGCCCTGGTACTTGATCTTCTTCAGCTCAGGCAGGTACTTCGCAGGATCGGCCGACTTGGCATTCTGCATCGCCGTCGCCATCGTCATCACGGCGTCGTACACGTACGGCGCGTAGATCTGGACGTCGGCGTTGTACTTCTTCTTGTAGCGCGCGACGAAGTCGGTCATGACTTTTTCTTGCGCACCGGTCACGCCGCCCGCTTCCGCGCACGTCACGTTCGATTCGCCAATGCCGTCGCCAGCAAGGCGCGCCAGCGCTTCAGTACAAATGCCGTCGCCGCCCATGAACTTGGCAGTGATGCCGAGCGCTTTCATTTGCTTGAGCATCGGGCCGCCAACTGAATCCATGCCGCCGAAGAAGATCAGGTCAGGCTTCTTGGCCTTGATCGAGGTGAGAATGGCGGTGAAATCGGTAGCGTTGGCGTTGGTGAATTCCTTGCCGACGATCTTGACGCCAGGCGACTTGGATTTCGCGCCCTTGACGAACTCGTCAGCCACACCCTGGCCATAGGCGGTGCGGTCGTCGATCACGGCGATGTTCTTGGCGCCCAGCTTTTCGACCGCATAGCGGCCCAGCGTGCCGCCGAGCTTGTTGTCGTTGGCGACGACGCGGAAGGCGCCCTTGAAGCCTTGCTTGGTGTAAGTCGGGATCGTGGCCGATGGCGAGATCTGCGGAATGCCGGCATCGTTATAGATGCGCGACGCCGGCACCGTGGTACCCGAATTCAGGTGGCCGATGACGCCGTTGACCTTGGCATCGACCAGCTTTTGCGCCACGGACGTGCCTTGCTTCGGATCGGCCGCGTCGTCTTCATTCAGCAACTGCAAGGTGACCTTCTTGCCGTTAATCATGAAGCCCTTGGCATTCAACTCTTCGACCGCCATCTTCGCGCCGTTTTCGTTATCTTTACCCAAGTGCGCGCTGGCGCCCGAAATCGGAGCCACGTGGCCGATCTTGACGACTTCCTGCGCGCCGGCGGTGCCGGCAAAGGCCAATGCGATGGCAAGTGGAATGAGCTTCGTTGTGAACTGCATGGGCATTCTCCAATGGATTGATGAGGACAACAGCGCTCGTGACGCCGATATTGTAATTTTTGCGTAGAGCAAAAGGTACAACAATTTGCAACGTTCGCAAAGGGGTAAACGCGCCGATGGATGGATGGGTGGACGCAATCCCTCCGGCAAGCCCGTCATTTTTGTAAGCAGATGCAAGCGGTTGACGCGCCGGCGGCGTCAGCGAAGGTCAGTTCGATGGCGACTGCAGGCGCGCCAGTTCCTCGCCGACCGCCTGCGCGACGATCTCGTCGACGTTGTGCCGCAAGCTGCCGCGAATCTCATCGCTTATCTCTGCGAGTGCCTGCTGCATCGCCGCTTCCAGGCGCTCGCGCACGCGCGGCATGAGTTCGGCGTCGATGTTGTCGTGAATTTGCGCGCGAATGCGCTCCGATAGCCGATGTTCAATATCGCCCCACTGCGGCTCGCGCGCGTTCTCGATAAGCGGCTCTACCACGGCCTCGGCAATATCGTGCCCCTGCCGTGGCGTTTCGGCCGCGACGGGCGCTTCTTCCTCGACCGACGGCGCCTGAAAAACTTCGGTCAACACCGGGATACTGGCGTCGAACGCCGCGTTCTTGCTCATGACTGGCCTGCCACGAAGTGGGTCAATGGATAGGATTGCTGCTTGTACGCGACGTAGCGGATGCGGCCGGCGGCCGCGTCTTCCTCGTCGGTGGAGATAATTTCAAACACCCGATCGAAACTGTCGACGTTGGCCGGCGTGCGCCGCGTCAGGTTGACCAGCATGTCGCCGTGCGGGAATTGCGCCTGGTCGCTGTCGGTAACGATGATCGGCGTGACCGAAGCGAGCGCGTCGTCCGCCATCACGTGCGGCAGGAAATCGGTCTCCGACACGGTCCACAGCGCCTCGTTGAGCCTGGCCGCCTGGCCCGCGTCCTCGGCCAGCAGCACCAGCTTGCCGCCGGCCGCGTAGGCCTTGCGCGCCAGACGGCACGCGTAGCTGAGCTTGTCGGGAATATTGGTATGGAAGTCGATCCGGGTCATCGCCGTCCTCAGAACTTGAAGCCGGGCGGCGTGTCCGGCGCCGTTGCAGGCGGGCGCCGCGGTGCTTCGGCCGGCGCCTCAGGCGCCACATCGCGCGCCAGCGGACGAGGCGGCGGCGGCGGCGCGGCCGGCTCGGCTGCAGGATTCTTGTAGCTCGCAGGCAGCATGCCTCGCGCCGGGTAGGCAGCGGCGGTCAGCGCATCGTTCCACTCGCCCGCTTCGAAGCCCTGGCGTTTGGCGCCCCCGACCAGCAACAGCGGCACTTGGATCGAGCCGCCTGCCTCGCTGAGCTTTTGCTGGTCTTCGTTGGAAGCCACCGTTTTTTCCGAGAACGGGATACCGCGCTTTTGCAGCAGCGCGCGGCCCTGGTCGCACGGTGCGCACGGCGAGGAGGTGTACAGCACGACCGGGCTCTTCCTTGCAGCCTGGGCCAGCGCGTACGGCAGTTGCACGCCTTGCGCGCCGCCGGCCGACGCCTTGCGCTCGACTTTGCTCACGTTGCCCGGCGGCGGCTTGTCGCTGAAGTGGACCACGCCTTTCGCGTCGGTCCATTTGAACATCTGCGCGCTGGCGCCGGCCGTGCACGCCAGCAACGCCAGGCCCACGCTCATTTTCCGCATCATCGACTGCTGCATACACTCTCCTGCCGGCACGTCCCCATCAGGAACTCATGCCGCTGTGGCGAAGCAAGGCGTCGATGCTCGGCTCGCGGCCGCGGAAGGCCTTGAACGATTCGAGCGCCGGACGCGAGCCGCCCACCGCAAGAATCTCTTGCTGGAAGCGCTTGCCGGTTTCTTCGGACAGGGCGCCGCCACCCGCCGCCACCGCTTCCTCGAAAGCGGCGTAGGCGTCGGCGGACAATACTTCAGCCCACTTGTAGCTATAGTAACCGGCAGCATACCCGCCGGCAAAAATATGTCCGAAAGAGTGTTGGAAACGGTTGAATGCCGGCGGCATCATGACCGAAAACTTCTCGCGCACTTCGTCGATCAGCTGCTGCACCGACTGGGCGCTGGCCGGATCGTAGTCATAATGCAAATGCATGTCGACCAGCGAAAACTCGACCTGGCGCAGCGTCTGCATGCCGGACTGGAAGTTTTTCGCCGCCAGCATCTTGTCGTACAGCGCGCGCGGCAACGGTGCGCCCGTCTTCACGTGCGAGGTCATGTTTTGCAGCACTTCCCATTCCCAGCAGAAGTTTTCCATGAACTGCGACGGCAATTCGACCGCGTCCCATTCGACGCCGGAAATGCCCGACACCGAGATTTCGTCGACCTGGGTCAGCATGTGATGCAGGCCGTGGCCGAACTCGTGGAACAGCGTCGTCACTTCATCGTGCGTAAACAGCGAAGGCTGCAGCTGGCCGTCGACGGTCGCCGGCGGCGTGAAGTTGCAGGTGAGGTAGGCCACCGGCGTTTGCAGCATGCCGCCGGTTTCCAGGCGCCGGCCGCGGGCGTCGTCCATCCAGGCGCCGCCGCCCTTGCCGGCGCGCGCATACAGGTCGAGGTAGAACTGGCCGATCAGCTTGCCGTCGCGCTCGATGCGGAAGAAGCGCACGTCCGGATGCCACACCGGCGCGCTGTCGGGCGCGATGCTGCAGTGGAACAGCGTCTCGACCAGCCGGAACAGGCCGTCCATGACCTTCGGCTCGGGGAAATATTCTTTTACTTCCTGCGCCGAGAATGCGTAGCGCTGCTCACGCAGTTTTTCCGACGCGTAGGCGACGTCCCAGGCTTCCAGCTGTTCGATGCCCAGCTGCTCCCTGGCGAACGCGCGCAGTTCGGCCAGGTCCTTCTCGGCGTACGGACGCGCGCGGCGCGCCAGGTCTTCGAGGAACTCGATCACGTGCTCGGGGCTCTGCGCCATCTTCGGCACCAGCGACACCTCGGCGAAATTGCGGTAGTCGAGCAGCTTGGCTTCCTCGTCGCGCAGCTTGAGCAAGGTAGCGATGTTGTCGGTGTTGTCCCACTTTTGCAGTTCGCTGAACACGGAGCCCATTTCGGACGCCTTGGTGGCGCTGGCGCGGTAGATCGTTTCGCGCAGCTCGCGCTTGTCGGCAAATTGCAGGATCGGGAAGTAGGACGGGAAGTGCAGCGTGAACTGCCAGCCGGCCTTGCCGTCTGTTTCGGCGGCGGCGCGTGCGGCCTGCTTGACGTCGTCCGGCAAGCCGGCCAGGTCGGCCTCGTCGTCGACCATCAGCTTGTAATCGTTAGTGGCGTCGAGTACGTTTTCGGAAAAGCGCGTCGACACCGCGGCGTGCTGCTCCTGGATGTCGGCGAAGCGCTCCTTTTTTTCCGGCGGCAGCTCGGCGCCGCCGAGGCGGAAGTCGCGCAGCGCGTTGTCGATGATTTTCTTGCGCGCGAACGACAGGTTGACGTAGTCGGGGCTGGCCTTGAGCGCCTTGTACTTGGCAAACAGTGCTTCGTTCTGCGCCAGCGCGGTCCAGAATTCGGTGACCTTCGGCTGCGTCTCGTTGTAGACGGCGCGCAGTTCGGGCGTGTCGACGACGTTGTTGAGGTGGTTGACCACGCCCCAGGCGCGGCCCAGTTTTTCGGTCGCGTCTTCGAGCGGAACAACGAAGTTATCCCATGTGACGTGAGCCGATGGCGCCTCGAGTTCGGTCACGACCGCGGCGGCCTTGGCGATCAGCTCGTCGATCGCCGGCTGCACGTGCTCGGGCTTGAAGGCATCGAAGCGCGGCAGGCCGGAGAAGTCGAGCAGCGGATTGGCATTCTGGATCTGTGTGTTCATGGGCACTCCTTATATTGATTAGACTCGGCCGCGCAGTTCGCGTTCCGCCGCTTCCACGGTATTCATCAGCAGCATCGTGATCGTCATCGGCCCGACCCCGCCTGGCACCGGCGTGATGTGGGAGGCGATGTCGCGCACGCCGGCAAAGTCGACGTCGCCGCACAGCTTGCCGGCATCGTCGCGGTTCATGCCGACGTCGATGACGATGGCGCCGGGCTTGACCATGTCGGCCGTCAGCGTATTGCGCCGGCCGACCGCGGCCACCACGACGTCGGCCTGGCGCGTGTGATACGCCAGATCCGGTGTCGCGCTATGGCATATGGTCACGGTGGCGTTCGCTTGCAAGAGCAACAGCGCCATTGGCTTGCCGACCGTGTTGCTGCGCCCGATCACCACCGCGTGCTTGCCGCGCAAATCGACGCCGGTGCTTTCGATCAGTTTCATGCAGCCGTACGGCGTGCAGGGGCGAAAGCCGGGCAGCCCGGTCATCAGTTCGCCGGCCGACAGCACCGAATAGCCGTCGACGTCCTTGGTCGTCGAAATCGCTTCGATCACCTTGTGCGGATTGATGTGGCGCGGCAGCGGCATCTGCACCAGGATGCCGTGGATGGCAGGATCGGCGTTGAGCGCGGCGATGCGCTCGAGCAGGGCGGCTTCGGACAGGTCGGCGTCGTACTTTTCCAGCGACGAGTGAAAGCCGACGTCGGCGCAGGCCTTGACCTTGTTGCGCACGTAGACCTGGCTGGCAGGGTCTTCGCCGACCAGGATCACGGCCAGTCCCGGCTGCTTGCCGCGCTCGGTCAGCGCGGCCGCGCGCGTCGCCATTTCGGCGCGCAATTGTTGGGAAAGGAGGACTCCATCGATCAGTTGGGCGGGCATGGTAGGGGCTAAGAGCAGAAGGGAAACAAGATTATAAAGCCGCTGCCGCTATCGCGCGCCCTCATTCCCGGATCGTCCGCATATTCATATTTCAGCAGGGCGAAAACAGGCAGCTTGACCACGCTGCTCCCAGTGTCTAATTTCACATTACGAAATGGCTTATCGTAATTTGAAATTATCCGAAAGTGCTGTTAGAATCCTCACACTAAGGCAGAGTATTAGTAAATAATCAGGTAAAACCGCTCGCCGGCGATATTCGATCTGGCCGGGCGACTACAAAAGGAGACGCATCAAATGTCAGCTCAACTCGACCAGTTGACGGCCCAGGCCGCCAATGATCCGGATACCCTCGAAACCCAAGAATGGCTCGAAGCGCTCGAAGCCGTCATCGAAAACGAAGGACCCGAGCGGGCCCACTACCTGATGGAGCGCCTGGTCGACCTGGCCCGTCGGCGCGGCGCCCACATTCCGTTTTCCAGCAACACCGCCTACGTCAACACCATCCCCGCCCACCTCGAACAGCACTGCCCCGGCAATCTCGAATTCGAAGAGCGCCTGCGCTCGTGGATGCGCTGGAACGCGATGGCGATGGTGGTCAAGGCCAACCGCGAAGACGGCGACCTCGGTGGCCACATCTCCAGCTTCGCCTCGCTCGCCAACATGCTCGGCATCGGCTTCAACCACTTCTGGCACGCGCCGACCGAAGACCACGGCGGCGACCTGCTGTACATCCAGGGCCACTCGTCGCCCGGCATCTACGCGCGCGCCTTCCTCGAAGGGCGCCTGAGCGAAGACCAGCTGCTCAACTTCCGCCGCGAAGTCGACGGCAACGGCCTGTCGTCGTACCCGCACCCGAAACTGATGCCGAAGTTCTGGCAGTTCCCGACCGTGTCGATGGGCCTGGGCCCGCTGATGGCGATCTACCAGGCGCGCTTCCTGAAGTACCTGCACGCCCGCGGCATCGCCGACACCCACAACCGCAAGGTCTGGGTCTTCTGCGGCGACGGCGAGATGGACGAGCCGGAATCGATGGGCGCGATCGGCATGGCCGCGCGCGAGCGTCTCGACAACCTGGTGATGGTGGTGAACTGCAACCTGCAGCGCCTCGACGGCCCGGTGCGCGGCAACGGCAAGATCATCCAGGAACTCGAAGCGGACTTCCGCGGCGCCGGCTGGAACGTCATCAAGGTCATCTGGGGCCCGGGCTGGGACGCCTTGCTGGCCAAGGACAAGGACGGCATCCTGCAGCGCGTGATGATGGAAACGGTCGACGGCGAATACCAGAACTACAAGGCCAAGGACGGCGCCTACGTGCGCAAGAACTTCTTCGGCAAGCACCCGGAACTGCTGAAGATGGTCGCCAACATGACCGACGACGACATCTGGCGCCTGACGCGCGGCGGCCACGATCCGCACAAGATCTATGCTGCCTTCAAGCTGGCGCAGGACAACAAGGGCACGCCGACGGTGCTGCTGGTGAAGACCGTCAAGGGTTTCGGCATGGGCAAGTCCGGTGAAGCGCGCAACACCGCGCACCAGACCAAGAAGCTCGACGACGAAGCAATCCGCGAGATGCGCGACCGCTTCGCAATTCCGATTCCGGACGACCAGCTGGCCGAGATCCCGTTCTTCAAGCCGGCCGCCGATGCGCCGGAAATGATCTACCTGCACGAGCGCCGCAAGGCACTCGGCGGCTACCTGCCGCAGCGCCGCCCGCAGGCTGACGAAACGCTGGTGGTGCCGCCGCTGTCGGCATTCCAGAACGTGCTCGACGCCACCGCGGAAGGCCGCGAGATTTCGACGACGCAGAGTTTTGTCCGCATCATCTCGACGCTGCTGCGCGACCCGAGCCTGGGCCAGCGCATCGTGCCGATCCTGGTCGACGAATCGCGCACCTTCGGCATGGAAGGGCTGTTCCGCCAGATCGGCATCTTCAACCAGCAGGGCCAGTTGTACGAGCCGGTCGACAAGGACCAGGTGATGTACTACCGCGAAGACAAGGCCGGCCAGATCCTGCAAGAGGGTATCAACGAGGCGGGCGGCATGAGCTCGTGGATCGCCGCGGCGACGTCGTACTCGTCGAACAACCGCATGATGATCCCGTTCTACACTTTCTACTCGATGTTCGGCATGCAGCGCATCGGCGACCTGGTATGGGCCGCCGGCGACATGCGCGCGCGCGGCTTCCTGATGGGCGGCACGGCGGGACGCACCACGCTCAACGGCGAAGGCCTGCAGCACGAAGATGGCCACAGCCACGTGTTCGCCGCCACCGTCCCGAACTGCATGCCGTACGACCCGACCTTCGCGCACGAAGTCGCGGTGATCGTGCAGGACGGCCTGCGCCGCATGGTGACCAACCAGGAAGACGTGTTCTACTACATCACGCTGATGAACGAGAACTACTCGATGCCGGGCCTGCGCCAGGGCACCGAAGAAGGCATCCTGAAGGGCATGTACCTGCTGCAGGAAGGTCCCGCCGAAGCGAAGCAGCGCGTGCAGCTGATCGGCTCGGGCACCATCCTGCGCGAGTCGATCTTTGCTGCCGAACTGTTGATGAACGACTGGGGCATCGCCGCCGACGTCTGGTCCGCACCGTCGCTGACGATGGTGGCGCGCGACGGCGTCGATTGCGAGCGCTGGAACCTGGTCAACCCGACCGCCGAACCGCGCGTGCCGTACGTGGCACAGCTTCTGCAGAACACCAGCGGCCCGATCGTATCGACGACCGACTACGTGCGCCAGTTCTCCGATCAGATCCGCGCGTTCATCCCGAAGGGCCGCAACTTCACCACGCTCGGCACCGACGGTTTTGGCCGCTCCGATTCGCGCGTCAAGCTGCGCGAGTTCTTCGAAGTGAACCGTTACTACGTGACCGTGGCGGCTCTCAAGGCACTGGCCGACGACGGCGTGATTCCGGCGTCGACGGTGGCTGAAGCGGTAGCCAAGTACAACCTCGATCCGAACAAGCCGAATCCGGTGACGCAGTAAGCAAAGCCACCGTCATCCTCGCGCAAGCGGGGACCCATACTGAGCAAGCTCAGCATGGGTACCCCTGCGCGAGATGGCGGCCTCTAGGGCTGTGGACAAAAACGAACAATAACGGAGTCATGCTATGAGCATAGTGGAAGTCAAGGTCCCGGATATCGGCGACTTCAAGGAAGTGGAAGTGATCGAGTTAATGGTCAAGCCGGGCGACACCATCAAGGTCGACCAGTCGCTGGTCACGGTCGAATCGGACAAGGCGAGCATGGAGATCCCATCCAGCCACGCCGGCGTCGTCAAGGAACTCAAGATCAAGGTTGGCGACAAGGTCGCCGAAGGCTCGATCGTGCTGGTGATCGAAACTGCGGACGCCGGTGCGCCGGCTGAAGCGCCGGCTGCGCCTGCTCCGGCCGCTGCTCCTGCCGCCGCCGCCGCCGCACCTGCCGCCGCACCTGCCGCCGCGGCGCCCGCCGCCGCGGGCGCCACCAGCATGGTCGAAGTGAAGGTGCCGGACATCGGCGACTTCAAGGAAGTTGAAGTCATCGACCTGATGGTCAAGCCGGGCGACACCATCAAGGTCGACCAGTCGCTGATCACGGTCGAATCGGACAAGGCCAGCATGGAGATCCCGTCGTCGCACGCCGGCGTGGTCAAGGAAATGAAGGTCAAGGTCGGCGACAAGGTCGCCATGGGTTCGATCGTGCTGGTGATCGAAACCAGCGGCGCCGGCGCACCTGCTGCTGCTGCTGCCCCGGCGGCTGCACCGGCACCAGCACCTGCTGCTGCGCCGGCCGCGGCACCTGCTGCAGCCGCTGCGACGCCAGCACCGGTGCCGGCGGCTTCGGCCGCCGCGCAAGTCGATGCATCGAAGGCGCACGCATCGCCATCGATCCGCAAGTTCGCGCGCGAACTGGGCGTGAACCTCGGCCTGGTCGGCGGCAGCGGTCCGAAAGGCCGCATCACGCAGGAGGACGTGCAGAAATTCGTCAAGGGCGTGCTGGCCGAGTCCAGCGCGCCGACTGCCAAGCCGGCTGCCGGCGGCGGCACCGGCGTCGGTCTCGACCTGCTGCCATGGCCGTCGCTCGACTTCAGCAAATTTGGCCCGACCGAGGTGCTGCCGCTGTCGCGCATCAAGAAGATCAGCGGCCCGAACCTGCACCGCAACTGGGTGATGATCCCGCACGTGACGCAGTACGACGAGTCCGACGTCACCGACCTCGAACAGTTCCGCGTCGATTCCAACGCGGCGCTGGCCAAGGCCAAGTCGACCGTCAAGCTGACGATGCTGGCCTTCGTCATCAAGGCGAGCGTTTCGGCGCTGAAGAAATTCCCGGCGTTTAACTCGTCGCTGTCGGCCGATGGCGCCAGCCTGATCCTGAAGCAGTACTACAACATCGGCTTCGCGGCCGATACGCCGAACGGGCTGGTGGTGCCGGTGCTGAAGGACGCCGACAAGAAATCGGTATCGCAGATCGCCACCGAAATGGCCGAACTGTCGGCGCAGGCGCGCGACGGCAAGCTCAAGCCGACCGACATGCAGGGCGCGACGTTCACCATTTCGTCGCTGGGCGGCATTGGAGGCACCGCGTTCACGCCGATCATCAATGCGCCTGAAGTGGCGATCCTCGGCCTGTCGAAGAGTGCGATGAAGCCGGTCTGGGACGGCAAGGCCTTCCAGCCGCGCCTGATGCTGCCGCTGTCGCTGTCGTACGACCACCGCGTCGTCGACGGCGCCATGGGCGCGCGCTTCACTACCTACCTGGCCGACGTCATGGCCGACCTGCGCAAAACCCTGTTGTGATTGGAGCGCACGATGAGCACAATTGAAGTGAAGGTCCCGAACATCGGCGACTTCAAGGAAGTGGAAGTGATCGAAGTGATGGTCAAGCCGGGCGACACGATCAAGGTCGACCAGTCGCTGATCACGGTCGAATCGGACAAGGCGAGCATGGAGATCCCGGCGTCGCACGCCGGCGTGGTCAAGGAACTGAAGGTCAAGGTGGGCGACAAGATCGCGGAAGGTTCGTTGCTGCTGGTGCTGGAAGAATCGGCCGGCGCTGCGGCGCCGGCTCCCGCCGCTGCGGCCCCGGCTGCGGCTGCGGCTGCGGCGCCCGCACCGGCAGCACCGGCAGCACCGGCTGCGGCTCCCGTTGCGGCGGGCAGCTACGCCGGCAAGGTCGACGTCGAGTGCGAGATGATGGTGCTCGGCGCCGGTCCCGGCGGCTATTCGGCGGCCTTCCGCTCGGCCGACCTGGGCATGGACACGGTGCTCGTCGAGCGCTATCCGACGCTCGGCGGCGTGTGCCTGAACGTCGGCTGCATTCCATCGAAGGCGCTGCTGCACGTCGCGGCGATGATCGATGAAGCGGCGTCGATGGCCAAGCACGGTGTCACCTTCGCCCAGCCGAACGTCGACATCGACGGCCTGCGCGGCTACAAGGATAAAGTGGTCGGCAAGATGACCGGCGGCCTGGCCGGCATGGCCAAGGCGCGCAAGGTCAACGTGGTGCAGGGCGTCGGCCAGTTCGTCGGCCCGAACCATATCGAAGTGACCGCCGGCGACGGCAGCAAGAAGGTCGTCGGTTTCAAGAAGGCGATCATCGCCGCCGGCTCGGCCGTCGTCAAGCTGCCGTTCGTGCCTGAAGATCCGCGCATCGTCGATTCGACCGGCGCGCTGGAACTGCGCGCGATCCCGAAGAAGATGCTGGTCATCGGCGGCGGCATCATCGGCCTCGAGATGGCGCACGTGTACTCCACGCTGGGCGCGCGCATCGACGTCGTCGAGATGATGGATGGCCTGATGCAGGGCCCGGACCGCGACATGGTCAAGGTCTGGCAGAAGTTCAACGAGCACCGCTTCGACAAGATCATGATCAAGACCAAGACGGTTGGCGTGGAAGCGCTGCCCGAAGGGATCAAGGTCACGTTCGCGGCGGCGGAAGAGGGCGCCGCCGCGCCGGAACCGCAGCTCTACGACATGGTGCTGGTGGCGGTTGGGCGCAGCCCGAACGGCGGCAAGATCGCCGCCGACAAGGCTGGCGTGACGGTGACCGACCGCGGCTTCATTCCGGTCGATCGCCAGATGCGCACCAACGTGCCGCACATCTTCGCCATCGGCGACCTGGTCGGCCAGCCGATGCTGGCGCACAAGGCCGTGCACGAAGCACACGTTGCGGCTGAAGCGGCGCATGGCGAGAAAGCCTTCTTCGACGTCAAGGTGATTCCGTCGGTGGCCTACACCGATCCCGAAGTGGCGTGGGTCGGCATGACCGAAGACGAAGCGAAAGCGAAGGGCATCAAGCTCGAGAAGGGCCACTTTCCGTGGGCCGCGAGCGGACGCGCGGTGGCCAATGGCCGCGACGAAGGCTTCACCAAGCTGCTGTTCGACGCCGAGACGCATCGCATCGTCGGCGGCGGCATCGTCGGCACGCATGCGGGCGACATGATCGGCGAGATTGCGCTGGCGATCGAGATGGGCGCCGACGGCGTCGACATCGGCAAGACGATCCACCCGCACCCCACGCTGGGCGAATCGATCGGCATGGCGGCCGAGGTCTACGAAGGCGTGTGCACCGACCTGCCGCCGCCGCGCAAGCGCTAAGTTCGGCGCACGGCATAAAAAAACCGGGACGCGTCCCGGTTTTTTTCGTCTTGAGGATCCGCGCCGTAACGAGGGTCAGACCCCGGTTTTTCCGTTGGGGGTCTGACCTTGGTCTAGTTGCGCAAACACACCCGGGTCAGGCGAGCGTCAGCGCAGCACGCCGCGGTAAAACAGCTCGAGGCGCTTATCGAGGTCGCTCAGCACCTGCTCGCGCGACTGTTCCACCGGCTCGAACAGCAAGCGGGTGTACGGGTCGCCCATCACGCAATTGAGCAGGTGTACCGGCAGCAGCGTGAGGTCGACGTCGTCGCGCAGTTGCGCGCGGATGTCGGGCCGCTCGAAAAACCGCATCAGCATCTCGCGCGTCTGCTTTGGGCCGGCATCGAAAAACGTCTGCGCCAGCTCGACATTGCCTGGGGCGTCGGCAATCACCATGCGCGCCATGCTGAGCGCCTCCGGCATCGTCACCAGGTCGAGGAAGTGCGCCGCGAAATCGCCGATGATCTGCTTCAGCGGCCGCTGGTCCTCTTCCAGATCGTGCGTGTTGTAGAAGCGCTCGCGGTTGGCCACCAGCACCGCGTTGAGCAGGCCGGCCTTGCCGCCGAACTTGACGTAGATGGTGCGCACCGCCACGTGCGCTTCGCGCGCCAGCATCTCCAGGCTGACCTTGCGGTAGCCGTGCTGGAGAAACAGGCGTCCCGCAGTATGGATGAGGTCGTGCAGGCGCGCCTCGCGCTCGCTGCTGCGCGGGCGGCCGGCGCACTTCTGGCAGGAAGGGGTGGGCAAGTCGTTTGTCATGGAACAGACTGTAGCCCAAATTAAAATGAAATGCAATCGTTTCATTTCTTGACTTGCCCGAGTATCTGTCGAATAATGCCCTACCGCCATTTCATTTTTATTCGGAGTTGTTCCCATGTCAGCCACGTCCACCAAGCTCGAGCCAAAGCCGCTAGCCGCCGTCGAACCCGCAGCGGCCGCTCCCGCCAGCACGCCGCCGAATCGGCGCGTGATCGGCATCGTGGCGGTGATCGCCCTGATCGCGCTCGGCGTCGGCGGGCGCATGTGGTACAGCAGCCATTACTTCGTCGAGACCGAGAACGCCTACGTGGCCGGCCACGTGCACCCGGTGTCGTCGCGGATCGCCGGCGTCGTCACCCGCGTCGTGGCGGAGGATAACCAGCGCGTCAAGGCCGGCGACGTCATCGCCGAACTCGATCCGGCCGACCAGCGCGTCAAGGTCGAACATATCGAAGCGCAGATCGCCAGCGCCGAGCAGCAGGTGCTGCAGGCCGAAGCGACCATCGCCCAGGTGAAGGCGCAGGCCAGCGGCGCGCAGGCGCAGGTGGCCCAGTCGCAGGCGCAGCTGCAGCGCACCAGGCAGGACGCCGAGCGTTACGGCCAGCTGTATAACACGCAGATGAAGGCGGTCTCGAAAGCCGAACTCGATGCGGCCAATGCCGCCCGCGCCGGCGCCACCGCCGACCTGGCGGCGCGCCGCGACAACGCGCTCGCCGCCCGGGCCCAGATCACCGCCGCCGGTTCGGCGCGCGACGTCCTCAAGGCGCAGGTCAAGGTGCTGCAGACGCAGCTCAAGGACGCCCGCCAGCAGCTGGCCTACAACCAGATCGTGGCGCCAGTGGCCGGCCGCATCGGCAAGCGCAGCGTCGAAGTGGGCGCGCGCGTGCAGCCTGGCCAGCAGCTCGCCGCGATCGTGCAGGACGAGGTGTGGATCACCGCCAATTTCAAGGAAACCCAGTTGGCCGGCATCGTGCCGGGGCAGGCCGTGCACGTCGTCGTCGACGCCATGCCGGACCATCCGCTGGTCGGCCGTGTCGACAGCTTCTCGCCGGCCTCGGGCAACCAGTTCGCGCTGCTGCCGGCCGATAACGCGACCGGCAACTTCACGAAGGTGGTCCAGCGCGTGCCGGTGAAGATCGTGCTGCGCCCGGAAGACGTGCGCCAGCTGGGCGGGCGCCTGGTGCCGGGCATGTCGGCGCTGGCCGAGATCGAACTGCAGCAAAAAATCGCGCCGGCCACCCACGCCGCCGCTCCCGCCGCCGCCCATTAAGCGCCTGCGATGACCAGCACCACCTACAAGGCGCCGGCCGCCGCCGCCGAGCATGTCGACCTGCGCACCTGGATCGCCGTCGCCGCCGGCATGCTGGGCGCCTTCATGGCGGTGCTCGACATCCAGATCACCAATTCGTCGCTGAAGGATATCCTCGGCACGCTGTCGGCCACCCAGGAAGAGGGCTCGTGGATATCGACCGCCTACCTGTGCGCCGAAATCGTCGTCATTCCGTTGGCCGCGCTGCTGGTGCGCGTGTTCACCATGCGTGGCTACATGATCGGCACCACCGCCGCCTTCCTGGTGTTTTCGACCCTGTGCGGCTGGGCGTGGAACCTCGAGAGCATGATCGTCTTTCGCATGCTGCAGGGCTTCACCGGCGGCGCGCTGATCCCGATGGCGATGACGCTGGTGATGACCAAGCTGCCGCCGTCCAGGCGCGCGGTCGGCATGGCGGTGTTCGGCCTGACCGCGACGCTGGCGCCGACGATGGGGCCGACCCTCGGCGGCTACCTGTCCGAACTGTACGGCTGGCCGTCGATTTTCTATATCAACTGGGTGCCGGGACTGCTGCTGATCCTCGGCGTCTGGTGGGGCCTCGACAAGGAAAAGATCGAGCTGAAGCAGCTGGCGCAGGCCGACTGGCTCGGCATCGCGTTCATGGCCGTCGGCCTTGGCTGCCTCACCATCTTCCTCGAAGAGGGCAACTCGAAGGACTGGTTCGAATCGAGCTTCATCATCACCTTCGCCGCGCTGGCGCTGGTGGGCATCGTCGGCTGGGTCAGTACCAGCATGCTGCGCGCCGAGCCGTTCGTCAACCTGCGCCTGTACGGCGAGCGCAACTTCCTGGTGGCGACGGCGCTGTCGGCATGCGTCGGCATGGGCCTGTACGGCGCCTCTTTCCTGCTGCCGCTGTACCTCGGCCAGATCGCCGGCTACACCCCGATGCAGATCGGCATGGTCATCATGTGGGCCGGCCTGCCGCAGCTGCTGGTGATGCCGGTCGCCGCCGCGCTGTCGTCGAAAGTGGACAACCGCATCCTGTGTTCGTTCGGGCTGGCGCTGTTCGGCGTGTCGTGCCTGATGAACTCCCACATGGACTTCAGCACCGGCTACGACCAGCTGCTCTGGTCGCAGGTGGTGCGCGCGCTGGGGGTGCCGTTCATCATGCTGACGCTGTCGAACTTCGCGATGCAGGGCATTTCGCCGCGCGACATGGCGTCGGCCTCGAGCCTGTTCAACATGACGCGCAACCTCGGCGGCTCGGTCGGCATCGCGCTGCTGGCCACCGCCCTGACCAACCGCGAACACTTTCACTCGGCGCGCCTGGGCGAATCGGTCTCGATCTACGCCGCGGCCACGCAGCAGCGCATCGAGCAGCTGACGCAGGGTTTTGTGGCCGGCGGCGTCGACGCGGTCACCGCGGGCAACCAGGCGCTCGCGGTGCTGGACCGGATCGTGCGGCGCGAGTCCTACGTGATGGCCTACAACGACGGCTTCGTGATCATGGGCTGCGTGCTGCTCGGCTGCATCGCCGTGCTCTGGTTTGCCGACAAGGTCAAGTCGCCTTCCGGCGCCGGCGCCCACTAAACGAATAACGAGCGAGATAATGAGAATGACCATGCCCAAGTCTTTTGTACGCAGCGCAATGGCGCTGTCGATGGCGGCGCTGACCGGTTGCGCCACGGTCGGCTCCAACTTCACCGAGCCGCCGGCGCCGCAGTCGGCGGCCTACCGCCACGTCGACGCCGCGAAGCTCGACAGCGCGCGCCTGCCGGCCATGTGGTGGACCGTGTTCAACGACCCGGCCCTCGACGCGCTCGAACAGCGCGCGGTGCGCGACAACCCGGGCGTGAAGGCTTCCGCCCAGCGCCTGCTGCAGGCGCAGGCGCAGCTCGGCGTGTTTCGCGCCGCGCAAGCGCCCACCGTCAACCTCAACGCCTCGGCGGCGAATTCGCGCACCTCGGCCGAAACGTCGCAATCGCTGGCCCTCGGCGGACGCGCGATCAAGGGCAACAACTTCGCGCTCGGCGCCTCGATGTCGTACGAGTTAGACCTGTGGGGCCGGGTGCAGCGCGTGGTCGAAGCGGCCGATGCGCAGGCGCTGGCGGCGCAGGACGACCGCGACGGCGTGATCCTGCTGCTGTCGGCGCAGGTGGCGGCCAACTACTGGCAGCTGCGTGGGTTGGACGCCGAGATGGCGATCCTGAAAAGTGCGCTGGGCACCCGCCGAGAATCGGAGCAGCTGGTCGAGGCGCGCTTCAACGGCGGCCTGTCGAACGAACTCGATCTGTCGCGCGCGCGGGTCGAACGCGCCAACGCCGAAGCCGACCTGCACGAAGTGCAGCGCCAGCGCAACCTGCTCGAGCACAGCCTGGCGACGCTGGCCGGCGTGTCGCCGTCGGCGCCGCTGATCGCCTCGCTCGGCAATGCCGCCTTGCCGCAGCCGCCGGCGATCCCGGTCGGCCTGCCGGCGAGCCTGTTGTCGCAGCGCCCCGACCTGGCCGCCAGCGTGGCGCTGCTGCGCGCGGCGAATGCGCAGGTCGGCGTGGCCGAAGGCGCGTACTATCCGTCGCTCAGCCTGACCGGCAATTTCGGCGTTGCGTCGGAAAGCTTGCGCAACCTGGCCGGCGGCAGCGCGCGCCAGTTTTCGGTCGGTCCGCTGGCGCTGTCGCTGCCTGTATTCGACGGTGGGCGCAACAAGGCCAACCTGGCGGTGTCGAAAGCGCGCTACGAAGAAGCGGTGGCCAACCACGAGGGCCGGCTACTGACCGCGTTGCGCGAAGTTGAAGATGCGCTGTCGGACGTGCAGCAGCGCCAGCGCCAGGGCGAAGTGCAGGCCCAGGCCCAGCAGGCCGCGGCGCGCGCGTTCCTGGTGGCGCAGGCGCGCTACGAGCGCGGCGTCTCGAACTACCTCGACGTCACCGATGCACAGCGCAGTTCGCTGACGGCCGACCGCGCCGCCGCGCAGATCCGCATGCAGCGCCTGCTGGCGGCGGTGTCGGTGGCGCGCGCGCTCGGCGCCGGCTGGACGCAGCAGGCGCCGCTGGCGACGATCGCGCAGTAACCGCAGGGGTCTGACCCGGTTTTGCTTTTTTGGGTCAGACCCCGGAGTAGCTGGCGTCTGCGACACCGGGGTCTGACCGGCGAAAAAGCGGCCGGCGACGTATTACAATTGGGCTTCTCGCATTCTTTTCCCGCCAAGGACCCATGAAGAATATCCTCGCCCCGATCATCCTGATGTTCGCCGCCGGCGCTGCCGGCGCCGCCGACAACACTGCCGCCCAACTCGACACGATGGCCAGGCGCTTCGCGCCGGTCGACCTCATCGCCGACACGTCGCAGCTTTCCGCCGGCGACAAGGCCGCCATCGTCAAGCTGATCGAAGCGGCGAAGATCGTCGACACGCTGCAGCTGCGCCAGCGCTGGTCCGACAACGAAGCGCTGTGGGCGGCGCTCAACAAGGACCAGTCGGCGCTGGGCAAATCGCGCCAGCGCTACTTCTGGCTCAACAAGGGGCCGTGGTCCATCATCGACGGCAACCAGTCGTTCATGCCGGCCGAATACGCGGGCATCAAGATCCCGGCGAAGAAGCCCGACGGCGCCAACTTCTACCCGGCCGGCGCCGGCAAGGCGCAGATCGAAGCGTGGATGAACGCGCTGCCGGCCAAGGACAAGGAGCAGGCGCAGTGGTTTTTTACCACCATCCGCTCTGGCGCCGCCGGCAAATTCAAGACCGTGAAGTATTCGGACGAATACCGCCCCGAACTCGAGAAGCTGTCCACGCTGCTGAAGGAAGCGGCCGCGGCGACCGACAACGCCTCGCTGAAGAAATTTCTCAACCTGCGCGCCGACGCCTTTCTGTCGAACGACTACCTGGCGTCGGACTTCGCGTGGATGGACCTCGACTCGCCGGTCGATGTCACGATCGGCCCTTACGAGACCTACAACGACGAGATGTTCGGCTACAAGGCCGCGTTCGAGGCCTACATCAGCGTGCGCGACCCGAAGGAGACCAGGAAGCTCGACTTCTTCGGCAAGCACATGCAGGAGCTGGAAGACAATCTGCCGCTCGACAAGAAGTACCGCAACCCGAAGGTGGGCGCGCTGGCGCCGATGGTGGTGGTCAACCAGGTCTTCGGCGCCGGCGACGGCAACATGGGGGTGCAGACGGCGGCCTACAACCTGCCCAACGACGAGCGCATCATCAGCCAGCGCGGCTCCAAGCGCGTGATGCTGAAGAACATACAGGAAGCGAAGTTCAAGTCGACGCTGACGCCGATCGCGAAGATCGTGCTGCGCGCGGACGCGCAGAAGGACGTCGACTTCGATTCCTTCTTCACCCACATCCTGGCGCATGAAATCACGCACGGCCTCGGGCCGCACATCACCAGCAACGGCGGCAAGCAGTCGACGCCGCGCCAGGACCTGAAGGACACCTATTCGACCATCGAGGAAGCCAAGGCCGACGTCACCGGGTTGTGGGCGCTGACGTACATGATGGAGAAGGGCCAGCTGAAGGACACGCTGGGGCAGGGCGCAGCGGCCGAGCGCAAGCTGTACAACACCTTCCTGGCGTCCGCTTTCCGCACCCTGCACTTCGGACTGACCGACTCGCACGCGCGCGGCATGGCGATCCAGGTCAACTACCTGCTCGACAAGGGCGGCTTCGTCTCGCACGGCGACGGCACCTTCGCGGTCGACTTCAAGAAGATCAAGCAAGCGGTGATCGATCTGGACCGCGAGTTCCTCACTATCGAGGCCACCGGCGACTATGCGCGCGCGAAGGACATGATGACCAGGTACGTCGTGATCCGCCCGGACGTGCAGAAGGCGCTCGACAAGATGAAGCAGTCGGTGCCGAACGATATTCGTCCCGCATTTACAACAGCGGCCTCGCTGACTGCCGCTTCGCCGTCAAAGTAAAAAAGTCGCTCTAAAAAACAGAAGGGCCGCTGGCGTCACTGCAGCGGCCCTTTGTTTGCGGCACGCGCTGGCGGCTGGCGGAGTGGCGAAAGCTTTTCATTGTAATAATCTTCAACAAATTTGTTCACCTTCGTTATCATCCCTGAACTTTTGCCTTGTGTTACAGTACGAAAAGTTGCTCGAAGGAATGGAATTCAGGCGAGCACGCCCCACGTGGCACTTCCCGACATTGTCCCTACAAGAGCACAGAATGAAAAAATCAAGCATGACCATTGGCCGGCGCCTTGCGCTCGGCTTCGGCGCGGTATTCCTGTTGATGATCGCGCTGGTCGCGATGGCAGTCAGTCGCGTCAACAGCATCGATACCAGCCTGAACCGCATCAACGACGTCAACAACGTCAAGCAGCGCTACGCCATCAATTTCCGCGGCAGCGTGCACGACCGCGCCATCGCCTTGCGCGACGTGGTGCTGGCGGCCGACGCCGGTGCCGTCGGTGTCCAGGTTGAGCTGATCAAGAAGCTGGCGGACAACTACGCCAAGTCGGCCGCCCCGCTCGACGCGCTGTTTACCGGCGTCGTCCTGGCCGAGGAAAAAGCCGCTCTGGCCGGCATCAAGGATGTCGAACGCAAGACCCAGCCGCTGATCGACAAGGTGATCGCGTTGCGCCTGGCCGACAACACCGCAGAAGCGAACGAATTGCTGGCGAAACAGGCGGCGCCTGCCTTCGTCGAATGGCTCGCCAGCGTCAACCGCCTGATCGACCTGGAAGAAAGCCTGAGCAAGATCGAAGCGGACAGCGCGCGCGCGGTATCGAAGTCGTTCCTGCTGTGGATGCTGGCGCTGTCGGCGATCGCGCTCGCGGCCGGTTCGGTGGCGGCCTGGTTCATCAGCCGCGGCCTGCTGCGCCAGCTGGGCGGCCAGCCCGACTATGCCGCTTCGATCGTCGGCAGCATCGCCGCCGGCGACCTGGCGATTCCGATCGACACCCGCGCCGGCGACGACTCGAGCCTGCTGTTCGCGATGCAAGGCATGCGCAACAGCCTGGTCGACATCGTCAGCCAGGTGCGTGCCGGCACCGCCACCATCAACACCGCCTCGGGCGAAATCGCCGCCGGCAACCTCGACCTGTCGGCGCGCACCGAAAGCCAGGCCGGCACGCTGGAAGAAACCGCTTCCTCGATGGAAGAGCTGACCGGCACCGTGCGCCAGAACGCCGACAATGCGCGCCAGGCCAACGTGCTGGCGCTGTCGGCCTCGCAAGTGGCAGTCAAGGGCGGCGCCGTGGTGGCGCAAGTGGTCGAGACGATGGCCAACATTAACGAGTCGTCGAAGAAAATCGTCGACATCATCGGCGTCATCGACAGCATTGCCTTCCAGACCAACATCCTCGCCCTGAACGCCGCCGTCGAAGCGGCGCGCGCCGGCGAGCAGGGACGCGGCTTTGCGGTCGTCGCCAGCGAAGTGCGCAACCTGGCGCAGCGCTCGGCGGCGGCGGCGCAGGAAATCAAGACGCTGATCGGCAATTCGGTCGAGCGCGTCGACGCCGGCGCCCGCCTGGTCGACCAGGCCGGCAGCACGATGCAGGAAATTGTCACCAGCGTGGCGCGGGTCACCGACATCATGGGCGAGATTGCGCTGGCCAGCCAGGAGCAGATCGCCGGCATCGAACAGGTCAACCTGGCGATCGGCGAGATGGACGCAGTGACGCAGCAAAACGCCGCGCTGGTGGAGCAGGCCGGCGCCGCCGCCACTTCGCTCAACGACGAAGCGGCCGCGCTGGCGCGGGTGGTCAGCGTGTTCAACTTGGGCGATGCGGGGACTGCCACGCAAGCGCCGGCTCACGCCGCCGTGCTCCGTCCGGCGGCAAGCGCCACGCGCGCCCGGTCGCCGGCGCCGAAGCGATTGTCGGTCGCCAAACAAAATAGCGAAGAATGGGAAACCTTCTGATGGCAGGACAGTAACACTCTTCTGTTGATTAATTTTCCACACGGAAATATATATTGATCTGGAGGGGTGCGGCGCGCTAAAGAATTGCCGATAGGCATGTATGGTCTTCGCAAGGATCCTCACATGTTCAAGCAATTACTTAGCGCGTTCTTTTGCCTCGTGGCCATTCCGGCCCACGCCGAAGCCACGCTTACCGCGCAGGAAACCCGCTGGCTCGCCGCCGCCGGCCCGGTTCTGGCGTATTCGCAGCGCCTCAAGCTGCCAATCGACATCATCGTCCAGCCGCGCTCCCGCCCTGGCGACGTGCCGCTGGCGATGGGCTTCGACGGCAAGCGCTGCAAGCTGGTGCTGTCGATGCGCGGCAATCCCGACGCCGAATCCATCCTCGACACCGTGCCCGAAGCGCGCCGCGGCGTCATGATCGAGGCGATGACCGCGCACGAAGTGGGCCATTGCTGGCGCTACGTGTATGGCGCCTGGCACGCGCTGCCATCCGGGTTTGTCGAGACTGGCGATCCGCGTGGCGAAAGCGCCGATCTGCGCGCCGCAGCAAAGGCGATGCGCGGCAGCCGCCGCGAGGAGGGCTTCGCCGACCTCGTGGCGCTGGCCTGGACCGCGCGCCATCATCCCGCCAGCTATGCCGAGGTCTACAGCTGGCTCGAATCAGTCCGCGCCGAACAGCCCGCCGACGGCGGCACCCACGATACCCGTGCGTGGGTGCGGCTGGCGCGCGAGCCAGCCGCCTTCGGTCACGCCGCGACGCTCTTCGACGAGGTCGCCGGCGTATGGAGCCAAGGCCTGTTGGCTGCCGACTAAACGCCGGTGTCAGGTCTGACATTAAGACATTCAGGCGTGAATGTCTCAATGTCAGACCTGACACCAGCTCTTTGCCTGCCGCAACGTCTGCTCGACGCGGTGGCCAGCGACCGATTACCGATGAAGGTTGGTATTGAGGCAAGCAATTTGGTCTGGCGGGGTGGTTTATTCGACAAGTGTTCGTTGTCGCACAGATAAGCCTGTAATTACGGCGTTAAATACCGCTACTTACAACAATCACTCAAGGGATCACCCATGAAAACCACGATTCTCGCCACGCTGCTGGCCACCGCTGTCAGCGCCAGCTTCGCGGCCGCACCGACCGCCAACTTGAACCACGATCCTGCGACCTACCGCAATGTGACCGCGAAGGCCGCGGCCGACTACAAGGCCGCAGCGGCAAAATGCACCAGCCTGACCGGCAACGCCAAGAACATCTGCACCGAAGAAGCGAAAACTGCACGCGTGCACGCCGAAGCCGATGCCATCGCCCAGTACAACAACACCACCAAGGGCCGCGCCAAGGCGCGCGCCGCCGTCGCCGACGCTGATTACGCGCTGGCAAAAGTCAAATGCGCCGACATGACCGGCGCCGACAAGTCGAGCTGCATCACCGCCGCCACTTCGGCGCACACCACCGCGCTGGCCGATGCCAAGGCTGACCGCAATGTCGTCGCCACCACCGACGGCGTCAACCCTGTCACCACCACCGCCACGCGCGACGCTACCAAGGCCGCCGCTGTCGACAAGTGCGCGCAGATCGCCGGCGGATCGAAAACCGGCTGCCTGATCGATAACAAGACCGGCGCCGTCACCACCATCGGCGGCACCACCGCCGCCACCACGACCACGACCACCACCACCGTCGCCCCGGGCGTCGCCGCCAATCGCACCGCCAACGCGGTCGACAACGCAGCCGACAACACCCGCAATGCCGCCGCCGTTGCCGCCGACAAGACCCGCAACGCAGCTGCCACCGCCATCGAGAAAACCAAGGAAGTGGCAGCCAACGTTGCCGATAAGACCCGCAATGCTGCCGCAGTGGTCGCCGGCAAAACCGATCGCGTGGCCGACAACGCCGCCGACAACAGCGCTGTTGCCGCACGCAAGACCGGCGCCGTCGTTGCCGACTCGGTCATCACCACCAAGGTCAAGGCCGAAGTCTTCAAGGAGCCTGAACTGAAATCGATGGCGATCCACGTCGAGACCGAAAAAGGCGTCGTCATGCTCAGCGGCTTCGTCGATTCGAAGGCAGATGCCGACAAGGCAGTGCGCCTGGCCAAGAGCGTCGAAGGCGTCTCGAGCGTGAAGAGCGCAATCAAGGTCAAGTAATCCGCAGTACAGCAGTATTGATGCCCGCGCGGCGGCCCAGGTCGCCGCGCGGGCATCGTCGTTTGGGCGCCCGTTCGGCGTGTACCCTCGCGCCATTCGAGCCAGACCCACTATTGGGACGCCGGCCAGAGTATAATTTTTAAGTGAACAGACTCGAAACCTTTGGACTTATTGCCGCCCAGGCCGAACGCGGGGAAATCATTTTCCCCACCAGCGTGAACGCCGCCCTGCGCCTGCAACTTGCGCTGGATGATCCCGATTGCCATATCGAGGATGCCATCAAGCTCGTCCTCGGCGAGCCGCAGCTTGCTGCGCGCACGGTGGCATTGGCGAATTCAGCTGCCTTCAACCGCACCGGCGACGCGACGGTGACGAATGTCCGCGCGGCAGTGATGCGGATCGGCTATCGCAGCCTGCAGATGCTGGTGGCGGGGCTGGTGGTGCGCCAGTTCGGCAGCCGCATCGTCGACCCGCAACTGCGCTTCAAGGCAGAGCAATTATGGGAGCACACGGCGCACGTGGCCGCGCTCGCCCAGGTGTTCGCGCGCCGTGTCACGTTCATCAACCCCGACACGGCGCTGTTTGCCGCCATCGTCCACGAAGTGGGCGGCTTCTACCTGCTGTCGCGCGCCGATGAATTCCCCGGCCTGCTCGATGCCGATCCGGAAAACTGGATCCAGCTGTGCGAGGAAGTGGTCAGCCGCGAAGTGATGCGCAAGCTGTCGATCCCGGATTCGGTCGTGGCGGCCATCCAGAACCTGCGCAGCGGCATGCTGGGCATGCCGCCGAGTACCTTGCTCGACACGCTGCTGTTGGCCAACCAGTTCGCCCCCGTGCAGTCGCCGTTGGCGCCGCCGTCGGAGCCGCAGCGCATTTCGGAAGACTCCGCCCTCGACTTCGTACTCGACCAGAAAACGCTGGAAAGCATCCAGAAGGAGTCCGCCGAGGAATTCCAGCGGATGAGCGCGGCCTTGATGGTCTGATCAGTCGCTGTCGTGCTGGTCCCACGCTGAACCGTGAAAGCAGAAGCCCGCGAACGAACGTCGCGGGCTTTTTTTTACCTGCGCCGGTATTCGAATTTTGGCAGCGCCTTCAGCGCGTCCTTGGTCGCGCCGGCCAGCACCAGGCTGCCGTGCTGCAGCTTGATCTGTTGCATCGGTATCGCAACGTCGTGCTTGCCGATACCGGCGAAGCCGCCGACGCCGATGATGGCATACGATGCCGAAGGCAGTCTGGCGTCGGGATTGGGCGTGATCACGATATCGCTGATGGTGCCGATTTTTTCTTTCTTGTCGTTGAGGACGTTCTTCTTGAGGATGTCCTTCGCCACGCTCCAGCCGGCAATGACCGACTCCATTTCGACCACCGCGACGCCGATGGTGCTCTGGCCGGCGACCGGCGTGGCCGTTGTGGTTGTGGTGGTTTTAGATTGGGTCGACGGCGCCTGGGCCGACGCCAGGCCGGCGCAGACAAGGCTGGCCGCCGCCAGGACTGCCATCGCTTTTTTCTTCGATAACATATGTCACCTCATGGGTTGGTGTGCAGGGAAGTCGTCCCCCATGATACGAATCACACCCAAGGTGCATAGCCATGTTCATGAATGCTTTGCGGTGTATCAAACCTTTCGGCTCTACGGTCCCGCGTTCGCAATCGTGTTTTTCTGCGCCGAAAAAATATCCCACAGGGCGATGAAGAGGGCGGCCACCACGGGGCCGATGACGAAGCCATTCAAACCGAAAATGGCCATGCCGCCGATGGTGGAAATCAGTACCAGGTAGTCCGGCATCTTGATGTCCTTGCCGACCAGCAGCGGGCGTAACACGTTGTCGATCATGCCGATCACCAGCACCCCGAATGCGATCAGTGCCACGCCTTTCCAGACCGGTCCTGTCACCAGGAAGTACACCGCCACTGGCGCCCAGATGATTGCCGCGCCGACCGCCGGCAGCAGCGAAAAGAAAGCCATCACCACGGCCCACAGCAACGCCCCCTGCACCCCGAGGAACCAGAATGCAAGCCCGCCCATGGCGCCCTGTGCGCCGGCGACGAGGAAGTTGCCTTTCACCGTCGCCCGGATCACGGTGGTGAATTTTTCGAACAACAGTTTCTTATGCTCGGCGCTGAGTGGAAGGGCGCGCTGGATGCGGGCCGCCAGCGGACCGCCATCCTTGAGCAGGAAGAACAACAGGTACAGCATGACGAAGAAACTGACGACGAAGTCAAACGCATTCATGCCGATGGCGAGCACGTTCGTCGCGAAGAATTTGCTGCCTTGCACGGCGGCGTCGGAGAGCTTGGTCTGGAGCGAGGCGATGTTGTCCATGCCGAAGCGCGCCATGATTTCGTGCACCCAGGACGGCAAGGCGGCGAAAATCTTCTGCAGGTAGACGGCGACATCGATTTCGCGCGACGCCACCTTCTGATACACGGCGGTGCCTTCCTGGGCCAGCGAAATCGCGATCAATATCATCGGCAGTATCACCAGGATCAGGCAGATTCCCAGCGTCGTCAGCGCGGCCGCGACGGGCCGCTTATTGCCTAACCTGCGCGCGATGTGACGATGGAAAGGCGTGAACATGATCGCCAGCACGGCGCCCCAGAAGATGGCGCCGAAATACGGGTACAAGATCCAACCGAACGCGACGGTGACAAGGGCCAACAGCAGGAGAAAGGTTTTCGACTGTAGTTCCGGAAGATTCATATGGATGCAAAGAAAGTAGGAATGAGCACAGGATACATGAATGCATTGGCAGATATGTCAATGTCGGCAAGATTGCTCATGTGAAGTGCGAGACGCCCGCTCGCTGTCTGCGGGCGAGCGTCATTACTAAATATTAGCGCCCCGCTACCAGCCGAAAAGCTTGAAGATCGCTTTTAGCAGTTTCAATAATTCCTCAAAGTTGCCAACCATCGTGGGAATATTTACTAGCAATGTGATCATGGGAAGGCTCCAGGCGAGAGGTGAATGTGCGATGGTCGCACGGGGTTCCACTCTAAATGTCCGGCGCAGTCGCATCTTGTCGTAACTTAATTTTTTACCAAGTTAGCTCCAGCCCGTTGAGCTCGCCTTGCTTGACGGCCATGCCAGCCTGTGTGATATTAGATACATGAACTTTAACCTTTCCTCGCCAACTGCTATCGCCGCCGTCGTGCTGTGTTGCGATCGTGCGCTTGGGGAGAGCGTCGCGTAGCGATATCGTTTTCAATTTTCCTCGAGGGCCACAGTGTTGAAAAACCTGTGGCCCTTTTTGTTTTTCGACCGCTTGTTTTGGAAAGCAGCATGGCAATTCACCTGTACGACACTTACACCCGCAGCCTGCGGCAGCTCCACGCGCTTGAGCCGGGCCGGATCGGCCTGTACGCGTGCGGCCCGACAGTGTATGACCACGCCCATATCGGCAACCTGCGCACCTACCTGTTTGTCGACTTGCTGCGCCGCGCGCTGGAAGCCGGCGGATACCAGGTCAACCACGTGATGAACATTACCGATGTCGGTCACCTGACCTCCGATCAGGACACCGGCGACGACAAGATGGAGAAGGGCAGTTTGCGCACCGGCAGATCGGCTTGGGACATTGCAGAGGAATACACGCAGGCTTTCAAGGACGACCTCGCGCTATTGAATATCGAGCAGCCGCACACCTGGTGCCACGCCACCGGCCATATCGCCGAGCAGATCGAATTCATCGCTGACCTGGAGCGCAAAGGTTTTACATACCGCACGTCCGACGGCATCTATTTCGATACCTCGCGCCAGCCGGATTATGGCTACCTGTCGCGCCTGGACCGCGCCGGCATGCAGTCCGGTAAGCGGGTCGACATCGGCGAAAAAAAGCAGCCGACCGACTTCGCGCTATGGAAGCTGAGCGGCATCGCCGGCCGGCGCCAGATGGAATGGGATAGTCCGTGGGGCCTCGGTTTCCCCGGCTGGCATATCGAATGCTCGGCGATGTCGGCCAAGCATTTGGGCGAATACTTCGATATCCATTGCGGCGGCGAAGATCATGTGCCAGTTCACCACAGTAATGAGATCGCCCAATCCGAAGCGCGATATGGAACGCGGCTCGCCAACTTCTGGCTGCATGGCGCCTTTCTCAAAAGCGGAGAAGACAAGATGTCGAAATCGGGCGGCGCTTTCCTGCGCCTGCGAACGCTGATCGACCGCGGCATCGATCCCTTGGCGTACCGTTATCTATGCCTCACGACCCACTATCGCAGCCAGTTGAATTTCACCGACGCTGCGCTGGCCAGCGCAGCGAACGGCTTTGAGCGCATGAGAATGCTGGTGCACCGGTTGGGCGCCCCGCACGTTCCCGATGAAGGATATGTCGCGCGCTTTCGGGCCGAACTGGACAACGACCTCAATTTCCCGCGGGCGCTCGCCCTGGCGTGGGAATTGCTGAAAAGCGAATTGCCTGACGCGGTAAAGAAGGCGACGATCTTGCGGTTCGACGAAACGTTCGGCTTGCGCCTTGCGCTGTGGGAGCCGGCCGTTGCCGCCACTCCGCAGGCGCTGGCGGACTTGATGGAACAGCGTAAGGCGGCCAGAAATGACCGGCGCTGGCCGGATGCCGATCGCTTGCGCGTACAAGCGCGGGAGATGGGCTACGAGATCGAGGACACGCCTGGCGGCCAGCAGGCGCGCAGGAGTTAGCGCCGGTCAGGCTTTCTCGAAAGCTGGCTGACGCAGCGCCGGCTTGGCCTGGAAACCGGGGTGCGTCATGAACAGGTCCGCCACCCATTCGACGAACACGCGCACTTTGGCCGACAGGTGGCGGTTCTGCGGATACACCACGTTGACCGGCAGTGGCGCCGAATGCCAGTCTTCCAGCACCAGTTCCAACGCGCCCGATTGCAGGTAGGTGTCGATCGTGTAGCTCGGCATCTGCATCATCCCCAGTCCCGCCAGGCCGGCGCTGATGTAGGCGGTCGAATCGTTCACCGCCAGGCACGATGGCGCGGCTATTTGGATCTGCTCGTCGCCGCGCGCAAAATCCCAGTCGTGGATCTTGCCGGTCTTGGACGAGAAGTAGTTCACGCAGCGGTGCGCGGTCAAGTCGTTCGGATGCGCCGGCCGCCCATACTTGGCCAGGTAGCCGGGCGAGGCGCAGGTGACGAAGTGCAGCACGCCGATGCGCCGCGCGATCAGGCTCGAATCGGGCAGGGAGCCGCCGCGGATCGCGCAGTCGATGCCTTCCTCGATCAGGTCGACCGGGCGGTCGCCGCAGCCCAGTTCCAGCGCGATGTCCGGATAGCGCTCGAAAAAGGTCGGCAGCGCGGGAATGATGATGTCGTTGGCGACGCCGGTGGCGACGTCGACCCGCAGGCGCCCGCTCGGGCTGGCGCGGTTGCGCGACAGCGACTCTTCCGCCTCGCGCACGTCCGACAGGATGCGCAGGCAGCGCTCGTAATAGGCGGCGCCGTCGGAGGTCACCGTGACCTGCCGCGTGGTGCGGTGCAGCAGCTTGACCGACAGCGACAGCTCGAGCGACTGCACTAGCGTCGATACCGTCGCCTTGGGCAACTGCATATGCTCCGCCGCGCGCGTGAAGCCGCCCGCGTCCACCACCTGTACGAACACTTCCATGGCCAGCAGTTTATTCATATTCCCTCGTATTGTTCAGAACCATGAACAATCTATTCGTTAATGGCATCTTTATCAGATTGTAGAACACGTTTAAAGTACACGTACTGCATCAAAGGATGCAAGCAAAATGCGAAACGGAAGGAGCCGGTCATGCGAATCAAAGATGCCATTTTTACAGCGTTGGGGCTGTTGCTTAGCCTTAGCATGCTGACCAGCATGACCTACTCCGAGCATTTCCAGCAGGCCGCGATGGCTGAGCGGGGCACTTTTGATGCACTCGCACATGACCTGTTCGATGGCGCGAAGGTGGCCAGCGCAGGCGCCGATGCCGAGGGCAGCGCGCAATGAACGCGCCGGCCGACCTGGCGCAGCCGCTGATCCGTGAGCTGGAAGTCGACGGCGCCGAGGGGCCGTTGGCCGCGCGCCTGTATACCGTTGCGGCCAAGGGAAAGCAGGATACGCTGGTGGTGTTTTTCCACGGCGGCGGCTTTGTCGGCGGTGACCTCGACGAAGCCGACCAGTTCCTGCGCCACATGAGCGGCGGCAGATGCCGCGGCGCCGGCCAGCTGGTGCTGGCCTCGCGTTATACGCTGGCGACCGAGCGCCCGTTTCCCGCGGCGGTAGAAGACGCCCACGCCGTGCTCAAATGGGCAAAGAAGAACAAGGCGAAGCTTGGCTGGAACGGCACTCACCTGGTGGTGGCCGGCATCGAGGCCGGCGCCAACCTCGCCGCCGTCAGCGCGCTGATGTCGCGCGACCGCGGCGGTCCCGACCTGGCCGCCCAGATCCTCGTCATGCCGATGCTCGATCCCGGCATGACCACCTGCTCGATGCGCGAAGTGAAGCTCGACGACGCCATGGCCGGCGTGGCCGATGCCTGCGCCGCCAGCTACCGCGGCTACCTGCCGCACGGCGCCGACCGCACCCACCCGTACGCGTCGCCGCTGCAGTCGAGCCGTCTGAAAAACCTGCCGCCGGCGCTGATCCTGTCGGCCGAAGACGACCCATTGTGCGACGAGGCCGAACAATACGCCGCCAAGCTGTCCGCCGCCGGCGTCGCCACCACCCTCAAGCGCCTGACCGCCGATTCGCTCGAAGACGCCGCCGCGCGCAACGAGTGCGCCTGCGCCGAGTCGGCGCTCAGCGAAATCGCGCGCTTCCTGACCGCGCTCGAGACACCGTCCAGTTGACCTGACAACCAGCTTCTAACCACCATCAGCACCGCTGAACCAGGCGCCCGGCCGGGCGTCGCGGAACCGCTATTGCCTGCCGCATTTGCATGTCGCCGTACACGCAGGCGCCGTTACGCCTGTCGATTTTAAAAAAAGGGATACAACCATGAAAACCACCCACCACTTCACGCTCGCCGTGCGTCCCCTGGCAGCTGCCCTGGCGCTTGCTGGCCTGGCCGCGATCGGCCTGGCCGGCTGCGGCCCCGCCAACAGCAAGGCGCCCGATGCGCCGGCGGCCGGCGGCCCGCCGGTGACGGCGGCCACCGTTCTCGAACGGCAGGTCAACGAGACCCAGGAATTCTCCGGCCGCCTCGAAGCGTTGGAGCGCGTCGACATCCGCGCCCGGGTCGGTGGTTTCATCACCTCGGTCAACTTCAAGCCGGGCAGCCTGGTAAACAAGGGCGACGTCCTGTTCGTCATCGATGCGCGGCCGTTCCAGGCCGAGGCCAACCGCGCCGAAGCGGCCGCCGTGTCGGCGCGCGCCAGGGCCGATCTGGCACGGTTGGAGCTGGCCCGCTCCGAGCGCCTTGTGGCAGACAAGGCGATCGCCCAGCGCGAAGTCGACGAGAAGGCATCGAGCCTGAAAGAGCTCGACGCCAACGTGCGCGCCGCCCAGGCTTCGCTGGAGGCGGCGCGCCTGAACCTGGCCTACACCCGCGTGACGTCGCCGATCAGCGGCCGCGTGTCGAAAGCCGAAATCACCACCGGTAATCTGGTCGATGGTGCAGCAATCCTCACCTCCGTGGTGTCTAACAAGGGAATCTACGCCAGCTTCGACGGCGACGAGGAAACCTACCTGCGGGTGGCGCGCGTGGCGCAAAAAGGCACGCCTGTGGTGGTCAAGGTGGGCCTCGCCAACGAAGCCGGCTTCCCGCACGAAGGCAAGCTCGAATTCGTCGACAACCGGCTCGATTCCGCCACCGGCAGCGTGCGCATGCGCGCCACCTTCGGCAACGACGACAACGTGCTGGTGCCTGGCCTGTTCGCGCGCGTCCAGCTGTCCGGCGACCCGCTGGCAAAAGCCACCGCCGCCGTCATCAGCGAGCGCGCTGTCGGCACCGACCAGAACCGCAAGTTCGTCTATGTGGTCAAGGCCGACAACACCGCCGAATACCGGGCGGTGGTGCTGGGCCCTATGGCTGACGGCCTGCGCGTGGTGCGGCAGGGCCTCAAGCCCGGCGAGAAGATCGTCGTCAATGGCCTGCAGCGCGTGCAGCCGGGCGCACCGATCACGGCGCAGCTGGTCGCGATGGACGCGGACTCGAAGCCGACCGTTGTAGCGCTGAACACGAAGGAAAAATAAGATGAACTTCTCGCGCTTCTTCATCGACCGGCCGATCTTCGCGGCCGTCTTGTCGATCATCATTTTCGTCGCCGGCCTGCTGTCGATCTTCCAGCTGCCGATCTCCGAGTATCCCGACGTGGTGCCGCCGTCGGTGGTGGTGCGCGCCATGTACCCGGGCGCCAATCCGAAGATCATCGCCGAAACCGTGGCCGCGCCGCTCGAAGAACAGATCAACGGCACCGAGGGCATGCTGTACATGTCGTCGCAGTCGACCTCCGACGGCGCGCTGGCGCTGACCGTCACCTTCAAGGTCGGCACCGACATCGAGCAGGCCGAGACGCAGGTGCAGAACCGCATCCAGCGCGCCTTGCCGCGCCTGCCCGAGGAAGTGCGCCAGATCGGCGTCACCGCCGTCAAGACCTCGCCCAACCTGACCATGGTGGTGCACCTGGTCTCGCCGAGCGGCCGCTATGATGACGTCTACCTGCGCAACTACGCGGTGCTCAACGTGAAGGACCAGCTGGCGCGCATCCAGGGCATGGGCGACGTCCAGCTGTTCGGCGCCGGCGACTACGCCATGCGCGTCTGGCTCGATCCGCAGAAAGTGGCGGCGCGCGGCATGACCGCCGCCGACGTCGTCGCCGCGATCCGCGAACAGAACGTCCAGGTCGCGGCCGGCGTGATCGGCTCGGCGCCATCGAAAAGCGCCGAGTTCCAGCTTACCGTCAACACCCAGGGCCGCTTGTCGACCATCGAAGAATTCGGCGCCATCATCGTGCGCACCGGCGCCGATGGCGCGCTCACCCAGCTCAAGGACGTCGCCCGCCTCGAACTCGGTTCCAACTCTTACGCACTGCGCTCGCTGCTGAACAACAAGTCGGCGGCGGCGATTGCCATTTTCGAAGCGCCCGGTTCCAACGCGCTTCAGCTGTCCGCCGACGTCCGCGCCAAAATGGCCGAACTGAAGGCCGACTTCCCCGAAGGCGTAGACTTCAGCGTGGTCTACGACCCGACCCAGTTCGTGCGCGAATCGATCAAGTCGGTGATCCACACGCTGCTCGAAGCGGTGGCGCTGGTGGTGCTCGTCGTGATCATCTTCCTGCAGACCTGGCGCGCCTCGATCATCCCGCTGGTCGCCGTGCCGGTGTCGATCATCGGCACCTTCGCCGTGATGCTCGGCTTCGGTTTTTCGATCAACACGCTGTCGCTGTTCGGCCTGGTGCTGGCGATCGGCATCGTCGTCGACGACGCCATCGTCGTGGTCGAAAACGTCGAACGTAACATCGAAGCGGGCTTGAGCCCGCGCGACGCCACGGTGCAAGCGATGAAGGAAGTGAGCGGCCCGATCATCGCCATCGCGCTGGTGCTGTGCGCCGTGTTCGTGCCGATCGCCTTCGTCTCCGGCCTGTCCGGACAGTTCTACCGCCAGTTCGCGCTGACCATCGCCATCTCGACCGTGATCTCGGCATTCAGCTCCTTGACGCTGTCGCCGGCGCTCGCCGCCGCGCTGCTCAAACCGCACCACGCGCCGAAGGACCGCCTGACGCGCGGCATGGACAAAGTGTTCGGTGGCTTCTTCGGCTGGTTCAACCGCTTCTTCGGCCGCACGTCGGTCCGGTACGAAAATGGCGTCAACGGCGTCCTCAAGCGCAAGTCGCTGGCGCTGGCCGTCTACGCCATGCTGGCGATTGCCGCGGTATTCATGTTCAAGGTGGTGCCGAACGGTTTCGTGCCGGCGCAGGACAAGCAGTACCTGGTCGGCTTCGCCCAGTTGCCCGACGCCGCTTCGCTCGACCGCACCGAAGCGGTCATCCGCCGCATGTCCGACATCGCCTCCAAGGTGCCGGGCGTGGAATCGTCGGTCGCATTCCCGGGCCTGTCGATCAACGGCTTTACCAACGCGCCGAATGCCGGCATTGTCTTCACCACGCTCAAGCCGTTCGACCAGCGCAAGGGCAAGAACGAGAGCGGGGCGGCGATCGCCGCGGAGATCAACAAACGGCTCGGCGCCATCCAGGACGCCTTCATCATGGTGTTCCCGCCGCCGGCAGTCAATGGCCTGGGCGCCACCGGCGGCTTCAAGATGATGGTGGAAGACCGCGCCAACGTCGGCAACGATGAACTGTACAAGGCGGTGCAGGCGCTGCAGGGCAAGGCGTGGGCCGACAAGAACCTGGCCGGCGTGTTCTCCAGCTTCCAGATCAACGTGCCGCAGCTGTTTGCCGACGTCGACCGCACCAAGGCCAAGCAGCTCGGCGTGCCGCTGGCGACGATCTACCAGACCTTGCAGATCAACCTCGGTTCGCTGTACGTCAACGACTTCAACCAGTTCGGCCGCACCTACCAGGTGCGCGTGCAGGCCGACGCGCCGTTCCGCTCGAAGCGCGAAGACATCGCGCAGCTCAAAGTGCGCAGCGACAAGGGCGAGATGATCCCGCTGTCGTCGCTGATGCGCGTCACGGACAGCTATGGCCCGGACCGCGTGCAGCGCTACAACGCCTACGTCTCGGCCGACATCAACGGCAGCGCCGCGCCTGGCGTCTCGTCCGGCCAGGCCCAGGCCGCGCTCGAGAAGATCGCGAAGGAAGTGCTGCCGAAAGGCGTCAGCTTCGAATGGACCGAGCTGACCTACCAGGACATCTTGTCCGGCAATACGATGATCTATGTGTTCCCGCTGTGCGTGCTGCTGGTGTTCCTGGTGCTCGCCGCGCAGTACGAAAGCTGGACCTTGCCGCTGGCGGTGATCCTGATCGTGCCGATGTCGATACTGTGCGCGCTGGTCGGCGTCAAGCTGACCGGCGGCGACAACAACATCTTCACCCAGATCGCGTTGTTCGTGCTGGTGGGGCTGGCGTCGAAGAACGCCATCCTGATCGTCGAATTCGCCCGCGAACTCGAAGACCACGGCCGCACCGTCGTCGAAGCCGCGCTGGAAGCGTGCCGCCTGCGCCTGCGCCCGATCCTGATGACGTCGATCGCCTTCATCATGGGCGTGGTGCCGCTGGTGTTCTCGAGCGGCGCCGGCGCCGAGATGCGCCATGCGATGGGCGTGGCGGTCTTCGGCGGCATGCTCGGCGTGACCTTCTTCGGCCTGTTCCTCACGCCCGTGTTCTACGTCCTGCTGCGCACCTTCGCGAGAAGACTCGATAGCAAATCCAGCGTGGCCGTGGCCGCGCAACCGCAAGGAGCAATCTTATGATTCGCATCGCACCGTTGCTGGCGGCGCTGCTGCTGGCCGCATGTTCGACTACGCCCGTGCTTGAAGTGCCGGTGCTGCCGGTGCCGGCGGCGTTCAAGGAGGCGTCGCAGCCGGTGACTGCCGCCGACGGCACCACGTGGCAAAGGGCCCAGCCGGCCGAGGCGCAGCCGCGCGGCCAGTGGTGGCTGGCGTTCCACGATCCTGTATTGAATGCGATGGTCGATCAGGCCACCTTAGCCAATGCCAGCCTTGCCGGCGCCGCGGCGCGGGTCAGGCAGGCGAGGGCGATAGCCGGCATCGCCACATCAGAACGCAGTGTGCAGCTGGGGGCCGGCATCGGCGCCCAGCGCAGCCGCGCTCCAAACCAGCCGCAGGGAACCGCGTACCAGGCCAGCCTGTCGGCCAGCTACGAGTTCGACCTGTTCGGCCGCGTCGCCGCCGGTGTCGGCGCCGCGCAATCGGATGCAGCCGCATCGGAGGCGAGCTACCGTTCCGTGCAGCTGGCGCTGCAGGCGGACGTTGCGCAGAACTACTTCCGGATCCGCGCCACCGATGCCGAACTGGCGACGCTGAACAAGAACGTCGACCTGCGCCAGCAAAGCGTGAAGGTGAACCAGAGCCGCTTCGACAATGGCGACATCGGCGAATTCGACCTGGTGCGCGCCAAGACGGAACTGGCGGCAGCGCGCGCCGAGGCGATCGGCCTTCAGCGGCAGCGCGTACAGCTCGAGCATGCGCTGGCGGTCTTGCTCGGCAAGGCGGCGGCCGATTTCGCGGCGCCGGCCAACCCGCTGCTGGAGACTGCGCTGCTGCCGGCGATCCCCGAGGGCCTGCCATCGACGCTGCTGGAGCGCCGTCCCGACGTGACGGCCGCCCAGCGCGCGATGGAAGCGTCGAATGCCCGCATCGGCGTGGCGCGCGCGGCGATGTTCCCGGTATTTGGCCTGTCGGCCGCCGGCGGCGGTGAATCGGATGCGCTGTCGAACGTGCTGAAATGGAGCAGCCGCTCGTGGGTGCTGGGCGCGCTGATGTCGATGCCGATCATCGACGGTGGCCGCAGCAAGGCCAATATCGCGCGCAGCGAAGCGGTGCTGGAGGAGTCCAGCGCTGCGTACCGCCAGAACGTGCTGGTGGCGTTTGCCGAAGTCGAGGACAACCTGGCTGGCCTGCGCATCCTGGCCGGGCAGGCGGAGCAGGTCGACGCCGGCGTGGTGATGGCGCGCCGTTCGGCAGACCTGGCGCAGAAGCTGTACCAGGCAGGCCGGTCGAGCTACCTCGACCTGCTCGATGCGCAGCGCAACCTGGCCCTGATCGAACGCAGCGCTGCCCAGCTGCGCGGCAACCAGGCGGTGACGACGGTGGCGCTGATTCGCTCGCTCGGGGGAGGCTGGGAAAATTAGGTCGTAAAAAAAGGCGCCCGCGGGCGCCTTCGATTGCCTGAACTGTGCTGATTACGCTTGCTTGCGGCGACGCAGAACACTGATGCCGGCCAGGCCGAGGCCCAGCAATGCGAGCGACGCCGGCTCGGGTACGCGCTGGGCGTTCAGAGCCAGGTTGTCGACCAGGTAGTAGCCCATTTCGAGTTGAAGCTCATCAATCATGCCGGCCTTGCCTGCGAACTGCTTGAACGTCGAGGTCATGTCGATGGTCGAATCAAACACCAGCGCGCCATCATTGTAGCCAAGGATGTGGCCGGTGCGCGCCGCGGCGTTGCCCCAGGTTTTCGCCCACAGCCCGTCGAAGGTGAAATCGGCGCCGCCCACTTTTTTGATCGTCGTCCTCGTGCCATACGTGCTGTACATGGTGACTTCACCGCTGACTGCGCCGTAATTCCACGACGAACCCACGGTATCGATGAAGAGCGTGTCTCCGAGGAACTCAAATCCTTGATACGTGGTGATTCGCGTCCACGAATTCGCCGGCACGCCCGCATCGTCGAAGTTCATGACTGCGGCGCTCGAGGTCAGCGCTGCGACGGAGAGGAGAGTTGCCAGGATTGCACGTTTCATCGTTTTCTTTCAGTAAGCAGGAGAGGTAATCCTGTATTAGCAATATGCGTGCCATAAAGAATTATGTGTTGAAAATCAACAAGTTAAATTTACAGATGGAAATTAACATTCTCTGAGTGTAAAGTTTTTCGACAATTTGCGCGAGCGGCGCCTGTCAAAGAACTGCAATTGCGTTTTATGTCCGTTGCCGCAATGAACCGGTTTATCCTCGGTCGTATACTTCCCTTGATGCTCCGGCAGACCGTCTTGCCGAGAACCTTGGCTAAACACCGCAATGTCCGAAAAATGAACACGTCTACTTCCACTACTACCGACGCTGGTACCGACAAGGTCCCGCCGACCCGCAGGACCGGATACCCGTCCAAGGCGGTACAGATACGGATGGAGCGGTAGTTGCGAAACAGCGCGCTCGATGTCGTCGTATAGGTCAAGCGCGGATTGCGGGTTGCGCTCCGCAATGTATTCGAGGGTTGTCGCGAGATCTGCCTGCGCTTCAGCGCGCCACAGGCGCGGTAGCATGGGCGCGGCGCTTCGCTTCGATGATATCCCGCAAGTTGGCCATTACTTGGTCATGCGGCAGCGACGGGCGCTGGTCGTCAAGCGACTCTTGAACTTTCGCTCGAAACCAGCGATCGTGCGCTTCGGCCTCTGCGACCGTGGCGAACTCGGATTCGATGGGGGATAGGACGGTACTCATAGTCAGGAAATAATACGACAGGCTGCCGGATGGTGGTCGCTTACCTCATGATGGTTGATAGTTCCCAATGCTGCTTTGGATAATTTTCCGGAACCATGGCGCTGGGCACGCTTGGCCTTGTGCGCTAACCGCGTCGATGACTTCTTGCAGCATGGACCGGACATGGTCAATCGCAGCGGCGCCCGTCGTCGTGTCGGCGCGCGAGATCTGTCATTTCACGCTGACGAGGTCAGAGGTGGGGAAAAACGGGCGCAAAGTACGATAGATTGCCGGAGACCCTTCGGCACGATTGATAAGCTCGGCGAAGTGGCGCTTTTTTCGTGCGACAGGCCAGATGTAGTGCGGCCTAGTGGGCGGATGTTTCGATGGCGATGCGGACCGGGCACTGACCGGACGTTTTCCGAAGCGACCAGAGAGCGACCAGAAAGCAAAAAGCCCACGAACGTAAATTCGTGGGCTTCTTACTTATTCGTGGTAGGCCGTGCGGGATTCGAACCTGCGACCAACGGATTAAAAGTCCGCTGCTCTACCAGCTGAGCTAACGACCCGAAGAGGCAGAATTATAGCCGATGGTTTCCGTTTCCGCCAGAGCGAAATTTCGGAAAGGAATCGTTACGACAGCGCCGCGGTCACTTTCAGGATTTCTTCCGCAGTGGTCACGCCCTCGACCACCTTCAGCGCGCCGGCGATCCTCAGCGGCTTCATGCCGTCGATTACGCTTTGCTGGCGCAGCGCCTGCAGGTCGGTCTCTTCACCGATCAGCTTGGTGAAGCCCTCCGATATCGTCAGCAACTCATAGATGCCGGTGCGGCCGCGGTAGCCAGTCTGGCGGCACTCCGGGCAGCCGACCGCGCGGTAGATCGTCGCCGGCTTCGGAATGTTCCAGGCGCCGCCGATGCTCTGCCAGATGTCGTCGTTGATGTCGCCGTCGGGCGACTTGCATTCGACGCACAGGGTTCGCACCAGGCGCTGCGCCAGGATGCCGATCAGCGTCGCTTCCAGCAGGTAATAGGGCACGCCCAGTTCCAGCAGCCGCATCACCGCTGACGGCGCGTCGTTGGTGTGTAGCGTCGACAGCACCAGGTGGCCGGTCAGCGCGGCCTGGATCGCCATCTCGGCAGTGCCGAGGTCGCGGATCTCGCCGACCATGATGATGTCGGGATCCTGCCGCATCAACGCCTTGACGCCGTCGGCGAACGACAGGTCGATGCCGGGCTGCACCTGCATCTGGTTGAACGAGGCTTCCACCATCTCGATCGGGTCTTCCACCGTGCACACGTTCACTTCGCTGGTGGCGAGCGCCTTGAGGGTGGTGTACAGCGTCGTCGTCTTGCCGGAACCGGTGGGCCCGGTGACCAGGATGATGCCGTGCGGCCGCGTCGTCAGCTCGTCCCAGCGCCTGGCGTCGTCGACCGGAAAGCCGAGCTGGGGCAGCGTCTTGACCACTACTTCCGGGTCGAAGATTCGCATCACCAGCTTTTCGCCGAAGGCGGTCGGCAGCGTCGACAGGCGCAGCTCGACTTCCTGGCCGCCGTTGGTGCGCGTCTTGATGCGGCCGTCCTGTGGGCGCCGCTTCTCGATGACGTCCATGCGCCCGAGCAGCTTGATGCGCGCGGTCATGGCGAGCATCACCACCGCCGGCACCTGATAGACCTGGTGCAGCACGCCGTCGATGCGGAAACGGATCAGCGCGACGTCGCGCTTGGGCTCGAGGTGGATGTCGGAGGCGCGCTGCTCGAACGCGTATTGCCACAGCCAGTCGACGATGTTGACCACATGCTGGTCGTTCGCATCTAACTGTTTATTGGATTTTCCGAGCTCGACGAGCTGCTCGAAGTTGTTGCGCAGCGCCAGGTCCTGGCCGTTGGCCTTGTTGGCGCTCTTGATCGACTTGGCCAGGCTGAAAAACTGGCCGATGTACTGCGCAATGTCGAGCGGATTGGAAATGACCAGCTGGATCTTGCGGCGCGATATCTTGGCGATCTCGCCTTCCCAGTCGAGCAGGAAGGGTTCGGCCGTGGCAACGATCAGCGTGGTGGCGGTCAGGTCGAGCGGCAGGATGTTGAAGCGCGCCGCGTAGCCGGCCGACATCACGTCGGCGACCTTGGTGAAGTCCACCTTGAGCGGGTCGATGCGGATAAACTGCAGGCCGACCTTGGCGGCCGTCCATTCGGACAACACGTCGAGCGTCAGCAGTCGGTGCGGCGGCTGCGCCGAGATCATCTTGCACTGGGCAACGGCGGTCAGCGGATGCATCGAGCCGGCGGCATTTTTCAGGATGCCCTGCGCCTGCGCGAAGTGGGCCTTGACGCCGGCCTTCTCGACGATGCCATCAGCCAGCATCCAGGAAAACAAGGTCTGCAGGTCCAGCGATTTGGGCAGCGCCGGGCGGGGCCGCGCGGCTGCTGTTGCGGTGTCGTCTGGATTCAAAACGTGTTCTCCGTTAATCGCTGCTTATTCTGCTGCCTTGATGCCTTTGACCCACGACTTGGCGGGCAACTTGGTGGCCGCAACGATCGCGGCGGCGCGCGCGGCGAGGGCATCCGCATCGAGATCGGGGCGGCTCTTGAAGCACAGCGCCACAACATTACCATCATGCACTTCCGGCAGGCAAATGACGTGCTCGAAGCCATATTTCATGGCCTTGATGTTTTTCGCGTAGCTCGGATGGTCGCCGAACAGGTTGACGGTCATGATGCCGCCCGGCGCCAGGCAAGCGCAGCAGGAGCGGTAGAACTCCGGCGTGTCGAGCACCGGGCCGCGCGCGGTGGCGTCGTAGAGATCGCACTGCAGCACGTCGAAGGCGCCGAGGTTGGCCGGGTCGTCGACGAAGTCGAGCGCATCCATCTCGAGCACCTGCAGGCGCTCGTCGCTGGGCGGCAACTTGAACATCGATTCGCAGACGGAAATCACGGACGGATTGAGCTCGACCGCGGTGACGGTGGCGTCGGGGAAAGTGCGGTAGCAGAACTTGGTCAGCGCGCCGGTGCCGAGGCCCAGCTGCGCGATCGCGCGCGGCGCCTCGAGGTACAGCATCCAGGCCATCATCTGCTGGGCGTATTCGAGTTCGGGCCAGTCCGGCTTGCGGATGCGCATGGCGCCCTGCACCCACTCGGTGCCGAAGTGGAGGTAGCGCACGCCGTCCTGTTCGGACAGGGTCACTGGAGCAAACTTGGGCTTGCGCGGCGGACGGCGCGAGGATTCGACTTGTTCGATGGATTTTCTTCTGATAAGCATAGGGCGACCTGATTCGATCGCCCTATTATCGTTGGAGGGGTTCCCATAGCGCAAGCGGAACCCATCCTGATGCTGGCGCCGCGGCGCCGGCTGTGTTACTGCATCTGGTCAGGCTCGACCGACACGCGCAGGCGGATGCGCTGGCCAGGATCGCGCGCCATCACGGTGGTGTAGTTGCGGCCGCGATAGTCGTACGTCACGTCGTAGCCGTTGGTGCGCGACTCGTAGGACTCGACGGTGCGGCACTGGCGCACGGCTTGTTCCTGCACGCCCTGCGGCTGGTTCATGGCGCGGCCGTCGTTATCGACGCGGTCGCCCATGACAGCGCCGGCGATGGCGCCGACCGCGGTCGCGGTGGTGCGTCCGGTGCCGCCGCCGATCTGGTTACCGATCAGCGCGCCGGCGAGGCCGCCGACGATCGCGCCGCCGGCACTGCGCGGCTGCTGCTGCTGATATTGCTGGACCGGCGCCTGCACATATTCGGTGCGGCATTCCTGGCGTGGCTGGCGCACTTGTTCGACGCGCGGCTGAACCCGCACCACGCGACCGAAATCTTCAAATTCGACTGCCTGCGCCATCGGCAGGGCGCACAGGCCCATCGCGGTGACGATCAATTTGGTATGCATGTTCATTTTCGAACCTCGTGGATGGTGGGGTTTGTTAGGGTTTAGCCAATTCGGCCATGTTCGTATACTAAACCGCCCGCGCGTCAGGAACGATCCTACATGGCAACAAGATGTAACAGGTGGGTCTTGGCCAAAATCCGCCAAACCGCATCTTTTATCGTAAAACATCGCGTTTTTTTACAAATATTTAGTCCTTGATCACATTCGGGTTGATTCAGTTACCACAAAACGTTACCCTTACAGAAAATTATAGGGTGTATTGGCGTCAAGCAACGATATTCAGGAGAACAGCGTTTTGTACAAGGACGCGATGCACAGGGAATTACGCGATCAGAAATTATTGAAAGCCACAGGTCAACTTGAGGGAAAAATGAGTTTGTTTTTAACAGTGCCGCCTAACCTTGTGCAATCCATTCGCGCTTTCCGTGTCGTGGAATTGCAGGAGGAAGCCGTGCGCCTCGGGCAGCATTTTCTGTACGCCCATTGTGCCGACACGCTGACCAAGCAGCAGGTGTGCGCCCGCATCGGCGAAAACTTTCATTTTCCTAAGCCATGCAGCAAGAACTTCGATGCGCTCAGGGAGTGCCTGACCGAGACCATCAACAAGGCCGGCGCGCAGCCGGGCTTTATCGTCGTCATCGAGCAACTGCCGAATACCCAGAAGTTCGACAAGGAAGCGCGCGAGACGCTGCTCGATGTTTTCCGCGACGCCGCGGAATACTGGGCGGAGAAGAAGGTGCCTTTCCGCGTTTTTTACTCGTTCGAATAGTCGTTCCCGCGCAGGCAATAGCCAATAACACCTCTGCAATGCCGCGAACGTGGCGGCGTGGTGCACCGCAACAATTTCACTGCGTATATAGGCCCGCGACTGCTGGTCAGGGTACAATGCGCGCTATGAAAAACATTGTGATCCTTATTTCTGGTCGCGGCAGCAACATGGAATCGGTGGTGCGCGCGGCACAAGCCGAAAAGTGGCCGGCACGGATCGCAGCAGTTATCAGTAACAAGGCGGACGCAACAGGCCTGGCATTTGCCAAGGCCAACGGCATCGCCACCGCAGTCGTTCCCAGTAAAGATTTCGCCAGCCGCGCCGAGTTCGATGCATCGCTGCAGCAGGCGATCGACGCCTTCGCGCCCGACCTGGTCGTGCTCGCCGGCTTCATGCGCATCCTGACGGCGCCGTTCGTCGAGCATTACGCCGGCCGGATGCTGAACATCCATCCGTCGCTGCTGCCCGATTTTCCGGGGTTGGCGACGCATCGCCAGGCGCTCGAGGCGGGCGTCGGCCGGCATGGCGCCACGGTCCACCTCGTCACCACCGAACTGGACCACGGTCCGGTGCTGGGCCAGGCGGAGGTCGATGTGCTGCCGGGCGACACCGAGGCGACGCTGGCGGCGCGCGTGCTGGTGCAGGAACACATCCTGTATCCGCGCGTCATCCGCGCATTCATCGAAGGCCGGCCAGGCGCCGGCAGCGGCACCGCCGCATAGACATAACACGTAGTTAACCAAGGAATATCATGAGATTGCCTCCAGCGATCCTCGGCAATACTGAAGAAGTATTGCGCGAGATCTTACGTTTTTCGGCGCCTGCCGACACCACTTTGTCGCGCTACTTCAAGGACCATCCGCGCCTTGGACCACGCGAGCGCGGCGCCGTCGCTGAAGGCATCTACGCGATCCTGCGCAACAAGTCGTTCTTTACCGACTTTGCCGAAGCCGGCAAGGAGTCGACCATGCGCCGCCTGACCATCCTCGGCCTGGCCGAAGCCGTCGGCGCCGATTCGCTGGCCGGCCTGACCGAGGAAGAAACCGAATTCCTCACCCGCATCGCGCAGATCGACCGCAACCTCATGCCGCCGCAAATGCGCTCGAACCTGCCGAAGTGGCTGTTCGACAAATTCGTGGCCCAGTATGGCGAAGCCGAAACGTTGGAACTGGCGAACGCGCTGAACCAGCCGGCGCCGCTCGACCTGCGCGTCAATTCGATCAAGGCGACGCGCGACGACGTCGTCGCCAAGCTGGCCGAAGCGCCGATCGCCGCCGTGCCGACGCCATTCGCGCCGCTCGGCCTGCGCGTGCTGAAGAAGCCGTCGCTGCAAAACCTGCCGCTGTTCAAGGATGGCGCGATCGAGGTGCAGGACGAGGGCAGCCAGATCCTGTCGCAGATCGTCGGCGCCAAGCGCGGCGAGATGGTCGTCGACTTCTGCGCCGGCGCCGGCGGCAAGACGCTCGCGCTCGGCGCGCTGATGCGCAACACCGGCCGCCTGTACGCGTTCGACATTTCCGAGAAGCGCCTCGCCAAGCTGAAGCCGCGCATGGCGCGCAGCGGCCTGTCGAACGTGCATCCGGTGCAGATCGCCCACGAGCGCGACGCCAAGGTCAAGCGCCTGGCCGGCAAGATCGACCGCGTGCTGGTCGACGCCCCCTGCTCGGGCCTGGGAACCTTGCGCCGCAATCCTGACGTCAAGTGGCGCCAGAAGGTGGAAGCCGTCGCCGAGATGCAAGAGAAGCAAGCCTCGATCCTCGACAGCGCCGCGCGCCTGCTCAAGGGCGGCGGCCGCCTGGTGTACGCCACCTGCAGCCTGCTGACCGAAGAGAACGATTTCATCGTCGAGCAATTCCTCGCAGCCCATCCGGAATTCGACCTGGTGCCGATGAGCCAGGTGCTAGCCGAGCAGAAGATCGACCTGGACATGGGCGACTATCTGAAGCTGTTGCCGCACAAGCACCAGACCGACGGTTTCTTCGCCGCCGTGCTCGAGCGCAAGCCGATCGAGAAGAAGGCGCCGAAGGCCAAGCCGGAAGACGACGCCGACGGCGAAGCTGACGCCGCCGCCGCCGCCAGCGACGCGTAATCGACCCCGGGCCGCCCATGCAGATGTCCAAGTTGTTGTCCGACCTGCTCGTCGACTTGCGCGAGCCGGGCGTACTGTGGCAAGCCGGCGTCATCGCGCTGTGCATCCTGGTAGGCTGGGGCCTGGCGCGCTTCCTGCGTAACCGTTATGTGCGGCAACTGAGCGGGCGCGACGACGACGGCGGCGCGGTGCGCCGCATCGGTGTCGAAAGTTTCGCCAAGGTGCTCAGCCCGCTGATGATTCTCGGCCTGCTGGCGCTGGCGCGACTGGTGATGGAACGCTATCACCACGTCAACCTGCTGAAGGTGACGCTGCCGCTGTTCGCCTCGTTCGCGGTAATCCGCACGGCGTTTTACCTGCTGCGGCGCGTGTTCGCCCGCCACGGCCCGGTTGGCGCCGCCATCCTCACCTTCGAAAAGATCTTCGCGCTGCTGGTGTGGCTGGCGGTGGCGTTGTATATCCTCGGCCTGTGGCCGGACATCATCGAGTACCTCGACAAGACGTTGCTGCCGATCGGCCGCCACAAGGTGTCGCTGGCGAATATCTTGCAGGCGGCCGGCTCGGTGGTGGTGCTGCTGATGCTGGCGCTGTGGGCCGGCGCCGCGCTCGAGGAGCGGCTGATGGGCGTGGACGGCATGCATTCCTCGCTGAAGGTGATGCTGGCGCGTACCGGCCGCACGGTGCTGATCGTCGTCGCCGTGCTGTACAGCCTGACCTTGATGGGCCTCGACCTGACGGTGCTGTCGGTGTTCGGCGGCGCGCTCGGCGTCGGCCTCGGCCTTGGCCTGCAGAAGATCGCCAGCAATTATGTGTCCGGCTTCGTCATCCTGCTCGAACGCAGCCTGTCGATCGGCGACATGATTTCGGTCGACAAGTATTCCGGCAGGGTGTCGCGCATCAATACCCGCTATACCGTGCTGCAGGGACTCGACGGCGTCGAAACGATGTTGCCCAACGAGATGCTCATTTCCGGACCGGTGCAAAGCCAGTCGCTGTCGAGCAAATCGGTGCGCGCCTCGACCGTGTTGACGGTGTCGTACGGCAGCGACCTCGATGTCGTCATCCCGATGCTCGAAGCGCTCGCGCGCGAAGTGCCGCGCATCCTGGAAACGCCCGCGCCTGGCGTGTCGGTGAACAAATTCGGCGCCGACGGTTTCGAGCTCGAGCTGGGCTTCTGGATCGCCGATCCGGAGAACGGCAAGGGCGGCGTGATCTCCGACGTCAACAAGCGTATTTACAGGCTGGTGCAGTCCGGCGATATCAAGTTGACACAGGCCGGGCTCGATCCGCGCGTGCTTGATGCGCTTCTCGCATCGACCGCCGGCAGAAACTCACCAAGTGTTACCAATTGATTGCTGTAAATGTGCCGTGCGCCACGGAACCGCGTAAAATGTGACGCTGTCTGACCGTTTCACAGAAAGCGGCAAGCGACGACAAAAATCCACATTGGAGCATTAATGAATTTGTTAAGTACCACGCTAGATGCCGTACTCGGGTTCCTGGACGGCGGTCTCGTCGGCCTGTCGGGTTGGCAAGTGTTCTTTTACACCCTTGCAGTAACGCATATCACGATCGCCAGCGTAACGATCTACCTGCACCGTCACCAGGCGCACCGCGCCCTGGAGTTGCACGCCATCCCGAGTCACTTTTTCCGTTTCTGGCTGTGGCTGACCACCGGCCAGGTCACCAAGGAATGGGCCGCCATTCACCGCAAGCATCACGCCAAGTGCGATACCGAAGAGGATCCGCACAGCCCGGTCACGCGCGGCATCAAGGAAGTGCTGTTCCGCGGCGCCGAGCTGTATCGCGCCGAGTCGAAGAACCTGGAAACCATGGAAAAGTATGGCCATGGCACCCCGACCGACTGGATCGAGCGCAATCTGTATACCCGCTTCAGCTGGCAGGGCATCGTGTTGCAGCTGGTCATCAATGTCGCCCTGTTCGGCGTCATTGGCATCACCATCTGGGCTGTCCAGATGATGTGGATCCCGATCACCGCGGCCGGCATCATCAACGGCATCGGCCACTACTGGGGCTACCGCAACTACGATTGCGCCGATGCGGCGACCAACATCATTCCGTTCGGCATCCTGATCGGCGGCGAGGAGTTGCACAATAATCACCACACCTTCGCCACGTCGGCCAAGCTGTCGTCGAAATGGTACGAGTTCGATATCGGCTGGCTGTACATCCGTATCCTTGAAACCATGGGTCTGGCGAAAGTTCGGAAGATCGCGCCGGAACCGAAGTTTGAGCACGGCAAGCTGGTGGCGGACTTCGACACGCTGCAGTCGGTGATCGCCAACCGCTACGACGTGATGGCCAAGTACGCTAAATCGTTCAAGCACGCTTGGCACGAAGAAGTGCTGCACCTGCGCCACAAGCCGGAGCTCGAGTCGGGCTTCCTGAAGTCGTCGCGCAAGCTGTTGCAGCGCGAGCCGGCCAAGCTGGAAGCGTCGCACAAGCAGCAACTCGTCGAGCTGTTTGCCCACAGCAAGCCGCTCGAGACCATGCACCACATGCGCGTCGAGCTGGGCGCCATCTGGGAGCGTTCGCACTTCACCCGCGACCAGTTGCTGCACCAGCTGCAAGACTGGTGCGTGCGGGCCGAAGCGTCCGGCATCAAGTCGCTGCAAGAGTTTTCGATGCGCCTGCGCAGCTACGCGTAAGCGTCCTCTCGCAGCGACTGGAAAAGGCTCCTTACGGAGCCTTTTTTGCGTTTAATGAGTGTTACAGTTCTTGACGAAGTAATGCAAACGCATTGCCATAATTTGACGTTTTACTGGAGCGCGCGATGGACCATGTTCTTGAAGATGAGTCTACCCTGACCGACCGCTATCAGACGACAGTTCCTGACACTATCCGCCGCGGGTTGTGTTTGAATAAACGCTACAAGGTGCACTATAAAATCATGTCTGACGGAACTGTTGTGCTCAGCCGTGTAGAGTCCAGGGAAGAAAGTGATCGTGCCTTGGCCGGATTCCTGCATCTACTTGCATACGACATCAAGGCCGGCCCCCAAGCCGTCCGTGCATTAGGTAAGACTCAGCGCGAACGTACACGTGCGCTAGTTTGAGATGTGAAGGTCGATCTTGATGCAAAGCTAGACCCGGCTGATGAGTGATCCCACACTGAAGGTAGTGTCGGATGGAACAGTGATAGTTTATGGGTGGACCATCTATGCGCACCCTATTTTTTTCGATCAACTCGAAGATTTGATCGGGCAGGTAGAAACCCTTCGTCAAAAAGATCCGACTGGGTACACCAAGAAGAATACTCTCTCGAAAGCAAGGTGATTGTGTTCGCCTGGGTAAACGATGAGGAAACTAAGCGCGCGTACGGGAGTTCTGATGACGCGTATAAGCCATTCCGTCGTATGCTGAAAAATGAAAAGCCTCCGGACAGTTGGGGCGCGCTTTTAGCCGAGGCGAAGAGGGCGTCCGCCAAGAGAGGACGTGCAATCGTTAGTGGAAAGAACTAAGGCCAACACTGAATTGCCGGGTAAGTCGACCCGCTGCTCGGTGTAAATAGCTAAAAAACTCGCAGAAACGGATTCTGCGAGTTTTTGCGAGTTGCGTATTGATACCTGTTTAACTGCCGCATTACCGAACTTGGACCAGTGCGTGAGCCACCGCGCCGTTGCTTACTTCGACGCTGGTGTCGCCGCTCGCGCCGTCAGCGGCGCGCGCGCTGATCCGCCATTTGCCCGCAGGCAGGTCGGCCAGCGAAAATCTGCCGTCGCGATCGCTCATGATTGCGATGTCCGGGTAAGGACCCGGGCCGTCCAGCACCGCGATGACCGCCTGCGCCACCGGCGCGCCGCCGTCCGCGCGGACCACCTGTCCCTGCACGCTGCCAACGGTCATCAGAGCGTGGCCCACTTTTTCAGACGCTCGAACACCGGTGGCGTGATCCTGGTCGCCGAGTTGCCGCCGGCATTGCCGTAGTTGTGGATGGCGATGGCGACGTTCTTCTTGCCGTCCAGGTCGGTGTACACCGGGGCGCCGCTTTGGCCGCCGACGGTATCGATATCGTAGATCAGGGTCTTGGCGGTGATGGTTTTCACGCCCAGCGTCATGCCCCAGTTTTGCGAATCCTTGTCGCCCGGGTAGCCGTACAACGAGACCTTCTTGCCGAGGATTTTCAGGGGGGGCGCCGCGCAGAAACCGAAGTAGCCAAGGTTTTGCCCGCCAAAGGCGCTGGCGGGAAGGACGATGCAGCCATAGTCGTGCTCCGGCTTCTTGCTGTTGACCCAGCCCTTGACCGAGCGGAACGAGGTCGACATGGCCGAACCGTAGGGCCGCAAGGTGCCGTTGGCGCCTGGGATGACTTCGATCTTGCGCGCCCAGCCTCCTTCGTTGTGCAGATAGACGCAATGGCCGGCGGTGGCCAGCGTGCGCTTGCCGATGAAAAAGCCGGTGCCGCGGTAGGTTTTACCGTTGGGGAAAGTGATGCGCAGTTCGCAGATCCGGCGCGATGGCTCGCCCGTGGTGTCCGCCACCCACTTGCGGTCGTCCTTGCCGATGATTACCTCGGCGGCCGCGGCCACCTCGTTAATGAACTGGTCGAGTTCTTCGCCGACTTCGGCGTCGCTCTCGCCGGCCGCCTTGTTCTGTTCCGATTCCAGCAGGCGGGCAAACACGCCGAGAATGTTCTGCACCGGCTTGGACTTGCCGGCCGTCGCCGCCGCGGTGGTGGCGATGCGCTTGATGCCTTGCCTGGCGCGGGGCGACAGCTTGGCCACCACTTTTTTCGCCACCGTCGGCCCGATGCTGCTGATCAGGGTCGGCACCAGCGCGGCGAGGATCGGGAAGAACTCTTCGTTCCCGGTCTCTTGCGCGCCGCCCAGAGCGGCGCCCACCTCGGTCAGCGCCTGGCCCGATTCGGCGCCGACACTGCCTTCCTCGCCGGCTTCGATCGCGCCGGCGTTCAATTGTTCTGGAGTTGCCTCGTAAAATTCTTCCGCCGATTCCTGGAGGGCCGGGTTACCGATTTCCTCGGACATCTCGGCCGTCTCGGCCATCGCCTCGCCGCCGCCCATCGGCACCGGCGCGTCGCCGTATGCCTCTTCGGCCATATAGGGGATTGCTTCGTTGCGGCCGGCCTTCGGCATCGACGGCAAGGCGATGCCCTGCTGGCCGCCATTGCCGGCCCGGATCGGGCTGCTGTATTGCGCCTGTTGCACAGTGCTCGTTGCCGGCCCGTTCAAGCCGCTGTTGCCGCCCGGTGGCGGTGCACTGCCGACCTGTTCGTCCGACGATTGATAGCTCGATCCATATTCATCTGCCATGGTTGCTCTCCTTGTATGAAGCTGAAAAGGCGAATCGAGAGGGCACCGCCCCCTTCGCCAGCGACCACAGTAGCGGCGCGTGACGGCGCGCGGTTGTGCACACGCAAGCGGTCCGGCGGAACCAAACAGCGATGTCCAGATGTAGAAAAGGCTCCTCGCGGAGCCTTTTCGGTTCATGCCTCAGCGGCGTTTCAGGCCGGTTGAGCGTGCGTCCTTGCCGGCGCGGTGTCGATCCGCATCGCCGGCAGTTGCATGTACGTCACCGCGCGCCACAGCCACTCGGCAGGGCCGTAGCGGAAGCGCGCCAGCCACCAGTGGCTGAACGCCACCAGCAGCGCGCACAGGCCAAGGGCGAACAGCACCTGCCAGGCGCGGCCCAGGCCCCAGTAGCCGAGCCCGTAGCCGAAGAACACCGACGACATCACCAGCGACTGCAGCAGGTAATTGGACAGCGCCATGCGGCCGAACGGCGCCAGCACTTTGACGTTCGAGAACACCGAGCGGCTGTGCAGCATCAGCACGATCATAGCGACGTAGCCGAGCGAAGCGGGGAGGTTGCCGATCGTCAGCAGGCCGTGGGCCAGCCCGAAACCGTCCTGCTGGGCGCCCGGGACGTGCGACACCGCCAGCAGGCTGCCCAGCATGCCCAGGGCGATGCCGGCCGGCAGGCCGATGAAGGCGAGCTTGCGGAACATCGGCAGGTGCGCGGCGGTATTTTCCATTACGCCGGAACGGATGAACCAGGTGCCGAGCAAGAACATACCGATCAGCAAGGATGCCATGCCCGACTCCTTCGGCGCGTGCTCGGCGAAATGCTTGGCGCGCAGCCGCACCACGTCGGCGTAGCTGCCGGTGCTCAGGGTTTTCACTTCCAGCGCGCGTTCGTCCGCCTTTTCCTTCAGTCTTTTGGCGCGTTCGGCTTTCTTCTCTTCATCGGTCATCGCCGGCTTGGCGGCCGGCTTCTTGGCGTCGGCCTTGGCCGGCGCTGCTGGCGCTGCAACGGTTGCCGGCTTCGCGGTCGCCGTGTCGGGCGGGGACAGGTATTCGACCGTGCCGCCGATCGTCATCATGGTGGCAAAGAACAGGTAGATGGTGGCGCCGGCGCGCAACGGGCGCTTGTCGACCGGCTTGTTGTACTTCTGGGCCAGCCAGGCCAGCACGAGGAACAGCACGCATATCGCTGTCGCCGGGCCGCGCGGACCCTTCGGCGCGGCAGGCACGAACCAGAACACCAGCGCGGCAATGCCGGCGATCAGGCTGACGCCGATCAGCGTGGTCGCCATCGCCGACAGGCCGAAGGCCTTCTTTTCGCTGCGCAGGTATACCGCCACCAGGCCGGCGAACGCCAGGGTGCCGGCGGCACTGCCGGCGGCGGGGCCGAAATCGGGCACGAAGGCGATGCCGATGAAGACGGCGATCGCGCCGACGATCCATTTCCAGGTGCCGTACAGCGCCACCAGCAGGAACACAGCCCCGACCGCGTAGCTGAACAGGATGTCGCCGGCGAACAGGAAGATGTGGTGCAGGGCGCCGAATACGGCGAGCGCGGCGATGCGGCGCACATACGGCTTGATGAAACCGCGGCCGGCACGTTCGGCGCGCGTCAGCATGACGGCAAAGCCCATGCCGAACAGCAGCGAGAAGATCGTCCAGAACTTGCCGGCGACGAAGTAGGCGACGAAGTACGAGGCCAGCCAGTCGATGCCGGTCAGCCCGATCGGCATGCCCTGGCCCATCGAACTGAGGGCGCGGTTGAAGAACTCGACGTTCATCAGGCAGATACCGATCAGCGCGAAACCGCGCACGGCGTCCAGCGCGGCGATGCGCTGGCTGGCCGGCACCGGCGCGAGTGCGGTCTTTTCAGGAGAGTCTGTGAGGGTATGCATGATTTTATTTTTCCCGTCAGTCATGGTTATAGTGTGGCCATGGTAGATCCGGCGGCGCCGGATGTACGGGAAATGCGACGAACTGCAGAAAATGCGGCACCAGAAGCAATTTACGGAGAATTAGCAAAGGCTATGTGCGCGTTAAGTCGGGGATATTGAACTAGCGCCTGCGGCTGAGGTCTGAACCAGACCCTATGCCGCCGGAGCCAGCGTGGAAGCGCGTCATTTCAAGCAGTTCCTTGAGCAAGCCGATGGCTTGTCGCCGGCCCAGCGGGCCGAGCTGGCCGACGCCCTCGATCGCCGCGCGCGGCGGGAGCGAACCGTCGCGGTGATCGAGGCGGCGCGCGCGCCGCATCCCTGCCCGCGCTGCCAATCGCCGCGGGTCCACCGCGACGGCCACAAAAACGATCTGCAGCGCTATCGCTGCCTCGACTGCGCCCGCTCCTTCAACGACTTGAGCGGCACCGCGCTGGCGCGGCTGCGTCACAAGTTCAAATGGCTGGCCTACCTCGACTGCATGCTGCAATCGGGCACGGTGCGCCGCGCCGCCGCCGCCGTCGGCGTCGACAAGACCACCAGCTTCCGCTGGCGCCACCGCTTCCTGCACACGACGAAGTGCGACCGCAGCGTGCCGTTGGCCGGCATTACCGAAGCCGACGAGACCTATTTGCTGGAATCGCAAAAGGGCTCGCGCACCTTGAGCCGGCCCGCGCGCCGGCGCGGCGGCAGCGCCACGCGGCGCGGCCTCTCGCATGAGCACGACTGCATCCTGGTGGCGCGCGACCGGTCCGGCAGGACAGTCGACTTCGTCACGGGCCGCGCCCCGCTACGGCCAGGCCACTTGCACAACTGCCTGCCGCCCGTGGTGGCGCCGGATATCCTGCTGGTCACCGATGGCCACGCAGCCTATCGCAGCTTCGCGCGCAAGGCGGGCATCGCCCATCGCGCCGTCAACCTGTCGGCCGGCGCGCGGGTTGCCGGCGCTCTGCACGTGCAAAACGTCAATGCGTATCACAGCCGCTTCAAGCAATGGCTGCGCCGCTTCCATGGCGTCGCCAGCCGCTACTTGCCGAATTACCTGGGCTGGCGCTGGGCGATCGACGGCACGCGGATCAGCTCGCCGGAGGCACTGCTGAGATCGGCACTGGGAAGCTCCCCCGACTTAACGCTGACATAGCCTACCTGGTCGGCTGCGCCCGAATCGCCGGCGCCGCCGCCTCCAGGCGCATCGCCGGGACCTTCATGTAGGTCACGGCGCGCCACAGCCATTCGGCGGGGCCGTAGCGGAAGCGCGCCAGCCACCAGGTGCTGAAGACGAGCTGCAGCGCGCACAGGCCGAGGGCGAACAGCACCTGCCAGGCGCGCGCCATGCCCCAGTACCCAAGCCCATAGCCGAAGAAGACCATCGACATGACGACCGACTGCATCAGGTAGTTGGTCAGCGCCATGCGGCCGAACGGCGCCAGCACCTTGACGTTGGAGAACAACGAGCGGCTGTGCAGCATCAGCACGATCATGGCGACATAGCCGAGGCAGGCAGGCAGGTTGCCGAGCATCTGCAATCCGAGCGCGAGGATGAAGCCGTCGGTTTCCGAGCCCGGGGTGTGGGTCGTCGTGATCAGCGCGCCCGCCAGGCCCAGGGCGATGCCGGCCGGCAGGCCGATGTAGGCCAGCTTGCGAAACAGCGGCAGGTGCGCGCCGGTATTTTCCATCACGCCGGAGCGGATGAACCAGGTGCCGATCATGAACATGGCGACCAGCAGGATGGCGAAGTTCGCCTGCATCGGTGCGTGTTCGGCGAAGTGCTCAAGGCGAAGCCTGGTCATCTCGGCATAGCTGCCGGTGCTCATCACCTTGTTCTCGTGGACGACTTTGGCTGCTTCTTCCTTCAGCGTCTTCGCTTTCAGCGCTTCCGCTTCGGCCTTTTTCTGTTCCTTGGTCAGTTCCGGCTTGGCGCCGGCTTTCTGCGGATCCGGCTTGGCGAGAACGGCAGCCGGGGCGGCGGCGGCCGGCGTTTTAGGCACCAGGTAGGCGGCCGCGCCGCCGATCGTCATCATCGTAAACATCAACACGTACAGCGTGACGCCCGCACGCAACGACCGCTTCTCGACCGGATTGCGGTATTTCTGCGCCAGCCAGGACAGCAGCAGGAACAGCGCGCTGGCCACGCTGACAGACCCGCGCGCCTGCATCGGAACGTCTTTCATCGTCCACATGACGACGGCGGCGATCGCGCCGATGACGCCGATTACCAGGAAGATCAGCGATATCACGGACAGCCCGAGCGGGCGGCGCTCGTTGCGCACATACAGCGCGATCAGCCCGCACAGCGCCAGCGTGCCGGCAGTGCCGCCGGCGGCCGGGCCCCATCCGGGGATGAAGGCGAGGCCGCCCAGCACGACGATGGCCGCCACGATCCACTTCGCTTTGCCATACAGCACGACCAGCAGGAACGTCGCGGAAACGGCGTAGCTGAACAGGATGTCGCCGGCGAACAGGAATATATAGTGGAGCACGCCGAACACGGCCAGCGCGGCGATGCGCCGCAAGTAGGGCTTGAAGAAGCCGCGGCCGGCGCTTTCGGCGCGCGACAGCATGACAGCGAAGCCCATGCCGAACAGCATCGAGAAGATGGTCCAGAATTTACCGGTGACAAAGTAGGCGACGAAGAACGACGCCAGCCAGTCGATCCCGGTCAGCCCGGCCGGCATGCCCTGGCCGAGGGTGGCGGGGGCGCGGTTGAAATACTCGACGTTCATCAGGCAGATGCCGATCAGCGCGAAGCCGCGCACGACGTCGAGCGCTTCGATGCGCTGGCCGGCGGGAACCGGCGCCAGTTCCATGCCAGGAGGTGATTCCGTGAGGGTGTGCATGATTGTTTTTATTCCCGTAGGTCAAGGTTAATGTCTTGCCATCTTAGTGCTAGTGCGCATAAAAAGCCCTCGAAATGTGACCAACTCACGAAAAAACGGCACCAGTAGCGAAAAGCGAGTATCGGCGTTGCCAGCAAAACATTCAATGTCCTCTATACTTTCCGTTCCTTAGAACTGATCGAGAATACCTATGAAGCGTTCCCGCCTGCTGCCTGCCGTCCTGTTATGCCTCGCCGCCGGAGTGGCCACTGCTGCCGCGCCCAGCCAGGTCATCAAGGTCGCCGGGCTCGAGCAAGGGGCGGAAATCCTGGTCGACCGCTGGGGCGTGCCGCATATTTATGCGCAAAGCGAGGACGATGCGTTCTTCGCGCAAGGCTTCAACGCCGCCCGCGACCGCCTGTTCCAGATCGACCTGTGGCGCCGCCGCGGGCTTGGCGAACTGGCCTCGGTGCTGGGGCCTGCCTATCTCGAGCAGGACAAGGCGAGCCGCCTGTTCCTGTACCGCGGCGACATGCAGAAGGAATGGCAGTCCTACGGCAAGGGCGCGCAGCGCATTACCGAACGCTTCGTCGCCGGCATCAATGCCTATGTCGACCATGTGGCGCGCACGCCCGCGGCGCTGCCTTTCGAATTCCGCCGCCTCGGCTATGCGCCGGCCAGGTGGAAGGCCGAGGACGTGGTGCGCATCCGCAGCCACGGCCTGACCCGTAACCTGACGGCGGAAGTGGCGCGTGCCGCGGTCGCCTGCAATGCCGGCCTGGAACACGACCAGGTGCGCAGCACGCTGCAGCCGGCGTGGAAAACACAGCTGCCGGCGGGGCTCGACCCGTGCCTGCCGGCCGGACTGCTCGATGTCTTCAAGCTGGCCACCGAGAATGTCTGGTTCGGCAAGGACCAGAAGGTTGCCGCGCTCGACCAGCCGGAGCAGATCGCCGGTGCCGACTTGGACGTGCAGCGCATGGAGGGCAGCAACAACTGGGTGGTGGCGCCATCGAAGTCGGCCACCGGGCGCCCGATCATGGCCAACGACCCGCACCGCGCCTATTCGGCGCCGTCGCTGCGCTACATTGCGCACCTGAACGCGCCGGGCATGAACGTGATCGGCGCCGGCGAGCCGGCACTGCCGGGCGTGTCGATCGGCCACAACGGTACGATTGCCTTTGGCCTGACCATTTTCAGCATCGACCAGGAAGACCTGTACGTCTACGAAATCAATCCCGCCAACCGCATGCAATATAAATACCGCGGCCAGTGGGAGAACTTCAGGGTGCTGAAGGAAACCATTGCCGTCAAGGGCGCGGCGCCGGCGACCGCCGAGATGGTGTTCACCCGCCATGGCCCGGTCATTTTCAACGAGGCGGCCAGGCAGCGCGCCTTTGCCGTGCGCTCGGGCTGGCTGGAGGCGGGCATGGCGCCTTACTTCGGCAGCATCGACTACATGAAGGCGAAAAATTTCGACGAGTTCAAGAAGGCAATGCTGAACTGGGGCGCGCCGACCGAGAACCAGGTCTACGCCGATACCGCCGGCAACATCGGCTGGGTGCCGGGCGGCCTGACGCCGATCCGTCCCAACTGGGACGGCCTGCTGCCGGTGCCGGGCGACGGCCGCTACGAGTGGGATGGTTTCCTGGCGGGCGACAAGCTGCCGTTCAGCCTGAATCCGAAGAAGGGCTGGTTCGCCTCGGCCAACGAAATGAATTTACCGGACGGCTTCCCTTACGCCAAGCACAAGCTGGGCTTCGAGTGGCCCAACAATGCGCGCCAGGTGCGCATCGGCGAAGTGCTCGGGCGCAAAGGCAAGGTGTCGATCGAGGATTCGATGCGCCTGCAGAACGACGTGCTGTCGGTGCCGGCGCGGCGCATGACCGCGCTGCTGGCGCCGTTGAATTCGAACGATCCTAAAACGCGCGCCGCATTGAACCTGTTGCGCGGCTGGGATGCGGTCGAAACGCGCGAGTCGCCGCAGGCGGCGCTGTTCGAAGTGTGGTGGTCGCGCCACCTGAACAAGGCGTATCTCGCCGCCGTGCTCGATCCGATGGCGGCCGTGGCGGTGGGCAGTGCCGACGCCACCGGCATGATGGCCTCGCTGGAACGCCCGGCCGCCAAGTTCGGCCGCGACGCCAAAGCCCGGCGCGACCAGCTGCTGCTGACCAGCCTGGCCGCGGCCTTCACCGAGCTGGAGCGTGCCGGCGGGCCGGACCCCAAGGCCTGGCACTGGGGCAAGCTGCATTACAGCTATTTCGCCCACCCGATGAGCATCCTCGGCGACGAGTCGCTGCGCGGCAAGCTCAACGTCGGACCGTTCCCGGCGCAGGGCGGGGCGCATACGGTCAACCAGTCGGGTTACCGCCCGTCGGACTTCCTCAAGCTCAACGGCCCGTCGTTCCGCGTCGTCGTCGACGTCGGCAACTGGGACAATTCGCGCGCGATCAACACGCCCGGCCAGTCGGGCGACCCGGACAGCCCGCATTACCGCGACCTGGCGGCGGCGTGGGGCAAGGGTGAATATTTCCCGCTGCTGTATTCGCGCAAGCTGATCGAGGCGGCCACCGAGAGCACCATCGTGCTGCAGCCGGCCAGGTAGGACTACAAAGCAAAAGAGCCGCGCACGGTGAAGTGGGCGGCTCTTTTGGTACTGAACTTGGGATCGCGGATTACTTGATCTTTGTTTCTTTGTACATCACATGCTTGCGTGCCTTGGGATCGAACTTCATGATCTCCATTTTTGCAGGCATCGTGCGCTTGTTCTTGTCGGTAGTGTAGAAGTGACCCGTGCCTGCGGTCGATTCCAGCTTGATTTTGTCGCGGCCAGTTTTTGCCATGATAGCTCCCTAATTAAACTTTTACGCCACGGGCGCGCATATCGACCAGGACGGCATCGATGCCGACTTTGTCGATGACGCGCATACCGGCGCAGGACAAGCGCAGGGAGACCCAGCGGTTTTCCGATTCCACGAAAATACGACGGTTCTGCAAGTTAGGCAGAAAACGACGCTTCGTTTTGTTGTTAGCGTGGGAGACGTTGTTGCCAACCATCGGACCCTTGCCAGTTACTTGGCAAACACGTGCCATAGCGCACTCCTTAGTAAACTTCCGCAATCGGGAAAAACGAGAGTATAGCGTGAAAACCATCACTGAATCAATGACTTGTGAAAAACAATTGTGTCTTATGATTCGCGACAAAATTAACAATTGGCATTGACTGGGAAGCAGCTACATCTGGCCGTGTTCCGCGAAGGAATGCACGTGTGGGCCGGCTACAACAAAGTGGTCGAGAATGCGCACATCGACCAGTGCCAGCGCCTGCACCAGCGCGCGCGTCAGCGTCAGGTCGGACTCGCTCGGCTCCGGCGTGCCGGACGGATGGTTATGGGCCAGCATCACGCCGGCCGCGTTGTGCCTGAGCGCCGCCTTGACCACTTCGCGCGGATAAACGCTGGTGTGGGTGAGGGTGCCGCGAAACATTTCTTCGCTGACGATCAGGCGGTTTTTGACGTCCAGGAACAACACCATGAACGATTCGTGGGCGCGCTGGCTGAGCGTCATGCGCAGGTAGAGCTTGACCGCCTCCGGCGAGCCGAGGGTCTGGCCGTATTGCAGCTGTTCGCGGATGGCGCGCTGGGCCAGTTCCATCACTGCCTGCAGCTGGGCGAACTTGGCCGGGCCGAGGCCGTTGATCTGGGAGAACTCGGCCAGGCTGGCGCCGAACATCGCGTTGAGCGAACCGAAGTGTTCGAGCATGTGCGCGGCAAGCTGGACGGCGTTGACGCCCTTGACGCCGACGCGCAGGAAGACGGCCAGCAGTTCGGCGTTCGACAGCGCCCGCGCGCCCTCGGCGATCAGGCGCTCGCGGGGGCGTTCCTGTTCTGGCCAGTCGTTAATGCCCATATTAGTTAGCATCCTTCGCGGCTGGGGTCTGACCCAGGGGGCAGACCCCGGTTACAATATCGGTTTGCAAGCCAGAACAATCACCATGACCCAAGCGTCTTCGCCCGTCGTCACCGACTCGGCCTACCTCACCCTGCATTATCGGCTCGCCACTGCGGACGGTACTGATATCGTCACTACCTTTGCCGGAAATCCCGCCACGCTGATGCTGGGGCAGAACCAGCTCGCCCCTTTCCTGGAACAGCGCCTGCTCGGCATGGCCGAGGGCAGCCACCAGACGTTCAAGCTGGCCCCGGGCGAGGCGTTTGGCGAGCGCAATGCCGACATGATCCAGTCGGTGTCGCGCGCCACGCTCGACGAAAACTCCGCCCCAGGCGCCGATTACAAGGTCGGCGACCTGGTCGACTTCGCTGCCCCGGGCGGCGGCCGCTTTGCCGGCGTATTGCGCGAACTGGGCCCAACGTCATGCATCTTCGACTTCAATCACCCGTTGGCCGGCAAGCCGCTGCTGTTTGAAGTCAAGCTGATTTCAGTGTTGTAAGGACAAAAAATCATGGACAACAGCGAAATTCTCCTAGCCCAGCCGCGCGGCTTCTGCGCCGGCGTCGACCGCGCCATCGAAATCGTCGAGCGCGCCTTGACCCAGTTCGGCGCGCCTATCTATGTGCGCCACGAAATCGTCCACAACGCCTACGTCGTCGCCGACCTGCGCAACAAGGGCGCGATCTTCATCGAGGACCTCGACGACGTCCCGGCCGGCAACACGCTGGTGTTTTCTGCGCACGGCGTGTCGAAAGCGGTGCGCGCCGAGGCCGCCGCCCGCGGGCTGACCATTTTCGACGCCACCTGCCCGCTGGTGACCAAGGTGCACGTCGAAGTGTTGAAGATGCGCGCACTTGGCTGCGAAATCGTGATGATCGGTCACGATGGCCACCCGGAAGTGGAGGGCACCATGGGCCAGGCCGAGGCCGGCATGCACCTGGTCGAAACCGTCGCCGACGTCGACACGCTGCAAGTGGTCAATCCCGACAAGGTGGCCTACGTGTCGCAGACGACGTTGTCGGTGGACGACACCGCCGAAGTCATCGCCGCCCTGAAGCGCAAGTTCCCCGCCATCATCGAGCCGAAGAAGGGCGACATCTGCTACGCCACCACCAACCGCCAGGAGGCGGTGAAGTTCATGGCGCCGCAGGTGGAACTGGTGATCGTCGTCGGCAGCCCGAACAGCTCGAACTCGAACCGGCTGCGCGAACTGGCCGACAAGATGGGCACGCCGGCCTACATGATCGACGACGCCACCCAGATCGACCCGCAATGGCTGGTGGGCAAGCTGCGCATCGGCGTCACCGCCGGCGCCTCGGCGCCTGAAGTGCTGGTGCAGGCCGTCATCGACCGCCTCAAGGAACTCGGCGCGCGCAGCGTGCGGGCGCTCGAGGGCGTCGAGGAGCACGTGACTTTCCCGATGCCGAAAGGGCTGGACGGCATCAAGCCCGTTGCCTCCTGAGCCAAGTTGACTTCAGGAAAAACTAAATGTGTCCGGTTGTTATTTTCCGATATTAGTTTTTGTAAAACATCGCTATCATGGCGACGCTCGGATTGCGCGGAGCGTGCGTGATCGCTGTCAGTACACGGCGTAAGGCCAGAGCGGCACTGCGGGGCGATCCTCCGGGTGCCGTTTTTGTTAGAACGAAGAGAAAGAGACAATCGAAAACATGGATACCTTTATCCAACAGATTATCAACGGTCTGGTGCTGGGCAGCATGTACGCCCTGATCGCGCTGGGCTATACGATGGTGTACGGCGTGCTGAACCTGATCAACTTCGCGCACGGCGACGTGCTGATGATCGGCGCCATGGTCGGCCTGACGGTGCTCAAACTGCTTGAAGTGTTCGCGCCAGGCTTGCCCGGCTATATCGACCTGTTCATCGCCATTGCCTGCGCCGTTCCCGCCTGTATGCTGGTCAACATCATCATCGAACGGGTCGCCTACCGCCGGCTGCGCAACGCGCCGCGCCTGGCGCCGCTGATCACCGCGATCGGCGTGTCGATTCTGCTGCAGACCTTCGCCATGATGATCTGGGGCCGCAGCCCGCTGCCTTTCCCGCAACTGTTGTCGTCCGACCCGATCATGATCGGCGGCGCCGTCATTTCGCAAACCCAGCTGTTGCTGCTGGTGCTGGCCGCGCTGGCGATGGTCGGCCTGGTGTTCCTCGTCGAAAAAACCAAGATGGGCCGCGCCATGCGCGCCACCGCCGAAAATCCACGCGTTGCCGGCCTGATGGGCGTCGACTCGAACATGGTCATCGTCGCCACCTTCGCCATCGGCGCCGCGCTGGCCGCGGTCGCCGGCGTGATGTGGGGCGCCAATTACGCGTCGATCGCGTTTGCGATGGGCACGCTGCCAGGGCTGAAGGCGTTCTGCGCCGCGGTGCTGGGCGGCATCGGCAACATCTACGGCGCGATGATCGGCGGCATTTTGCTCGGCATCATCGAGAGCCTCGGCGCCGGCTACATCGGCGACCTGACCGGCGGCTTCCTTGGCAGCCACTACCAGGACATCTTCGCCTTCGTGGTCCTCATCATCGTGCTCACGATCCGGCCGTCCGGCATCATGGGCGAACGCGTCGCCGACCGCGCCTGACCCGCTAAAGGAACATCATGGCCCTCCTCAATTTCGACGTCACCAACAAGCCGCGCCAGGCCTACGCCAGCATGGCGATCCTGCTGATCGGCTTGATGATCTTCCCGTTCGTTGCCGCCCAGTACGGCAACTCGTGGGTCCGCATCATCGACATCGCGCTGCTGTACATCATGCTCGCGCTCGGCCTGAACATCGTGGTCGGCTTCGCCGGACTGCTTGACCTCGGCTACATCGCCTTCTTCGCCGTCGGCGCCTACCTGACCGGCCTGCTGGCGTCGCCGCAGTTCGCCATGCTGCTCGAATCGATCGTCAACTACAACCCCACCATCGGCAATGCGCTGGTGTCGCTGATGGGGCCTGAAATCACCCAGAACGGCATCCACCTGTCGGTGTGGATCATCGTGCCGCTGGCAGCATTGGTGGCCGGCTTCTTCGGCGCCTTGCTCGGCGCGCCGACCCTGAAGCTGCGCGGCGATTACCTCGCCATCGTCACGCTCGGCTTCGGCGAGATCATCCGCATCTTCATGAACAACCTGAACGATCCGATCAACTTCACCAACGGTCCGCAGGGCATCAACCTGATCGATCCGATCCGCATCTTCGCCGTCAACCTGGCCGGTGAGCCGGGTTCGCGTGCCAACGTCATCGTCGGCGGCTTCTCGATGCCGTCGGTGAACGCCTACTATTTCCTGTTCCTGTTCCTGTGCATCGCCATCGTGTTCGTCACCTCGCGCCTGCAGCATTCGCGCCTGGGCCGCGCCTGGGTGGCGATCCGCGAAGACGAAATCGCCGCCAAGGCGATGGGCATCAACACCCGCAACGTCAAGCTGCTGGCGTTTTCGATGGGCGCTTCCTTCGGCGGCGTCGCCGGCGCGATGTTCGCTTCGTTCCAGGGCTTCGTGTCGCCCGAATCGTTCTCGCTGACCGAATCGATCGCGGTGCTGGCGATGGTGGTGCTGGGCGGCATCGGCCACATCCCGGGCGTGATCATGGGCGGCGTGCTGCTGGCGGCGTTGCCGGAAGTGCTGCGCCACGTCGTCGAGCCGGTCCAGATGGCCATCTTCGGCAAGGTCGTGATCGAATCCGAAGTGCTGCGCCAGTTGCTGTACGGCCTGGCCTTGGTACTGATCATGCTGAACCGTCCGGCCGGCCTGTGGCCGTCGCCGAAGCACGAGGACCGGCCCGAGGCCGCCGAGACCAACAAGGCCGACGTGTTTCCGGCCTGATGGCCGAGCAAGGACAAGCAATCATGAGCGAACAGATCATTCTCAATATCGCCGGCGTCAACAAGCGCTTCGGCGGCCTGCAGGCGCTGACCGATGTCGGCATCAAGATCATGAAGGGCCAGATCTACGGCCTGATCGGGCCGAACGGCGCCGGCAAGACCACCTTCTTCAACGTCATCACCGGGCTCTACCAGCCCGACACCGGCACCTTCGAGCTGGCCGGTAAACCCTATTCGCCGTCGGCGCCGCATGAAGTGGCCAAGGCCGGCATCGCCCGCACCTTCCAGAACATCCGCCTGTTCGGCGAGATGACGGCGCTCGAGAACGTCATGGTCGGGCGCCATGTGCGCTCCCACCAGGGCGTGTTCGGCGCCGTGTTCCGCCACAAGGCGGCGCGGCTGGAAGAAGCGTCGATCCGCGCGCGCGCGCAGGAGCTGCTCGATTTTGTGGGCATCGGCCAGTTCGCCAACCGCACCTCGAAGTTCCTGTCGTACGGCGACCAGCGCCGGCTGGAGATTGCGCGCGCGCTGGCGACCGATCCGCAACTGCTGGCGCTCGACGAGCCGGCGGCCGGCATGAACGCCACCGAAAAGCTGGCGCTGCGCGAGCTGCTGGTCAAGATCAAGAACGAAGGCAAGACCGTGCTGCTGATCGAGCACGACGTCAAGCTGATGATGGGCCTGTGCGACCGCATCACGGTGCTCGAGTACGGCAAACCGATCGCCGAAGGCCTGCCGGCCGACATACAAAAGAATCAGGCTGTCATCGACGCCTACCTCGGAGGCGCGCATAAATGAGCGACAACATCCTTAAAGTAGCGGGACTGAAAGTCGCGTACGGCGGCATCAAGGCGGTCAAGGGCATCGACCTCGAAGTCAACAAAGGAGAGCTGGTCACGCTGATCGGCGCCAACGGCGCCGGCAAGACCACCACCCTGAAGGCCATCACCGGCACCCTGCCTGAGTGCAACGTCGAAGGCGTCATCAGCTACCTGGGCCAGCCGCTGAAGGGCGTGCACTCGTACCAGATGGTCGAAAAGAAGCTGGCGATGGTGCCGGAAGGGCGCGGCGTATTCACCCGCATGTCGATCGAGGAAAACCTGTTGATGGGCGCCTACACGCGCAATGACAAGGCCGGGGTCGATGCCGACATCGAGAAATGGTTCAGCGTGTTTCCGCGCCTGAAAGAGCGTTCGGCGCAGATGGCCGGCACCTTGTCCGGTGGCGAGCAGCAGATGCTGGCGATGGCGCGTGCGCTGATGAGCCATCCGAACCTGCTGCTGCTCGACGAGCCGTCGATGGGCCTGGCGCCGATCATGGTCGAAAAGATTTTCGAAGTGATCCGCGACGTTTCGGCGCAGGGCATCACGATCCTGCTCGTCGAGCAGAACGCCAAGCTGGCGCTGGAAGCGGCGCACCGCGGCTACGTGATGGATTCCGGTTCGATCATCATGACCGGCAACGCCGCCGACATGCTGCACGACCCGCGCGTGCAAGCCGCCTACCTCGGCGAATAAAAAACGCTGGGGTCAGGTCTGACAATCCGACAAAAAATTGGGGTCAGGTCTGACAATCGCACAAATTCGCGGGGTCAGGTCTGACATTCGCACATTTGGTGGATAAAACTGCCGACTGCTGATCTGGCGCCGTAGAAGGAACGCAATATGCAGGCGGTGTCAGCCGAACGCATCGACTCAGAATGTCCGATTGTCAGACCTGACCCCAGCAAAATGTCGGATTGTCAGACCTGACCCCAGAAATTTTGGACAAAAAAAATGCCTCGACGAATCGAGGCATTTTTTATTCCGGCAAGCCGGCGGTGTTGATTACTTCTTGGTAGCGACGCGCTGGGCAGCTTGCGTGAACTGGTTCACGGCAGCGCTCACGTTGGTTTCGATTGCTTCAGCAGCTTGCTTGGTGGTCTTGGTCAGCTGCTCGTAGCCGGCGTTTGCATTGCCCAGCGATGCTTTGAAGGCGGCCACAACATTTTCCGAACCGGCAGGTGCGTTCTTGCTCACTTCGTCGACCAGGCTGATGACCTTGCGGTTGGTTTCAGCGATCTGGGCTTCGGCCGCGGTGGTGAACTCGGCTTGGGTGCCGGCAACGATCGCTGCGACTTGCTTGCTGTACGACATTGCTTTCTCGGCGGTAGGCTGGGTCTGTGCAGCGGCCAGCGAGAAGAATTCCTGTGGATCTTTGGCGGCCAGCAGCTGGCGCGTGGCGATCGACGACTCTTCCAGCGATGCCTTGGCAGCGGTGATGTTCAGCTCAACCAGCTTTTCCATGCCTTCGAATGCCTTGGCAGTCAGCGAGGAGAATACGGCGAACTGCTGTTCGAAATTGGCTTTGGTGGCGTTCGAAAACTGCTCAGGAATTGCAAACATATAATTCTCCAATGATTGTTGAATAGCGTTAATAACGAAATGTTGCTGGATACCGGGGAAGCAGGTGAATTTTGTATTTCTCTCGCCGGACATGTATTGTGCAGCGCAACAAAGTCTATTTTACTGAGTTTTTATCGAACGTCAAGCACTTTTGGTGCAACGCACAAATTAAAATTAGATCAAGTGGTCTTAACACCGCAACAATATGCAAGCGGCATCCAAACTACCCGGTCTACATAGAGAATTGGGGTGGGGAAACGTTATCCGCGCGTGCATGATAGACTTGTTGCATCGCGCTTCCTGCCTGCTGATCCGGCGCATCGGCTGCCATCCCTTTGCGTTTCTGATTGATGTCAAATCTTCCTACCGATGCTGCGCTGCGAACCGGCCCAGCCTGGCTATCCCCGATCCCCATCTTTTTCGTGCTGCTGTGGAGTACCGGCTTCATTGTCGCCAAGTTCGGCCTGCCGTACGCACCACCGCTGACGTTCCTGATCCTGCGCTGCACCTGCGTGCTGGCGGTGCTGATTCCTTGCGTGCTGATCTGGAAAGCGCCGTGGCCGCAGGGTTCGAGCATCGGCCACATCGCGGTGGCCGGGGTGCTGCTGCAGGCCGGCTACCTTGCCGGCGTCTGGTGCGCGATCAAGCTCGGCATGCCGGCCGGATTGTCGGCGCTGATCGTCGGCATGCAGCCGATCCTGACCGCCGCCGCCGCGCCGCTGATCGGCGAGTCGGTGCGCCCGCGCCAGTGGCTCGGCCTGGCGTTCGGCCTCGGCGGCGTGGCGCTGGTGGTGGCGGCGAAGATCAACCTGGTCGGCCTGTCGGCGCTGTCGATCGGATTTTGCGTGGCGGCGCTGTTTTCGATCACTGCCGGCACGATGTACCAGAAACGGTTCTGCCCGCGCTTCGATTTGCGCACCGGCACCATCATCCAGTTTGCGTCCACGGTGCTGGTGCTGCTGCCCGCCGCCATCGTGTTCGAACAGTTCAACCTGGAACTGACGACGGTGCAATGGACGCCCAGTTTCATCGGCGCCCTGCTGTGGTCGGTGCTGGCCTTGTCGATCGGCGCGATCTTTCTGCTGTTTAAATTGCTGCGCCGTAGCGACGCCACCCAGGTCACCAGCCTGCTGTACCTGACCCCGCCCACCACCGCGGTGATGGCGTGGGCGGCGTTCGGCGAGGCGTTCAGCCTGCTGGGTATACTAGGCATGGCGGTCGCCGTGATCGGCGTAATATTTGTGGTAAAAAAATGAGGACTCCCATGATCTCGAACCAGCAACAGCAATCCGTCGACGATGCCATCGTGTCGCGCCGTTCGATCCGCGCCTTCCTGCCGACGCCGGTGGCGCGCGAGGATATCGAAGCGATCCTCGACGTCAGCGCCCGCGCGCCGTCCGGCACCAACATCCAGCCATGGAAGGTCACGGTGCTCACCGGCGACGCCAAGGAGCGCTTGTCCGCCGCCATCCTCGCCGTGTACGGCGACAAGGAAGCGGCCGGCGCCCACACCGAGGAATATAACTATTACCCGCGCGAATGGGTGTCGCCCTTCATCGAACGCCGCCGCAAGGTCGGCTGGGACCTGTACGCGCTGCTCGGACTGACGCGCGAAGACAAGGCCGGCATGGCGGCCCAGCATGGCCGCAACTACCGTTTCTTCGATGCGCCGGTCGGCCTCATCTTCACGATCGACCGCGTGCTCGAGCAAGGATCCTGGCTGGACTACGGCATGTTCTTGCAGAACATCATGGTCGCGGCGCGCGGCCGCGGCCTCGATACTTGCCCGCAGGCCGCGTTCACGCAGTTCCACCGCATCATCGCCGAACAGCTGTCGTTGCCGGCCAACGAGACGGTGGTATGCGGCATGGCGCTAGGCTATGCCGACCTGGCAAAAATCGAAAATTCTTTGATCACGGAGCGCGCTCCGCTTGCCGAATTTGTACGGTTTCTCGAATAAAGTCGTACACTGTTGACTGACAACGGGCGCATATCAACACGATCGTTGCGCGGTTGCATAAGTATTCCTTTGAATGTTAAATTCGCTTGCCATTGCTGAGTGTTTTGCTACACTGCAACGAGTCGTTGTTCAGTTCGCCTCAAAGGATTTACAGATGTATAAGCTTGCGCTGGGCGCCCTTGTTTCCCTGATATTTATCCTGACGCCGGCTTCGGCGGCGAAGACGGAAGGGCGCGCACAAACTGCCTCCGTCAAGAAACACGTCGTCAAGAAAGCGGTCAAACGCAAGGTGCACGCGAATGCCGTGGTCAAGGAACGGCCGCGCGTCAGCAAGCGCATTTCCGTGGTGCGCGGCAAGCGCACGGTGGCCTACCGGCCGGTCCGCAGCGCCCACTTCATTCCTGTCCGCACTGTCGGCGACGCCGCCGGCCTCAACCTCACGCGCGACCCGCTGGCGCTCGCGTCCAGCGTCGCCTTCGTGCTCGACCAGGGAAACTCGGAAGTGCTGTTCGAAAAGAACGCCAACGTCGCGCTGCCGATCGCTTCGATCACGAAGCTGATGACCGGCCTGATCGTGGTGCAGGCGCAGCAGGACATGAACGAAATGCTCACCATCACCGACGACGACGTCGACCGCGAAAAGCACACCAGTTCGCGCCTGCGGGTGGGCGCCCGCATGACGCGCGGCAACCTGCTGCATATCGCGTTGATGAGTTCCGAAAACCGCGCCGCCGCTGCGCTCGGACGCAACTATCCGGGCGGCACTGCCGCCTTCGTCGCGGCGATGAACGCCAAGGCGCGCCAGCTCGGCATGAACGACACCCATTACGTCGATTCGAGCGGGCTGTCCAGCCGCAACGTCGCCAGTGCGCGCGACCTCGCCAAGCTGGCGGTGGTGGCGCACGCCGAACCGCTGCTGCGCGAGTATTCCACCGATCCCAAGTCTGTCGTCGATGCCGGCGGCAGGATGATGCACTATTCGAACACGAACTACCTGGTGGCCAGCCCGGACTGGGAGATCGGCCTGCAGAAGACCGGCTTCATCAACGAAGCGGGGCGCTGCCTGGTGATGCAGACCATGATCCAGGGCCGCGCCGTGATCATGGTGTTTCTCGACTCCAAGGGCAAGCAGTCACGCACTGCTGACGCCGGCCGCATGCGCCGCTGGCTCGAAGCGCTGCGCCCACCCGCGGTCGGCTAAGGGGCTCGGCGTCTCCGTCAGACCGCTGGCGTGTAGCCCAGCGTGGACGAAATCTGGTTGGCAGTCTGCATCAGGTCTTCCAGCCATTCTTCCTGCAGCCGGTCCGCCGGCGCCGAAATCGACAGCCCGGCGATGAGCTTGCCGGTGTCGTCGTAGATGCCGGCCGCCATGCAGCGCACTCCCAGTTCCAGCTCTTCGTTGTCGCGCGCGTAGCCGCGTGAGCGCACCAGGCTCAGTTCGCGTTCGAGCTTGCCGAGATCGGTAATCGAGTTCTTGTTGTGTCCGGCCAGGCCGGTACGCGTCGCGTACGAGCGGATCGCCTTCGGGTCGTCGACCGACAGGAACAGCTTGCCGGTCGAGGTCAGGTGCAGCGGGCCGCGTCCGCCGATCGCGCGCACCACTTGCATGCCGGAGCGCTCGGAAAATGCGCGGTCGATGTAGACGATCTCGTCGCCCTGGCGCACCGACAAGTTGATGGTCTGCTGGGTCTTCTTGTGCAGCGCGCGCATGTAGTCGAGCGCCGCCTCGCGCACCGACAGCCGGCTCTTGACCACATTGCCCAGTTCCAGCAGGCGCATGCCGAGCCGGTAGGTGCCGGGCTCGACGCGGTCGACGAAGCGCGTGATGACCATGTCGTTGAGGATGCGGTGCGCCGTCGAAGGATGCAAGCCTGACACCTTCGACAACTCCTTCAGGCTGACCGGGTCGCTGTAGGTTGCCAACGCGTCGAGCAAGGCCACCATGCGTTCGATCACTTGAATCGAGGTTTTCGGCGCTTCGACGGATTCAATTTTCATGATGTGGTTGGTGCGGTGCAGTATATGTCCTGTCTTTATACCATAATGTGAAAAGGATTGGCAAACTCTCGACCTTCGGGCCCGTTGGCGCCCGGGCCGGCGCATAATGGCGCATCACATGCTATTTTCTACACATCCAATGGTCCAGCCAGTCAGCGAATTCAAGAGCAAGAACAGCTTCAAGCGCATTTTTTCGGCCTTCGGTTACTCGATGAACGGCTTCAAGGCCGCCTGGCGCAACGAAGCGGCGTTTCGACAGGAGATGCTGGTGGTGGTGATCGGCACCGTCACCGCCCTGAGCATGAAGATTTCCGCGTTCGAAAAACTGATGCTGGTCGCGGTGTTGGTGTTCGTGCTGGTCGTCGAGTTGATCAATTCGGCGATCGAGGCGGTGGTGGACCGCATTTCGCTGGAGCAGCATCCGCTGTCCAAGAACGCCAAGGATCTCGGCAGCGCCGCGGTCGCGCTGGCGATCGGCATCGCCGCCGCCGCTTGGGGCGTGGTGCTGTTCAACCGCTTCTACTGATCGCTTATTCGCCTGGCGCATAAGCAATCGTCAAACCATTCGTTCTGTTTGCCAGGGCCGCAGCGTATCCTGCTGCTCAGGAGGCGATATGGCAGCCGCTGCCTTGTCCGACCTTGCTCATCAGCAGCGTCGACGATCCGTGGATGCGCGCCGACCATGCCGCCATGGGGGCGCGGCGCTGGGGCAGCGAGCTGGTCGCCGCCGGCGCGCTCGGCCACATCAATGCCGAGTCCGGCCTGGGCGACTGGCCGCTGGGCTGGGAGAAGTTGCATTTATTGTATGATCGGGCGCACAATGATCATCCGGCGATGCCGGCCTGATCAATGGCTCGACCGATCCCTTTATCACCTCTGGAGACCACCATGACCTTACGTTTGGGCGACATCGCCCCTGACTTCGAGCAGGATTCCTCGATTGGCAAGATCAAGTTCCACGAATGGGCGGCGGACTCGTGGGTTGTACTGTTTTCCCATCCGGCCGACTTCACGCCGGTCTGCACCACCGAGCTGGGCCTGACGGCCAAGCTCAAGCCCGAATTCGACAAGCGCAACGTCAAGGCGATCGCGCTGTCGGTCGATCCGGCCGAGAGCCACAACAACTGGATCCGCGACATCGAGGAAACCCAGCAGACCGTGGTCGGTTTTCCGATCCTGGCCGATGCCGACAAGACGGTGTCGGTGCTGTACGACATGATTCACCCGAACCAGTCGGTGACGGCGACGGTGCGTTCGCTGTTCATCATCGATCCGCAGAAAAAAGTCCGGCTGATGATGACCTACCCGATGAGCACTGGCCGCAACTTCGACGAAGTGCTGCGCGTGATCGATGCGCTGCAGCTGACCGACAAATATACGGTTGCCACTCCCGGCAACTGGCGCGACGGCGACGACGTCATCATTCCGCTGACGGTGCAGGATCCCGAAGTGATCAAGCAGAAGTATCCGAAGGGATTTACGGCGTCGCGGCCGTACCTGCGCGTCACGCCGCAGCCGAACAAATGATGTGAGGCCCGCAAAGGAACGCGCCTCCGGGCGCGTTTTGTTCGCCGCGGGGACGGCGCTCGGTGCGCGCATAAGCAAATAAGATAACCGTTGTATGGCATATCGCTCAGTTAGCTTAACCTTGCAGCTAACTTGAGGGTAAATATGCTTCTGACCTATATTATTTCCGGATTCGCCGTAGGCTTGCTGGTCGGCATGACCGGGGTGGGCGGCGGTTCGCTGATGACTCCGCTGCTGACCTTGCTGTTCGGCGTGCCGCCCTCGGTCGCGGTCGGCACCGACCTCGCGTTCGCCTCGATCACCAAGACCGCCGGCACCTTCACCCACCGCCTGCGCGACACGATCCGCTGGGACATCGTGCGCGCGCTGTGCGTCGGAGCCTTGCCGGCCGCGGTGCTGGCCACGCTCTCGCTCAAGCACTTCGGCGCCCTCGACAAGGAAATCGGCCAGGTGATCCGCTATTCGATCGCCGGCTCCGTATTGCTCACCGTCACCGCGCTGCTGTTCAAGCCGCGCATGCTGGCCTGGATCACCGCCAAGCCCAGCCGCCAACTGCAGGGCCGGCCGCTGTACATCGCCACCGTGGTGTCCGGCGCCGTGCTCGGCGTGCTCGTCACGGTGTCGTCGATCGGCGCCGGCGCCATCGGCGCCACCCTGCTGGTGATGCTGTATCCCCGCATGAGTGCGGCCGAAGTGGCCGGCACCGACATCGCCTACGCCGTGCCGCTGACCGCAATCGCCGCCTTCGGCCACTGGTGGCTCGGCTCGATCGACTGGAACCTGCTTGCCACGCTGCTGATCGGCTCGGTGCCTGGCATCATGATCGGTTCGTACGCGGCGCGCGCGGTGCCGGAACGTTTCCTGCGCGGCCTGCTCGCGGCTACCCTGACGGGCGTAGCAGCCAAACTGATCTACTAGACCTTAATAGCCAATTCGTCTATGCAAATGAGAAATGCTTCGTTTGCGTTATGAGCTTCGGGTGCCACTATCGCATCCTCATAGAAGAAATCGTAATAAGAGGATTGAATGTCAGCTGTTGCCATCCCCAAGCCGCAAGGCGCGCCGTTCCGGGTCATGCCCGGGTTCGGCCTGTCGCTCGGCTTCACGATCTTCTACCTCGGGCTGATCGTCCTGATTCCCCTGTCGGCGGTGTTCCTCAAGACCTTCACGATGACGTGGGAAGCGTTCTGGAGCGCGGTGACGTCCGACCGCGTGGTCGCTTCCTACAAGCTCAGCTTCGGCGCCTCGCTGATTGCCGCTGCCATCAACGTGGTCTTCGGCGGCATCGTCGCCTGGGTCCTGGTGCGCTACAAATTCCCCGGCAAGCGCTTCGTCGATGCGCTGGTCGACCTGCCGTTCGCGCTGCCCACCGCGGTCGCCGGCATCACGCTCACGGCGCTGTATTCGACCAACGGCTGGATCGGCCGCTACCTCGCCGACCTGGGCATCAAGGTCGCCTTCACCCCGCTCGGCGTCGTCGTCGCGCTTACCTTCATCGGCCTGCCTTTCGTGGTGCGCACGGTGCAGCCGGTGCTGGAAGAAGCCGAGCGCGAACTCGAGGAAGCTGCCGCCAGCCTTGGCGCGAGCTCGTGGCAGATCTTCGCGCGCGTGGTCTTCCCGACCATCATGCCGGCGCTGCTGACCGGCTTCGCGCTCGCCTTCGCGCGCGCCACCGGCGAATACGGCTCGGTCATCTTCATCGCCGGGAACATGCCGATGGTGTCCGAGATCACGCCGCTGTTCATCATCACCAAGCTCGAACAGTACGACTACGCCGGCGCCACCGCGATCGCCGTGGTGATGCTGCTGGCCTCGTTCGCGATGCTGTTGACGATCAACCTGCTGCAGGCATGGACCCGCACCCGGGCGGGCAAAAAATGAGCGCCGTTTTGGATACCCCTGTCGTCGCCGCCCCGCGCCGCGGCGAACTGCCGACCGCCTCGAACGTGTTCGAGCCGCCGTGGATTCGCGTCTGCCTGATTTCCGTTGCGCTGGCCTTCCTGGCGCTGTTCCTGTTCGTGCCGCTGGCGGCGGTGTTCGCCGAAGCGTTCAAGAAGGGCTGGCAGGCCTACCTGGCCGCCATCACCGATCCGGACGCCGTCTCCGCCATCAAGCTCACCCTGATCGCCGCCGTCATCGCCGTGCCGCTGAACCTCGTGTTCGGCGTCGCCGCGTCGTGGGCCATCGCCAAGTTCGAATTCCGCGGCAAGAGCATTTTGCTGACGCTGATCGACCTGCCGTTCTCGGTCTCGCCGGTGATCTCGGGCCTGATCTACGTGCTGATGTTCGGCTCCCAGGGCTGGTTCGGCCCGTGGCTGCAGGAGCACGACATCAAGATCCTGTTCGCCGTGCCGGGCATTGTGCTGGCCACCGTCTTCATCACGTTCCCGTTCGTCGCGCGCGAACTGATCCCGCTGATGCAGGCGCAGGGCACCGAAGAGGAAGAGGCCGCGCTGGTGCTGGGCGCCTCCGGCTGGAACACCTTCCGCCGCGTGACGCTGCCGAACATCAAATGGGGCCTGCTGTACGGCGTCATTTTGTGCAACGCGCGCGCCATGGGCGAATTCGGCGCCGTGTCGGTGGTGTCGGGCCACATCCGCGGCGAGACCAATACCATGCCGCTGCAGGTCGAGATCCTCTACAACGAATACAACTTCGCGGCCGCCTTCGCGATCGCCTCGCTGCTCGCCTTGCTGGCGCTGGTGACGCTGGCGATCAAGTCATTCATCGAGTGGCGCCTTCACGAATCACAATCCGTCGACAACGACGAGCGCATTTTGGAGCACACAGCATGACGATCGAAGTCAGAAACATCCGCAAGCAGTTCGGCCAGTTCACCGCGCTCGATAACGTCTCGCTGCAGTTCCCGACGGGCGAGCTGACCGCGCTGCTGGGGCCTTCCGGCTGCGGCAAGACCACGCTGCTGCGCATCATCGCCGGCCTCGAACATCCCGATTCCGGCCAGGTGCTGCTCGACGCCGAAGACGCCTCCGCGCGCCATGTGCGCGAACGCCAGGTCGGCTTCGTGTTCCAGCATTACGCGCTGTTCAAGCACATGACCGTGTTCGAGAACGTCGCCTTCGGCCTGCGCGTTAAAGCGCGCAAGGAACGCCCGTCCGAGCAGGCGATCCGCGACAAGGTCAGGCAGCTGCTCGAACTGGTGCAGCTGGACTGGCTGGCCGACCGCTACCCGCCGCAGCTGTCGGGCGGGCAGCGCCAGCGCATCGCCCTGGCGCGCGCGCTGGCGGTCGAGCCGCGCGTGCTGCTGCTCGACGAGCCGTTCGGCGCGCTCGACGCCAAGGTGCGCAAGGAATTGCGGCGCTGGCTGCGGCGCCTGCACGACGACCTGCACGTCACCAGCATCTTCGTCACCCACGACCAGGAGGAGGCGCTGGAAGTGGCCGACCAGGTGGTGCTGATGAACAAAGGCCGGGTTGAGCAGCTCGGCACGCCCGACGCGGTCTACAACAATCCGGCCTCGCCGTTCGTCTACGGCTTCCTCGGCAACGTCAACCTGTTCCACGGCCGCGTGCACGAAGGCGTGCTGGCCAGCGGCGGCACCACCTTCGACGCGCCCGACCACGCCGAAGTCCAGGACGGCAAGGGCATCGCCTATGTGCGCCCGCACGACCTCGATGTCGACCGCTACGCGCCCGGCGCCGAAGGCATCGTCGTCAAGCTGCGCCGCGCGCATGCGATCGGGCCGCTGGCCCAGCTCGACCTCGAACGCGCTGACAACGCCGAAATCATCGAGGCGGTGATTCCGAACGAACGTTATCGCCAGCTTGGGCTCAAGGACGGCGAGACGCTGGTGGTGCGCCCGCGCCGCATGCAGGTGTTCGTCGACCAGGGAGCTGCCATATGAACTTCCAGCAGTTGCGGTCGATTCGCGAAGCGGCGCGCCGCAATTTCAATCTCACCGAGGTGGCGAACGCGCTCTTCACGTCGCAGCCGGGAGTGAGCCGCCAGATCCGCGAACTGGAAGATGAACTCGGGGTGGTGATCTTCGAGCGCAACGGCAAGCGCCTGACCGGGCTGACCGAGCCTGGCAAAGGCATCCTGAAGATCGTCGACAGGCTGCTGGTGGAAGCGGAAAACCTGCAGCAGGCCAGCCTCGAATACGCCGGCCAGCAAAGCGGCACGATCACCATCGCCGCGACCCACACGCAGGCGCGCTATGCGCTGCCGAAGGTGGTGCAGTCGTTCCGCGCCGATTTCCCCGACGTGCGCATCGCGCTCCAGCAAAGCGCGCCCGATCACATCGCCGAGTGGGTCCTGTCCGGCAAGGCCGACATCGGCATCGCCACCGAGGGCCTGTCGCAGTTCCCCGACCTGGTGTCGTTCCCGTGCTACCGCTGGAGCCACCTGATCGTGGTGCCTGACGGCCATCCGCTGCTGGCGCACTCGCCGATCCGGCTGGAAGACCTGGCCGGCTATCCCTTGATCACCTACGACGTCGGCTTTACCGGCCGCGGCCACATCGACGCCGCCTTCGCGCAGGCGGGCGTGAAGACCGACATCGTGCTCACCGCGATGGACTCGGACGTCATCAAGCAGTACGTGTCGCTGGGGCTGGGAGTAGGGCTGGTGGCGTCGATGGCCTTCGACCATGGCCGCGACAAGGGACTGCGCGCGGTCGAGGCATCGCACCTGTTCGCCCCGAACGTCACGCGCCTGGCGGTGCGGCGCGGCGCCTACCTGCGCTCGTACGCGTATCACTTCATCGAGCAGTTCGCGCCGGCGCTGACGCGCGCCGAGGTCGATCGCGCGATGAACACCGACGTGCCGGCAACCTGATACCCAAAAACACCGTCATCCTCGCGAAGCGGGGACCCATACTGAGCGTGAACGTACTGCAAACTGTCGATCAGTAGCACGTCGTTCTCGCGTTCATCTCCGACTGTTGGTGAACTTGCACACGCCCCACGAATCACACGTTGGAGACGCCGATGTGGCCTATCTTCCCGGCGTCGATCAGGCTGCCCAGCGCCGCCAGCGTGTCTTCGATCGCCACGCAGGTGCGCTCTTTCTGCGGCTCGAACGCGCTGGCGCCGAAGATCGGCGCATTGCGGCTCGGCCAGTGCAGCTCGTACAGATCGATATGGTCGGTCTGCAGCGTCCGGCCACCTTGGTCGCCAGCACAAGGTCGCCGCCCTTACGGGTTTTTTGAGCCATTACCGGATCAAGAGCTCGATCGGGTTCTGCGTTTCCGGCTGCGGCGTAACTGGATACCACCGGAATCCCGTGAATACACATTAGCAGTGACAGTGACATGGAGTAGCCGGTTTGCCGTTTCGCTGCGGCGGCTTCCGATCATGGCCATGAGTCGGCCATTCTTCGTTCACAGAACAAGCAACATTAACAACAAGGTCAGTCCATGACTTGGCGGTTAGAACGAGCGGCGCAATCGCCGCCTTATGACGCCGCTTCTGGGCATTGCGGGTGCTCGAGCGAGCTTGCGGCTGAGGTTAAAGTTTAGTAAGGTAGTGAATGGGGAGCACGCTGGGAAACCAGGGCCCTTCGGGGCGACCCTATTCAATCGCGGCTTGCCGTCGGCCTATGGCAGTCCCTGGCAACAGGGAGATTAATCCTTGCATAATTTACCGTGCTCCCCACCTCATTAAATGCGGAATGACCTTGACGACACCCGAAAAGCTTTTTGACAAAGTGTGGTTCACGCGCAAGGCGTGGATCAATGCGGAAGAGCGACTTCTCCAGAACGAACATCACACCCAGCTGCTGATGGTAGTCTACGCCGCTTACACAACATGCGCGTCGGTCGTGATGCTGAAATATTCGCCTAAGCTCGAGGCTGACAAGGATCTGGCTGATACTGCCCTAGCGGTCTTGTCGATCATTCTCCTCGCGCTCTCGCTTTACCTCAACAGCAAGGCATTCAAGGACCGAGCTGCTCGCTTCAAGCAGGGGTACCACGAACTACAGGCTATCGAGAGCGGACTGGGTACGTTGGCAAGCGACCCCCAAACTAACGTTGCTGGTCCAGCCTGCACCGTGTTGGCCGATCGCTACGCGAAAGCGCTGCGTGAGGTTGAGAATCACAACACATTAGACGATGTTAGGAGCCGCATTTTGGCAGGTTCCGGTTTGACATCGCGGCGCCCCCTGCCTGTCGAGGTAGCGCGATATTATTGGTGGCGCATTTGGCGCTTTTGCGCGCTGGCTGTCCTTTACATTGCGCCCGCGGCCACGGCAATTTGGTTTTACCTGAAATGAGTGCCGCCAAATATTTTAAAGAGCAGTATACAGTTCAGAACTTGCTTGCGGTCTATGATCAATATATTTCGCTAACAAGTGCGATCGGCGTCGACCGGCTCAGCAGGAACCTGTTCGAACTCACTGTCATCCGGGAGGTCGAGCTGATCAGCAAAAAGGCTGCCGACGGTACCTACAAGTTTTCGCAATACAAGGAAAAACTGATCTCCAAGGGCGCGGGCAAGTACCCAAGGGTGATTTCGATTCCTACCTACCGTGACAGAATCACGCTTCGTGCATTGTGTAACGTCCTCAAAAGCACGTTCAAAGACAATCTGAACGTCAAGCTGCCGCAGCACACCGTGTCCGAGCTACGTACGGCGTTGGCTGGTTGCGAGTTCACGCATTTCATCAAGCTCGACGTCACCAACTTTTATCCGAGTATCGATCACGATGTCCTTGAAGCGGTGCTCAAGCGCAAGATTCGCAAAAAAGAAATCCTCCATCTGATCCGTGCGGCGATCGAAAGTCCAACGGTCGCGTATCCGGACCGTTCCAAGCCCAAGGAAAATCGCGGCGTGCCTCAGGGCTTGTCCATTTCCAACATCCTCGCTGAAATATATTTGCGAAGGTTCGACGAATGGGCCTCGAAAATTGACCAAGTTAAATATTTTCGCTACGTCGACGACATTTTAATCCTGACTAATGGCGATCCAGAGGAGCTGTTCGAAGAAGTCAGCGCTTGCTTGCGTGCCGACTATCGCCTGAAAGTACACGATTTGACGACCGCCGGAAAATCGATGGCCGGCCAGATAACGGATCACTTCAATTTCCTGGGGTACGACTTCAAGAATATGAGGGCATCGGTGAAGCTCGACTCGATCCGTCGCCTCGAATCATCGCTTGCGAAAATCTTTACCACGCACAAGTATAGGCGCGCTGCGGCCGCGGCTACTCCGGATCATGCTGTGCGCAAGGCCATGCTCGAGCGCGCTCGCAAAATTTTCGCGTGGCGCCTGAACCTGCGTATTACTGGCTGCTTGTTCGATGAAGTTCGCCGCGGATGGGTTTTCTATTTCTCTCAAATCGACGACGAATCAATATCGCAGTTGCATAACCTGGACAAGACAATCAACGTCTTATGCAAGCGCTTCGCCTTTCAGCCAGCGAAAGGCGAGCTGAAGTCGTTCGTCCGAAGTTTTCACGAAGCAAAGCGAAGCAACCTCACTCACCAGTACATTCCTAACTTCGACACTGCATCCATCGATGAACAGCGCCAATTGCTCAAACTGTACGGAATGGAAAACGTTGATACTCTGACCGATGTGCAGGTCACCCGTGCCTTTAAGCGGCGTATCAGGCGCGAGACTTCTGAACTCGAGCAAGATATCCAGGGCGGCTCTCGCGGTTGAGCGCAGCCGGCGATGACTTCACTCGATTCAACATAGACTCCCGCCCTCGCGTGTGCTTGCGCGCTTGTGGGATCAACTGCGTTGATGGCGGCGACCATATGTTACGGCAGCGCGGCGTCCACAGCGTCCCCTTTTTCAACTTCCTAGCGTGGCCGCCTGCATCATTGTTGACGCCACGATCGGGCGCATATAGCAAAGGCCCGCGCCATCTGCGCGGGCGTGATGCTGTTTTGCGTGCCAGCTGCGAATACTCCTTCACCGCCGCCAGCACCGCCGGCCGCACGTTGCGCGTGCTCCAGTTCGCCTGGAAATCGTCAGCCGGCCTTAAGCCTTCGGGTGTCGAGGTACTTCGCGCTGAAATGCCCGGAGCAAGCGGACTCTATTTGTGATCGTCATGTGATGCTGGGACCCGACACGTAGGCCGGATGAACTTAGATGCTTGCGAAGTTCAAACGTCTACCCTCCGTTTTCTACTCTGGGGCTATTGTTACTGACCTGGATTCAGAGTTCTTGTGTGGATGGCGTTGATTGCCGCGACCACGTGTTCCGGCAGCGTGGTATCGGCAGCATCGATGTTCTCCTTCAGCTGCGCCAGGTTGGTCGCCCCGATAATCGTCGACGCCACGAACGGCCGCGTGTAGCACCAGGCCAGCGCCATCTGCGCCGGCGTCATGCCGTTCTCGCGCGCCAGCTGCGCATACTCGGCCACCGCCGCCAGCACCGCCGGCCGCACGTAGCGCGGACTCCAGTTCGGCGGGAAAATCGTCAGCCTGCCTACGGCCTTCGGATCGTCGAGGTACTTCGCAGTGAGCTGCCCGAACGCCAGCGGGCTGTAAGCGAGCAGGCCGACGTTCTCGCGAAAGCAGGTCTCGTCCAGCAGGCTGGTTTCGAACGCGCGCGCCGTCAGGTTATACAGGTTCTGGATGCTGGCGATGCGCGGCAGTCCCTTCATCTCCGACTGCTTGGTGAATTCGCACACGCCCCACGAGCTCTCGTTGGAGATGCCGATGTGCCGGATCTTGCCGGCGTCGACCAGTTTGCCCAGCGCGGCCAGCGTGTCTTCGATCGGGACGCTCTTGCGCTCCTTGCGCGGATCGAACGCGTTGGCGCCGAAGATCGGCAGGTTCCGGCTCGGCCAGTGCAGCTGGTACAGGTCGATGTGGTCGGTCTGCAGGCGCTGCAGGCTCGTTTCCACCGCCGCGCGGATGTTCGCCGCGTCGAGATTGCTGGCGCCGCCGCGTATCCACTTCATCGTCGCATTCGGTCCGGCCACCTTGGACGCCAGCACGATGTCGGCGCGCCTGCCGGTTTTCTTCAGCCAGGAGCCGATGAAGCGCTCGGTCGATCCCTGCGTTTCGGCGCGTCCCATCACCGGGTACATCTCCGCGGTGTCGATGAAGTTGATGCCGCGCTCGAGCGCGTAATCGAGCTGGCTGTGGGCTTCAAGCTCGGTGTTCTGTTCGCCGAAGGTCATCGTGCCGAGGCATACCTTCGATACCTGCAGGCCGCTCGTGCCGAGGAGTGTAGTATTCATCGGGCATTCCTGATCGCGTTGGCGCAGTCGCGCACCAGCGCGGGGCCGGCGTAAATCAGGCCGCTGTAGAGCTGTACCAGCGAGGCGCCGGCGTCCATCTTCGCTTTCGCGTCCGCCCCCGACATGATGCCGCCGACGCCGATGATCGGCAGCTCGTCGCCCAGTTCGTAGTGCAGCGCGCGGATGACGATGTTCGACAGCTCGAACACCGGCTTGCCCGACAGGCCGCCCGCCTCGGCGCCGTGCGGCATGCCTTCAACCGCGGTGCGCGACAGCGTCGTGTTGGTGGCGATGACGCCGTCGATCTGGTGCCGCAGCAGTGCGCCGGCGATGTTCTTGATCTGCTCGGAGTCGATGTCGGGCGCGATCTTGAGCGTGATCGGCACGTAGCGCTTGTGCTGGTCGGCCAGTCGCGACTGCGCCTCCTTCAGCTGCGACAACAGCGCGTCGAGTTCGGAGGCGCCCTGCAGCTGGCGCAGGTTCTTGGTGTTCGGCGACGAGATGTTGACGGTCACGTAGCTCGCGTACGGATATACCTTCTGCAGGCAGTGCAGGTAGTCCTCGGCCGCGCGCTCGATCGGCGTGTCGGCGTTCTTGCCGATGTTCAGGCCCAGCACGCCTCCCTTGTTCTGGTAAAACTTCGACGCCTGCACGTTGGCGACGAAAGCGTCGACGCCGCCGTTATTGAAGCCCATACGGTTGATGATGGCCTTCGCCTGCGGCAGGCGGAACATGCGCGGCTTCGGATTGCCGGCCTGGCCGCGCGGTGTCACCGTGCCCACTTCGATCGAGCCGAAGCCGAGCGCGGCCAGGCCGTCGATGTAGGCGCCGTCCTTGTCGAGTCCCGCGGCCAGGCCGACCGGGTTGGGGAAGGTGATGCCCATGACCGTGCGCGGGTCCGGCGCCGGCTTGGGGAACGCGCGCGTGAGGCCGAGCGCGGCGGCGCGGCGCAGCGCTGGCAGGGTCAGGTTGTGGGCCGCTTCCGGGTCGAGCGCGAACAGCAGGGGGCGGGTCAGGGCGTACAGCAGTTTATCGGACATGGGTGGCGGGGGTTGTGCGGGTCGCCCATTTTACCTACTTGTCGAGCAGCCCCCAAGCGCCATTGATGCGCGCCTCGAGCGGACGGAAATTGGTCTTGTAGGCCATCTTCGGGCTTTGCTCGATCCAGTAGCCGAGATACACGTACGGCAGCCCCAGTTCGTGCGCCTGGGCGATCTGCCACAGCACGTTGTAGGTGCCGAACGAGGCGCCCGCCACGTCCGGGTCGAAGAAGGTGTACACCGACGACAGGCCGTCGGACAGCACGTCGATGATCGACACCATGCGCAGCACGCCGTCGGGCTCGCGAAACTCGACCAGCCGCGTGTTGACGCGGCTTTGCAGCAGGAACTGGGCATACTGGTCGCGGCTGTCCTGGTCCATGCCGCCGCCGACGTGGCGCGTGCTCTGGTAGCGCAGGTAGAGCGCGTAGTGCTCGTCGGAGAAACCAAGGTTGGCGACGATCGCCGCCAGCGATCCGTGGCGGGCACAAGCGCGGCGCTGGCCGCGGCTCGGCTTGAACTCGTCGGTGCGGACGCGCACCGGGATGCAGGCCTGGCAGCCGTCGCAATACGGCCGGTAGGTGAAAATGCCGCTGCGGCGAAAGCCGTTCTTGACCAGTTCGGAATAGACGTCGGCGTTGATCAGGTGCGACGGCGTGGCCACCTGCGAACGGGCCTGGCGCGCGTCGAGGTAGCTGCACGGGTAGGGCGCCGTCGTGTAGAACTGCAGCGTGGAGAAGGGCAGGTCGTTCAGGTGCGTCATGCGGATGCTCTCGATGTGACGTGGTTGCTACGGTTTAAATACCTGTCTATTCTAACTAAAGATTCGCATCACGACCGGGCTGCTGTCAAGGGCGGCACCGGCTGCCAGTTCGAAATGCCGGGTACGCGGATGGCGGCGCGCACGTGCTCGAGGAAGTCGGCGCGCGAAATCGGCGCCGCGCCGAGCGACGCCAGGTGCCCGGTCTCCTGCTGGCAGTCGATCATCGTCACGCCATGGCTGCGCAGGAAGGCGACCAGGTAGGCCAGCGCGATCTTCGAGCCGTCGGTGACGCGCGCGAACATCGATTCGCCGTAGAACATGCGGCCGATGCAGACGCCATAGGCGCCGCCCACCAGCTCGCCGTCGAGCCACAGTTCGGACGAGTGGGCGTAACCCATCGCGTGCAGGCCGCTGTAGCCGGCGATGATGTCTTTCGAGATCCAGGTGCCGGGACCGTCGCGGCGCGGCGCGGCGCAGGCGCGCATGACGTCCTCGAAGGCGCTGTCGAAGCGCACCTGCCAGGGCCCGCCTTCGTGCATGCTGCGCTCGACCCGGCGCAGCGTCTTTTTCAGGCTGTCGCTGATCTTGAACTGGTCGGTCCGCAGCACCATGCGCGGATCCGTGCTCCACCACAAAATGGGCTGGCCCTCGGAAAACCAAGGGAAGATGCCGTGCTGGTAGGCGATCAGCAAACGTTGCGGCGACAGGTCGGCGCCGGCCGCGAGCAGGCCGGGCGCGTCGATCGTCAGCGCGTGCGAGACGTCGGGAAACGGCGTGTTCGTTTCGAGCCAGGGAATCATGGGTCAGCCAGGGTCGCCGGCGGAACGCATCGGACGCACGATGTCGAGGCTGTGAAATCCGTAGCTGCCGCCTTCCCGCATTTTGACGCGATCGGCAAAGAACAGTTCCAGCGTCTTGCGAATGGTGGGGAAGGCGAGGTCGTCCCAAGGGATGTCGCGTTCGCTGAACAGGCGCACGTCGAGGCTTTCGATGCCGGCGGCAAAATCGAGGTCGCGCAGCCGCGCCAGGTAGAACAAGTGCACTTGATGCACATGCGCAACGTTGAGCAGCGTGAACAGCGGACCCAGCTCGATGTTGGCGCCGGCTTCTTCCTCCGTTTCGCGGATCGCCGCCTCGGCGGTGGTCTCGTTGTTCTCCATGAAGCCGGCCGGCAGGGTCCAGTAGCCATGGCGCGGTTCGATCGCCCGTTTGCACAGCAGCACTTGCAACTCGCCGCCGCTGTCCCACACCGGCAGCGAACCGATCACCAGCTTGGGGTTTTGATAATGAATCGCATCGCATTGCGCGCAGACATAGCGCGGGCGGTTGTCGCCCTCTGGAATGGTCAGCGCAACGGGGTGGGCACAATCGGAACAAAATTTCATAGGTAGCCGCGAGGATGGTATTTCGCTTACTTTACACCGATTGGGCCGGCTCCGCCGCAACCGGGAGCCGGCGTAAACGGCGATTCGCAGGAGATTGGATGCTGCTATCGCACATTGGCTATGGATTGATATTGCCTAAACGGGCAAAGCGCCGTATAATCACTGCATACAGACGCGGGGTGGAGCAGTCTGGCAGCTCGTCGGGCTCATAACCCGAAGGTCACAGGTTCAAATCCTGTCCCCGCAACCAGATTCAGGTAAAAAGCCGCTAGTTTCGAAAGGAACTAGCGGCTTTTTCCGTTTTCGCGCAGCAATCCTCGCGCTCCTCGATGTGCGTCAAGTCCGCCGCAGGCAGGCCGGACATTGGCGCGCCGGCGCTGTCCAACCAATGGCTGTGCGCGGATGCGGGCGGCCACACGACAGGAGCGCGACACGATGAGTACTGTTGACGAAATTAACGAAGCATGGGGATGGGTCGGCCTGGCCGCCGTCGAAGTGCTGGGGGAAAACGACTTCGGCAACCTGATCATCAGGGACGAGGAGGGCAAGTACTGGTGCCTGTGTCCGCAGGACTTGCGCTGCGAAACCGTGGCCGACGATCCCGACGCCTTCGCCAGGCTTTCCTACAATCAACAATTCCTCCACGGCTGGTACATGACCGAACTGGTGACGCTGGCGCGTGAAAAGCTGGGGCCGCTGGCGTCGGGGCGCAAATATTGCATGAAGGTGCCCAGCGTGCTCGGCGGCGAGTATGGGGAGGACAACCTGGCCACCGCGCCGCTGCTGGACCTGATCCGCTTCAGCGGCGAAGGCGCCCAGCAGTTTGATGTCATGGCGCGCGGCTGATCAGCTGCCGAAGGCGTGGGTGGCGCCAAAATGAAAGATGTCGCGATCGTTCGCCTCCTGGAAACTCTTGACGCGGCTGAAAGCGAAGAAGGCCTTGGTGCGCTCGCCCATGTTGCGTTCGAACTGCATCGTCACCAGTCCATGGACGCCGGTGCTGTGGTCGGTGCGGCGGTTTTGCGCCAGATAGGGGCCGACCCCGGCCGATACCTGCCAGTCGTCGGTAATCGGCTGCACGAACCAGGCTTGCGCGGCCACCCCGCGGCGGTCGACCAGCACCTGGTCGTCGCCTTCGAACACCGCCTTGGCCGACAGCGCCCACTTGCCGCCGTATTGCTTCGCCTCCAGCGTGCCGCTGCGCCCGACTTGGCGGCCGGCCTGGGTGGTTTGCGATACGCCGTAGGAAACGGCGAACCACCGGCGTCCGCGCAGCACGTCGGTATTCGGGAACGGCGGCACCTCGGCGAAATGGCGGCCGATGCCGAGCATCACTGCGTTGGATCGGTGCTTGTCGCGCATCCACACATGATTGAAGGCGAGCCGCACGTGCGCGCCGGGCGCCCAGCGATCGAGCGCGTAGCGCAGGGCGCCGGTAAACAGGACACCGGCGGCGGCGTCGTTGATCTGCACGCCGTCGATGGTGGTCGTGTTGTAGTTGGAATAGGGGCCGGCTGATAGTTCCGCGGCGAACCTGCCGCTGAGCTGGCGCGTGTAGGTGGCCTGCAGCGCAAAGCCGTCGCGATGGTTGTTGAAGGGATGGCCTTCGTTGTAGTAAAGGAAGTCGATGCGCGCGGTCGCATCCGCGCCTGCCAACGCCTGATCGAGGTCGCGACCGACCCGCAGTTCACCGCTGCGCCAGGCCATCGACGTGTCGCCGCTGGAGTTGCCGCCATAAATGCGGCCATTGCCGTACTGGAATGACAGGTAGGCGCCGCGTTTGTCCGGGTCGCCCGCTTGCGCGTGCGCGCCGCCGGTGCCGGCGAGCAGGATGGTCAGGCAGCAGAGCAGCTTCATCTGGCGGGTCTTTCTCGGGGCGTTCCAATCGGACAGTGTCGGATGCCGGCCCTGCCATGGCTTGCGATAACGCAAGGAGCGGATGATCAGTCGACCTGGCTGAGACTGGCCCACAGGTGGGCGGCGGCCATCGTCCGGTAGGGCCGGTAGCGCTCCAGTAACGCTTCGGTGCGCGCGATGTCCGGCTTGGCGTCTTCCTTCAGCAGATGCTGGAATGCCGCGCGGATGGCGACATCGCCGTGCAACGAGCAGTCGGCATAGCCGTAGCCGCGCAACAGCGCGTAGTTGACGGTCCACGGGCCGATGCCCTTGACCGCCAGCAGCGCTGCGCTGGCGTCGGCGATGTCGTCGCCGCGCGCCAGGCGAAGCTCGCCGGCGTCGACCAGGCGCGCCACGCGCAGCAGCGTCTCCGCCTTCGAGCGGGAGAATTTGCGGCTCGTCAGGTCCTCGACGGCCAGCGCCGCCACCTGCCGCGCCTCCGGATAGCACCACACACCGCTGCTGTGCGGCCGCCCTGCCTGCAGGATGAAGGTGCGGCGCAGCGCGATTGCGAACGGCAGGTTGATCTGCTGGCCGATGATGGCCCAGGTGAGCGCCTCGAAGATGGTGGCCGACTGCACGATGCGCAGGCCCGGGCTGCGGCGCGCGACGGCGCCGAGCAGCGCGTCGCCGGCGGCCAGCGCGAGGAACGGCGCCGGGTCGATGCGCAGGCCGAGAATGTTGAGCAGGGCCTCGTCGACCATTGCGCGCGCGGCGTCCGACAGTGCGCCGTCAGCCTGCACGTCGCACTGCGCCGCTGACGTTCCGAGCGTGACGTCGAGCAGCACCGGCACGCCGTCGAGCAGTACGCCCTTGCGGATGCGGCCCTCGCCGACCTGCTCGGCGACGCCCTCGGCATCGCGGCTGTGAAAGGCCAGCACGTCGGCCCCCTGGTAGCCGGGCGGCAGCGCGATCGCGACCTGCATGTCAGTTCGCCGCGGCCGGCCGCGCTTTGAGGCGCGGCACGAAGCCGGTCACCAGCGCCGTGCCGGTGATGACGACCGCGGCGCCAACGGCGGTGTACCAGCCGACCGTCTCGCCGAGGAAGACGACGCCCCACAAGATGCCGAACAGCGGATTGAGGAAAGTGACCGTCAGCGCCGAGGTCGGGCCGACATCGTCGATCAGCTTGAAGTAGAGAATGTAGGCGATGCCGCTGCAGACGACGCCGAGCGCCAGCGCCGCCGCCATGATGCCCATGGTCGGCTCGGCCGGCGCGGGAAAGAACGGCACCAGCGGCAGCACCAGCAGCGCAGCGGCCCACATGCTGCCGTGCGCATTGGCGAACGGCTCGACGCTCCTGGCGGTGCGCGCATAGGCGCTGGCGACGCTGTAGCTGAGGGCCGCGGCCAGCGCCGCGCCTACCGCCAGCGCCGCGCCGGGCGCCGCGGTGGCGCGGTCGAAGCCGACCAGCAGCGCGACGCCGCCGGTGCCGAGCAACAGGCCGGCGGCCACCCGGCCGCTGATGCGCTGGCGCGACCAGGCCGCGCCGATCAGCGCGCCCCACATTGGCGCCGTCGCATTCAGCACCGACAGCACCGACGCCGTCAGCGTGCGCGCGGCAAACGCGAACAGCAGGAACGGCAGCGCCGAATTGAACATCCCCAGCATCAGGTAGTGCTTCCAGTTGGCCCCGAGGTCCAGCCGCTTCTTGAGGAACCAGCCGACGACGGCGAGAAACAGCGCGGCGAATGCGACGCGGTATTCGATCAGTACCGCGGGGCCCAGCACCGGCGCGCAGATGCGCATGAAAAGGAAGGAGCTTCCCCAGATCGCCGCGAGCAGCACCAGGCGCAGGAAGTTTGCTGTGTTCATAAAAGTCCGCTGATTGAATCTTGTAGTGTGCACGATGCGCGGCGCGCGCGAAAGCCGGATCTTGCTAATGAATCCGCTTACTCGCGCACGCAGGCTTCGGTGCCGGCCGGCGTCAGCGCGGCGGCGTGATTGACTTGCAGGCCGGCCGGCACGCCGTTCTTCACCGCGGTCATTTCGGCCAGGATCGAGATGGCGATTTCGGCCGGCGTCTTGCTGCCGATGTACAGGCCCACCGGCCCGTGCAGGCGCGCCAGCTGGGCGTCGTCGAGATCGAACAGCTTGAGGCGTTCGCGCCGCCTGGCATTGTTCAGGCGCGAGCCGATCGCGCCGACGTAGAACGCGTCCGACTTGAGCGCTTCCATCAGCGCCAGGTCGTCGAGCTTGGGGTCATGGGTCAGCGCCAGCACCGCGCTGCGGCGGTCCAGCTTCGCGTCCATCACCAGGTCGTCGGGCATCACATGCACCAGCGGCACCTCGGGCAGGTTCCAGCCGCCGCGGTATTCCTCGCGCGGGTCGCACACGGTGACGTGGTAGTCCATCGCGCTGGCGACCTGCGCGACGAAGCGCGACAACTGGCCGGCACCGATGATGAACAGGCGCCAGCGCGGCCCGTGCACGGTGTACAGCACGCCGTCGGCGACATGCTGGGTGGCGCCGGCGGCAGCGTGCGACAGCGTGACCGCGCCGCTGGCCAGGTCGAGCCGGCGCGCCACCAGTTCGTGGTTCTCCAACCGCGCCAGCAGCTCCTCGACCGCGCTGGCGGGCGACAGCGGCTCGATCGCCAGCTCGATGGTGCCGCCGCAGGGAAGGCCGAAGCGGTGCGCCTCGTCAGCTGTAATGCCGTAACTGAGTATCTCGGGGATGGTGCGGGTGATGCCGTGCTGGCGCACCTGCTCGATCAGGTCGTCCTCGATGCAGCCGCCCGACACCGAGCCGACCACGCGGCCGTCGTCGCAGATTGCGAGGGTGGCGCCGATCGGGCGCGGGCTCGAGCCCCAGGTCTTGACGACGGTGACCAGCTGGCAGCGGCGGCCGTCGGCAATCCAGCCGGCGGCGGTCTTTAATACTTCAAGGTCTATGCTGTCCATGGATCGAATATACTGGGCGCCTGAATCACGCGCGGTGAATAATATGACCCATGATACAAAAAAAGACGACGGCTCGCCGAAGTTCGGCCGTTTGCTGGCCGTGCTGGTAGCTGCGGTGGTGTTTTGCGGACTGCTGACGTGGATGATGGGGACGTTCTTCCCCGATTTCCCGAACTTCTGAGAGTCTGTGGGGTCTGACCTATGGTCAGACCCGTTTTACTCAGTGGTCTGCTCAGTGGTCTGAATTACGGCTGGACCGACTTGCGCGAACCTGGCTTCGCCTTCACTTCCGCTACCGTCTTCTCGATCGCCGCGATGCGCGCCGCGGTCGCCGGGTGGTTGGCCACATACCCGTTCAGTATCGTACCCGGATGGGTCGCCGCGAGGCGCTTCCAGAACGGCGCGATGCCGTCGACGCTGTAGCCGGCGCGCGCCACCAGGTACACCGCCAGGCGGTCGGCGGCGACGTCGAGGTCGGCCGGCATCGCCTTGATGCCGCCGCTGCCGATCAGCATCGAGGTGTCCGGCTTCACCGCGGCGAGGTTGTCGACGATGCTGGTGATGGTGCCGGTGTTGCGCTGCGCGGCCGCGTGGCCGAGCATGTTGTGCGCCATTCCCTTGGCCAGCAGGTAGGCCAGTTCGTCGTCGTTTTGGGTGAAGCCGATCATCCCGCGCGTGACCATCACGCGGCTGCCGTCGGCGTACGAATTGACGTTGTCGGCGTTTCCGAGTTCGATGCCGAAGCCGCAGGCGCGCGTGACCGGGATGGTCAGGTTCTTGTCCTTGCCATCGCGTTCGACGCCCATCGGCAGGCTTGGATTGGCCGCCAGCAGCGGGCCGAAGACGCCGCCGGCCAGCGTCGACGCATTCGCGCCGCTCGGCAGCGGCTTGGCGCCGGCCGTCATCAGGCGGTCGCCGCGGCGCAGCCCGGCCTGCGCCGCGCCGCTGCCGGCCAGCACGCCCGTCACCTGCAGGTGTTCGTCCATGCCGAAGGCGACGTGCGCCGCTTCGTTGTATTCGCCCGGGTACGAGTAGCGGTTCTTGGCGGTGAAGCCGAGCAGGCTGCGCGCCTTGTCCTTGCACAGCTCCGCGTTGTTGATCAACAGCGGCGCGGCGACGCGGTACAGGCGGTCCTGCAGCGCCGCCATGCGGGTCAGCGCCTCGGCCGCGGCGGCCATGCGCGGCGTCAGACGCGGCGCGGGTTCGTCTTGCTGCGCCTGCGGCGCTTGCGGCACCGGGCCCTGCTGCATGCGGGGAGGGGTGCTGCAGCCTGACACCAGCAAGGCGATTGCCAGTGCCGGCAATGCGGTCCGTAGAGCATGGATGCGATTCATAGATTTCCTCACTTATTATTGTTTGCCGGTGCTACCGAAACCGCCAGCACCGCGTTGGCTTTCTTTTTCCGAGTCGAATTCGTCGACGACGTTAAATCCAACCTGCATGACCGGCACAATAATGAGCTGCGCCAGGCGCTCCATCGGGTTCAGCGTAAACGCCTGCTGCCCGCGGTTCCAGGTCGAGACCATCAACTGGCCCTGATAATCGGAGTCGATCAAGCCTACCAGATTGCCGAGCACGATGCCGTTCTTGTGGCCCATGCCGCTGCGCGGCAGGATCATCGCGCAGTAGCCCGGATCGGCGACGTGAATCGCCAGCCCGGTGGGGATCAGCACCGTGGCGCCGGCTTCGATGGTGACCGCCTCGCCGATGCAGGCGCGCAGATCGAGGCCGGCGCTGCCGGCGGTGGCGTAGGCGGGCAGTTGGTCCTTCATGCGCGGGTCGAGGATCTTGATGTCGATGGTCTTCATGGAGCCTTGTAGGTCAGGTAAGCAGGAAGCGCTGGTCGATCCGCTTGGCGATCTCGGAAATGAGCTGGCGCGCCAGCGTGAGTTTGTCGGCGCGCGGCAGCACGGTGTGGCCGTTTTCGTCGAACAGGATCACGGTGTTGTCATCCTGGCCGAAAGTCTGCGGGCCGATATTGCCCACCAACAGAGGAATGCCTTTTTTCTCGCGCTTCATTGCGCCGAATTCAAGCAGGTTCTCCGACTCGGCGGCGAAGCCGACGCAGTACGGCCAGCCGGAAATAGAAGTGGTGGCCGCGACCGACGCCAGGATGTCGGCGTTCTGCGCGAACTCGAGCTGCGGCGTGCCGCCGTCCTGCTTCTTCATCTTCTGCTCGCTGGCGTTGGTGACGCGCCAGTCGGCCACCGCGGCGACGCCGATGAAGACGTGCTGGCCGCCGATCGCCGCCATCACCGCGTCATGCATCTGCTGGGCGCTCTGCACGTTCTCGCGGCGCACGCCGTGCGGCGTCGGCAGCGTCGTCGGGCCCGATACCAGCACGACGTCGGCGCCGGCTTCGCGCGCCGCGCGCGCCACCGCGTAGCCCATCTTCCCGGACGACAGGTTGGTGATGCCGCGCACCGGGTCGATCGCTTCAAAAGTAGGGCCGGCGGTGATCAGGACGCGGCGCCCGGCCAGCACCTTCGGCTGGAACGACGCCACCAGTTCTTCCAGCAGTTCGTCCGGCTCGAGCATGCGCCCGAAGCCGGTCTCTCCGCAGGCCTGTTCGCCGGCGGCCGGGCCGAAGATGCACAGGCCATCGGCGCGCAGCTGCGCCACATTGCGCCGCGTCGCCGGGTTCTCCCACATCTCGACGTTCATGGCCGGCGCGATATGCAGCGGCACGTGGCGCGGGCGCGCCAGGCACAAGGTCGACAGCAGGTCGTCGCTGGCACCGTGCGCGAGCTTGCGGATGAAGTCCGCCGAGCACGGCGCGATCAGGATGGCGTCGGCGCCGCGCGTGAGGTCGATGTGGGCCATGTTGTTGGCGATGCGCGCATCCCACTGGTCGATGTGGACCGGGTTGCCCGACAGCGCCTGCATCGTCACCGTGCCGATGAAGTGGGTGGCCGCTTCCGTCATCACCACCTGCACCGACGCGCCTTCCTTGACCAGCTGGCGGCACAGGTCGGCCGCCTTGTAGCAGGCCACCCCGCCGGACAGGCCGAGGACGACTTTCTTGCCCTTCAAATCCATCGTCATGCTCACTCCCGTGCTAGTTTTTGTTCACGCGCCGCAGTTCATCGTAAATGAACAGCGCGGCGCCGAGGCAGATGGCGCTGTCGGCGATGTTAAAGGCCGGGAAGTGGCCGAAGCCGCCGAAGTGGAAATCGAGGAAATCGATCACGTGGCCGTACAGCAGGCGGTCGATGACGTTGCCGATGGCGCCGCCCATGATCAGCGACAGCGCCCAGCAGTACAGGCGCTGGGCGCTGTGGCGGCGCAGCTGGTGGATGATGAACACCACCGCCACCACGCCGATCGCGGTGAAGAAGTAGCGCTGCCAGCCGCTCTCGTTGGACAGGAAGCTGAAGGCGGCGCCGCGGTTATACGCAAGCACCAGGTTGAAGAACGACGTGATCACCTTCTCTTCGCCAAACACGAACATCTTCGAAATGGCGATCTTCGTGAGCTGGTCGCACAGCACGATGATCGCCGCGATGCCCAGCCATGGCATCAGGCTGGTGCTGTGTTTCGGACGGGTGGAAAAGGTCGTTGTTTTTTTGGTTGCCATGGTTTTTTCAGTCAGGTTCGGTTTATGCGAAGGCGCGTCGTTCGCCGCCGCCGAACAGGTTGCTCACGCAGCGCGTGCACAGGCCCGCATGCTCGGCGTGGCTGCCGACGTCGGCGCGGTAGTGCCAGCAGCGCTCGCACTTCGGCGCCGCCGACGCCGTCACTTCGATCGCCTCGTCGGCTTCGGCCGCCGGCTCCACCTTCGCCTGCGAGGTGATGAACACGAAGCGCAGGTCGTCGTCCAGGCTGGCGAGCAGCTTGTACTTTGCCGGCGCGGCCTTGATGGTCAGCTCGGCCTGCAGCGACGAGCCGATGGCGCCCGAAGCGCGCAGCTCTTCGAGCTGCTTGGTGACGTCGGCGCGCACCGCGCGCAGCGCCGTGTACTTTTCGAGCAAAGCCTCGCCGTCGGCCACCGCCGGCAGCTGCCAGTAGGTCTGGGTGAAGATGGTCTCGTCGCTGGCGGCATACGCTTCGGCGCCGGCGAACACCGCCCACGCTTCCTCGGCGGTAAAGGACAGCGTCGGCGCCATCACGCGCAGCAGGCTTTGCGCGATGTGCCACAGCGCGGTCTGGGCCGAGCGGCGCGCTTGCGAACCGGCAGCGGTGGTGTAGAGGCGGTCCTTGAGGATGTCGAGGTAGAAGCCGCCGAGGTCTTCCGAGCAGTAATTCTGCAGGCGCGCGATCACCGGCTGGAATTCGTAGCGCTCGTAGTGGGCCAGGATGTCGGCCTGCAGCGCGCCCATGCTGGCGAGCGCGTAGCGGTCGATCTCGAGCAGCTCGGCGACCGGCACCGCGTCGGTCTTCGGGTTGAAGTCGGAGGTGTTCGCCAGCAGGAAGCGCAGCGTGTTGCGGATGCGGCGGTACGCTTCGGTGACGCGCTTGAGGATCTCTTCCGAGATCGCCAGTTCGCCCGTGTAATCGGTCGAGGCCACCCACAGGCGCAGGATGTCGGCGCCGAGGGTATCGGAGATCTTCTGCGGCGCCAGCGTGTTGCCGAGCGACTTCGACATCTTCTTGCCTTCGGAGTCGACGGTGAAGCCGTGCGTCAGCAGCGCCTTGTAGGGCGCGCGGCCGTTCAGCATCGCCGACGTCAGCAGCGACGAGTGGAACCAGCCGCGGTGCTGGTCGGAGCCTTCCAGGTACAGGTCGGCGGGGAACGCCAGCTGTTCCTTGTGCGAGCCGCGCAGCACGGTCTGGTGGGTGGCGCCGGAGTCGAACCAGACGTCGAGCGTATCCTTGTTCTTGACGTACATGTCGGCGTCTTCGCCGAGCAGGTCCTTCGGCTCGATCGTCAGCCAGGCGTCGATGCCGCGCTGTTCGAACAGCGTGGCGATTCTCTCGATCAGTTCGGGCGTGCGCGGGTGCAGCTGGCCGGTTTCCTTGTGCAGGAAGAAGGCCATCGGCACGCCCCACTGGCGCTGGCGCGACAGCGTCCAGTCGGGCCGGTTGGCGATCATGCCGTGCAGGCGCGCCTGGCCCCAGTCGGGGAAGAACGCGGTTTCGCCGATCGCCTTCAGCGCCGTCTCGCGCAGGGTCGGGCCGCCGTCCTTCGGCGTGGTGTCCATGCCGGCGAACCACTGCGACGTGGCGCGGTAGACGATCGGGGTCTTGTGGCGCCAGCAGTGCATGTAGCTGTGGTCGAACATCTTCAGCTCGAACAGCGCGCCCGCTTCGGTCAGCGCGGCGCAGATCGGCTTGGACGCTTCCCAGATGGTCAGGCCGCCGAACAGCGGCAAGGTCGAGGCGAAGCGGCCGTCGCCCATCACCGGGGTCAGGATCTCGTCGTCCTTCATGCCGTGCGCCTTGCACGAGATGAAGTCGTCGAGGCCGTAGGCCGGCGCCGAGTGCACCACGCCGGTGCCGCTTTCGGTGGTGACGTAGTCGGCCAGGTACATCGGCGACAGGCGGTCGTAGAAGGCGTCCTGCGCGTGCAGCGGATGCTTGAAGCCGATGCCGCCGAGCGCGGCGCCGGGCGCGCTGGCGATGACCGTGCCTTCGAGCTTGTAGCGCTGCAGGCACGATTCGACGAGGTCGGCGGCGAGGATCAGCAGCAAAGGCTGGCCGGCGCGCTCGGTCTGCACCAGCGCGTACGTGATTTCGGGATTGACGTTGAGCGCCTGGTTGGACGGGATGGTCCATGGCGTCGTGGTCCAGATGACGATGAAGCCGTCGCCGCTTGGGAGCGCCGGCAGGCCGAAGGCGGCCGCCAGCCTGGCGTGTTCGGCGAAGGCGAAGCCGACGTCGATCGCCGGGTCGCGCTTGTCCTGGTATTCGACTTCCGCTTCGGCCAGCGCCGAGCCGCAATCGAAGCACCAGTTGACCGGCTTGAGGCCGCGGTAGACGTAGCCCTTGTCGAGCAGGGTGCCGAGCGCGCGCAGTTCGTTCGCCTCGTTCTCGTAGGCCATCGTCAGGTAAGGGTTGTCCCATTCGCCCAGCACGCCGAGGCGGATGAAGCCGGCGCGCTGGCGGTCGACCTGTTCGAGCGCGTAGGCGCGCGCCTTGGCCAGCACTTCGGCGGTCGGCAGGTTTTTGCCGTACAGTTTTTCGATCTGGATTTCGATCGGCATGCCGTGGCAATCCCAGCCCGGTACATAGGGCGCGTCGAAACCGGCGATGGTGCGCGACTTGACGACCATGTCCTTCAAAATCTTGTTGACGGCGTGGCCGAGGTGGATGTCGCCGTTGGCGTACGGCGGGCCGTCGTGCAGGATGAATTTCGGGCGGCCGGCGGCGGCCTTGCGCACGCGTTCGTAGACCTTCTTGTCCTGCCATTGCTGGACCCAGCCCGGCTCGCGCTTGGCGAGGTCGCCGCGCATCGGGAAGGGGGTGTCGGTCATGTTGACCGGGTACTTGCTGTCGGGCTTCTTGGCTGCTTTCGGCGCTGCTGGTTTGCTGGTATCGGACATGTTCTTCTTCAAGGGTGATGTTTGGCGGGATGTCGGCGCCGCGAAGGGCGTGGCAAGATCCGCTTTAAATTCGGTCGGTGGCGGTGAGGGCGCCGGCACGCTGGGCAAAATAGCCGCGCGCGCGGCCGGCGTCGCGCTCGATGGCGGCGGTCAGGGTCGCCAGGTCGTCGTACTTTTCCTCGTCGCGGATTTTTTCGAGGAACTCGACGCGCACCAGTTTGCCGTAGCAGGACGCGGCGTAATCGAACAGGTGCACCTCGAGCAGCACGCGGCCGCTGTCGTCGACGGTGGGGCGCACGCCCATGCTGGCGACCGCCGGCAGCGGCTCGCTTGCTAAGCCGTGCACGCGCACGACGAAGATGCCGGACAGGGCGGGGCGATGCGCCACGCGCAGGTTGAGGGTCGGGAAGCCGAGCGTGCGGCCGAGCTTCTGGCCGTGGATCACGTGGCCGGAAATCGAGTACTGGTGGCCGAGCAGGTGGCGCGCCTGGTCGAAGTCGCCGGCCGCCAGCGCCGCGCGCACCGCCGACGACGAGATGCGCTGCTCGCCATGCATCACGGTGGCCAGCGTCTCGACGTGAAAGCCGAGCCGCTTGCCTTCTTCGATCAGCATGGCGACGGTGCCGGCGCGCTTGGCGCCGTAGCAGAAGTCGTCGCCCACCATCAGCCACTTGACGTGCAGGCCCTCGACCAGCACGCGGCTGGTGAATTCTTCCGGCGCCATGGCGGCGAAGTGGGCGTTGAAGTGTTCGACGATGACGCGGTCGATGCCGGCTTCGGCGAGCGATCCGAGCTTGTCGCGCAGGTTGGCGATCCGGCTCGGCGCGCGCGACAAGTCGCCGGCGCGGGCGGCGAAGAACTCGCGCGGATGCGGCTCGAACGTCATCACCGCCGCTTCGAGATCGAGCGCGGAGGCGGCGGCGCGCACGCGTGCCAGCAAGGCCTGGTGGCCGAGGTGGACGCCGTCGAAGTTGCCGATCGTGAGGGCGCAGGGCGCGCGCGCCCGGTCGTTGGGGAGTCCCCGGAATACCTTCATAGGTGGGTAGCGTAAACTGCGTGCGAAATAGGGGATTATACGGTCAAGTTGCGGCTTGCACACCCCGGCCGGGGGATGTTCGATGGCAACAAGCAAAAAAGCGCCACCCGCGGGTGCGGGCAGCGCTTTTCGGCAGAGCGGAAGCAGGGGCGATCAGGTCATCGGATTGTTGATGGCCATGATCCAGTAGCGCGCCAGCTCGGCGGTGCCGTCCTTGCCGCCGACCGTCTTCAGGGTCGAGATGGCTTGCTGCTTCTTGCCGGCCGCGGCATATGCCTCGCCCAGGCGCAGCTTGGCGTCTTCCGGATTGCGCAGGCCGCCGGCCTTGATCGCCGCCGTCATCATCGCCAGGCCCTTGTCGACCTGGCCGGCTTGCACCAGGCCGTAGCCCATTGCCAGCAGGCCGTCGTTGTCCTTGGCCTTGACCAGCGCCGCTTCGTCGACTGCCTGGCTCTTGTTGTTGTCGGCCAGCGTCTTCTCGGCCAGGTCCTTCAGGCGCTGGTGGCGCGCCGCTTCTGGGCCGACGCCGAGGATGCCGCTCTTGTAGCCCTTGTCGATGACCTTGATCGCTTCAGCCGGCGCCTTGGCCTGGATCAGCAGCTGGGCCATCTCGACCAGTTCGCTTGGCTTCTTCAGCAGGTTGTTGGCCAGCTTGAGGCGGTAGACGTCCACCGTCAGGCGGTTCGAGAAGGTCGGGGTGCCGGTGACGCGGTTCAGCAGGTCGGTCCAGGTCGATGCCTTCGGGTACGACGCTGCCAGCTTCTCGATAGTGTTGACGTAGCCGGCCTTGTCGCCTTTTTTCAGGTAGATGTTCGCCAGCAGCCCGAGCTGGTCTTCGTTCAGCGTGCCCATCTGCTTGAGTTCGGATTCGGCTTGCGCGTAGTTGCCCTGGCTGTAGTAGTTCTGGACCAGGTAGGCGCGCAGCTTCGGATCGTTCTTGTCTTTCAGCAGGCGATTGATGGCGGCGTTGGCCTTGCCGAAATCGCGCGCGCGCATGTGGATGCCGACCAGGCCTTCGGCGAATTTCTCGCGCTCGCCGGCGGACAGCTTGCCGGAGGCGATCAGCGCCTCGAACGACTTGGCTGCGGCATCGTTGTCGCCGGCGGCCGAGGCGGCGGCGGCGCGCACGCGCTCGATCAGGTAGCTTTCGTTGGAGGTCTTGTTGTTGGCGCGGTCGGCCTCATTGATTTTTGCCAGCGCTTCGCGGTTCTTGCCCTGCTTCATCAGCGCTTGCGCTGCCTGCAGAGGATTGCCGATTTCCGGACGCAATGTTTCAGCCGCATAGGCGGTAGACAAGCCGAGAACCGGGGTTGCTGCGGTGAAGCCGAGAGCGGCCATGACGAGACCGAGGTGTGCGAGACGGAATTTGGACATTGTCTGGAATTCTTTCATTCAAATGGAAAAACGGCAGGGGATACCTGCCGTGTTCGTCAAACTAAAACGATTACTGGAACTGCTCGTTGCCGACCATGCCGATCTTGGTCACGCCGAGACGCTGCGCCGTTGCCATCACACCGGCCACGTGCTTGTATTCCACCAGCTTGTTCGGCCGCAGATGCACTTCCGGCTGATCAGCCTGGGCCGAGACGCTGGCCATTTTGGCTTCCAGCGCGGCGCGATCCGGCACCATCACGTTGTCCCACAAGATCGTTCCATCGAAGTCGACGTCGATCGTGACAACGACCGGGTCTTTCGTCGGCGGCGGAGGATTGCCAACCGGCATATTCAGATTGACCGCGTGGTTCTGCTTCGGAATCGTAATAATCAACATGATAATCAAGACCAACATTACGTCGATCAGGGGTGTCATGTTCATTTCCATCATTGGTTCCGGATCAGCATTCTTGCTGCCGGAGCCCGAGCCGATGCTCATACTCATGGTGTGTCCTTTTCAAATGTTGGGAGTCCCCCGCCGTTGCCAAGACTGCCGGCGCCGGCGGGGAGGGGATTAGCCCTTGTCAGGCGGTTCGGTGATGAAACCGACCTTCTGGACCCCAGCACGTTGTGCCGTGTAAACCACCTTGCCGATGAACTCGTAGCGTGTTCCTTGATCGCCACGAACGTGCACTACCGGCTGCGGCAGCTTGACCGACTCTTTTTTCAGAAACTCGAACAATTCGTCCGTGTTCGCGAGTTTCTTCTGGTTCCAGTACATGTCGCCATCTTTGTTGACGACGATATTGACGTCTTCTGGCTTGGTCTTGACAACCTGGTTGATCTCGTTTGGCAGAGAAATTTTCTGCAACTTCAATACAACCGGGCTGGTAATCAGAAAGATGATCAGCAGCACCAACATGATGTCGACGAGCGGCGTCGTGTTGATTTCTGACATGACTGCATCTTCTTCTCCGTCATCGGAGCCGACACTCATCGACATGATTTATCCAATCTTTTTAGCACCGGCCAGGCGGCCAGCTTCGGAAGTCGACATCGCGCCGGAGATCAGCACCGAGTGCACGTCAGCCGAGAACGAGCGGACGTCTTCCATTGCGGTCTTGTTACGACGAACCAGCCAGTTGTAACCCAGAACGGCAGGAACTGCGACGAACAGACCGAACGCGGTCATGATCAGTGCTTCGCCGACCGGACCTGCAACCTTGTCGATCGATGCGTTACCGGTCATGCCGATGTTGGTCAGCGCGCCGTAAATACCCCACACGGTACCGAACAGACCGATGAACGGTGCGGTCGAACCGACGGTTGCCAGGAACGACAGGCCATCTTGCAGGCGCGATTGGACTTTCTCAACAGCGCGCTGGATCGACATCGTTACCCAGGTCGACAGGTCGATCTGCTCGAGCAGGGCGCCGTCGTGGTGCTGGGTGGCCTTGGTGCCGGTCTCAGCGATGAAGCGGAACGGGCTGCCTTCTTTCAGCGATGCCGAACCGGCGGCGATCGACGAAGCTTTCCAGAACTTCGACGAAGTTTCTTTCGACTGGCGCATGATCTTCGACTGGTCGATCAGCTTGGTGATGATGATGTACCACGAACCCATCGACATCAGCGACAGGATGATAATGGTTGCACGTGGCACGAAACCACCGTCCCACACTGCCTGAGGACCGAACGGGTTCTCGACTTCTTCCTTGGCGCCGGCAGCGACTGCTGGCGCTGCAGCGTCGGCCGCAGGTGCTGCTGCAGCGTCGGCAGCAGGGGCTGCGGCAGGGTCTGCTGCAACGGTTGCCGCTGGCGCGGTGGTTTCTGCGGCTTTCGGCGCTTCAGCGAATGCTGGTGCCGACACCAGCGCTGCTGCTGCGGTGACCGAGAACAGGACAGCCGCCAGGACAGCGGACAAACGGGTATTCTTAAACATGCTTCCTCCAAATATATAAAATAATCAGTTCGCTGAACATATTGACAACGAAATATCACAAGTTGGGACGATGATACTGTCCCGGGTTATTCCAGCGTCCAGACATATTGCATCGACATCCAGGCCTTTTCAGGCTTGCCATCGACCGAGCCAGGCTTGAAGCGGCACTTGCTGATACCAGCAACGGCTGCTTTGTCCAGGTCACGGAAACCGCTCGACTTCGTAATCTTCGAGTCGGCAACGCGGCCGTCTTCGCCAATCAGGAACTGCAGCGTCACAGTACCGGTCTCTTCGTTGCGCAGGGAGGCTTTCGGCCACTCTGGTTTTGCGCAAGTGTTGAAATCGGCGACTGCTTGTACGCGGACAGGGTTTGGATTGGCTGGTGCCGCTGCGGGGGCAGGCGGAGCCGGCGGCGCCGGGCGGGCCAGTTCATTGGACACTGGCTTCGCCGTGGACGATACCGCAATCGCGCTCTGCACCGGTGGAGGCTGCTGCACGTTGACCTCGACTGGCGGGATGAACGGCGGCGGTGGTGCCTTCATTTCCGGCGGTGGAGGCGGTGGTGGAATTTCCTTCGGTGGAGGAGGCGCCTGCTCCTCGATTATCTTGGTCTCCACTGCTTCAGCCATTTTCGTGACCATGCGCTTGCCGAGACCGGTGACGATCCCATAGGCGACGATCAAGTGCAAGATGATAACAATGGCGATCCCAGTGAAATTCTTCCCGGGCTGCTTATCATGCGAAAAATTCATGCCTGCTTTCTCCAATACCAACTCTTTTTGTTGCTACTTAAACCCACAAAACACGGTGAATACTACGGCCGCATCCGGGACATCGGCGAATTATACCTACGAATTCTTGTTAGCACAGAGTTTTTTAATGGGCGAAACTTCGGCGATTTCACGGTCAAAATAGACGATGTCAAGACCATATTTCACACAAAAAGCGCGACCGGCTTGGTAAAAATGATAGATAGAATAACCACTGTCTGTGGGGTCACTTTGACGCACGCGGAACATCCCGCATTTGAAGGGCCATGCCCCAGAATAATTGGACTCTATATTGCCGCCATAGCAAATTGCGTATGGCGGGGTCATGGCGATTATGCTAACTATAGACAGAATCGCTGAACGGCGGCGTACTGTTGAACACGCGCGGGCCGCCGGCGCCGCAACGCCGGGTATAGCGGCAGGTGATGGGTGGGGGCAGACTTGCTATGGCCGGCCGGCACTACTATATATAGTGTGCGCTATATATAGTGTGCGGGGCGCGCGCTAGGGCCGTCAGTTGCGGCTGCGTTTTTCGCGGCGGCATTCGAGGCTGCTGACGACATTGCCTTGCGGGTCGACCGTTTCGAGCTTGACGTCGAAGCCCCACAGGCGCGCCACGTGCTTGAGCACTTCCTGCGCATGCTGGTTCAGCGGACGCCGCTGGAACTGCGTGTGGCGCAAGGTCAGCGCGCGGTCGTCGCGTGTATTTACCTGCCACACCTGGATGTTGGGCTCGCGGTTGCCGAGGTTGTACTGCTCGGCGAGCTGCTGGCGCACATAGCGATAGCCGCGCTCGTCGTGGATGGCGGAGATGGTCAGCTTCTCCTTGCGGTCGTCGTCGAGGACGGCGAAGAAATGGAAGTCGCGGATCAGCTTGGGCGACAGGTACTGGGCGATGAAGCTCTCGTCCTTGAAATTGCGCATCGCAAAGTCGAGCGTCTTGCGCCAGTCGCTGCCGGCGATGCCGGGGAACCACTCGCGATCTTCCGGCGTTGGGTCTTCGCAGATGCGGCGGATGTCGGTCATCATCGCGAAGCCGAGTGCGTACGGGTTGATGCCGTTGTAGTACTGGCTGGTGGCGGATGGCTGGAACACGACGTTGGTGTGGCTCTGTAAAAATTCCATCATGAAGCCGTCGCCGACGATCCCCTCCTTATATAGCTCTTGCAGGATGGTGTAGTGCCAGAACGTCGCCCAGCCCTCGTTCATCACCTGGGTCTGGCGTTGCGGATAGAAATACTGCGAGATCTTGCGGGTGATGCGCACCATTTCGCGCTGCCACGGTTCGAGCAGGGGCGCGTACTTCTCAATGAAGTACAGCAGGTTTTCCTCCGGCTCGGGGGGGAAGCGCACCACCGGCGCGTCGGCTTCCTGCTCGTCTTTACGCGGCACCGTGCGCCACAGCGCGTTGACCTGCGACTGCGCGTAGTCCTCGCGCTCCTTCTGGCGTGCGGTCTCCTGCGCCAGCGACAGCTTGGCCGGCCGCTTGTAGCGGTCGACGCCGTAATTTTGCAGCGCGTGGCAGGAATCGAGCAGCATTTCGACGGCGTCGATGCCGTGGCGCTGCTCGCACTCGGCGATGTAGTTCTTGGCGAACACCATGTAGTCGACGATGGCGTCGGCGTCGGTCCAGGTGCGGAACAGGTAGTTCCCCTTGAAGAAGGAGTTGTGGCCGTAGGCCGCGTGCGCGATCACCAGCGCCTGCATGGTCAGGCTGTTTTCCTCCATCAAGTAGGCGATGCAGGGATTGGAGTTGATGACGATTTCGTAGGCCAGGCCCATCTGCCCGCGCTTGTAGCTTTTTTCGGTCGACAGGAAGTGCTTGCCGAACGACCAGTGGTTGTACGAGACCGGCATGCCGACCGAGGTGTAGGCATCCATCATCTGCTCGGCGGTGATGATCTCGAGCTGGTTGGGGTAGGTGTCGAGGCCAAAATTGCTGGCGACGCGGCGGATTTCTTCGTGCGCCTGCTCGATCAGGTCGAAGGTCCATTCCGACTGTTCGGGCAGGGCGCGCGGGTTCTTCGGATCTCTAGGCATGGTGTGCTCACTGGTGCTCACTTCGGCTGCTTCTTGAAAAGTTCGCGGAACACCGGATAGATGTCGGCCGGCGTGACGATTTTCTGCATCGCGAAGTTGGGGTGGTGGTCACCCACTTCGGCGTATTGCTCCCACAGGTTCTGCTGCGGGCCATCGGTGATTTCGACGTAGGTGTAGTACTGCACCGCCGGCATGATCGTGTTGATCAGCAGCTGCTTGCACAGCACCGAGTCGTTGTCCCAGTTGTCGCCGTCGGACGCCTGGGCGACGTAGCTGTTCCATTCGCCGCTGCCGTAGCGTTCGCCGATGATCTTCTGCAGCAGGTGCAGCGCCGACGACACCACGGTGCCGCCCGACTCGCGCGAATGGAAGAACTCGTTCTCGTCGACTTCGGCGGCGGCGGTGTGGTGGCGGATGAAGACCACCTCGATCTTGTCGTAGGCGCGCTTGAGGAACAGGTAGAGCAGGATGAAGAAGCGCTTGGCCGTGTCCTTGCGGCTCTCGTCCATCGAGCCCGACACGTCCATGATGCAGAACATCACGGCCTGGGTCATGGGCTTGGGCACCTTGATGCGGTTGCTGTAGCGCAGGTCGAACGGATCGATGAAGGGAATCGCGATCAGCTTGGTGTGCAGGTGGTGCACCAGTTTTTTCAGCTCGACCACGCGCGGGTCGTCGAGCGGCACGCCTTCCTCGAGCAGCTTGACCAGTTCGTGCTCGGCGATGGTGAGCTGCTTGCGCGACGAGCCGCCGACGGCGATGCGGCGGCCGAGGGCGCCGCGCAGCGAGCGCAGCACGTGGATGTTCGACGGCGTGCCCGACATGTTGTAGCCGGCGCGCTGGTTCTTGAATTCGGTGGTCTGGGTCAACTGCGTCTTGACCATGTTCGGCAGTTCCAGGTCCTCGAAGAAATAATTCATGAATTCTTCGCGCGACAGCTCGAAGATGAAGTCATCCTCGTTGGTCTGGTCGCTGTTGCCGGCCTTGCCGCGGCCGGCACCGCCGCCGCTGCGCGGACGGTTGAACTGGTCGCCCTTCTGGTATTCCTTGTTGCCCGGGTTGACGGTTTCCCACACGCCGCCATGGGCGTGGCCGAAATTCGGCTCGTTCACATCCTTGACGGGAATGGACACCTTCTCGCCGTTCTCGATGTCGGTGATCGAGCGACCCTTGATCGCCCGTCCGACAGCGTCCTTGATCTGGCTCTTGTAGCGGCGCAGGAAACGCTCTCGGTTGATCGCAGACTTGTTCTTGCCCTGCAAGCGTCGGTCGATGAGATAAGTCAAAACGTGCCTCCTGCTCGAAATCGCGGCGGGCCGGCCGAAAAAGTGCCGGCCCCTCTATCTTAATACGCCGCCGCTAAGAAGACTTCCGCACGCGCAGATACCATTCGCACAGCAGGCGAACCTGCTTGGCGGTGTAGCCTTTTTCCACCATGCGCGCGACGAAGTCGGCGTGCTTGTTGGCATCCTCGGCCGACGCCTTGGCGTTGAACGAGATGACCGGGAGCAGTTCCTCGGTGTTCGAGAACATCTTCTTCTCGATGACGGTACGGAATTTCTCGTAGCTGGTCCAGGCCGGGTTCTTGCCGCCGTTGGTGGCGCGCGCCCGCAGGCCGAAGTTGACGATCTCGTTGCGGAAATCCTTCGGGTTGGAGATGCCGGCCGGCTTCTCGATCTTTTCCAGTTCGCTGTTGAGCGAATCGCGGTCGAACGATTCGCCGGTGTCCGGATCGCGGAACTCCTGGTCCTGGATCCAGAAGTCGGCGAACGTGACGTAGCGGTCGAAAATGTTCTGGCCGTATTCCGAGTAGCTTTCCAGGTAGGCGGTCTGGATTTCCTTGCCGATGAAGTCGACGTAGCGCTGCGCCAGGTGTTCCTTGATGTACGACATGTAGCGCTGCTCGGTCTCGGGCGCGAACTGCTCGCGCTCGATCTGCTGCTCGAGCACATATAAGAGGTGCACCGGGTTGGCCGCCACTTCGGTGTTGTCGAAGTTGAAGACCTTCGACAGGATCTTGAAGGCGAAGCGCGTCGACAGCCCGTTCATGCCCTCGTCGACGCCGGCGTAGTCGACATACTCGTGCATCGACTTCGCCTTCGGATCGGTGTCCTTCAGGTTCTCGCCGTCATACACCAGCATCTTGGAAAAGATGCTGGAGTTTTCCGGGTCCTTCAGGCGCGACAGGATCGCGAACTGCGCCATCATCTTCATCGTGCCGGGTGCGCAAGGCGCCTGCTCGAGCGAGGAGTTGCGGATCAGCTTGTCGTAGATCTTGATCTCGTCCGACACGCGCAGGCAGTAGGGCACCTTGACGATGTAAATACGGTCGAGGAAGGCCTCGTTGTTGCGGTTGTTGCGGAAAGTCTTCCACTCGGACTCATTCGAGTGGGCCAGCACGATGCCGTCGAACGGGATGGCGCCGAAGCCTTCGGTGCCCTTGTAGTTGCCTTCCTGCGTGGCCGTCAGCAGCGGGTGCAGGACCTTGATCGGCGCCTTGAACATCTCGACGAATTCCATCAGGCCCTGGTTGCCGAGGCACAGGCCGCCCGAGTAGCTGTAGGCGTCCGGATCGTCCTGGGCATAGTCTTCCAGCTTGCGGATGTCGACCTTGCCGACCAGCGAGGAAATGTCCTGGTTGTTCTCGTCGCCCGGCTCGGTCTTGGAGATGGCGATCTGCTTGAGCATCGACGGGTAGCGCTTGACGACGCGGAACTTGTTGATGTCGCCGTTGAATTCATGCAGGCGCTTGACCGCCCATGGGCTCGGGATGGTGCGCAGGTAGCGGCGCGGAATGCCGTAGTCCTCTTCGAGGATGACGCCGTCTTCCTCTTCGTTGAACAGGCCGAGCGGCGATTCGTTGACCGGCGAACCTTTCAAGCAGTAGAACGGCACCTGCTCCATCAGCGACTTGAGCTTTTCGGCGATCGACGACTTGCCGCCGCCCACCGGCCCGAGCAGGTAGAGGATCTGCTTGCGTTCCTCCAGGCCCTGGGCGGCGTGGCGGAAGTAGGACACCACCTGCTCGATGACTTCCTCGGTGCCGTAGAAATCCTTGAACGCGGGATACAGCTTGATGACCTTGTTGGCGAAGATGCGCGACAGGCGCGTATCGTTGCGGGTGTCGACCAGCGTCGGCTCGCCGATCGCCGCCAGCATCCGCTCCGGCGCGGTGGCATACGTCAGGTGGTCCTTCTTGCACAGTGCCAAATACTCAGAAAGGGAAAATTCCTCTTCCCGGGTACGCTCGTAACGAGCTGCGTAGTTGTCAAAAATGGTCATTTGAATGTCCTTTAATGTGCATGCATGCATTGTCACTGTCGCCGGCAGAATTTCCTGCCCTGGCCCTGGTCTGGCGTTCTCCTCTTTTTGATCGACAAGAGCGTTTCCTGATCCAAACTTCTGAAACAAAAAACGGCAGTCGATATTTTATTTTCAGCCCGGATTTTTCCGGTGATTTTCGCGTCGTGGCAACGTCTTCTTACGCCTATGAAATTTATTATGTGCTTAATGGAAGCGGAAGTCAAAGCAATGTCGTGTGACCGTTTGTAACTAAGCTAACTCTTTGAAAGTAAAAGAAAAATAGCGAATTGATCGGTACTTTTCGTGTCGCATTCCTGCCTCATCTGGCAATTTTATTTGCTCGGCCGCATCCCGGTTCGCGGCAGTTAACTGAACAGCATCGAGTCGAAAATTCTTACGGCGATCTTGCCCGAACTGGCGCGGCGGCGGCGCACGGAAATCCGGCGGATGTGACAATTTTTCCTTTATGAATATGTCCCCTCGGCGGACCCTTCCGGCGCGTTGCGCTACACTGCTCTCATGACGCGTAAAGAATTAAATTCCTGGAGAAAAAAATGCCGAATGAACAGTTGCGAATTCTTTTGCAGCGGATGCCTAAGGCAGAATTGCACATACACATCGAAGGGTCACTCGAACCCGAGCTAATCTTTGAGTTGGCTCAAAGAAATGGGGTCAAGCTGGCTTACGAATCGGTGGAAAGTCTGCGAAAAGCTTATGCATTCGATAATCTGCAGTCTTTTCTCGACATTTACTACGCCGGCGCCAGCGTCTTGCTGAAAGAGCAGGATTTCTACGACATGACGATGGCGTATCTGAAGCGCGCCGCGGCGGACAACGTGCGCCACGCCGAGATCTTCTTCGACCCGCAGACGCACACCGCGCGCGGCGTGCCGTTGCAGACGGTGGTCGACGGCATCTGGCGCGCCTGCCAGGACGGCCCGATCAGCGCGACCCTGATCATGTGCTTCCTGCGCCACCTGAGCGAGGACGACGCCCTCGCCACGCTGGAAGAGGCGCTGCCGTTTCGCGACAAGATCATCGGCGTCGGCCTCGATTCGTCCGAGGTCGGCCACCCGCCGGAAAAATTCAGCCGCGTGTTCGAGCGCTGCCGCCAGCTCGGCCTGCACCTGGTCGCCCACGCCGGCGAGGAGGGGCCGCCGGCCTACATCGAGACCGCGCTCGACCTGCTCAATGTCGAGCGCATCGACCACGGCGTGCGCTGCCTCGAGGATCCCGTGCTGACGGCGCGGCTGGCGCGCGAGCAGATCGCGCTGACCGTGTGCCCGCTGTCGAACATCAAGCTGCGCGTGTTCGACGACATGGCCCGGCACAACCTGCTGGCGCTGCTCGACGCGGGCCTGGCGGTGACGATCAACTCGGACGATCCGGCTTACTTCGGCGGCTACATGAACGCCAATTTCCTCGCCGCGTTCGACGCGCTGCCGCTGACGCGCAAACACGCCTACCAGCTGGCGCGCGACAGCTTTACCGCTTCGTTCCTCGAGCCGGAGGCCAGGCGCGCCTTCATCGACGAACTCGACGCCTGTTTTGCTAACCCCTAGGACACCATGCTGACTCAATCGATCCGAATGACCGCGCGCGACTGGCGCGCGGGTGAACTGCGTTTCCTGCTGGTGGCGCTGATCGTGGCGGTGGCGTCGCTGTCGGCGGTCGGCTTCTTCATCGACCGCATGCGCTCGAGCCTGAACCGCGATGCGCACCAGCTGCTCGGCGCCGACCTGCTGGTCAATGCCGACCAGCCGGTGCGCGCGGAGTGGCGCGCCGAAGCGCAGCGGCGCGGCCTGATCCTGGCCGACACGGTGGTTTTCCCCAGCATGGCGCAAGCGGGCGAGGGCGAACAGTCGACGGCCCAGCTGGCGTCGGTGAAAGCCGTCAGCGAGGGCTATCCCTTGCGCGGCCAGGTCAAGATCACCAAGGATGCCGACGACGTCAAAGGCGTCAAGACCGACGCCACGCCGGCGCCCGGCACCGTCTGGGTCGACGCCAATGTGCTGACGGCGTTGAAGACGACGGTCGGCGGCGTCGTCAAGGTCGGCGACAAGCGCTTCACGATCGCCCAGATCATCGCCGCCGAACCGGACCGCGGCCCGTCGTTCGCCAATTTCGCGCCGCGCGTGATGCTGTCCATGTCAGACCTGGCGGCCACTGGCCTGGTCGACAACGGCTCGCGCGTGACCTACCGGATGCAGGTGGCGTCGCCGTCGGCGAATAACTTCGCGCCGGTCGCCCAGTACGAGCAATGGCTCAAGGCGCGCATCGGCGAAGACGGCGCCAAGGGCGTGCGCATCGAATCGCTCGAGAACGGCCGTCCCGAAATGCGCGCCACGCTCGATCGCGCCGACCGTTTCCTGTCGCTGGTCGGCCTGCTGTCGGCGATGCTGGCGGCGGTGGCGGTGGCGATGGCGGCGCGTCGCTTCATGCTGCGCCATTTGGATGCCTGCGCCATGCTGCGCTGCCTCGGCCTGTCGCAGAACGAGGTCAGCGCGCTGTACCTGATCGAATTCGTGCTGGTGGGGTTGGCGGGCAGCGTGCTCGGCGTGCTGGTCGGTTTCGGCGCGCACTACGTGCTGCTCGAGCTGATCGGAAAATTCATCAGCACCGACCTGCCGCCGGTGTCGCTGCTGCCGGCGCTGCAGGGCATCGCCACCGGCATGCTGCTGCTGGTCGGCTTCGCGCTGCCGCCAATACTCCAGCTGCGCAACGTGCCGCACAACCGCGTGATCCGCCGCGAGCAGGCGGCGCCGCGGCCGATGGCGCTGGCCACCTATGGCTTCGGCGTGCTGGCGTTTGTCGCGCTGCTGCTGTGGCAGGCCGGCGACACCAAGCTGGCGCTGATGACCGCCGTGGGTTTTCTGGCCGGCTTCGGCCTGTTCGCGCTGGCCGGCTGGCTTGGCCTGCTGTCGCTGCGCCGGCTGCGCGGCGCGGTCGACCACCAGAGCTGGCGCTTCGCCGTCAGCGCGCTGCAGCGCCGGCCGGGTGCGACCATCGTGCAGGTGGTGTCGCTGGCGCTCGGCCTGATGGCGCTGCTGCTGTTGACGGTGGTGCGCGGCGACCTGATGAGCGCGTGGCGCAGCGCCACGCCGGCCGACGCGCCGAACCGCTTCATCATCAACATCATGCCGGACCAGAAGGACCAGGTCGCACAGCGCCTCGGCGGCGCCGGCGTCAAGGAAGCGGTGCTGTACCCGATGATCCGCGGGCGCCTGACCGCGGTCAACGACCAGCCGATCACCGCCACCACGTACGAGGCGGGCGACGCGCGCCGGCTGGCCGACCGCGAATTCAACCTGTCGAGCATGAAGGACATGCAGGCGTCGAACCAGATCGTCGCCGGCAAGTGGTACGCCGACAAGCCGGGCGAAGCGGAAGCGTCGGTCGAGCAGGGCATCGCCAAGACGCTGCGCCTCAAGCTCGGCGACACGATGCGCTTCGATATCGCCGGCACCATCGTGCAGGCGCGCGTGACCAGCCTGCGCAAGCTCGAATGGGGCTCGATGCGCGCCAACTTCTTCGTCATCATCAACCCGCAGGCGATGAAGGACACGCCGCAGACCTTCATGACGGCGTTCCACTTGCCGCCGGGCGGCACATCGCTGACCAACGCGCTGACGCGCGAATTCCCGAACCTGACCGTGATCGACGTCAGCGGCATCATCGCGCAGCTGCAGGAAGTGCTCGACCAGGTGGTGACCGCGGTCGAGTTCCTGTTCCTGTTCACGCTCGCCTCCGGCGTGCTGGTGCTGTACGCCGCGCTGATGGGATCGCAGGACGAGCGCACGCGCGAATCGGGCCTGCTGCGCGCCTTGGGGGCGACGCGCCGGCAGCTGTCGCAGGCGCAGTGGATCGAGTTCTCGCTGGTGGGCGGCTTGTCGGGCCTGCTGGCGGCGAGCGGCGCCGCGGCGCTCGGCTGGGCGCTGGCGACCTACCAGTTCAAGTTCGAGTGGACCTTCAGTCCGGTCGTCTGGATGGCTGGCGTGGCGGTCGGCGTGGCCTGCGCGATTGCCGGCGGCTGGCTGGGACTGCGCAACGTGCTCAAGCAGCCGCCGCTGCAGACGCTGCGCGAGGGGTGAACGGTGCGCTATCATTGCGGGCATGACCCAACCACCTACTTTATATGACACCATCGGCGGCGAGCAGCGCGTGCGCGAGCTGGTCGACCGCTTTTACGATCTGATGGAACTCGAGCCCGAGTTTGCCGGCATCCGCGCGCTGCATCCGCCGACGACCGAGGGCTCGCGCGAGAAGCTGTTCATGTTCCTGTCCGGCTGGATGGGCGGGCCCGACTTGTTCGTCGAACGCCACGGACATCCGCGCCTGCGCGCGCGCCACCTGCCGTTCGCGATCGGCAGCGGCGAACGCGATCAGTGGCTGCGCGCGATGGCGTGGGCGATGGAAGACGTCGGCATCGACGAGGCGCTGCGCCTGCGGCTGATGGAGTCGTTCTACCAGACCGCCGACTGGATGCGGAACAAGGCCGACTGATGACGCAGACCGAATTCATCATCCTCGCGCTGCTGGCGGCCGTCGTCATCATTTTGCAGGTGATACTGCTGATGCGCGGGCGCGGTAATCACGACGCTCAATTCGAACGCGTGGAGCGCGCGTTGCAGGCCAGCGCCCAGGCGACACGGCAGGAACTGGCCGCCAGCATCGCGCACAACCAATCGGCCAGCATGCAGCTGTTCGACGGCATGCGCCAGCAGCTCCACGTGCAGGGTGCCAGCGGGCGCGAAGAGCAGGCGGTCACGCTGAAGCGGCTTGCCGATACCCTCAGTCGAAGCATTTCCGCGCTGACCGAGTCGAACGCGCAGCGCATGCTGGAAGTGCGCGCTACGCTGGAAGCGAAGATCAAGGATCTTCAAGTCGATAATGCGGCGCGGCTGGAAGAGATGCGCAAGACCGTCGACGAGAAGCTGCACGCAACGCTCGAGACGCGGCTGACCGAGTCGTTCCGCCAGGTGTCGGAGCGGCTCGAAAAGGTCCACCAGGGACTCGGCGAAATGCAGCAGCTGGCGATCGGCGTGGGCGATCTGAAGCGGGTACTCACCAACGTCAAGACGCGCGGCACCTGGGGCGAAGTGCAGCTCGAGATGCTGCTCGAGCAGGTGCTCACCGCCGACCAGTACGCGAAGAATGTCGAGACTATTCCGGGCAGCGGCGCGCGCGTCGAATTCGCCATCAAGCTGCCGGGCAGCAGCGAGGGCGGGGCGCCTGTGTGGCTGCCGATCGACGCCAAGTTCCCGAAGGAGCAGTACGAGCGCCTGGTCGAGGCGGCCGACCGCGCCGACGCCGACGGCGTGCAGCAGTTCGGGCGCGAACTCGAACGCGCGGTGCGCGGCGAAGCGAAGACCATCTGCGAAAAATACCTGTCGCCGCCGCTGACGACCGATTTCGCCATCCTGTTCCTGCCGACCGAAGGGCTGTACGCGGAGGTGATGCGGCGCCCGGGCCTGGCCGACGAGCTGCAGCGCACGCTGCGCGTCAGCATCGCCGGGCCGTCGACGCTGTCGGCGATCCTCAGCAGCCTGCAAATGGGCTTTCGCACGCTGGCGCTGGAAAAGCGCTCGTCCGAAGTGTGGCAGGTGCTGGGCGCCGTCAAGACCGAGTTCGGCAAGTTCGGCGATGTGCTCAGCCAGACGCGCCTGACGCTGGAGCGGGCCGCCAAGAACATCGAAAGCGCCGAAGTGCGTAGCCGCCAGATGGCGCGCAAGTTAAAATCGGTGGAAGCGCTGCCGAGCGAAGCGGCGCAACTGATGCTGGGACCCGACGTCGATCCTGCGGAGTTGGACAGCCCCGGCGGATAACCGTCAGGAGACATCATGCCCTCACGTACCCCGGCGCTGCCGGCGGACGCCATCCGTTCGGCCAAGCGCACCAAAATCGTCAGCGCCCTCGATGCGGTGCGGCTGATCCACGATGGGGACACCATCGCCACCGGCGGCTTTGTCGGCATCGGCTTCGCCGAGAACATCGCGGTGGCGCTGGAGCAGACTTTCCTGGCGGGCGGCGATGGGGTGCGCCATCCGCGCGACCTGACCCTGGTGTATGCGGCCGGGCAGGGCGACGGCAAGGACCGCGGGCTCAATCACCTGGCGCACGCTGGGCTGGTCAAGCGCGTCATCGGCGGCCACTGGAGCCTGGTGCCGAAACTGCAGAAGCTCGCAATCGACAACCAGATCGAGGCTTACAACCTGCCGCAAGGCGTCATCAGCCAGCTGTTTCGCGACACCGCCGCCGGCAAGCCAGGCCTGCTGACGCACGTGGGCCTGGGCACCTTCGTCGATCCGCGTTTCGGCGGCGGCAAGATCAACGCCAGCACCCACGAAGACCTGGTCGAGCTGATGACGGTCGGCGGCAAGGAGTGCCTGTTCTACAAGGCGCTGCCGATCCAGGTCGGCATCATTCGCGGCACCACCGCCGACGCCAACGGCAACGTGACGATGGAGAAGGAAGCGCTGACGCTCGAAGCGCTGGCTATCGCCATGGCGGCGCACAATTCGGGCGGCATCGTCATCGTCCAGGTCGAACGGATCGCCGAGAACGGCACGCTCAATGCGCGCGACGTCAAGATCCCTGGCATCCTGGTCGACTGCGTGGTGGTGGCTGAAAAGCCCGAGTACCACATGCAGACCTTCGCGGAACCATACAGCGCCGCCTTCGCCGGCGAGCTGCGGGTGCCGCTGTCGTCGATCGCGCCGATGCCGCTGTGCGAACGCAAGGTGATCGCGCGGCGCGCGCTGATGGAGCTGCGGCCGAACGACGTCGTCAATCTCGGCATCGGCATGCCGGAAGGCGTGGCCAGCGTGGCAGCCGAAGAAAAGCTGCTCGACCTGCTGACCTTGACGGCGGAACCGGGCGTGATCGGCGGGATACCGGCCGGCGGCCTCAATTTTGGCGCCGCCACCAACGCCGACGCGATCATCGACCAGCCATACCAGTTCGATTTTTACGACGGCGGCGGCTTGGACGTCGCCTGCCTCGGCCTGGCGCAGGCGGACCGCCACGGCAACCTGAACGTCAGCAAGTTCGGCTCGAGGCTGGCCGGCGCGGGCGGTTTCATCAACATCAGCCAGAACGCCAAGAAGGTGGTGTTCGTCGGGACCTTCACCGCGGGCGGCCTGAAGATCGCCATCGACGGCGGCCGGCTGCAGATCGTCGCGGAGGGCGCGTCGCGCAAATTCGTCGACGAGGTCGAGCACCGCACCTACTCGGGCCAGTACGCGCTCGAGCGCGGGCAGACGGCGCTGTACGTGACCGAGCGCTGCGTGTTCCGGCTGGTCGCGAGCGGGCTGGAACTGATCGAGATCGCGCCGGGCATCGACCTGCAGCGCGACATCCTGGCGCACATGGGATTTGTACCAGCGATCAGCGCCGACCTGAAGCTGATGGACGCGCGCATCTTCGCGCCCGCGGCGATGGGCTGGCGCACGCCGATGCTGGCGCAGCCGCTCGAGCAGCGGCTCACTTACGATGCCGGCCAGGGCCTGTTCTTCGTCAATTTCGAGGGCTTCGAGGTGGCGTCGATGCGCGATATCTCGGCCGTCGGCGCATTGGTGGCGGCGCGCCTGGCGCCGGTCGGGCACAAGGTGCCGGCCATCGTCAACTACGACAACTTCACGATCGCGCCGGATTTGCTGGATGCGTACGTGGAGATGGTGAACGGGCTGACGGAGCGCTTCTACAGCCGCGTCACGCGCTACACGCACAGCACCTTCATGCGCGCGTATGTCGGCGCGGCATTCACGCGCAGCCACAAGGAGCCGGCGCTGTACGCCAGTCCGGCGGAAGCGCTGTCCAAATTGGCGGACGATGAATAGCCACCCCGTCATTCCTGCCATTGGCAGAAATGACTCCTCGCGCGAGCGTGGACCCATGCCGAACGGCTTTCACCACTGCGCTTCGCTCCGTATGGATCCCCGCTTCGCGAAGATGACGGTTATTACTGTTGCGGTTTTAAACGAGGCCTTCGAACAGCATGACGTCGACCATGTCGCCGGCGGCGACGTTGCCCTGTTCGTCGTGCAGCACCACCATGCAGTTCGCTTCCGACATCGAGCGCAAAATGCCGGAGCCCTGCGAGCCGGTGATGCTGACCTGCTGCGTGCCGACGGCATCGACCGACAGGATGCCGCGCTGGTATTCGGTGCGGCCGGGCTTCTTGCGGATGGCGCCAGCGGAGGCGACCCGCAGCAGCGTCAGCGGCGCATCGGCGCCCATCATGTGCAGCAGCGCGGCGCGCGCGAAGAAATAGAACGACACCATCACCGCGACCGGATTACCGGGCAGGCCAAACAGGAAGGCGCTGCGGCCGTTCGAGTTGATCTTGCCGAAGGCGAGCGGGCGCCCGGGACGCATGCCGATCTTCCAGAACGTGACGTCGCCAAGCCTGGCCATGATATCGCGCGTGTAGTCGGCAGCGCCAACGGATACGCCGCCGGAGGTAATGATGGCGTCGGCGTTTTCGCAGGCGTTGCGCAGCGCGTCTTCGAGCGCCTGCGGGTCGTCCTTGACGACGCCCATGTCGATGATGTCGCAGCCCAGGCGCGTCAGCATGCCGTACAGCGTGTAGCGGTTGCTGTCGTAGACGCAGCCCTCGTCGAGCGCCTCGCCGATCGAGCGCAGTTCGTCGCCGGTCGAGAAGAACGCCACGCGCAGGCGCCGCTGGACCGGCACTTCGGCGATGCCGAGCGACGCAAGCAGGCCAAGGTCGGCCGGGCGAATCACCTTGCCCTTTTTGAGCGCGGCGCTGCCGGCCATCAGGTCTTCGCCGGCGAAGCGGCGGTTGTCGCCGGTGCGGATGACGCCGGCGTCGATGGTGATGTCGGCCTCGCCGATGCGGGCCACGAACTCCTGCGGGATCACGCTGTCGCAGCCGGGCGGCATGACGCCGCCGGTCATGATGCGGACGCATTCGCCGGCCGCCGGAACGGCGCTTGAGGGCCTGCCGGCATAGACGGTGTCGATGACGTTCAGCGTGGTGGGGCCGTCGGCGCGCAGGTCGGCGCCGCGCAGGGCGTAGCCGTCCATCGCCGAGTTGTCGTGCGCCGGCACGCTGATCGGCGAGGTGATGTCCGCCGCCAGCACGCGGTCGAGCGCGGCGCGCAGCGCGACTTTTTCGACCGCGGCGATCGGCGTGACGAAGTCGCGGATGATGCGCTGCGCGTCGCGTACCGGCAGCGCGTCGGGATCGTAGCCGGACAGGCAGCTGGTGACATCGAGCAGGCGCTTCGGCGCACGCGTGGTGTCGAGGCTGTGCAGTTCGTCGAGCGTGTTGATGTTGCGGAAGGCGTCGCTGTCGTCGAACAGCACTTCGGCCACTTTGAGTTCGGCGTACCAGCCATCCATCTTGCGGCCGCCCTCGGCCAGGTACTTCGACAGCACCGGCAGCAGCCGCGTCTTGACGAGGCAGAATACCGGGTGCGGCTGGCGGCGCTGTCCGGCTTCCTGCGTCACCGCCAGCGCGATGTCGGCGCGCTGCGACTGCAGCGCATGGAACAGGCGCGCGGCCAGGTCGGCCGGCAGGAACGGCGAATCGCAAGGGGCGGTGACCATGTACGGCGTGGTGCAGTGGCGCATGCCGGCTTCGAGTCCTGCCAGCGGGCCGGCGAAGCCGGTGGTTTCGTCTGGCCACACCGGCGCGCCGAATGCGGCGTACCTGCCCAGGTTCTGGTTGGCGTTGATGGCGATTGCGCCCACCTGCGGCGCCAGCCGCTCGAGCACGTGCGCGACCATGGTGGCGCCTTGGAACGGCTGCAGGCCCTTGTCGACGTGCCCCATGCGCGAGCCGCGCCCGCCCGCCAGGATCAGTGCGCTGATCTGTTCATTTTTTTGCATGCTTGGTTATCCGCCGATGTAGGACATTTCGACCCGCTTGGGGCCGCGTTCGATGCCGCTGGTGTTGATGGTGCGGGTGTCGGAATAGCGGTCGGTGCGCGCGCGCCAAAGGTGGGCGACGGCGCTCGAGATCTCGGCGTCGCTGCGGCCGGCGCGCAGCAGGCCGCGCAGGTCGTGGCCGCGGGTGGCGAACAGGCAGGTGTAGAGCTGGCCTTCGGTCGACAGGCGCGCACGCGTGCAATCCTTGCAGAATGACTGGGTCACGCTGGAGATCATGCCAACTTCGCCGCCGCCATCGAGGTAGCGCCAGCGCGCGGCCGTCTCGCCGGTGTAATTGGCGCCGACTGCAACCAGCGGCATCTGCTCCGAGATGCGGCGCACCACTTCGGCCGATGGAATCACTTCGCTCATGTTCCAGCCGTTGGAGGCGCCGACGTCCATGTATTCGATGAAGCGCAGGATGTACGGGGTGCCTTTGAAGTGGCGCGCCATCGGCACGATTTCCTGGTCGTTCATGCCGCCCTTGACGACCATGTTGATCTTGATCGGGCCGAGGCCCGCCGCGTGCGCGGCGTCGATCCCGCGCAGCACGTCGTCGACCGCGAAGTCGACGTCGTTCATGCGCTTGAAGGTGGCGTCGTCGAGTGAGTCGAGCGAGACGGTGACCCGGTTCAGGCCAGCGTCCCGCAGCGACTGCGCTTTGCGCGCCAGCAGCGCGCCGTTGGTGGTGAGCGTGAGGTCGAGGGCGCGCCCGCTCGGCGTGCGGATTTCGGCCAGCATGCCGACCAGGCGCTCGAGGTTCTTGCGCAGCAGCGGTTCGCCGCCGGTCAGGCGGATCTTCTCGACGCCGTGGGCGACGAAGATGTTGGCGACGCGGGTGATCTCCTCGAACGACAGCAGCGCGGTGTGCGGCAGGTAGGCGTAGTCCTTGTTGAACACTTCCTTCGGCATGCAGTAGACGCAGCGAAAATTGCAGCGGTCGGTGACGGAGATGCGCAGGTCGTGCAGCGGGCGCGCGAGGGCATCGTCCACGCGGCCGGCGGGCGCTTCGAGGATGGTGGGAACGGCCATTTGCGGCCGGCGCTCGTCGCCGAGCATGATGATTTTTTCAGCCATGCCAATACGATAGCACGAGGCCCGCGAGCGCACAGGCGAAGATCAATTTGATGGGGCCCATTTGGTAGCGGAACAGGGCGACGCAGGCGGCGGCGCTGATCGCCACCGCGGCTGGATCCCAGCTGCCGCGGGCGAAGAACACATGCTCGCCAAAGAACACGGCGAGGCTGACGATGACGCCGACCACCGCGGCCGAGATGGCCGTCAGCGGCGCCGTCATGCGGACGTCGCCGCGGGTCGATTCGACCAGCGGGCCGCCGCCGAGGATGAAGATGAACGACGGCAGGAAGGTAAACAGCGCCGCCACGCAGGCGCCGGCGACTCCCGCCAGCAGCCGCGAGGAAGGGCCGAAAATGGCCTCGCCCCAGGCGCCGACGAAGCCGACGAAGGCGACGATCATGATCAGCGGGCCGGGCGTGGTTTCGCCCAGCGCCAGGCCGTCGATCATCTGCGGGCCGGTCAGCCAGTGGTAGTGTTCGACGCCGCCCTGGTAGACGTAGGGCAGCACGGCGTAGGCGCCGCCGAAAGTCATCAGCGCGGCCTTGGTGAAGAACCAGCCCATTACGGGCAGCACGCCGGCGGCGCCGAAAAGGGCGGCCAGCACCAGCCAGGCGCCGGCGCCGACCGCCACGCCGATCAGCGTGACGCGCGCCAGCCGCGGCCAGGTGAAGGTGGCGTGGGCCGGGGTCGGCGTGTCGTCGTCGATCAGGGCGAGGCCGTAGGATGGCCGGGCGCTGTGGGCGCGGGCGCCGCCGATCTGGAACCAGGCCGGCCACCAGCGCCCGCCGGCCAGGCCGATGGCGGCGGCGCCGAGCACGATCAGCGGGAAAGGCAGGTCGGCCACGGCGATGGCGAGGAAGGCGGCGACGGCAATCGCCATCAGCACCTGGTTTTTCAGCGTGCGGCTGCCGATGCGCCAGGCGGCGGCGAGGACAATGGCGACCACCGCGGGCTTGATGCCGTACAGGATGGCGGCCACTGCCGGCACGTTGCCGTAGGCCATGTAGATCCACGAGAGTGCGATCAGGATCAGCAGGGAGGGCAGCACGAACAGCACGCCGGCGACGATGGCGCCGCGCGTCTTGTGCATCAGCCAGCCGATGTAGACGGCGAGCTGGGTCGCTTCCGGGCCGGGCAGCAGCATGCAGTAGTTAAGGGCGTGCAGGAAACGCTGCTCGGACATCCAGCGACGCCGTTCGACCAGCTCGGCATGCATCAGGGCGATCTGGCCGGCGGGGCCGCCGAAGCTGATGAAGCCGAGCTTGAGCCAGTACCAGAATGCTTCGCGCAGGGCGACGGGGGCGGGGCGGATGTCGCGGGGTGGGATCATGGGGTTTGACGGGTGCGAGGATGACGTGCATTGTTCGTATGAAAAAAGGGAAGCACGCGGCTTCCCTTTTTGCATCAACGACCTGCCGAGATTACTGGCGGGTGGTGTCGATCTGGATCAGCGGCTCGTCCGCTTGCGGCGGCAGCGGCTTGCGTTCACGCGGAACACGTACCGGCGGCGCCGCGTTGGCCGCCGCTTCCTGCGCTGCACGCAGCTTTTCAGGATCGGTGGCAGCCAGGGTCAGGCCTGCAGAACCCAGCAACTCTTTCAAGTCGGCAACCGGCGCTGGCGCTGGTGCCGCTGTCGGAGCTGGTGCCGGCGCTGCAACATCAGCCGGGGCTGGCGCTTCCTCGACGACCGCCACCGGCTCTTCAATCGCTTCCGGCGTGGTCTGGACAGCGACCGGCTCGGCGACGACACGCTCGACTTCAACTTCGGCGACGACTGGTTCGGCGGCAGCCGGCGCTTCGACCGGGGTATCCGGCGTGAAGATCGTTTCCGGCATCACTGCAGGCGCTTGCTCGACGGCTGGCGCTTCAGCGACGATTGGCGCTTCCTCAACGGCTGGCGCTTCTGGCTGGGCAGCAACAGGCTCGGGAGCCGGTGCCGCCACTGGGGCCGGCGCAGACGCCACGACGGGCTCGGCAACCACATATTCCGACACCGGCGTTGGCTCAGCAGCAGTAACTTCAGCAGCAGCCGCTTCCTGGTCAGCCACCGGCGTGAACGTCACCGTGGTTGCCGGTGCGTCTTCGCCCTCGGCCTCGCCTGCGTCGTTCTCGCCGCCTTCGCCGAGCTCGCGCTCGCGGCGGTTGCGGTTGCGGCCACCGCGGCGGCGGCGGCGGCGCGGCTCGTCGCCGCCCGCTTCGACTTCGATCTCTTCGCCGTTCGGGCCGATCGTGGTGATCGTCTTCACGACCTGCTCGATGACGCTGTGCTCGCCATCCGGGCCGACGGTGGTGACCGAGACCGACGACGCCATCACTTCTTCGGTGACGACGACTTCGTCCGATTTCGACTCGGTGACGACGGCGCGATAGTCTGCGCGTTCGCGTGGAGGACGCGGAGTGCGCTCGGCACGATCCGGACGCTCGCCGCGTTCGGCGCGCGGCGCGGCCGGGGCAGCGGCTTCGAGCTGCTCGGGACGCGGCTCGCGTGCTTCACGCGGTGGGCGTGGCGGACGCGGCGGACGGGCGGCGCGGGCGTCGGCGTCGGCCGCTTTCACGGTCTCGTCGGCAACACCGGCCTTGGCGCCTGGCTCGCGCTCTTCGCGGCCACCTTGCTTGCCGCCACGGCTGCGGCCGCGCGGGCCACGGCCGTTACGGTCGCCGCCACGGTCGGCCGACGCTGCGGCCGGCTTGGCTGGCGCCGCCACCGGCGCAGGCGCTGCAGCCGGGGTCGCCTTCTTGCCCATGAAGAAGTTAATGATCTTGTCGAGGAAGCTTTCCTCGACCGGCGCGGTCAGCACCGGCGCCGCTACCACGGCTGGCTTGACCGGCTCGCTGCGGTCGACCATCGGCGCAGGCTGGGCCGGGGTGATCGTCTTGACGACGGCTTCCTGGCGCGGCTTGGCTTCTTCCTTCTGGCGCTTGCTGTAGGCCATGTCGGTATCGGCCTGCTCGGCGAGCGTGTAGCTGGCCTGGCTGTCTTCGAGGCGCGGATCGTCGTGCTTGATGCGCTCGAGCTTGTAGTGCGGCGTGTCGAGGTGCTTGTTCGGGATCAGGATCACGCTGATGCGGTGGCGGTTCTCGATCTTGAGCACTTCGCCGCGCTTTTCGTTGAGCAGGAAAGCGGCGACGTCGACGGGTACTTGCACGTGGATGGTGGCCGAATTTTCCTTCATCGCCTCTTCCTGGATGATGCGCAGCACCTGCAGGGCGGACGATTCGGTATCGCGGATGTGGCCGGTGCCGGAGCAGCGCGGGCAGGTCACGTGGCTGCCTTCGGACAGCGACGGACGCAGGCGCTGGCGCGACAGTTCCATCAGGCCGAAGCGCGAAATCTTGCCCATCTGGACGCGGGCGCGGTCGTGGTGCAGCGCATCTTTCAGGCGGGTTTCCACCTCGCGCTGGTTCTTCGCCACTTCCATGTCGATGAAGTCGATGACGATCAGGCCGCCAAGGTCGCGCAGGCGCAGCTGGCGGGCCACTTCTTCGGCCGCTTCGCAGTTGGTGTTGAAGGCGGTGGTCTCGATGTCGGAGCCGCGGGTGGCGCGCGCCGAGTTGACGTCGACCGAGACGAGCGCCTCGGTGTGGTCGATGACGATGGCGCCGCCGGACGGCAACGGCACCGTGCGCGAGTAGGCCGTTTCAATCTGGTGTTCGATCTGGAAGCGCGAGAACAGCGGCACGTCGTCGCTGTAGCGCTTGACGCGGTGCACCATGTCGGGCATCACGTGGCTCATGAACTGATGCGCCTGCTCGTAGATGTCGTCGGTGTCGATCAGGATCTCGCCGATGTCCGGCTGGAAGTAGTCGCGGATGGCGCGGATGACGAGCGACGATTCCTGGTAGATCAGGAAGGCGCCGCTGCCTTGCTTGCCGGCGCCCTCGATCGCGCGCCACAGTTGCATCAGGTAATTCAGGTCCCACTGCAGTTCTTCGACGTTGCGGCCGATGCCGGCGGTGCGGGCAATCACCGACATGCCTTGCGGCAGGTCCAGCTTGTCCATGGTTTCGCGCAGTTCCTGGCGCTCTTCGCCTTCGACGCGGCGCGATACGCCGCCGCCGCGCGGGTTGTTCGGCATCAAGACCAGGTAGCGGCCGGCCAGCGAGACGAACGAGGTCAGCGCCGCGCCCTTGTTGCCGCGCTCTTCCTTTTCGACCTGGACCATGATTTCCTGGCCTTCGCGCAGCGCTTCCTTGACGGAAGCGGTACGGACGTCGACGCCTTCGCGGAAGTAGGTGCGCGCCACTTCTTTAAATGGCAGGAAACCGTGGCGGTCTTCGCCGTAGCTGACGAAGCAAGCTTCCAGCGACGGCTCGATGCGGGTGATGACGCCTTTGTAGATGTTCGACTTGCGCTGTTCGCGCCCGGCGGTTTCGATATCGATGTCGATCAGTTTCTGACCGTCGACAATGGCTACGCGCAGCTCTTCTTGCTGCGTAGCGTTAAACAACATGCGTTTCATTTTTTATAAACTCCGCGGCCCGGGGGCCGATCTAGTCCGCTTTGTCAGGGCGGCACAATGTACACGGGATGTACGCGGGAACGGAGAGTTGGAGGGTGGGTATGCCTTCATGCACGGCGCAGCAACGACAGGCGTTGCGGCCGCAACGGGGCGCGGTGGGGTCGATCGACATGCCGAGTGCACGCATCACCTGCAACTTACCTGTTTGCTGCCGGTCGAACCGGGGCACAGGGGACAGCCAGGCGGTGAGCAGATCAACGAGCCAAACCGTAGCCAGCGAACATACCAAGACTTCGAACCACCGGCGAATGGATCCGCCATTATTCTCAAGCCTTCGGGATGAGGCTTACATCGGGTCGGGCGAAAACGACAAGCGTTATCGACGCCATCAACCGGCGAGCTGGCCACGGGGGACAGCTTGCCGGTACTTATCCTTACAATTCCAAACAATCCAATCTTGCAGCCTTGCGCGTTATCCGATTACAACAACGGTGCAACCTTGATTCGCGCAGGGATGTGCGTACACGTTTTTCCATCGAATTTGCAATTTGGCGAGGCCGATGGAGACGCCCCTGTGTAAAATATCGTTTTAATTCTTACACCAGCAGAGGTTTGACCGCCGCCTGTCGATTATATATTCAAAATGAAGGACTTAGAGAGAATTTCTGGGAAGACAGAGCAAATGAAGATGCAAACCGAGAGTGTTCCCCCTTCATCACCGACACCGCTGCAAGCCCAGTTCGTAACAATCACCGAAGAAGAAGCCGGACAGCGCATCGATAACTACCTGCTGCGCGTATGCAAGGGCGTCCCGAAGAGTCACATATACCGTATTTTGCGCTCCGGCGAAGTGCGCGTGAATAAAGGTCGCATCGACCAGCTGTACCGCCTGGCCAGCGGCGACGTCGTGCGCATTCCGCCGGTGCGGGTGGCGGAGAAGTCGACCGCCACAGTGCCGGGCGCCGAATTCACCATCCTGTTCGAGGATGCCCACCTGCTGATCATCGACAAGCCGTGCGGCACCGCCGTGCATGGCGGCTCCGGCGTGTCCTACGGCGTCATCGAGCAGCTGCGCGCGGCGCGCCCCGACGCCAAGTTCCTCGAACTGGTGCACCGGCTCGACCGCGAGACCTCCGGCGTACTGATGCTGGCAAAGAAGCGCTCGGCCCTGACGAACCTGCACGAGCAGATGCGCGACGGCCTGACCGACAAGCGCTACCTGACGGCGGTTGGCGGCGACTGGAAGAACGCGCGCCAGCACATCAAGCTGCCGCTGCACAAATACACCACTGCGGAAGGCGAGCGGCGCGTCTGCGTGCAGGCCGGAGGCATGGAGTCGCATACCGTGTTCAGCCTGCTGCGCAAGTGGGAGCACTTTGCCTTGCTGGAAGCCGAGCTGAAGACGGGGCGCACGCACCAGATCCGTGTTCATCTGGCTTCGTCGGGCTTCCCTATCCTTGGCGACGACAAGTACGGCGATTTCGCGCTGAACCGCGTCTTGCTGAAGGCCGACCAGAGGCGCGGGTCGCTGAAGCGCATGTTTCTTCATGCGCATCAAATTACCTTTACCCATCCCGAGACCGGCAAGCAGGTGACGATAAATGCCCCGTTGCCGGCAGAATGCGACCGTTTCTTGGTAAGCTTGGGGAAACCGCAGAATATTGCAGCGCGATAATCTCGCGCAACACACCAACCCCTTAAGGAGCCGGCGGCCACAAGCCTAGCCGGAAAACATGGCACGCAAGCAATTTGACCTGATCGTTTTCGATTGGGATGGCACCCTGATGGACAGCACGTCCACGATCGTCACCAGCATCCAGTCGGCGGCGCGCGACCTCGGCTTGCCGATTCCCCGCGACGAAGAAGCCTCGCACGTCATCGGCCTCGGCCTGCACGAAGCGATGCAGGCCGTGATGCCGAATATCGAACCGTCGATGTACCCGAAAATGGTCGAGCGCTATCGCTATCATTTCTTGACGAAGGACCCGGAACTGGTGCTATTCGACGGCGTTCGCGACATGTTGACGGAGTTGTCGCAGCAGGGATACTTCCTGGCTGTGGCCACCGGAAAGAGCCGCGTCGGCCTGAACCGGGCGCTCAATGCGGTCGGCTTGCTGTCGCTGTTCGACGCCACCCGCTGCGCCGACGAAACTTTTTCGAAGCCGCACCCGGCGATGCTGCAGGAACTGACGCGCGAACTGGGCCAGGACCTGAAGCGCACGGTGATGATCGGCGACACCACCCACGACCTGCTGATGGCCAACAATGCCGGCGCCGGCGCGGTGGCCGTCGAATACGGCGCCCATCCGGTCGACCAGTTGCAGGCATGCCGGCCGCTGTACTCGGCGCAAACCGTGGCCCAGCTGCATCAGTGGCTCGGCGAGAACGCCTGATGAGCGATGACGCCGTCAACGGCTTGCTGGTGTGCGATTCCGATGCCTTGCTGGAAGGCGGGCGCGGCGTGCGCTTTGCAGTGCGGGCCTTCGGCGACGCCGGCACCGGTTTTGTCGTGCGCTACGACGGCAAAGTCTATGGCTATCTGAACCGCTGCGCGCACGTGCCGATCGAACTCGACTGGAACGAAGGCGAATTCTTCGAATCGAGCGGGCTGTACCTGATGTGCTCGACGCACGGGGCGATTTACGTCCCCGAAAGCGGCCAGTGTGCGGGCGGACCCTGCAAGGGCGGCCGCCTGCGGCCGATCGCCGTGCGTGAAGAGAACGACAAGATCTACTGGCAGCCGGACGAATTTGTCCAGGCGCCGCCCACTATTTAATCCCGATACGACGAATCATGAATGACAACATCAGCAGCACCAAGGAGCCGGCATTGTCCAGCTCGCCACAGCATGCCAACTGGGAGCGCGACACGCTGGAAAAGCTGCTATTCGCCACCGTCAAGGAGCAGCGTACCGCGCGGCGCTGGGGTATCTTCTTCAAACTGCTCACATTGGGCGCTATCTTCTTCTCATTGTGGGCCTATTTCGATTTCAGCACCGGCTCCGACCTGGAAGCGTTGGGCAAGCATACGGCGCTGATCGAGATCGACGGCGACATCGACGTCGAAGGCAGCGGCTCGGCCAACTCGGTGATTCCATCGCTGAACAAGGCGTTCAGCGATGTCGGCTCGGTCGCCGTGGTACTGCGGATTAACAGCCCCGGCGGTAGCCCGGTGCAGGCCGGCATGATCGTCGATGAAATCTTGCGTCTGCGGAAGGGGTATCCGGCAAAGCCGGTGTACGTCGTGGTCGACGAGATTTGCGCGTCCGGCGGCTATTACATCGCCGCCGCCGCCGACAAAATTTATGTCAACAAGGCCAGCATCGTCGGCTCGATCGGCGTGCTGATGGACGGCTTCGGTTTCACCGGCACGATGGAAAAGGTCGGCGTCGAGCGGCGCCTGTTGACCGCCGGCGAAAACAAGGGTTTCCTCGATCCGTTCAGTCCGCAATCGGGCAAGGACAAGGCGCACGCCCAGGCGATGCTCAACGAAATTCACCAGCAATTCATCGGCGTGGTGCGGACCGGGCGCGGCAAGCGCCTGAAGGAAACGCCGGAGATGTTCTCGGGCCTGTTCTGGAGCGGCGCCCGCGCCGTCGAGATGGGCCTGGCGGACGGCTTCGGCAGCGTCGACAGTGTGGCGCGGGAAGTCGTCAGGGTCGAGGATATCGTCGACTACACGGCGCACGAAGGGCTGCCTGAGCGTGTGCTGAAGAAATTCGGCGCGTCGGTCGGGGCGGGTGCGGTGAGATCGCTGTACCGTGGGGCAACGCCAGCGGTGCGTTGAGCGTTAAATTAATTTCTCCTTGCAAGTTCACACAATTGTTCTATATTGAACCCGTAGTTCATTCAAAGGGGCCGATATAAAAAGTTCACGTAGTTTTCAATTCATTGAACCGGACTACTGACTGCATTTCGATGCGGTATAGAGAGAATTAAATTCCTCGACAAAGTCTCCCTCGGGGGACGTGGAAACGGCGGCGCAATGCCGCCGTTTCCTATTGCCGTCGATATATTGAATGGGGCAATGGGGGCGCCGGACCCGGTCGGCGCCCTGCGCATCAATCGACGCAGGTATCTGAACGATAAGTCGAGGGGCCAGGCAGGCTGGTGCTGTGCGGCTCGAGTGATGAGGGTGCTTCCGAATCGTTGGACGCTGAGAGTTCGTACTGGGCGAAGCCGCCGCGGCCAAGCCATTGTTGGAAATTGTCTTGCGCTTCAGCAAGCCAGACGGAACGCGCCAGCGCCGGCGCCGGCGACTCCAGCGCCGCACATGAGGCTGCGCTCTCGTTGATCCAGCGAGAAATTGCAAGCCGGGCGGCGTAGAGTGCTGATTGCTCGAGGGCGATCAGGCAATGGGCCTCCGTCTGCGATCCTGGAAACTCAGGGTGGTTCTGGTCGCAGCGATTGTCGATGCTCATGTCGTCCTCTTTTTGGTTGGTGATCCGATTGTCCTACCGATGTGGTAGGCATTCGCAAGGTACGTTAGGCCGATTCCTAATGAGGTTTCACTGTACCAACGGCCGAACCTGCACGCTTGATCTGTGTCAAACCTGTCGCTCGCCGAGCGTCAAATGTCATTGAGGCAATATTGCCCTAGCACCGTCCGGCTGACGGGCTGACGGTCGTTCTGGTAAAGTCTCGCCCATGAGCAAACTATCCCTGGACCGAATCCTGCAATCGCAAGGATTCGGCACGCGCAAATATTGCCGCGCCCTGATCGAAGATGGCGAAGTTAGCGTCGCCGGTGCGCCGCACACGGCCTATAAAACCACGTTTGACACCGATGGCCTGATGTTGACTGTTTTTGGCGAGGAGTGGGTGTTCCGGGCGCATGTCTACATCGCCCTCAGCAAGCCGGCGAACTTCGAATGTTCGCGCAAGCCGAGCCATCATCCGGGCGTGCTGACCTTGCTGCCCGAGCAATTTACCTGGCGCGACGTCCAGCCTGTGGGCCGGCTCGACCACGACACCACGGGCATGCTGCTGATGTCCGACGACGGCCCGTTCATCCACGCGCAGTCCTCGCCGAAGCGCCATGTGCCGAAAATATACCAGGCGACGACGCAGGAGCCGGTGACCGATTCTCTGGTCGAGCAGCTGCTGGAAGGCGTCAAGCTGCACGACGAACCGGCGCCGCTGAAGGCGCTCAGTTGTATTCGCCGCGGCGAGCACCAGCTTGAAATCGTGCTCGAGCAGGGCAAGTATCATCAGGTCAAACGCATGCTGGCGGCCGCCGGCAACCATTGCCTGGCGCTGCACCGTTCGGCCATCGGCAGCCTGACGCTCGAGTCGCTCGGTCTCGCCGAGGGCGAGTGGTGCTATCTCGACCGGGCGCAGCTGGACTTGCTTGCCTAAGCGTCTCCACGCCGGCGGCGCGCTGTCCGGTATTTCACAGGCTTGATTAAAAAGAAGACCTTTTTGCTAACGGCGAGTTCGTTATCGCAAGAACTATCTGGCGAATTTTGACCACGAGTAGTAAATATTGCGCGATAAATGATTCCTACCCAATGTTTTCATTATTGAATTCCCGGGCGCCAGTTCTCTAGCGGCAACCCCGTTTCGTCGCATTTTCGCGACTGTTTCGCAGTGCCTTAATGTTAGAATCAAGCCCTTTTGCTGAATCCCAACAATGCCTTTGGCCGACTGTGCGGTGTTCAATTTATTTGCGCACGCGCCTGCACCAAACCGTCGCCGCGATTGCCGTCGACTGTTGTAAGACAATTTCAATTGTATATTGGCATTTTCGTCCAATTATTAGATTAATATTTTAGAAGAGCGCATGAAAAATAATTCGGTTGCAGCTGACGTGAAAATTATGGCCTGTGCCGTAGTGCTATTGGGATCGACGTCCGGAGCGGCCTGGGCACAGCGGTTCGACCAGCCGGTCACGCCGCTCGCCACCGCGCCGGTACCAGTGCAAGCACCTGAAAGCCCTGCCGATCGTGCGCTGCCGAGCATTACCAGTGCGCGCCCGGATCTGCGCGAGCAACAACTTCAGCAGCAGGCCCGCCAGGAGAGCGCGGACCGTGCCGAGCGCTTGCGCCAACAGAAAAACACCGACAAGGACACTTTCGGTGCGTATGCGGCGACCGTCACTGGCGGTACGCTCGAGCGCTTCGGCAAGTCCCTGTTTACCGAGATGCCGACCACGTTCGCGCCGTTCGACGCCGCCCAGGTCAACGCCGACTACGTGATCGGCACCGGCGACGAGATTCAGATCCGCGGTTGGGGAATGGTCAACGTCGACGTCACGGCTACGGTCGACCGCAACGGCGCGATCTATGTTCCGCGCGTCGGTTCGATCAAGGTCGCGGGCGTCAAGTACCGCGACTTGCAGGGCCACCTGAAGCAGGCCGTCAGCAAGATCTTCACCAATTTCGAACTCACCGCAAGTATTTCGCAGACCCGCGCCGTGCAGATCTACGTGGTCGGGCACGCGATGCGTCCGGGGACCTACACGCTCAATTCGATGAGCACGCTTTTGAATGCGTTGTTCACGTCGGGCGGCCCGGATTCTTCGGGCTCGATGCGCAATATCCAGCTCAAGCGCAACGGCGCCACCGTGGCCAATTTCGACCTGTACGACGTGCTGGTCAATGGCGACAAGAGTCAGGACGCGACGTTGCGCGATGGCGACGTCATCTACATCCCCGAAGTCGGCCCGCTGGTAGCGCTCAGTGGCAACGTCAAGACGCAGGCGATTTTCGAACTGAAGGGAGCGGCATCGCTGGCGGAGGTCATGCGCTGGGCCGGCGGCGTCGATTCCGCCGCCGAGCAGCGCCAAATCATCATCGAAAAGACCGTGAACAACACTTACCAGACGGTCGCCGAGCTGGTTGCCGACAAGGCCACCATCGCGGCACGCCTGGCCGGCATCCCGGTGCGCCCGACCGACGTGATCCGGGTGTTCGCGCCGGGCGCGTCGCCGGTGCGGGCACAACTGCAAAACGAGTATGTGCGCGTCTCCGGCGAGATGAAGCAAAGCGGACTGTTCCAGATACAGAAGGGCGAAACCCTGCGCCAACTGATGTTCCGCCTCGGCGGCCCGTCCGACGCCGGCTACGTCTACGCGACGCAGGTGACGCGCGAGTCCGTTCGGCGCACGCAGCAGCTGAAGCTGGACGAGCTTGCCGATCGTTTCGAACGCGATGTCGAGAGCGCGGCGTCGAGCCGTGCTGCCGGCACAACCGATAAGGACTCGGTCGCGATCCAGGCCGCGGAACTCGAGCGCCAGCGCCGCGTCGCCCAAAAGCTGCGGACGGTGAAGGCGGAAGGGCGCATCGTACTGGAGCTGCAGGACGGCGATGCGCAATTGAAGAATCTGCCCGACTTGCCATTGCAGGACGGCGACAGCGTTTTCGTGCCGCGCAAGCCTGGCACGGTGGAAGTGCTGGGATCGGTATTCCAGTCCAATTCGTTCATCTACAAACCGCGCCGCACGGTGAAGGATTATGTATTGCTGGCCGGCGGCGGCACCGAATCCGGCGACTTGTCGGAAACCTACGTAATCCGCGCCGACGGCACCGCCAAGGGCGCGCGTAGCGCAGGCTGGTTCAGCGGCGTCAACGGCACCGAGGTCAATCCTGGCGACACCATTGTCGTGCCGGAGAAGATCGAGCGCGGCAGCTTCCGCCAGAGCCTGAAAGAATGGACCTCGATCTTCTACCAGTTCGGTCTCGGCGCAGCCGGCCTGAAAGTACTGAAGAATTAATATCATGTGTCCGCCATCACGGTCATGGACCGGGGACGAAGTTGAACGTGAGCGATGTCAGGACAGCTTGCGTTCGTGATGTGATCGATTGAGTTTATATAGTGGAGTTGTATTTTGAATAGCATTCATCATTTAGCCGATGTCCAGGCCGAAAACATCGGCGCCGGTACCCGCATCTGGCAGTACTGCGTGGTCCTGCCCGGGGCAAGCATCGGCGCTGGCTGCAATATTTGCGCGCACGTCCTGGTGGAAAATGATGTCATCATTGGCGACAACGTTACCGTCAAAAGCGGGGTGCAGGTATGGGATGGCGTGCGTATCGAAGATAACGTCTTCATCGGTCCAAACGTGACCTTCACGAACGACCTCTATCCACGGTCGAAAGTCTATCCTAAACAATTTTCAGTCACGACAATCAAAGCCGGCGCCTCGATTGGTGCGAACGCGACGATCCTGCCGGGCCTGACCATTGGCGAGGGCGCGATGATCGGCGCCGGCGCGGTGGTCACTCGGTCGGTGCCGGCGAATGCGATCGTGCAGGGCAACCCGGCCCGCATCGCAGGCTACACCAACACGAAGCCCGAAGCTGCCGTCGGCACGCGCGCACCGGACGCGCGCAAGCCGCCATTTCATGACGCCTTGAATGTGCGCGGGGTGACCCTCCATCAATTTCCACTGATTCCTGACATGCGCGGCAGCCTGACGGTGGGCGAATTCGATCAGCACATCCCATTCGTACCCGAGCGCTACTTCCTCGTTTTTGATGTTCCCAGCAAAGAAACGCGGGGCGAGCACGCGCATCACGCGTGCCACCAGTTCCTTATCTGCGTGCGCGGCAGTTGCACGGTGCTCGTCGATGACGGCACCAATCGTACCGAGGTCGTGCTCGATTCGCCAGACCGCGGCATCTACCTGCCGCCGCTGACCTGGGGCGTCCAGTATAAATATTCGGCCGACGCGGTACTGCTGGTGTTCGCCTCGCACAAATACGATGCAGCCGACTATATCCGTGATTATGTTGAATTTGTCCAAATCGTAAAAACTCAGGGTAGCTAATGAATGTCCCTTTTCTAGACCTTAAAGCCGCGTACACCAAGCTGCAGCCGGCGATCGATGAAGCAGTCAAGCGCGTCCTCGACTCCGGCTGGTACATCCTGGGCGCCGAAGTCGAGCGCTTCGAAGAAGAGTACGCAGCCTATTGCGAGGCAAAGTACTGCGTCGGCCTGGCGAACGGTCTGGATGCCCTGCACCTGGCGCTGCTGGCGATGGGTGTGGGCTCCGGCGACGAAGTCATCGTGCCGAGCAATACCTACATTGCGACCTGGCTCGCGGTCAGCCAGTGCGGCGCGGTCCCGGTTCCGGTAGAGCCGGAGGCAAATGGTTTCAATATGGCGCCTGAGCGGATCGAAGCGGCGATCACGCCGCGCACGAAAGTGATCCTGCCGGTCCACCTGTACGGTCAACCGGCGGACATGGATCCGATCCTGGCGATTGCACGCAAACATGGCTTGCAAGTGTTGGAAGACGGCGCGCAAGCGCACGGCGCCCGTTACAAAGGCAAACGCCTGGGCGCGCACGGCGATGTGGTCGCCTGGAGCTTCTACCCCGGGAAAAATCTCGGCGCCTACGGCGACGGCGGCGGCATCACCACCGACGATGCGGCGATCGCGGATCGGGTCCGGGTACTGCGCAACTATGGGTCGCGGGTGAAATACGTCAACGAAGTGCGCGGGTTTAACAGCCGCCTCGACCCGTTGCAGTCGGCGGTCCTGCGGGTCAAGCTGCAGACGCTCGATGAGGACAACGAAGCGCGCGGCGCGATCGCCGCGCAGTACCTGGCCGGTCTTGCCGACAGCGCCCTGGTGCTGCCGGTGGTGCCGGAGTGGGCGGAGTCGGTGTGGCATCTGTTTGTAGTGCGCACGAAACGGCGCGAACAGCTGCAACGCGATTTGACCAGCGCGGGGATCGGTACGCTGATCCATTATCCGATCCCGCCGCACTTACAGCAAGCGTATGCGGACCTGGGCATCGGCAAGGGCGCTTTTCCGCTGGCGGAACAAATCCACGACGAGGTACTCAGCTTGCCGATGTTCCCGAATATGACGGCGAGCCAGATCGGCGCGGTCATCTCGGCTTGCCGCACAGCCGCGGCGATGGACTGACGAGCCTTTGGCGAACAGGGTGTTGTCCGCATCGCGGTTCGCCGCCAAGGCCGCCAGCCGTCAGTAAATTACGCCTGCAAATTTTCGTGCGTCGAACGAGCGCGCGAGCTGCCACAATTGAAAGTAGAAGATGGCCGAACAATTAGTAACAATCAATCCCGATAACGACGCCGACCAAATCCGTCTGTTCGATTTGTTGACCACGCTGGCGCGCTACCGCTGGCTCGTCCTTGGCATGCCGATCGCAATGGGGGCGCTGGCGTTAGCATTCAGTTCGCTGCTTTCACCGGAATACTCGAGCACGGTCAGGCTGCTGCCGCCCCAGCAACAGGGCAGCAATGTGACCGCGATGCTCGGTCAGCTCGGAGGATTGGCTGGGGCCGCCAGCGGCATCGCCGGCATCAAGAATCCAAATGATCTGTATGTCGGGATGCTGGAAAGCCGCACCGTGGCCGACAATCTGATCAAGCGCTTCGGACTGAAAGAGCGCTACAAGAAGGCGACGATGGATGAGACGAGGAACGCCTTGACCTACGCTCGTGAAATTGTTAATGGTAAAAAAGATAGCATCATTTCGATCAGCGTCCAGGATGAGGACCCGAAGTTCGCAGCCGACCTTGCCAATAGTTTCGCGGAGGAACTGGCGAGATTGACGCAAACGATGGCGTTGACCGAGGCAGCGCAGCGCCGCCTTTTCTTTGAGAAGCAGATGAAAGAGGCGCGCGACCAGCTCAGCGCAGCCGAGGGCGCCCTGCGCAGTACCCAGGAAAAGACTGGTTTGGTGCGTCCCGAAGCGCAGGTTCCGGTGATGATCTCGGTGCTTGCGCAATTGAAAGGTACGATCGCCGCCAAGGAAGTGCAGCTGAACTCGATGCGTACCTTTGCTGCAGAGCAGAATCCCGAACGCCTGCGTACCGAAGAAGAGCTTCGAAGCCTGCGCGCGCAACTGGTTCGACTGGAGCAATCCCAAAATTCCCGCGCCGGCGATACTTCGCTGCCGTTAGGGAAAGTTCCAGAAAGCGGTCTGGAATATCTTCGCGCGGTGCGCAACGTGAAATATTACGAGACGATTTTCGAGTTGCTGGCGAAGCAGTTCGAGTTGGCGAAAATCGACGAAGCCAAGGATTCCCCGCTCATTCAGGTCCTCGACAAGGCGATTCCTGCTGAAAAGAAAACCAAACCAAGACGGGCAATCATTACACTGGTCGGGATCATCGCCGGCGGCATGCTCGGCATCGTTTTGACTTTCATGCATTCCGCGTACCGGCGCTCGCGTGACAATCCGGCTCAGCGCGCTGATTGGCAGGCGCTGTCGTTAGCGTGGCGCGGCAAGCCGCGCAAGGCCGTCAATTAACCATTTGAAATGCGCAGCGCTGATCTTGTCGGCGCCATCGTATTGTCGATGCCTTATCAGGATCAGGAAGTTATTGTGCTTGTTTGCGACACCTCTGGAACGCCATCGTTGACCTTCGTCTACCCAAGCCGAGGCATAGGCGGCGCCCAGTTACTTTTCGCCCGCCTAGCCGAGGCAATTGCCGCGCAGGGTAGCGCCCGCGTGGCGGTGGTTGATTATGCCGATGGCTTTCTCCGAAATTATTTGAAAGATAGCTTGAATGTCCGTTTCATTCCTTATCAGGAAGGTGCGACGCTGCTGGAAAATACCACGGTAATCGCGCCCTTATCGCGCCTGGTTGAATTGCGATATATGCTGGCGCCGCAATCGATGCAATGCGATTTTCTCTTTTGGTCGATCCATCCGGATAATGTGAAATACATCTTGTACGGCGTTGGACGAAATTTGTTCGGCGGAAAAAAAGAAGCGCGACGTCTGCTCGGTGAATTCGCCAAGGAAGGTCATATCATTTTCATGGATGAAGCGAACCGGCGCGCGTGCGCAGACGAGCTGGGCACTTTTGGGCGGCGCACCTATCTGCAGATTCCTGTACAAATCGGCGATGCGGAGCCGGCCCATTCGAAGGCCATTGGCAATCCGATTTCGATCGCCTGGCTAGGTCGGATCACCTACGACAAGATCAATTCCCTTTTGAAAATCGTCGCGGATATCGCCGAATCCGGAGCTGGCGATGACATTGTGTTCCATGTGATCGGCTCCGGCACGGAAGAAGCGCAATTACAGCAGTTCGCCGTGGCGAAGGGCGTCAAGTTGCAGATGCCAGGCGTTCTCGCCGGGAAAGAGTTGCGTGATTATCTGATTACAAATGTGGATGTCGGTATCGCCATGGGCACCTCGTGCCTGGAAGTGGGTGCCTTGGGTATCCCTATCGCGCTCATTGACTACTCGTTGACTTCGTTACCGAAGAATGCAAATTACGATTGGCTGTTCGATACCAGTGACTTTACCCTTGGAAATGACGCTTCCTGGGGAGCTTCTCGATCAAAAACCTTGACTGAACTAATCGTCGATTTGCGTGCGGACGTCACCGGTCAGATTGGCAGACGCTGTTTCGATTACGTGAGAAATTTTCACTCGATGTCTCACGTTTCGAACAAATTATTGAAATGTGTCGAGCAGCGAGGCCCTTTTGATAATGCCAAGCTGTTGCGTTTGGAACGCTTGCTGAATCCTTCGCTGCACGTTTTCGCTTACTTGTGCGCGCGTACGCTCAAGCGAGCCATCGCGCGATGGCGCACGCCGACCACGCCTGTGTCGTCGGCTTAGCCAGGGTGGCGAACGGATGAGTTTAGTACGTACCAGCCTGTTGAACGGAATCGCGGTCGTTGTGAAGATCGGCAGCGCCCTCGTCCTGAATAAGGTATTGGCGATTTACGTCGGGCCGGCAGGCTACGCAATGATCGGGCAGTTTCAAAACGTGGTGTCAATCGTGGTCAGTCTCGCCGGCGGCGTCATGGGTACCGGCGTCACAAAAGCGACAGCCGAGCATTTCGATGACGAAACTGCGCAACATCGGGTGTGGCGCACCGCCGTCAAGTTTTCCATTCTCGCCTCGTTGCTTTCAGGCGCTGCTCTGCTGCTCTTTGCGAATCGTCTCGCTTTGTGGCTGTTGGACGATGCGAGCATGTCCAGCATTTTTGTGTGGCTAGCCGTCACATTGCCCGCGATGGCCGCGAATAATATGTTAATGGCTATCCTCAACGGCAAGAAAGAGGTCGGGATCTACGTGATGGCCAATATTTTTGGCAGCGTGGTCAGCCTGGTCGTCACCGGTATCCTTGCATTCACCGCGGGGCTGTATGGTGCGTTGGTGGCATTCACCATTAATCCAGCGCTGGTGCTGCTCTCGACCGCTGCAGTGGTCGCGCGGCGCGACTGGTTCCGGCCCAGGTTCCTATGGGGCGAAATCAACCGGAGCGCGTTGCGCGGCCTGGCCGGCTTCGGCCTGATGGGACTGACGAGCGGACTGGCGGTACCTTTTTCGTTCATGCTCATCCGCGATAACCTGGCCAGCCACATGGGCCTGACGGCCGCGGGATACTGGCAAGCCAGCTGGAAGATCAGCGAGATCTACCTGATGTTGATAACGACGACGCTATCCGTTTATTATTTGCCGCGACTGGCGGAAATAAAATGTGCGCGTGAGTTAAAGGGTGAAATCTTTAAGATTTATCGCTTGGTTCTGCCGATCGTCGTGGCCGGTGCACTTGCCATATACGGGTTGAGGGATCTGATCATTCGCACCCTGTTCACGCCGGAATTCTCTCCGATGCGCGATTTGTTCGGCTGGCAACTGACGGGGGATGTCATCAAAGTGGCGGCATGGGTACTGGCATATGTCATGCTGGGGCGTGCGATGGTCAAGATGTACATCGCCAGCGAAATTCTGTTCGCTGCGTTGCTGGTTTTTTTAAGCTGGGTTTTCGTCAAGATATTCGGTACGGTCGGAATCTCCATGGCGTATGCACTGAATTATGCAATTTACCTCGTAGCGATGGCTCTGATGACAAGGGGGGTGTTGAACACGATGAAGCAGGTGCCAGTGTCGCCGGCTCGCATCGCACTCGAAGATGGGGCGTAGTGTGCCGCAGTCGCCGGAAAACGGCCAGCGCGAAGCGCCATGTGAATTTCACCATGCAATGCCACGATTAGCCGTACGAGATAAGCGAAGTGTAATGTGAATATTGATATTAATGGGGCATATACGCCACAGCGTACCGGCAGCGGCCGGTTCGCGTGGCTGAACTCGTACTCGATTCTCGGCTTTTTCTTCTACTCGCACTATTTGATAGGCGTGCTGCTGCCGGACGTTACGGGATTGACCGTTATTCCCTTCCTCACAGTGTTTCTGGTGGCGATGACGCGCCGTCGCGCCATCGCTGCCGACAAGCAGGTGCTTATGTTCCTGGTCACGGCGTTCGCCATATACACGTTCAGTTTTTTGCTGTCAGAATTTTCGGAATATTCAAACTACAAATATTTGATGTTCCTCCTGAAGGTGGGTTCATTGATGCTCGTTGCGACACTGATCGAAAAGCATCGGGTTGGCGACTTTTTTTTCGGGGTCAGTGTAGCGCTGATCATTTTCCTGGTGATCGCGGCGCTTTATTTTTTCAGGGCAAGCGAAGGCCTGGACATTAACACGCGGCTGGAGGTCGGCGTGTTTAATCCGATCTGGATCGGGCGCGCCGCTTTTGAATGCGTCCTGATATCGACCCTGATACTTGGCAGGCGCCGTTGGCATGTTGCGATCATTTTGCTGCTCGCGGTATTTGTGACATACGTTTCCGGCACAAAAGGGCCGCTGGTGTCGTTCCTGGTAGTCGCCCTGTTGTTTCTTGCGAAGAAAATGCGTGCGTCCTCGTTCAAGTACGTAGCAGGATCAATTATCGGCCTAGGTGTGCTGGCGGCGGTGTTTTTTGTCGTCACCTCGTCGCTGGATGCTGAATCATATTTTGTTCAGCGCTTTCTGATGTCTGTCCCCGATGGATCGTCTGATGAGATCCTTGAGTCCGCGCGGACAACAATGTGGCCGGTGTCGCTGGCATTGCTTGCGAAGGCGGATGTATTCAATTTGTTGTTTGGACACGGGGTCGGGGAATTTGCCACATTCTATTTCGGACAAGCGCAGAACTTCCGGTTCTATCCCCACAATCTATTGCTCGAATTGGTAATCGAGCAAGGATTGGTCGTAATGATAATCTTCCTGCTGTATATCATCAGGCTATTTGCGAAATCAGTATCCGGGTTCAAATACCTGATGGTCTATTTTGTGGTCAACGCGATGTTTTCCGGCGATCTGATTTTGAACGAGTATATATTTTTCTATGCCGCCTGCGCTCTGGCATTCAGAAAGTGCGAAAATGATGTCCGGGTATTTGCCCATGCTGCTTCGCCCAGGTAGCGTGAACCGCGCCTTAAGGCGGATTCCACCGATCCTATTTTTTATGTTGAGTAACAGTGAATATTGTATATCTTACCGCTGAAAGCCTGAAGAACGATCCGATTATCGAATCACAGGTGATGCGGTTGGTGGATCTGGCCACCAGTACCACAGGACCAGTCGAGCATGTCGAAGTGGTGACATTCGAGGCCGATGGCCCCTGCTCACAAGCGGTTTGGCGGGGCAACGCCAAGGTGAGCCACGCGGGTCTTGGACGAAGGGGGCATGTCGCCAACACCATCGCCTTGTGTAAATATCTCTTTCTGCGCCGCGCCGCCTATCAAGTGATTCATGTCCGCAGTTATTTGCCATTGTTGCCGGCATTGATGGCGAAGTTATTCTTGCGGAAGTTTGTGATTTTTGACCCCCGCGGATTATTTGCCGACGAGGTTCTGTATTACAAAAAAGGCGTGGCAATCGCCTACCTTTTCAAGTTCATCGAGCCGTTTTTGTATCGGTATTCCGACGCCGTGGTAGTGGTGTCGGAAAGGTTTCGTGATTACATTATGAGACGTTACCGCCTGCCGGCCCACCGTGTTACGCATATTTCGACTTTCGCCGAGGTGGCGACGACCGCGCGGCCTGCCGAACTGGCCGATTTCAGGGCAACACCGCTTTGGCAGTCTGCCATCATTTTGTGCTATTCGGGCTCCCTCGAAGGCTGGCAGCTGTTCGACAAGGTGATTGATTTTTTTGCCATGGCCTCTTCCATCTCGCCGCGGTTCAAGTTTGTGGTGATGTCGAAGCAGGATGCGGAAGTCGCGCAGCTGCTGAGCGGACGGCTCCCGCCGGATTCATTCATCGTGCAACGGGCGACGCCTGCCCAGCTGCCTTTTCTGTTGCGGCAATGCGACTACGGCGTGTTGTTTCGGCAGCAGCACTTGATTAATGAGGTTGCCGCACCGATCAAAGTGAAAGACTACCTTCTGGCCGGGTTAAAGATTGTCATTTCCGATAATGTTGGTGATTCGTCTTCATACGTGCGGGCCAACCAGATGGGACATGTATTGGCCGAATTCTCCGAGGCTGCAATGAGGTCAATGCTGGCGGAACTGACGCCCGTCGACGCCACCGAGAAATCGCGCGTTGCCGAAACGGCCGGCCGCGATTTCTCCCTCGGCGTGGCGGAACAGAAGTATCGCGAAATTTACGCTTCAATCAATTCAAAGATGGGTTAACTGGATGGGCACACACAGCAGATTGGTCAGCGTTTGCATGGCGACGTATAATGGGCAGTCCTTCGTCCTCGAGCAACTACAATCCATACTCGCGCAGTTGGGGCCGGAAGACGAAGTGATCGTCGTCGACGATTGTTCGACCGACAACACGGTCATGATCATCGAAGGCATCGGCGATCCCCGGATTGCGGTGCATCGCAATGATGTAAACGTACGCGAAGTGAAGACATTCGGCCGGGCGATCGCGATGAGCACCGGCGACGTTGTGTTTCTCGCCGACCAAGATGATATCTGGCGCCCCGGGCGCGTGCAGCGAATGCTGGGGGCGCTGGAGCGCAGCGGCGCGCTCGTGCTAACGTCCAATTCGGATTTCATCGATGCCGACGGCAAACCGCTCGCCTACGAATTGAGGGGCGTAACAGGGGCACAATCGGGAACTCACCTGCGGAATGTGGTCGGCGTATTTGCCGGAGAGGCATCGTATTTTGGCTGCGCGATGGCGTTCAGAAAAGAACTGAAGCCCTTGATTCTGCCGATACCTGATTTTGTAGAATCGCACGATCTGTGGATCGCGTTTGCCGGAAACCTGGCCAGGTCAAATTGCCATCTGGACGACATTACCTTTGATCGGCGAATCCACGCGAACAATGCGAGCACCAAGCAACGGGTGCTGTACAAGAAATTGGTTTCGCGCGCGATTTTCGCGCTGTCGGTGGCGGTACTTTCCGCGAGACTTCTCGTAAAAAGAAGGGATTAGCAGTGAGCCTCTCCAGCGTTGGATCACATGGCGGCTCGGCTGCCAGCCGGCAGCGAAACAACCAACCGAATTTTTAGTATGAGCAAAGCTATGAAAAAAGAATCAAGAGAGTATCAGCAGTGCACGAACTGCATCATGGACACGAGCGACTCGAACATCACGTTCGATGCACGCGGCTGGTGCGATTACTGCAACAATTACCACGAGAATATCGTCCCGAGCTGGCACCCCGACGAACGCGGCGAGCGTGAAATCCGCGCCCAGGTAGAGAAGATTAAGCGCGATGGCGCGGGCAAGGATCACGATTGTCTGATCGGCATCAGCGGCGGTGTCGACAGTTCGTATGTTGCTTACTTGGCAAAGGAAAAATTCGGCCTTCGGCCATTGCTGTTCCACGTCGATGCGGGCTGGAACTCGCAGCAGGCGGTCAACAATATCGAGGCGATGGTCGACGGCCTTGGGCTGGACCTGCACACAGAAGTGGTGAACTGGCCGGAAATGAAGGATTTGCAGCTGTCGTTCTTCAAGGCCCAGGTACCGCACATCGATACGCCGCAGGACCATGCCTTCTTCGCGTCGCTGTATAACTTCGCAGCCAAGAACGGCTTCAAGTATATTCTGACCGGCGCCAACTACTCGACCGAGTGCGTGCGCGAACCGCTCGAGTGGCACTACCACGCGTCGGACCTGCGTCAGCTCAAGGACATTCACCGCAAGTTCGGCAAGCGGCCACTGAAGACGTTCCCGCTGGCGGATATCTTTACCTACAAGCTGTACTACCGTTTCATCAAGCAGGTCCATATCGTCAAACCGTTGAACTGCGTGCCCTTTCACAAGGAAGAGGCCATGCAGGAACTGGTCGACAAATTCGGCTGGCAAAAATATGCTCACAAACACTATGAGTCGCGCTTCACCCGATTCTACGAGGGCTATTGGCTGCCGGAGAAATTCGGTTTCGACAAGCGCCGCGCGCACTTCTCGAGCCTGATTCTGACCGGCCAGCTCACGCGCGCCGATGCGCTCGAACGCATCGCCAAGCGCGCCTACAGCGACGACAACCTGGCCGAGGATTTCGAATACATCGCCACCAAGCTGGACCTGAGCGTGCCGGAACTGAAGGCCATCATGGACGGCCCGAACAAGAGCTACAAGGATTACGACAACGCGATGGCGGTGATCGACCTGGGCGCCAAGGTGCTGCGCCTGCTGGGCATCCAGAAGGCGATCTTGCGATGATCTCGATCGTCAATTACGGGCTGGGCAACATCAGCGCGTTTTCTAACATGTACAAGCGCATGAACGTCGACGCGCGCGTGGTGACCAGCGCGGCCGAACTGGCCGGCGCCAGCAAGATTATCCTGCCCGGCGTCGGCGCGTTCGACCATGCGATGGGACTGCTGCAGGCATCCGGCATGCGCGAGGCGCTCGACCAACTGGTGCTCGAGCGCAAGGTGCCAGTGCTGGGCATTTGCGTCGGCATGCAGATCCTCGCCGATGGCAGCGACGAGGGCAGCGCGGCCGGCCTCGGCTGGATTCCGGGGCGGGTCCGTTCGTTCAAGGCGCTGCCGCAGGCGGCCAGCCTGCCGTTGCCGCACATGGGCTGGAACGACATCGCGCCGGCGCCCGGCAACCGCTTGTTCCAGGGGCTCGAGGCCGATCCGCGCTTCTATTTCCTGCATTCGTATTATTTCGAATGTGCCGACGTGCAGACCCTCGCCGCGCGCGCCGAATACGGCGCCCCTTTCAGCTGCGCGGTACAGCGGGAAAATGTGTATGGCGTCCAGTTTCACCCCGAAAAGAGTCACCATTTCGGCTTCAACCTGCTGAAGAACTTCGCGGAGCTGTAACATGTTAAGGCCAAGAATTACTCCCTGCCTGCTGATCCGCGATGGCGGCCTCGTCAAGACGGTCGGCTTCAAGGCGCCCAAGTATGTCGGCGATCCGATCAATGCGGTCAAGATCTTCAACGAAAAAGAAGCCGACGAGCTCATCGTGCTCGACATCGACGCCACCGTCCATGGCGTCGAGCCGGACTACAAGGTGATTGCCCACTTGGCCGCCGAGTGCCGTATGCCGTTGTGCTACGGCGGCGGCGTGCGCACCCCCGAACAGGCCAAGCGCATCATCGGACTCGGCGTCGAGAAGGTCGCCATCAGCGCCGCGGCGCTGGCCGACCCGTCGCTGGTGACGCGGATCGCCGATGAAGTCGGGCGGCAGAGCGTGGTCGTCGTGTTGGATGTGAAAAAGCGCATGTTCAGCAAGGAATACGACGTCTGGACGCACAACGGCACCAAGAATACCAAGCGCAACGCCATTGAGATGGCAGCCGAATTCGAGGCGTTCGGCGCCGGCGAAATCGTCATTAATTCGATCGACCATGACGGCCAGATGAAAGGCTACGACCTGGCGCTGGCCACGCGCGTGCGCAACGCCGTCAACATTCCTATTACGGTGCTGGGCGGGGCCGGTTCGCTGGCCGATCTGGGCCAGCTGTTTGCGGCCTGCGGCGTGCTCGGCGCCGCCGCCGGCAGTCTGTTCGTTTTCAAGGGAACGTTCCGTGCCGTGCTGATCAATTATCCGAATCCGCAGCAGAAGGACGACCTGATCCGCTCGTCGCTGCCTACCGCGCCGCGCTGAGGCCGGCCCGAACAACCCTATCTACAAGCGCAACCGCATATGTTTAACAATAAAATCCTACTTATCACCGGTGGCACCGGCTCGTTCGGCAATGCCGTCCTGAAGCGGTTCCTCGATACCGACATCGGCGAAATCCGTATCTTCAGCCGCGACGAGAAGAAACAAGACGACATGCGCAAGGTGTACGGCAGCGACAAGCTGCGCTTCTACATCGGTGACGTGCGCGACTACCAGAGCATCCTGAACGCCACCCGCGGCGTCGATTACATTTTCCATGCCGCCGCGCTCAAGCAAGTGCCCTCGTGCGAATTCCACCCGATGGAGGCGGTCAAGACTAACATCATCGGCACCGACAACCTACTCGAAGCGGCGATCCAGAACGAAGTGCGGCGGGTGGTGTGCCTTAGCACCGACAAGGCCGCCTATCCGATCAACGCGATGGGCATTTCGAAGGCGATGATGGAAAAGGTCATGGTCGCCAAGTCGCGCAGTGCGTCCGACGACAAGACGGTGATCTGCGGTACCCGCTACGGCAACGTGATGGCGTCGCGCGGGTCGGTCATTCCGCTGTTCGTCGAGCAGATCCTCGCCGGCAAGCCGGTGACGATCACCGATCCTGCCATGACGCGCTTCATGATGACACTGGAAGACGCCGTCGACCTGGTGCTGTACGCTTTCGAGCACGGCAAGAACGGCGACATGTTCATCCAGAAGGCGCCCGCGGCGACCGTCGAGACGCTGGTGAGCGCGTTGCTGACGATGCTCGACGCGCGCGCGCACCAGGTCAACGTGATCGGTACCCGGCACGGCGAAAAACTGTACGAAACACTGTGCAGCCGCGAAGAGATGGCGGCCGCCGAAGACCGCGGCGAATACTTCCGGATTCCGCCCGACCTGCGCGACCTGAATTACGAAAAATTCGTCGAAGAGGGCGAGACGCGCATTTCGCTGTCCGAGGACTACAACTCGCACAACACCCAGCGGCTCGATGAGGCGGGGATGATCAATCTGCTGATGAAACTCGAGTTCGTGCAAAAGGTTGTTTCCGGCGAGGAGCGCCGCCGCCAGGGAGTGGCGCTTTGATTGCGCTGGTCACCGGCGCCAACGGCTTCATCGGCAGGAACCTGCTGGCGCGGCTGCGCGAACGCGACGGCGTCGAGGTGCTGACCTACCTGAACGGGGAAACAGCGCAGGCGCTGGCCGACAAGGTCGGGCAGGCCGATTTTGTGTTCCACTTGGCCGGCAGCAACCGGCCCGCCAGCGAGGACGGTTTCACGACCGGCAATGTCGCCCTGACGCGCCAGCTGTGCGACGCCGTGCGCGGCGCCGGCCGCGCGATCCCGGTGCTGTACACGTCATCGACCCAGGCGGCGCTCGACAACGCCTACGGGACCAGCAAGCGGCTCGCCGAGGATGCCCTCCAAGCGCTGGCGCAGGAGGGCAGCGCGACCTACATCTACCGTTTGCCGAACGTGTTCGGCAAGTGGTGCCGGCCGAATTACAATTCGGCGGTCGCGACGTTCTGCCACAACATCGCCAACGGTCTGCCGATCCAGATCAACGATCCTGACGCGCAAATGAACCTGGTCTACGTCGACGATGTCGTCGATGAATTCCTGCGCGTGTTCGATCAGCGGCCGGCGGCCGACGCCGCGGCCACGGTGCAGCCGCAGTACCAGATCACGGTCGGCGCGCTGGCGCAACAGCTAGCAGCGTTCCGCGACAGCCGCACTTCGCTGGTGACCGAAGCGGTCGGCACCGGCTTGGTGCGCGCCTTGTACTCGACCTACATCAGCTACTTCTCGCCGGCGCAGTTTACCTACCCGCTGACGCGCCACGCGGATCCGCGCGGCGTGTTCGTCGAGATGCTCAAAACCAAGGATTCCGGCCAGTTCTCGTACTTCACGGCGCATCCCGGCATTACGCGCGGCGGTCATTACCATCATTCGAAAACCGAAAAATTCCTCGTCATCAAAGGTGCGGCACGCTTCGGTTTCAGGCACATCGATACCGGCGCCGTGCATGAACTGTTCACCACCGCCGAACGGCCTGAAGTGGTCGAGACAATTCCCGGCTGGGCGCACGATATCACCAATATCGGCAGCGACGAGATGATCGTTATGCTGTGGGCAAACGAGATATTCGATCGGGCCCGTCCCGACACATTTACGCACGAGGTCTAAACATGAAGCGATTGAAAGTATTGACCGTGGTCGGGACGCGGCCGGAAATCATTCGGCTGTCGCGCGTGCTGGCCAAGCTGGACCAGCACTGCGACCATGTACTCGCCCACACCGGGCAGAATTATGATTATGAGCTCAACGAGATCTTCTTTACCGACCTCGAAGTTCGCCGTCCCGACCATTTCCTCAATGCCGCCGGCGCGAATGCCGCCGAGACGATCGGCAAGGTCATCATCGCGGTCGACGCCGTGCTCGAGGCCGAGCGTCCCGACGCCGTGCTCATCCTCGGCGACACCAACAGCTGCCTGGCAGCCATTCCCGCCAAGCGGCGCCAGATTCCGATCTTCCACATGGAAGCGGGCAACCGCTGTTTCGACCAGCGCGTGCCGGAAGAAACCAATCGAAAAATCGTCGACCATACGGCCGACGTCAACATGACCTACAGCGACATCGCGCGCGAATACCTGTTGCGCGAGGGCTTGCCGCCGGACCGGATCATCAAGACCGGCAGTCCGATGTATGAGGTGCTGCATCATTACAAGGCTGGAATCGATGCATCCGACGTCGTCACCCGTCTCAGCCTGACCGGTGGCAAGTATTTCGTGGTTAGCGCCCACCGCGAAGAAAACGTCGCGTCGGAAGTCAATTTCCTGAAACTGGTCGGTGCGCTGAATGCGGTCGCCGAGGCGTACAGCGAGCCGATCATCGTGTCGACACATCCGCGCACTCAGAAGAAGATCGATGAAAAGCACATCACGTTCCACCCGCTGGTGCGCTTGCTCAAGCCGCTCGGGTTCAAGGATTATGTGCAATTGCAGCAGTGCGCGCGCGCGGTACTGTCCGACAGCGGCACCATTACCGAAGAGTCGTCGATTCTGAATTTCCCGGCACTGAACATCCGCGAGGCGCATGAACGCCCGGAAGGCATGGAAGAGGCGTCGGTGATGATGGTGGGACTCGAGACCGACCGCATCCTGCAAGGCCTGGCGATCCTTGCTGGCCAGTCGCGCGGCGCCGAGCGCGACATGCGTCAGATCGCCGATTACAGCATGCCCAACGTCGCCGATAAAGTCGTGCGGATCATTCATAGCTATACCGATTACATCAATCGGGTCGTGTGGCGCAAGTAGGCATCGAGCACCGCATAAACATGAAGATCTTGATTGTCTCCCAGTATTTTTGGCCTGAAAGCTTCCGGATCAACGACCTGGCCGCCGATTTCGTCCGCCGCGGCCATGATGTGACGGTGCTGACCGGCTTGCCGAACTATCCGGAAGGCGCGCTCAACGAAGACTACCGGCGCGATCCGGCAGCGTTCAGCACCTATATGGGCGCGCGGGTTGTGCGGGTTCCCCATGTCCTGCGCGGCACGGGGAAGATCAGCCTCATGTTGAACTACCTGACCTATTTCCTCAGCGCCTCGACCGTAGGCGCATGGAAGCTCAGGAGCCGCCACTTCGACGTCATGTTCGTGTACGCCGTTTCGCCCATCACGGCGGCGATCCCGGCAATCGTGCTTGGCCGCCTGAAAAAGGCGAAGGTGTTCCTGTGGGTGCTCGACCTGTGGCCTGAAACGCTTTCAGCGGTCGGCATCGTCAAGTCCGACCGACTGCTGCGCACGATCGGCGTGATGGTATCGGCGATCTACAAACGCTGCGACTACATCCTGATCCAGTCGCGCGCATTTCTCGAATCGGTCAGCCGGCACAGCCCGGACAGCCGCGGCAAGATCGTGTACTTCCCCAGCTGGGCGGAGGATGTGTTCAGCCAGAGCAGCGACGTGACCCAGGACGTCCTGGTGCGCGACGACAGCGTGTTTACCGTGATGTTTGCCGGCAACATGGGCGAAGCGCAGGATTTTCCGGCCATTCTGGACGCCGTGGAACTGCTCAAGCATGACACGAAAATCCGCTGGATCGTGGTAGGCGACGGCCGCTTGCGGGCGTGGGTGGCCGAGCAGATTGCGGCGCGTGACCTGGGCGCCGCAATCAGCCTGGCGGGCCGCTTCCCGGTCGAAGCGATGCCGTCGTTTTTTGCCTGCGCCGATGCCTTGCTGGTGACGCTGAAGACCAATGAGATTTTTTCGCAAACGATACCCGGCAAGGTGCAAGCCTACCTGGCCGCTGGGCGACCGATCATCGGCATGATCGACGGCGAGGCGCGCAGAGTGCTGGAGCAATCCGGTGGCGGCATGGTGTGCGCTTCCGGTGATTCGACCGGGCTGGGCGATATCGTGCTGCGCATGAGCGGCATGCCGGCGCCGGAGTTGACGGCGATGGGTGCGCAAGCGCGCGTTTTTTACAAGCAGTTCTTCGACCGCGACACGCAGTTCGCGAAGCTGGAGAGTTATTTTTATTCAGCCACGAAGGGGCAAACCCTCGCTGGCGATAGCCTCGACGCAGATGGCGTGGCAGGAGAGGTGACGAAATGAGCAAATCGGTATTGCTGACGGGTGCCAACGGATTCGTCGGCCGGCAGGTCGCGAAAACCTTGTTGGAGCGTGAATTCCAGCTGACCTGCGCGCTCAGGCAACCCGGCATGGCGATCACGGGAGCGCGCGAGGCAATTGTTGGAAACATCGATGGGGCGACCGATTGGTCGGCCTGCTTGGCTGGCGTCGACGTGGTGATCCATGTCGCTGCGCGCGTCCACGTGATGGACGAGACTTCGGGCGATCCGCTGAGCGAATTCCGCAAGGTAAACGTCGAAGGTTCCCTGAACCTGGCGCGGCAAGCGGTGGCCGCCGGGGTCAAGCGCTTGGTCTACGTCAGCAGCATCAAGGTCAATGGCGAAGCGACCACCGGCACGGCGTATACCGCGTTCGACGTGCCAGCGCCGCTGGATCCTTATGGACAGTCGAAACTCGAAGCGGAGGTGGCATTGCTGGCACTTTCCCGCGAGAGCAGCCTGGAAGTCGTAATTGTGCGGCCGCCGTTGGTGTATGGCCCTGGCGTGCGTGCGAATTTCCAAAGACTAATGCAACTGGTAAAATCAGGGGTGCCGCTTCCACTCGGGGCCATCGCCAATCGCAGGAGCATGGTAGCGCTCGAAAACCTGGCCGATCTGCTGGTGCTGTGCGCCTCCCATCGCGCGGCGCCAGGCAACGTGTTCCTGGTATCGGACGGTCAGGACGTGAGTATTTCCGAGCTGTTGCGGCTGCTCGCCAGTGGGATGGGCAAGCGCGCGCGCCTGATCTCGGTTCCGGCTGCCCTGATCGCCGCAAGCGCGCGGCTGCTCGGCAAGTCCGCTGTCGCCGATCGTTTACTGGGCTCGCTCCAGGTCGATATCGCGCACACCAGGGAGACCTTGGGGTGGGCGCCTGTAATTAGTGTACGTGAGGCGGTGCAATCGACCGCCCGCAGTTTTTTGGCTGTTTGAGGATAGGTATGAAAAGATTATTTGACGTCGTACTGGCGATCACCGCGCTGGTCGTGCTGGCGCTGCCGTTCATGATCGTCGCCGTCTTTGTGAAGCTCACTTCGAGTGGTCCGGTGGTCTATTGGTCGAACCGGGTCGGGCGCAACAATAATATTTTTGCTATGCCGAAGTTTCGCACGATGGTGGTCGACACTCCCGCCGTGGCCACGCACCTGTTGCCGGATCCTGCGCTCTGCCTGACGCCGATCGGCTCCTTCCTGCGCAAGTCGAGCCTCGATGAGTTGCCGCAGTTATGGAGCATCATCAAGGGCGACATGAGCTTCGTTGGCCCACGCCCCGCGCTGTTTAACCAGAACGACCTGGTCGCGATGCGAACCGCATACGGTGTCGACCGGCTTTTACCGGGCCTGACCGGCTGGGCCCAGGTGAACGGGCGCGACGAGTTGTCGATTCGAGATAAGGTGGAGCTCGATGTCGACTATGTCAGCCGCCAATCGTTTTCGCTGGATCTGAAGATCATCTTCCTGACGTTCTTGAAAGTGGTCAAGCGCGACGGCATTACGCATTGATACCTGGTCTTGCGGGCGCCCGGCGTAGCTGCGGGTCCGGCGGGCAGTGACTCGCCTCGCTAAGCTGTTATGCCAGTTCGCGCGTCAGGATGGCGACAATGCGCTCGGCCGCCTGCCCATCCCACAGGTGAGGGCGCTTGCCCTGCTTGCCTTCGCCGCGCAGCACCTTGCGCGTCTCGGCCATGATGGCGACCGGATCGGTGCCGGCCAGCACATTTGAGCCTTCGTCAACAGTTACCGGACGCTCGGTGTTTTCGCGGATCGTCACGCACGGTACGCCAAGCGCGGTGGTCTCCTCCTGCAGGCCGCCGCTGTCGGTCAGCACCACCGCGGCATCCTTCCACAGGTTGAGGAAGGCCATGTAGGCCTGCGGGCCGGCCAGCGTGATGTTGGGACCCAGGTCGATGCCGAACTTTTCCAGGTTGGCGCGGGTGCGCGGGTGCACCGGGAAGATCAGCGGCAGCTCGGCGGAGATCTCCTTCAGGGCGCCGGCAATCTTGGCAAAGTTGACGGCATCGTCGACATTGCTCGGGCGGTGCAAGGTGACGACGCCGTAGCGGCCGCCGTTTTCGCTGATGGCGGCCTTGTACGGCGCGGTCTCGAAGCCGGACGTATCGGTGCGGGTCAGCTTGTCGGCCTGGAACAGCACGTTGTCGACCATCACGTGGCCGACGTAGTGGATGGCCGAATCGGGCTTGCCTTCGCGCTTGAGGTGGCCGACGGCGGCCGGCTCGGTGACGAAGAACCAGTCGGAGATGCTGTCGGTGACGAGGCGGTTGATTTCTTCCGGCATCGTCATGTCGCCGCTGCGCAGGCCGGCTTCGACGTGGGCGACGGGAATGTTGAGCTTCTTGGCGACGATCGAGCACGCCAGCGTCGAGTTGACGTCGCCGACCACCAGCACCGCCGCCGGACGCTGGGCGACGCACAGGTCCTCGAAGCCGATCATGATTTTCGCCGTCTGCTGGGCGTGGCTGCCGCCGCCGGCGGCCATGAACAGGTCGGGCTGGGGAATGCCGAGCTCTTCGAAGAACACGTCGTTCATGTCGCGGTCATAGTGCTGGCCGGTGTGGATGATCTTGAACGATAGCGCCTGCTGCGCCTGCAGCGCCCGCACGATCGGCGCGATCTTCATGAAGTTGGGCCGGGCACCGGCAACCAGGTAAATGAGCATTTCTTGGTCTCTCAGCAGTGGCCTGCGTTGTGGGAATGGTTGAAGGGCGTAGCGATACGGTTCAGGTATTGGGCGACCAATACCCGCGGAACCTGGCGGTGAATCGCGCGCCTACAGGCGCCAGACCTGGATGCCGGCCTCAACGAGCGCCTCGCGATCGAACTGCGATTTGACGTCGATGAAACAGCCGCCTTCATTCAGTTTCGCCTGCAAGGCGGCCAATGGACGTTCCAATAGTTCGCTGTGGGACACCGCCGCAATGATCGCATCGGCGCGCGGCAGGCGCTCCCAGCTCATCAGGTCGATGCCGTATTCATGCCGCGCTTCGTCGACCGAAGCGACCGGATCATGCACGTGCACCTCGATGCCATACGCCTGCAGTTCGTAGACAATGTCGGCGACTTTCGAATTGCGCAAGTCGGGGCAATTTTCCTTGAAGGTGAGGCCAAGCACGCTGACCTTCGAATTCTTGATATTGAAGCCGCCATTGATCAAAGCCTTCACGGTTTTTTCTGCAACAAACTTCGCCATGCCGTCATTGATGCGGCGCCCCGCCAAGATCACCTGCGGGTGATAGCCGATCATCTCGGCCTTGTGCGTCAGGTAGTACGGATCGACGCCGATGCAATGTCCGCCGACCAGCCCTGGGCGGAATGGCAGGAAATTCCATTTCGTTCCCGCAGCTTGGAGCACTTCCAGCGTATCGATGCCAATCTTGTCGAAAATAATCGCCAGTTCGTTCATCAGCGCGATGTTCAGGTCGCGCTGGGTGTTCTCGATTACCTTGGCCGCTTCGGCCACCTTGATACTCGAGGCGCGATGCACGCCTGCGGTAATGATCGATTCGTACAGGCTCGCCACCAGCTCAAGCGTCTGCGCGTCATCGCCGGAGACCACTTTCGTGATCGTCGTCAGGGTGCGTTCCTTGTCGCCCGGATTGATCCGCTCAGGCGAAAAGCCGACGTGGAAATCCTCTTTCCATTTCAGGCCGGAGTGCTTTTCAAGGATCGGGATGCAGACCTCTTCGGTTGCGCCGGGATACACGGTGGACTCGAAGATCACGATCGCGCCGCGGCGCATGTGCAGGCCGACGGTCTTGCTGGCGCCCGCCAACGGCCCGAAATCGGGCGTGTGCGCACTATCGACCGGGGTCGGCACGGCAACGACGATATAGTCCGCTTGCGCCAGAGCCTCAGGGCTTGCGCTGACCGTCAGCTGGGTCGCCGCCTTCAACTGCTCGGTCGACAATTCACCGGTGGGGTCGACGAACTTCTGGTAGCTTTCGATCTTGCTGACCGAAAGGTCGAAACCGATGGTAGTGCGTTTCTTGCCAAACTCAACTGCTAAAGGCATGCCTACATATCCGAGGCCTACAACTGCGACAACTTCATTCAATTTCATTGGTCGTTCCGTTCGATAAAAATTTTGCTACCTGCAACCCGTCGGGGGTCGTATCGCAATTAGTGATTGATTGCACAGCAGTATCCTGGCGTCGGCGCACCCGTTTGGCGCTGGTGATGACCGAGAGCGCCTGTGTAACGCGGCGTAAAACCTGCGCGATGCCTCAGGATCGATGGGGGCGGGACGCGGTGGGCGCTGTCAGCAGCCGCGGCGTCGGCGGTCTGCACCCGCCGCGCAGGGGCTATGCAATAATTTCAGCGACGTCGAACAGTGGTTTTGTAACCCTGACCGTCACGTCGTTGGCGTTCTGCTGCCACACGTTGTCGGCGATGTCCGACGATGGCGCGTACTCGCGCACGATTTTTTGCAGGTGCAGGCGAATCGCGTTGTGGTCGAAGCGGGTGCACGCTTCGTCGAGCTGCGCCAGCATCTGCTTGAGCACCGGCCATTCGAATTCGGCTTCCTTGGCGCGCTGGATCAGCGGGTGCGCGGTCTTGCTGACGTTGCTTCCGATGAGTAATTCCTCATACAGTTTCTCGCCCGGACGCAGGCCGACATAGTCGATCTGGATCGTGCCGGCCGGCGTCGCCGGGGTTTTCACTTCCTGGCCGCTCAGGTGCACCATGCGCACCGCGAGGTCGGCAATCCGCACCGGCTCGCCCATGTCGAGCACGAACACGTCGCCGCCCATGCCCATCGCGCCGGCCTGGATTACCAGCTGCGCCGCTTCCGGAATAGTCATGAAGTAGCGCGTGATATCGGGGTGGGTCAGCGTGATCGGGCCACCACCGGCAATCTGCTTGCGGAACAGCGGCACGACCGAGCCGGACGAGCCCAGCACATTGCCGAAGCGAACCATCGAAAAGCGGGTGCCGGTACCCTGGCGCGCAAACGCCTGCAGCACCAGTTCGGCCAGGCGCTTGGTCGCACCCATCACGTTGGTCGGGCGCACCGCCTTGTCGGTCGACACCAGCACGAAGCATTTCACCTTCGCCGCAACGGCGGCGTTGGCCATGCTGAGGGTGCCGTAGGCGTTGTTGCGGATGCCTTCGATCGGGTTGTGTTCCACCAGCGGCACGTGCTTGTAGGCGGCGGCGTGGTAGACCGTGTCGACGTTGAAGGACTTCATGATGCGGGTGCACTTTTCGGTGTCCAGCACCGAGCCGATGAACGCCACCAGTTCGACGTTCAGCTCCGAGCTGCGCTCCAGCTCGCGCAGTTCCTGCTCGATCGTGTAGAGGGCGAATTCGGAGATGTCGAGCAAGATCAGCTTGGATGGCTCGAGCGCGATGATCTGGCGGCACAGTTCGGAGCCGATCGACCCGCCGGCGCCGCTGACCATCACCGACTTGCCGGTGATGCAGATCGACAGCAATTTGGTGTTCGGCGCCACGACGTCGCGGCTCAGCAGATCCTCGATCTCGATCTGGCGCACGTCCTCGACACGCGCCTTGCCCTTCACGAGCGAGCTGATCGGCGGCGTCACCTTGATGCGCAGCGACAGCAGGGCGAGGCGATCGAGGATGGCGCGCTGTTCCTTGCGGCTCAGTTGCGGCATGGCCAGCAGGACCGTGCCGATATCATAGCGCTTGGCCAGCCGCTCCAGCTCGCACGACGGATGCACCTTGATGCCGCCGATGGTGGTGTTGACGCGCTGCGGGTCGTCGTCGATAAAGAAGATCGGCAGGTATTCATTGCCTGGCTTGATGGCGTTGGCCAGCAGGCTGCCGGCCTGGCCGGCGCCGTAGATCGCCACGCGCGTCTTGTGCACGCCGCCGCGCTGATTGAGGAAACCGCGCGCCACGAAGCGGCTGGCAAGGACGTACAGGATGGCGGAAATCCAGTAGATGACGAAAGTCTTGGCCGACAGCACCGAGCCGGGCGTCGCCAGCGCCAGCGTCGCCAGGATCAGCGTTGAAATGGTCACGCCGAACAGCACCGTGGTGATGATGCGCTGGTCGATATAACGCACCACCGCGCGGTACAGGCCCAGCTTGACGTACACCGGCACCGAGACCAGGCCGGCGCCAAGCGCCACCCAGAAATACTGGGCCGGCAGCTGCAGGCCGAAACCCTGGACATGCAGGATCGCAGAAAGATAAAAAATGATGGGCAGGCAGAAGATGTCGGCACTGGCTGCAATCAATTGCTTCTGTACTCGGGGCAGGCTTAAAAATAAATTTTTCATGATTTTCTTGCAATGTTGGCGGCACAATCGCCTCGACCTCAAGAACACGGTTCCTGGGCGGGTTTCTTTTTCGTTTTGGATGAAGTGTTACAAGAAGTTATTGTGAGGTACAACGCGGCGTGGGATAACAGTGCCGTTGCGGGTTAAGTCGTCTGTAGCTTCTTTTACCGTGCAATCCGCTAACTATATCCGAATTCACGTTCGAATGATATTGCACACACGGATATTTCACGGTTTATTGCCGTATTAAACACAGTGTGTCAAATAATGCACATGCCGGCTTCGCGCTTATGCGACACGGATAGCCGATATGCTGCAGTGTGCGCTGCGCTGCTGTTAAACTGCGCGTTCCAACGACGCGGCCGAATTAGCTTTCAGGCACTATAAGTTGCTGAAAACGCTGTTGTTTTACCGCCGTATTAGCGATCGCCGCGCCGGTCGCTTGTTTAAACTGATATTGGATGAATGTTTTGTTAACTGTGCTGCGCATTACAATTAGATACACCTGCTGCGGATGCTTTGTGTTAAGTGCCGTTCATGCTTTCGCCGCGACTCCGAGTAATAACGGGCAGTCGGGATACATAAACATGCCGAATGCCTCGGTCGAGAAAGACGGCACCTTCAGTCTCGGTTATAGCTACGACTCGCCATACGGCGTGATGTGGGCCAGTTCGACCATTTTGCCATTCCTGCAAGTAACCGGCCGCTATACCTCGATTAACGGCATCCAGGGATTCAGCGACGTTCCCGGCGAATACGGCAGCGAGTATGGCCGCTTCAAGGACAAGGTCGCCGACGTCAAACTGCGGCTGTGGCAGGAAAACGGCTGGCAGCCGTCGATCGCGGTGGGCGCCACCGACCTGCTCGGCACGGCGCTGTTCAAGGGCCAGTACGTCGTCGCCACCAAGACGTTTGGCGCGGCAAAAAACATCGAAGTGAGCGCCGGCTACGGCTTCACGCGGCCGGACGGGCTGTTCGCCGGCGCGCGCTGGACGCCGGCAAGTGCGCCGAACTGGGCGCTGGTGGCCGAGTACGACGCCATCGATTACGCCAAGGACTTCCGCGCCGATCGCACCTTTGCCGGCGAGCGCAAGAACGGCGCCGCGCTCGGCCTCGAATACCGCTGGGGCTGGCTTGGCGCGCAGGTGGCGCGCCACCGCGACCATTTCAGCGCCAACGTCCATGTCTCGGTGCCGTTGTCGCAGCGCGAATTCCTGCCCAAGCTGAAGGAGCCGAAAGCGTTCGAGCAGAAAGATGCGCCGGCGCGCGCCTCGATGGAAGACTGGCTGCGCGATGGCCGCCCCGGCGCCGCCCTGGTCCAGGCATTGGCCAAGCAGGATTTCAAGAACATCCGCCTGACGTTCGAGGGCGGCGTGCTGAAACTGGCCCTGACCAACAACCGCATTGCGAACCTCGGACGGGCAGTCGGACGCGCCAGCCGCACCGCGCTGGCGTTCGCGCCGGCCGGCACGCGTTCGTTTGAAATCGTCTATACCAAGAACGAGCAGCCGGTCGCCACCTACGAATTCATGAACCTGTACGCGCTGAGCGACTATCTGGCCGGCGTCATCAACCGCGAGAAATTCCTGCAGACCGTGGTGGTGCGCGCGGCCACGCCGGCCGACCGCATCGACGGCGGCGACCAGCCGGCGCTGATCGCCGGCCTCGACGACGTCCAGGTGGGCATCGATCTCGGCCGCGACGGCAACGCCATCCAGGTCCGCTCGGAAGACCGCGAAGCGAACCGCTTGCGCATCGCCCCCAAGCTCGGCCTGTTCTTCAACGACCCGAGCGGCGCGCTCAAGTACGAGCTCGGGCTGGCGGGCTATTACGACCGGCGCCTTGGCACCGGCCTTTACCTCAATAGCGCCGTCAGCGCCAACCTGTTCGAAAGCGTCTCGGACGTGACCCAGGAATCGAACAGCCTGCTGCCGCACGTGCGTACCGACATCGCCGAATACAAGCGCGGCGGCCGGGTCAAGCTGAACAAGCTGATGCTCAACCAGTACGCCATGCCGGCCGAGCACTGGTACGCGCGCCTGTCCGGCGGGTTTTACGAGGAAATGTACCGTGGCGCCGGCGGCCAGCTGCTGTACGCGCCAAAGGACAGCCGCTGGGCGGCGGACCTGTCGGTCGACGCGCTGCAGCAACGCGGTTTCAAGGGCTGGTTCGATGCGCGCGATTACCGCACCGTCACCGCCCTCGGCGCGCTGCATTACCGCCTGCCGTCCGATATTACCGTGACGGCGCGGGCAGGGCGCTTCCTGGCCAGGGACGAAGGCGTGCGGATGGAGTTCAAGCGCCGCTTCCGCTCCGGTTTCGAGGTCGGCGCCTGGTACACCAAGACCAACGGCAAGGACATCACCAATCCCGGTTCGCCGGCCAACCCGTATAACGACAAGGGCGTGTACGTCACGCTCGCGCTCAACAGCATGCTGCTGGCCGACACCCAGGCCAGCGCCAACATCGCCATTTCGCCGTGGACGCGCGACGTTGGCCAGATGGTGGCCTCGCCCGGCGACCTGTACGACATGATCGAAAAGCCGCGTCGCGACATGTCGATCTTCGACGGCCTGGGCAACCTGGGCGAGCGCCCCGACGAGCAGGCGCTGGCGGACACCTACTTGGATCCGAAGCCGTTGGTCAATCCGTGGCCGATGTTCCGCATGCGCCTGGCGCAGGCGGCCTCGAACACGCCGACGGCGCCCGACTGGATCAAGGCCGGCGGTACCGCTGCCGGCGTGGTACTGGCCAGCGCCTTGCTCGACAAGCCGGCCGACAATTTCTTCAAGCGACACGCCGATTCGCGCGTGTCGCGCGGCTGGGGCAACTTCGGCAAGGCCGTGCCGGTCGCACTGGTCGGCGCCGCTGGCGGCGCGCTGGCGTTCGGCGACGAGCGCATGCAAAACATCGGCATCATTTCGCTGCAGTCGATCGCCGGCGCAATCGGCGTTACCGCGGTCGGCAAATACGCGGTGGGCCGCGCCCGTCCGGGCGAAGAGCGCGGACCCTGGGTGCAGGTGGGCAGCGGTTCGCGCGCGGATGCGGCATTCCCGTCGGGCCACAGCGCCGTCGCGTTCGCCGCCGTCACGCCGTTCGCGCAAGAGTACGACGCGCCGTGGCTGTACGGCCTGGCCGCGCTCAGTGCGGCCGGACGCGTGACCTCACGCCAGCACTGGGTTTCCGATACGGTCGCCGGCGGCCTGGTCGGCTACGCCATCGGCAACTGGCTGTGGCGTGCGCAACGCGATACCCCGAGCTCGTCGATCTCGATCAGCCCGGGCCCGAAGGAAATCAGCATGGCGTGGCGCGGCACTTACTGACCTGGCGCCACGGCGTCGCTGGCAGGCTCGCATGCAAAAAACGCCGCCTGGGATTCCAGCGCGGCGTTTTTTCCATTCGCGCCGCCGTCAATGCGAAAAGGTGTCGAACAGGAAGGCGACGAACACGCCGACGCTGGCCACGCTGAGCAGCAGCACCGCGCCGGCGGCGCAATCCTTGGCGATGCCGACGGCCGGGTGCAGTTCCGGATGCAGATGGTCGAGTGCCGCTTCGAGCGCGCTGTTGAACAGTTCCGCCGCCAGCACCATGGCGCACATGGCCAGCAGCAGCGCCCACCACAGCGGCGGCGGCTGGCGCCAGGCCAGCACCGCGACGACAACCAGCGCCGCCACGCATTGCTGGCGGAAGCTCGCTTCGGTGTTCAAGGCCGATCGGATCCCGTGAATGGCAAAGCCGAGACGATGGTAAAACCGCTGATTTTTCATGAATGTGTGGTCGCAGTGCGCCGCGACGCGGCGCCATAAAAAAACGGCCGAATAAATCGGCCGGTTTCTTTACACCCCAAAGGCGCCAGGGCGCCTGCCAATTAATGGTGGGTGGTGGTGGTGTTGCTGTCCGAAACTGCGACGGCGACTGCAGCGATAGCGACGGCGACCACAACTGCGGTGGCAACTGGAACGCCTGCAATGGTGCCGCTCATCATAGGAGCTGGTGCGACCGGTGCTGGTGGGGTGGTCGACTGCGAAGTCTGAGCGAAAGCTTGAGCCGAAACCAGGCTCAGGATAGCTGCGGTAGCGAAAATCTTTTTCATGTTAAATCCTTGATATTAAAGTGTCGAATGCGACCCGATGGTCATTGTTGCTAACGTATTATAACCACGAATAACTGGATTTTTCGCGGATTCGGGAAATCGCACGGGTTTGAATGGGGCAGATTCGCCAATTAGCGACATTTTTTTTGATAATAATGTCATAGTGATCTTACACATCGGGCCTCGTCGGGCTACTGGGCCGCCACCGTCTTTTCCATGTCCGCTGGCGGCGGCTCCGCGACCGGATCGTCGGGCTGCGGCGCCAGCCGTTCGCGCTTTTCGTTGTGCAAGGCCGCGATCGAGGTTGAATTGTCATGCGCGCGGCGCGCGCCGCCCCCGATAAGGACCGCCTTTCCGCGCCTGTTCCAAAGATAGCCGCAGAGCAATACCCCCGATAATGTCCTTTGTTGTCGCGCGTGTGACGCGAACACGGCGAAACCGGAGTGGACATGTCAGAAGATAGCGACGCAGAAAAGACCGAACCGGCGTCAAGCAAGCGATTGGAGCAGGCCCGTGAAGAAGGCGACGTGCCCCGATCGCGCGAAGTGGCAACTTTTACAGTATTGATGGTCGCCGGCGCCGGCCTCTGGATGACCGGCGACGGCATCGTGCGCAGCCTCAACGCCATCATGGTGTCCGGCCTGTCGCTGGACCGCGAACAGATTTTCAACGCCGACGTGCTGATCCGCCGGGTCGGCTTCGACATCGGCCAGGTGATGCTGGCCTGCCTGCCGCTGGCGCTCGCCGTCATGGTCGTCGCGCTGGCCTCGCCGCTGCTGGTCGGCGGCTGGCTGTTCAGCTCGAAGTCCTTCATGCCGAACTTCGGCAAGCTCAACCCGATCAAGGGCCTCGGCAACATGGTGTCGGTCAACGCGCTGGTCGAACTGCTGAAGGCGGTCGCCAAGACCATCGTCGTCGGCAGCGTCGCCTATCTGGTGGTGATGAGCCAGAAGGATGCCGTGATGGGCCTGGCGGTGGAGTCGGTCAGCGCCGGCAGCGCCCACCTGATCAACCTGTTGACCTGGGCGTTCCTGTTCATCGTCGGCGGCCTCGGCTTCGTGGCGGCGATCGACGGCCCCTACCAGGTCTGGCATTACGCCGACAAGATGAAGATGACGCGCCAGGAAGTGATCCAGGAATCGAAGGAATCGGACGGCAATCCCCAGATGAAGGGCAAGATCCGCCAGATGCAGCGCGAGATGTCGCAGCGCCGCATGATGGCGGCGGTGCCGACCGCCGACGTCGTCGTCACCAACCCGACCCACTACGCCGTCGCGCTGAAGTACGCCGACGGCCAGGGCGGCGCGCCGATGGTGGTGGCCAAGGGCGCCGACGAAGTGGCGGCCAAGATCCGCGAACTGGCCAAGGAGAACAAGGTCGCGCTGCTGGAAGCGCCGGCGCTGGCGCGCGCGCTGCACCAGCACACCGAGATCGGCGACGAGATTCCCGAAGCGCTGTATTCGGCGGTGGCCGAAGTGCTGGCCTACGTGTTCCAGCTGCGCGCCTTCAATAAGGCTGGCGGCAAGTATCCGGACCGTCCGACCAGGCTGCCGGTGCCCCGTGAGCTCGACCCGCACAACCCCGCATCGCAAACAAAGCCTGCATCGAATAACGGAGCAACACCATGAACGGCATCACCCTCCCATCCTGGCTGAGCGGACTCGGCGGCAAGGGCGGCTCGGCGCTGGCCGCGCCGATGATCATCATCCTGCTGCTGGCCATGATGGTGCTGCCGCTGCCGGCTTTCATCCTCGACGTGTTCTTCAGCTTTAACATCGCGCTGTCGGTGATCGTGCTGCTGACCAGCCTGTACACGGTCAAGCCGCTCGACTTCATGGCCTTCCCGACCATCCTGCTGGTGTCGACGATGCTGCGCCTGTCGCTCAACGTGGCGTCGACCCGTATCGTGCTCACCGAGGGCCACACCGGCGGCGCCGCGGCCGGCAAGGTGATCGAAGCGTTCGGCCACTTCCTGATCGGCGGCAACTACACGGTCGGTATCGTCGTGTTTATCATTTTGACCATCATTAACTTTACCGTCGTCACCAAGGGCGCCGGCCGTATCGCCGAAGTGGGCGCCCGTTTCGCGCTCGACGCGATGCCGGGCAAGCAGATGGCGATCGACGCCGACCTCAACGCCGGCCTGATCGGCGAAGACGAAGCGCGCCGCCGCCGCAGCGAAGTGGGCCAGGAAGCCGAGTTCTACGGCGCCATGGACGGCGCCAGCAAATATGTGCGCGGCGACGCCGTGGCCGGCATCATGGTTACCGTCATCAACATCGTCGGCGGCCTGCTGGTCGGCATGCTGCAGCACGACATGGGCTTTGCCGCCGCCGCCAAGACGTACACGCTGCTGGCGATCGGCGACGGCCTGGTGGCGCAGATTCCGTCGCTGATCATTTCGACCGCGGCCGGTATCGTCGTCTCGCGCGTCGCCAGCGACCAGGACATCGGCACCCAGCTGGTAGGCCAGCTGTTCGCCAAGCCGCAGGTGCTGTACATCACCGCCGGCATCATCGGCGGCATGGGCCTGATTCCCGGCATGCCGAACCTGGTATTTCTGCTGCTGGCCGGCGCGCTGGCCGGCGTCGCCTACCTGGCCAGCAAGCGGATGAAGGCGGCGCCGGCCGAGGAGCAGGCCGCCGGCACGCCAGGCGCCGCCGGCGCCGCGCCGGCTGCCGCCGCCGAGCAGGAAGAGGCGAGCTGGCAAGACATCATGCCGGTCGATACGCTGGGCCTGGAAGTGGGCTACCGCCTGATTCCGCTGGTCGACAAGGCGCAGGGCGGCGAGCTGCTCAAGCGCATCAAGGGCATCCGCAAGAAATTCGCCCAGGAAGTCGGCTTCCTGGCGCCGCCGGTGCACATCCGCGACAACCTCGAGCTGAAGCCGTCGGCTTACCGCATCACGCTCAAGGGCGTCGAAGTGGGCAGCGGCGAAGCGCTCAACGGCCAGTTCCTCGCGATCAATCCGGGCATGGCCAGCGGCAACCTGCCGGGGCTGGAGACGACCGATCCGGCGTTCGGGCTGCCCGCCACCTGGATCGACGCCGGCCTGCGCGACGAGGCGCAGAGCATGGGCTACACCGTGGTCGATGCCGGCACCGTGGTGGCGACCCACCTGAACCACTTGATTACCACCCACGCCTCCGAGCTGCTGGGCCGCACCGAAGTGCAGGCGCTGCTCGACCATATCGCCAAGGAATCGCCGAAGCTGGTCGAAGACCTGGTGCCGAAGGTAGTGTCGCTGTCGACCTTGCAGAAAGTGCTGCAGAACCTGCTGATCGAAGGGGTGCACATCCGCGACATGCATTCGGTGATCGAGACCTTGTCGGAGCACGCCATGCACACCCAGGACCCGAACGAGCTGACGGCGCTGGTGCGCATCGCGCTGGGCCGGGCCATCGTGCAGCAGCTGTTCCCGGGCGCCAACGAGCTGTCCGTGATGACGCTGGACAACAGGCTCGAGCGCTTGCTGATGCAGGCGATGGGGGCGGGCGGCGACGGCAACGGCATCGAGCCGGGGCTGGCCGACACCATCGCGCAGCAGGCCGGCCAAGCGGCGGCGCAGCAGGAACAACTGGGGCTGACGCCGGTGCTGCTGGTGCCGGGGCCGCTGCGGGCGTTGCTGTCGCGCTTCCTGCGGCGCGCGCTGCCGCAGCTGAAGGTGCTGTCGCACAGCGAGATTCCGGAGTCCAAGACGATCCGCGTGACCAGCCTGGTGGGGGCGCCGGGGTAAACCGGGGGACGGCGCGCAAAGATTTCGAACACGCTATTTGGCGGGGCGTTACGTTGTTTGGCAGCGACTTTGCGCGCAGTATCATTACCGGCGGGTATAATTCGGCACTCGCAATGGCCCGTGTCTGACGGTCATTCCCTACAGTTCCGCCTCGCCGTTCAGGGTGAGGCACACGCCGCTTCCCATCTCTGAAGCGCCCGCATTCCAATGCGTGCGAATATCGATCCGGAAAGTGTCGTCAATTCATTTTGTACCGAGAACTTATGATTATAGTAACAGGTGGTGCCGGATTCATCGGATCGAATTTTGTACTGGACTGGCTGGCCCAGTCCGAAGAACCGGTGATTAACTACGACCTGCTGACCTACGCCGGCAACCTGAACAACCTGGCGCAGCTAGCCGGCGATCCGCGCCACCTGTTCGTGCAAGGCGACATCTGCGATACTGCCAAGCTTGCCACTTTGCTGGCCGAGCACCGTCCGCGCGCCGTCGTTCACTTCGCCGCCGAGAGTCATGTCGACCGCTCGATCCATGGCCCGGCCGCGTTCATCGATACCAACGTCAACGGCACCTTCGGCCTGCTCGAGGCGACGCGCGCCTACTGGTCGGCGCTGGCACCAACAGAAAAGGGCGCGTTCCGCTTCCTGCACGTATCGACCGACGAGGTGTACGGCTCGCTCGGACCGGACGACTCCCCCTTTACCGAAACCACGCCGTATGCGCCCAACAGCCCGTATTCGGCATCGAAGGCGGCGTCCGATCATCTGGTGCGCGCCTATCATCACACCTACGGCCTGCCGGTGCTGACGACCAATTGCTCGAACAATTATGGCCCGTTCCATTTCCCGGAAAAGTTGATACCGCTAGTGATCACCAATGCGCGCGCCGGCAAGCCGCTGCCGATCTACGGTGACGGCCAGCAGGTGCGCGACTGGTTGTACGTGGGCGACCATTGCGCGGCGATTCGCCGGGTGCTAGCCGGCGGCCGGCTCGGCGAGGTCTACAACGTCGGCGGCTGGAACGAAAAAGCCAACCTCGACGTCGTCCACACGCTCTGCGATATCCTCGATCAGCTCGATCCGAAGGCGCAGGGCAGCTACCGCGACCAGATCACTTACGTGCAGGACCGTCCCGGCCACGACCGCCGTTATGCGATCGACGCCCGCAAGCTCGAACGTGAGCTCGGCTGGAAACCGTCGGAAACCTTCGATAGCGGCATCCGCAAGACGGTCCAGTGGTACCTCGACAACCAGGAATGGGTGCGCGATGTGCAGTCGGGCGATTACCTGAAATGGCTTGACACGAACTATGCAAAGCGGGAGCAATGATGAGCGCACAGAACCAACGCAAAGGCATCATCCTGGCAGGCGGATCCGGCACACGCCTGTATCCGGTCACGATGTCGATCTCGAAGCAGCTGTTGCCGGTCTACGACAAGCCGATGATCTACTACCCGCTTAGCACGCTGATGCTGGCGGGAATCCAGGACATCCTGATCATCTCGACGCCGCAGGACACGCCGCGCTTCGAGGAGTTGCTGGGCGATGGCAGCCAGTGGGGCATCCGCCTCAGCTACGCGGTGCAGCCGACGCCGGACGGACTAGCGCAGGCCTTCATCATCGGCCGCGAATTTGTCGGCAACAACCCGTCCGCGCTGATCCTGGGCGATAATATTTACTACGGCCATGACTTTGAAAAACAGCTGCGCGCCGCCTCCGGCAGCACCTGCGGATCGACGGTGTTTGCCTACCACGTCAACGACCCGGAGCGCTACGGCGTGGTTGAATTCGACGCCGAACGGCGCGCCATCAGCATCGAAGAGAAACCGCTGCAGCCGAAATCCCATTATGCGGTCACCGGCCTGTATTTTTACGATAGCCAGGTGTGCGACATCGCCGCCAGCATCAAGCCGTCCGCCCGCGGCGAACTCGAGATCACGGATGTGAACCGGGTCTATCTGGAGCGCAATGAACTGAACGTCGAGATCATGGGCCGCGGCATGGCCTGGCTCGATACCGGCACGCATGAGTCGTTGCTCGAGGCGGGGCAGTTCATCGCCACGATCGAAAACCGACAGGGCTTGAAAGTCGCCTGCCCGGAAGAGATCGCGTACCGCAAAGGATATATCGACTCGGCGCAGCTCGAAGCGCTGGCGCAACCGCTGAAGAAAAACGGCTACGGTCAATATCTGTTGCGTTTGCTGAACGAAAAAATTTTTTGAGCCGCGGCCCAACGGCGGCGAACACTACCTCTACAGATGCACCATCGCCGCGCCGGGCACTGCGTCGCGGTTAGCCCCAGCGCGCGCGTGACGTGCGGCGATTGGATCAAGCTGCTGTATAAAATGCAGGCCGGCAGCTACCTCGGCGAGGACGACATCGTCCGCTTCGAGGATATCTACCAACGCGCCTGATGCGCTTGTTAAAAGAATGTACTCACCAAATGCAGATTCAAACCACCAGCATCCCCGACGTGCTCATTATCGAACCGACCGTGTTCGGCGACGAGCGCGGATACTTTTACGAGAGTTTTAACGCGCGCAAGTTCACCGAACTGACGGGCGCGCCGGCCACCTTCGTGCAGGACAACCATTCGAAGTCGGCGAAGAACGTGCTGCGCGGCCTGCATTACCAGCTCCAGCAGACCCAAGGCAAGCTGGTGCGCGTCATTGCCGGCGCCGTCTTCGACGTGGCCGTGGATATCCGCAAGAGCTCGCCTACGTTCGGACACTGGGTCGGCGTCGTGCTGTCGGCCGAGAACAAGCGCCAGCTGTGGGTGCCGCCGGGATTCGCCCACGGTTTCGTGGTGACCAGCGAATCGGCCGAGTTCTTGTACAAGACCACCGACTACTGGGCGCCGGAATTCGAGCGCAGCATCTTGTGGAACGATCCGGCGATCGGCATCGAATGGCCGATCGACGGCGCACCGCTGTTGTCGGGCAAAGACCAGGTCGGCAAGCCGCTGGCCGACGCCGAGGTGTTCGCATGAAGATCCTGGTGACTGGCAAGAACGGGCAGGTTGGCTACGAGCTCGAACGCAGCCTGCAAGCGCTGGGCGAGGTGGTCGCTGTGGATCGCAGTCAGATGGACCTGGCCGACCTGCAGCAAGTGCGCGACGTCATTCGCCACGTCAGGCCGAACCTGATCGTCAATGCGGCGGCCTACACTGCGGTGGACAAGGCCGAGAGCGAACCGCAGCTGGCCATGCTTATCAATGGCGAAGCGCCGGGCGTGATGGCCCAGGAAGCCAAAAAACTCGGCGCGGGAATCATCCACTACAGCACCGACTACGTCTTCGACGGCAGCAAGGCAACGGCCTATGTCGAAAGCGACCCGACCTGCCCGATCAATGCGTATGGCGTCACCAAGCTGGCAGGTGAGCAGGCGATCCAGGCTGCCGGCGTGCCGCATATCATCCTGCGCACCAGCTGGGTGTACGGCATGCGCGGCAAGAATTTTCTGCTGACCGTGCTGCGCCTGGCGGGCGAGCGCGACGAGCTACGCATCGTCGGCGACCAGTTCGGTTCGCCGACATGGTGCCGCACGATCGCCGACACCACCGCGCAACTGGTGGCCCGGCTGGACGCCGGGTCCGGCCTTGTCGCGCAGATGGCGGGTCCCCTGTCCGGCATTTACCACCTCACATCGTCGGGCAGCACCTCCTGGCACGGGTTTACCGAAGAAATCGTCAAGCACGCCGCGGTCGCGAAGGCGCCGACAGTGACGGCGATCCGTACCGACGAATACCCATTGCCGGCCAGGCGTCCGCACAACTCGGAACTGTCCGGCGAGCGCCTGCGGGCTCTGAATCTTTACGTGCCACATTGGCAACATGCGCTGGCGCTCTGCCAGGGCTGATGTTCCGCCTGACTCGTAGACACCGGCGGCGCGCCCAGGTTCGAACTGGGCGCGCCGTTTTCATTCCTGATCCAGGGCGCTGAATAGCGCCCCAATCACCCACCTTTTCGCTCGATGGTTTCCGTGCGGCATCGTCGATACTTGTAACTGTGAGAAGTTGCAGTGGCTCATGTGAGGCACGCACCGCAGGTATCCAGGAGTTGATCGATGAATGTCAAAAAATTTACCGCCGCCACCTCGCGTGAAGCGCTGCGCAAAGTGCGCGACGCCCTCGGTCCGGATGCCGTCATCCTGTCGAACCGCCCGGTCGATGGCGTCGTCGAAATCCTCGCCCTCGCCAACGATGACGTCGCCTCCATCTCATCGCCGGCGCACGGCACCGAAATGGCCCAGCCTGCGCCTTCCCTGCAGCACGTCACGGCGCCCGAAAGCTACGCCAACCGCCGCGCGCCGCAGCCGCAGCCCGACAGCGTCGACATGGCCCAGATGAGCTCGATGATGGCCGCCGCCATCGCCCACGCCAAAGACACCGCCGCCGTCGAAATGTCCGGCATGATGAGCGAAATTCGCGCCATGCGCGGCCTGATGGAAACCCAGCTGGCCGCCATCTCGTGGGGCACCACCCAGCAGCGCGAGCCGGAAAAGGCCGGCGTGCTGCGCGAAATGCTGGCCGCCGGCTTCTCGGCCACGCTGGCGCGCTACCTGATCGAAAAAATGCCATCCGGGAAAGACGCCGCCGAGAGCATGCGCTGGATTAAGACTGTGCTGTGCCGTAACCTGACCAGCATGACCGACGAGGACGAAGTGCTGGAAAAGGGCGGCGTGTTCGCCCTGGTCGGCCCGACCGGCGTCGGCAAGACCACCAGCACGGCCAAGCTGGCGGCGCGCTGCGTGATGCGCCACGGCCCGGAAAAGCTGGCCCTGATCACCACCGACGCCTATCGTATCGGCGGCCACGAGCAACTGCGCATCTACGGCAAGATCCTCGGCGTGATGGTGCACTCGGTCAAGGACGAGGCCGACCTGCGCATCGCCCTCAAAGAACTGCGCAACAAGCACACCGTGCTGATCGACACCGTCGGCGTGTCGCAACGCGACCAGATGGTCACCGAACAGGTGGCGATGCTGACCGAGTCGGGCGCCGACGTCAAACGCCTGCTGTGCCTGAACGCCACCTCGACCAACGAAACGCTCAACGAAGTGGTGCGCGCCTACCAGGGCAGCGGCCTGGCCGGCTGCATCATGACCAAGATGGACGAAGCGGCCTCGATCGGCAACGTGCTCGACGTCGTCATCCGCCAGAAGCTGCGCCTGTTCTACATCTCGAACGGCCAGCGCGTGCCGGAAGACCTGCACCTGGCCGACCGCAACATGCTGGTCGACCGCGCCTTCCGCCTGACGCGCGACAACGCCGCCACCCAATACGCGGACAACGAACTGCCGCTGCTGATGGCACAAGCCGGCAACGCCGCCAACGACCGCAGCCTGCGCGAGGTGTCCCTTGGCTAATTTCGATTTTGACCAGGCCGAAGGCCTGCGCCGGATGCTCGCTGGCCCGAAGCCGCGCATCGTCACCTTTCTTTCCGCTACCGCCCAGGACGACAAGGGCGCCATGCTCGTCAACCTCGGCGCTTCGCTGGCGCGCGCCGGCAACGACGTGCTGATCGTCGATGCCTGCCTGCACGAGTACGGCGTCGCCCAACGCCTCGGCGTCGACCGCGGCGTCTCGCTGCTGCAGGTGGCGCGCCAGGAGTGCGGTCTCAACGAAGTGATCCACCAGGTGCCGCAAGGTTTCGGCGTCGCCAGCATGAAGCGCGGCCAGGGCGCGCTGCGGCCCGGTCCCGACGAACTGCGCCGGCTCGCCAAGAGCTTCGACGTGCTGGTCAAGCAGACCGGCATCGTCATCGTCGACGGCGAATTCGGCGACGACGACAGCTTTCCGGTGCCGATCATGGACAGCTCCGAGATCGTCGTGCAGGTGTCGACGTCGGCCGCCTCGATCACCGCCGCCTACAGCCTGATCAAGCGCCTGTCGCAGCAGCTGGGCCGGCGGCCGTTCGGCATCCTCGTCACCGGCGCCTCCGAAATCGAAGCGAAGGTGGTTTACGATAATATGTGTTCCGCAGCAAGCCGTTACCTCGCCGTTCAGCTCATCTCGATGGGTTCGGTGCCGGCCGATGAATACCTGCAGCGCGCCGCGCGCCTTGGACGCGCGGTCGTCGATGCGTTTCCCCTGGCGGGCGCGTCGGTCGCGTTTCGCCAACTGGCAGGGCGCTTTGCGCTGTCGGGAATGCCACAGCTCGGTCGGACAGGGGGGAACACCCGTTTTGGCTCTTGATAACAAAGCATAACCATGTACACGGTCAAAGGGAAAGCGGACAAGAATCAGCTGCTGACGGATCATATGCCGCTGGTGAAGCGTCTCGCCCACCACATGAAGGCGAAGCTGCCGCCGAGCGTGGAAGTGGACGACCTGATCCAGGCCGGCATGATCGGCCTGCTCGATGCGATCAGCCGCTATGAGGAGACCCACGGCGCCCAGTTCGAAACCTATGCGGTGCTGCGCATCCGCGGCGCCATGCTCGACGAGCTGCGCAACAGCGACTGGCTGCCGCGCTCGATGCGGCAGAACATGCGCAAGATCGAGGCGGCGATGAGTTCGCTCCAGCAAAAGCTCGGCCATCCGCCGACCGAATCGGAAGTGGCGAAGACGCTCAAGCTGTCGCTGTCCGAGTACCAGGACATGCTCGGCGACGGCGGCGGCCACCAGCTGGTGTACTACGAAGATTTCCACGATAACGAAGGCAACGACAACTTCCTCGACCGCTATGCCGTCGACGACGCCGATCCGCTCAAGAGCCTGCTCGACGGCGACTTCCGCCACGCGGTCATCAACGCGATCGACAACCTGCCGCCACGCGAAAAGATCCTGATGGGCCTGTACTACGAAGAAGAAATGAACCTGAAGGAAATCGGCGCCGTCATGGGCGTGTCTGAATCGCGCGTGTCGCAGCTGCACACCCAGGCGGTGGCGCGCTTGCGTGCGGCATTACGGGAGCTGGCGTGGACTGGGCCAGCGTAATCGGCATAGCCCTGGCGCTGGCGGGGCTATTCATCGGACACGGACTCGACGGCGGCAAGCTCGCTTCGCTGGTGCAGCCGGCCGCCTTCGCCATCGTCGTCATCGGCACCGCCGGCGCGGTGCTGCTGCAGACCGAGGCGCCGACGTTTACGCGCGGCATCCGCATGCTGCGCTGGGTGTTCCGCCCGCCGCCGAGCCAGCGCGCCAACCTGGCGCGCGAGATCGCGCTGTGGAGCCTGCACGCGCGCCGCGACGGCCTGCTCTCGCTCGAGCAGCACATGCTCGACACCTCCGACAAATTCGTCCAGAAGGGCCTGCGCCTGATGATCGACGGCATCCATCCGGACAAGCTGCGCGGGCTGCTCGAGACCGAAGTGACGGCCTACGAGTTCGGCCAGCGCCAGGCGATCAAGATCTGGGAATCGGCGGCCGGCTACTCGCCCACCATCGGCATCCTCGGCGCCGTGCTCGGCCTGATCCACGTGATGGAAAACCTCACCGACCCGTCCAAGCTGGGCGCCGGCATTGCGGTCGCGTTCGTCTCGACCGTGTACGGCGTCGGCCTGGCCAATCTGTTCTTCTACCCGGTCGCCAACAAGCTCAAGGCCATCGTCGCCGAGACCGTGACGCAGTATGAAATTCTCACCGACGTGTTTCACGACATCGCCAGCGGCGACCATTCGCGCGTCATCGACGAGCGCGTCGCCAGCCTGCTGTCGCGACCTTAAGCCATGGCGCGCAAGAAATTCGATGAAGAGGGCGAAAGCCACGAACGCTGGCTGATTTCCTACGCCGACTTCATCACCTTGCTGTTTGCGTTCTTCGTCGTCATGTACGCCATCTCGGTGGTCAACGAAGGCAAGTACCGCGTGTTTTCCGATGCGCTCGGCGACGCCTTCGGCGGCAAGCGGGTGGCGCCGAAGATGGTCGACGAGGTCCAGCCGTCGATCGCGCTGCCCAACATTGCCGGCCGGCGGCGCGCCGAAGCGATGCGGCGCGAGCGCGAGCGGCTCACGACGCTGGCGCGCGACCTGACGTCGACGCTGGCGCCGCTGGTCAAGGAAGGCAAGGTCCGCGTCACCCAGAACAGCCGCGGCGTCAGTGTCGAGATCAATGCCAGCGTGCTGTTCGGGTCGGGCGATGCGACGCTGACGTCCAACTCGAAGGAAGCGTTGCTGGCGCTGGCGGTATTGCTGCGCAACGATCCGCATGCGCTGCACGTGGAAGGCCACACCGACAACGCGCCGATCCGCAGCCCGCTGTTCCCGTCGAACTGGGAGTTGTCGGCCGCCCGCGCCGGCGCGGTGGTACGGCTGTTCATCGACAGCGGCGTGCCGCCGGCGCGGCTGACGGTCGTCGGCCACGGCCCCAACATCCCGGTCGCCTCCAACGACGACGCCGATGGCCGCGCCCGCAACCGCCGCGTCGCCGTGACGATCCTGTCGGCGCTGCCCGACACCACCACCGAAATTCCCACCCGCTAGTTGTTCTCCATGAAACGCCGGTGTCGTTTGTAACTATGCGCAAATAGGCTTGGCAGCGCGCGGGCGCCGGCGCATCATCCGGCCATGTCTGTTTAGGGAGTGGTCATGGGTCGGGTAACATGGGTGGCAAATGCGGTCCTGCTGGGCACAGCGTTCATGCTGGCGGGCAGCGCGGCGGCGAGGGACGGGGTCAGGAACATGGTCCACGAAATGGTGAAGGTCGAATCGCGCGACGGCAACGTGCTGGTGCGCCTGACCATCGATAACCAGAGCGACCGCACGGTCTACGTGCCGCGCTCGGTGGCGTCCGACAAGGAGCTGTTCGGCAATTATTTTGAGGTGCGCGCCAGTTCGAATGGCGACCCGGTCAACTACGTCGGGCCGATGGTCAAGCGCGCGCCGCTCGGCAAGGATGATTTCCTGGCGGTCAAGCCGCGCACGCGCCACCACAACACCATCGATATCACCAGCGCGTACGCGTTCCTGCCGGGCCGCCACGCCTACCAGCTGAACTACGCCGGCCACTATGTCGCGGACCTGAAAAAGATCGAGCACACCACGCCGCTCGAGCCCGATTCGGTGATGTTCGCCCACGTCGGCAAGCCGCAGTAACTACTCCAGCGCCGGCGTGTTCTCGCCGAAATACTCGTGCGAGTCGGCGTTGTTGACGGCCTTGGCCGGATCGCTGACGGCCAGGCTGGCCGCGCCTTCCTGGCCATACACCCAATCGTCGGTGCCGGCCACCACGGTGAAGTGGCTCAACTCGTGCACCAGGGTGCCGCCTTTCGAATCGGTGCCCGTCATCGGCGCCGTCCAGAACGCCTTGCAGACGTAGATCACGTACGGCCGCGTCGGGTAGACGTAGGCGAAGTAGGGCTTGTTGCAACCGCAATCGAGCGCGATCGGCTTGCTGGCGAAGGCGTCCTTGATGGCGAAGTTGGCGCGCACGGTCGTCGCGCGCGTCGCATCGTCGGCGCCGAACCATTCGACGTAGCGCGGCCCTGGCAGTTTCTTCGCGCGCAGGTATGCGTCGCCATCGTCGGCCATCGCGCGGCCGGCGGCCAGCGCCGTCGTCAGCATGCCCTGGCGCGATGCGCTGCATTTGTCGAACGTCAGCCCGCCTCCCGCCTGCGCCCCGCGCACGGCCTCGATCGCCGGCCCGTCCTGCGCGGGCGCGCCGCGCGGCTGGCGACCTTCGATGAACAGCGTCAGCGGCGCCGACCTGATTTCGCCGATGTCGCGCGCCGGCGTGCGCGGGCCGAACAGGCTCAGCGACCTGGTGTCGTAGCGCACCGTGTAGTCGCCGGTGACGCTCATGTCGTACAGCGCCGACAGTTCGACCCGGGCACTGAGCGAGGCGCCCGGCTTGAGCAACACGTAGTCGTCGGCGGTCGGGGCGGGGCGCTTGTAGCGCGCGCCCAGGTAGGGCACCTTGACGCCGTCGCGCCACACCTCGAACAGCGGCTCTTCGACCTCGCCGCCGAACGGGGTATGCCATGTCAGCACCGCTTGCGCGACAGAGGCGCTATTGGTGAGAGTGACGTTGACGACGACGGCGTCGAACTTGCCGAGCGTGGACTTTTCGGTGCTGATGCTCACCGCGATGCCGTTCGACGCCGCCTGCGCGCCGACGCACACTGCGACAGTCATCGCAGCCATACCGGTGCTGAGAATGTGGTTCATGCTGGTCTCCGTGGGTGACTAACTCATCAGTCGATGATTACGGATCGATCCAGCGAAGTAAAATTTATCTGGCGCACGCGCGCGAAAACGCAAGGCGTTTGGGGTCTGACCCGGTGTTAGGGGCAGACCTAGCCGATCACGAAACGGCGCGACGGCCCGCTGGCGCCGGCCTGGCCGCTCGGCCCGTAGACGCCGGGATCGGCGCCGCCGGCGGGGGTGCGCATGGCGTTGAGGATGACCTGGGTGTTGGTGATCTGCTTGTTGACCAGCATGCCGTTGACGCGGTTGAGCTCCTTGGCCTGGCGCGCCAGTTCGAGCAATTCGAGCCATGAGGCGCGGGCGCCAGCGTCGGCGCTGCCGGTCAGCCACTGTTCCATGCCGGCTTCGCCGGCTGCAAAACCGGCGGCGGCGACGGCCTGGTGGCGCTGGCTGGCAAGCTGGGCGGCCTGCTGCACCAGGTCGGCTTTTTGCGGGGTAATCTTGTCGAGCCCGTCACTGTCCGCACTGACCAGGAACTGTTGTTCCTGTTTCATCAACTCGATCAGCGAGCCTATCAGTTTTTGTTCGTCGCGCAGGGTGGTCGTCGGGCTGGGCATGGTGTCTTATCGTTTGCGGGAATGCAGCAGGTCGCGCACTGTTTCCAGCAAGCCGTCCGCCACTTTTTCTGAATTGACCTGGAACTGGCCGTCGGCAATCGCCAGCTTGATGCGTTCGACTTTCTTGGTGTCGAACACGGCGCTGGCGCCGACGGCGCCGGCCAGGGCCTGGCCCTGCGACGACAGGCGCACGCTGTCGCCCGGCGCCGCATTGGCGCCGGCGGCGCGCTCGGCGCCTTTCGATCCGGCCGCCGGCGTATTCGCTGCCGGCAGGGCAGGGGTTGTCTTTAATGTATCGTTAATTTTCACAGCATCATCCTTCTCTGACCAGAGCATAAAACTCCGGGATATGCGTAAGTAACGGCGATGCCGTCCCAAACTTTAGCGCACATCAATGGTATTCCGAAACGAACGTTCAAAAAACCACTTCGACCAGGCCTCCCGCTTGTGCCACGCCACTGAGAATGGCGCCGGCCGCCGTGCGCACCTGCACCACCTGGCCTTCGCCGGCGTTGCCGATCGCGCGCGCCTCGGTCGACACCTTGAAGCCGGCGCCGCTCGACACCACCCGCACCTGCTGGCCGCTCTGCACCACCGGCTTGCTGCGCAGCGCGTCGAGCCGCAGCGGCGCGCCCGACGGCAGCGACATCGTCGTGCTGCGGCCGATTGCCTGCGCCATGTCGGTGACCACGCCGTTCGGCAATGCCGCCAGGTCGCCCTTCATCATCACCAGTTGCGACTGCGCAATCGGCTGACCCTGCGCCAGCGGCACCGCGGCGGCAACATAATCGCCCTGCACCGCCACCTTCGCCTGAATATACACCGTCCAGGCGGTCGGGGCCGCACAGCGCACGCCGACCGTGGTTTTGCCCCACGCCCGCGCGCCGGGCTGCTGGAACGCCTGCGGCGCCGGGCAGGCCGGCAGGCTCATGCGCGGATCGATGGCGCCGACCTCGACGCTGACCTGGCCGGCCATGCCGGCGCTTTGCGCCTGCAGGAACTGCTCGGCGACGGCGCGCAGCGCCGCCAGGTCCTGGCGGGCGCCGCCCGGCTGCTGCGCCAGCGCCAGCGAGGAAGCGAGGAGGAGTGCTGTGAAGAGGGTGGATTTCATGAATGGAGTGCCTGTTCGAATGATGCCATGTTAGGCTGCATGATTCCCAGGTGAAACATCGAATAGCCGCGCTTTGGCCATCTTCCTCCTTCGATTGAGTCGCCGCCCCCGGCCGTATGATCGATCCTGTCATAACAAGATCATTGCCGCCAGCCTGGCGACGGTGACACACCTGGAGCTGACATGATTGGCAAACTCGACGATTACCTGCGATTTAACGAAGCGGCGCTGAGCCTGCGCTCGCAGCGCCAGCAAGTGCTCGCCTCGAACATCGCCAACGCCGACACGCCGAACTACAAGGCGCGCGACATCGATTTTGCCAGCGCGCTGCAGGGCGTGATGGCGCGCACCGCGCCGCCGGCCGGCGTGCTGGCGGCCACCGCCGCCGGCCACATCGGCGGCGCCGGGCAGAAGGGCGAGATGCTGCCGGACGGCACCGCCCTGAAGTACCGCGGCGTGGTCCAGGGCGCCGTCGACGGCAACACCGTCGACATGGACGTCGAGCGCAACCAGTTCGCCGACAACGCGCTGCGCTACGAAGCGAGCATCACGATGATCAACCATCAAATCCGCGGCCTGATGGCGGCGATCCAGGGAGGACAATAATCATGTCGCTGTTTAACATCTTCAACGTGTCCGGCTCGGCCATGAGCGCCCAGGCGCAGCGCCTCAATGCCGTCGCCTCCAACCTGGCCAACGCCGACAGCGCCACCAGCGCCAGCGGCCAGGCCTACCGCGCCAAGCAGGTCGTGTTCGAGGCCGTCCCGCTCGACGCCGGCGGCACCGCGGTCAAGGTGGCGCAGGTGATCGAGGATCCGAGCCCGCTCAAGCAGGTGTACGACCCGAAACACCCGATGGCCGACGACAAGGGCTATGTGGCGATGCCTAACGTCAACGTGGTCGACGAGATGGTCAACATGCTATCGGCCTCGCGCTCCTACCAGACCAACGTCGAAACCATGAACGCGGCCAAGACCTTGCTGCTCAAGACACTGACGCTCGGTCAGTAATCTCCTCTAGGATCCCATGCCAACCGTCAATACCGCCCCGCCGTTCGTGTCGCAGGACCTGCTCAACGCGGTCAATCCGAAGAAGGCCGCCGCCGTCGACGGCAGCGTCGAAGCCGATACCAACAAGTTCATGACGCTGCTGGTCACCCAGCTGAAGAACCAGGACCCGATGAATCCGCTCGACAACGCGCAGCTCACCAGCCAGCTGGCGCAGCTGTCGACGGTGACGGGCGTCAACAAGCTCAATACCACGCTGGAATCGCTGAAGGCGAGCTACCAGTCGTCCGAAGCGCTGCAGGCGGCCAACATGATCGGCCACGGCGTGCTGGTCGAAGGCGACTTCGCCAACCTGCAGGGCGGCAAGGCCATCATGGGCGTCGATCTCGGCAGCGCGGCCGACAAGGTGCAATTGATCATCACCGATCCGCGCACCGGCAAGGACGTGCACACGATCGACCTCGGCGCCAAGGGCGCGGGCACGGTGCCGATCGCCTGGGACGGCGTCATCGACCCCACCAATGTCGGCGCCGACGGCGTGCCGGTGTCGCTGAGGGACGGCAAATACCTGATCCGCGTCGTCGCCACCCAGGGCGAAGAAACCCTCAAGGATGCCAAGGCGCTGTCGTTCGACAGCGTCGCCAGCGTGACCACCAGCGCCAAGGACGGCGTCAAACTGAACCTGCCCACCAAGGGCGTCGTGTCGATGGCTGATATCAGGCAGATCCTGTAAGCCCGGCCGTTTAAAACAACTTTTACCAGGAGAACACCATGTCTTTCCAACAAGGACTTAGCGGCCTGAACGGCGCTGCCAAATCGCTCGACGTCATCGGCAACAACATCGCCAACGCCAGCACGGTCGGCTTCAAGGGTTCGCAGGCGCAGTTCGCCGACGTCTACGCCAATTCGCTCAACGGCGCCGGCGGCAACCAGGCCGGTATCGGCACCAAGGTGTCGCAGATCGCCCAGCAGTTCACCCAGGGTAACGTCGAGTCGTCCAACAATCCGCTCGACATCGCCATCAACGGCGCCGGTTTCTTCCGCACCACCGTGGCCGGCGCCACCCAGTACTCGCGCAACGGCCAGTTCTCGCTCGACAAGGACGGCTTCATGGTCAACGCCCAGGGCGCCAAGCTGACCGGCTACGGCGCCAGCCCGACCGGCGGCCTGCTGGCCGGCTCGCCGGTGCCGATCCAGATCAACACGGCCGACCTGAAGCCGGTCGCCACCAGCCGCGTCGACACCGAACTGAACCTCGACTCGCGCAGCGCCACGCCGGTAACGACGCCGTTCAGCGCCACCGACCCGACCAGCTACAACAAGCAGACCCCGATCGACGTCTTCGACACGCTGGGCAACTCGCACGTCATGTCGACCTTCTACGTCAAGACCGGCCCGGCCGACTGGAACATCTATGTCGCCAACGACGGCACCGAAATCACCAACCTGAAAGTGGCAGCGGCCGCGCAAGGCACCGGCGCCTCGTTCGCCCTCGTCAACGCCGCGCGCGCCGCGTGGACCAGTGCCTCGACCGCGGTGCCGCCGAACCCGGCCGCCACCGCCGCCGCACTGACCGACTATGCCAACGAAGCGAAGAACCTGGTGGTGGCGGCCGCCGGCGGCGCCGGCGCCACCGTCGCGCAGCAGAATGCGATTGCCGCTGCCGCGTTCAGCTCGGGCAATACGGTTGGCAACACGCCTGACATTGTGGACAAGGACATTGCCGCCGCCGTAACGGTGCCTCCCAAGCCTGTCGGCCACCTCAATTTCGACAGCAATGGCGCGCTGTCGACGGCGCGGATGGCGCCGCAGACACTGCCGCTGACGATCGACCTGCCGATCTTCCCGCCAACGGGTGCGGCCAACACGCTCACGGTGGACGTCGGCTTCGCCGGCACCACCCAGTACGGCGCCGCCACCAGCGAGAAGAAATCGACCCAGGACGGCTATACCGCCGGCGGCCTGCAGCGCTTTGCCGCCAGTGCCGACGGCACCATCCTCGGCCAGTACAGCAATGGCCAGTCGCAGGCGCTCGGCCAGATCGTGCTGGCCAACTTCGCCAACCCGAACGGCTTGTCGCCCCTCGGCAACAACGCCTGGGCCGAAACGTCCGCCTCCGGCGTGCCGCTGGTCGGCACCCCGCAAAGCGGCAGCCTCGGCGTGCTGCAGTCGTCGGCGGTGGAAAACTCCAACGTCGACCTGACGGCCGAGCTGGTCAACATGATCACCGCGCAGCGCGTCTACCAGGCCAATGCGCAGACCATCAAGACCCAGGACTCGGTGCTGCAGACGCTGGTGAACCTGCGCTAAGCGCGCATTCGGCAACGCCAAAAAGCTGGTGTCAGGTCAGACATTCGAACAAAAAGCTGGTGTCAGGTCTGACATTCGAACACGGACCCGACCGTGGGACGTTGCTACTGTTGGGGCCGTGTCCGAATGTCAGACCTGACACCGGAACTTTAAGAGGTAGCAAATGGATCGTTTGATTTACACGGCCGCCAGCGGCGCCAAGCACATCCTGGAACAGCAGGCGACGACGGCGCACAATCTCGCCAACGTCACCACCACCGGCTTTCGCGCGCAGATCGACACGTTCCGCGCGGCGCAGGTCGAGAGCGAAGGCTTGCCGACGCGGGCGTTTGTCGTCAATTCGACCGCCGGCGCCAACTTCGCCAGCGGCGCCCTCCAGATGACCGGGCGCGACCTCGACGTCGCGCTGAAGGGCAAGGGCTGGCTGGCGGTGCAGATGCCGGACGGTACCGAAGCCTACACCCGCAACGGCGCGCTGCAGACCAACGCCAACGGCGTGCTGCAAAGCGCCGGCGGTTATAACATCGCCGGCGACGGCGGCCCGATCACGGTGCCGCCGGAAGTGACGGTGACGATCGGCGGCGACGGCACCGTCTCGACCCTCGCGGCCGGCGCCACGCCGGGGGCGTCGGCCGTGCTCGGGCGCCTGAAGCTGGTCAATCCGCCGGAGCAGGACCTGGTGCGCGGCGACGACGGCCTGTTCCGGCTGCGCGACGGCGCCGCCGCGCCGGCCGACCCGCAGGTGACGGTGGCCGGCGGCGCGCTTGAGGGCAGCAACGTCAGCCCGGTCGACATGATGGTCAACATGATCGCTTTGGCACGTTCTTTCGACACCCAAATGTCGCTGATGAAGAACGCCGAGAATAACGCGGCGAAAGCTACCCAGATCCTCGCTTTGAGTTGAGTTTCTCCAAGGCATAATTAACGTGTGCATGGCGGTGTTCGTCTGCCACGTTACTGGAGAAGCAAATGATCCGTTCCCTATTTATCGCCAAGACTGGCCTGGAAGCTCAGCAGACCAACCTGGACGTCATCACCAATAACCTGGCCAACGTCAGCACCAACGGCTTCAAGCGTTCGCGCGCGGTGTTCGAGGACTTGTTGTACCAGAACGTGCGCCAGCCCGGGGCGCAGTCGTCGCAGCAGACCAACCTGCCGTCCGGCCTGCAGATCGGCACCGGCGTGCGCGCCGTCGCCGCCGAGCGCATCCACACGCAGGGCAATCCTCAGAGCACCGGCAATTCGCGCGACGTCATGGTCAACGGCACCGGCTTCTTCTCGGTGCTGCTGCCCGACGGCTCGCCCGCCTACACCCGCGACGGCTCGTTCCAGACCGACGCCAACGGCCAGCTGGTGACCTCGTCGGGCTACGTGGTGCAGCCGGCCATCACCATCCCCAACAATGCGACGTCGATCACGATCGGCCGCGACGGCGTGGTGTCGGTGACGCTCCCCGGCAACACCGCGCCGTCGCAGGTCGGCAGCCTGCAGCTGAGTACCTTCGTCAACCCGGCCGGCCTGGAATCGAAAGGCGAGAACCTGTACGTCGAGACCGGCGCCTCCGGCACCGCCAACACCAATACCCCCGGCACCAACGGCGCCGGCGTGCTGATGCAGGGCTACGTCGAGACCTCGAACGTCAACGTCGTCGAGGAAATGGTCAGCATGATCCAGACCCAGCGCGCCTACGAGATCAACAGCAAGGCGATCACCACGTCCGACCAGATGCTGCAAAAGCTGTCCCAGTTATGAAAATCATTGTTCTTGTTGCAGCGCTGGCGCTGGCCGGCTGCTCGGCCACTCCGACCTCGATCGTCCAGCGTCCGACCAGCGTGCGCCCGCTCATGCCCGAACCGGCGGCGGCCACCAGCGGCGCCATCTACCAGGCAGCGGCCTACAAGCCGATGTTCGAAGACCGCCGCGCGCGCCACATCGGCGACATGCTGACCATCAGCATCACCGAGCGCACCAACGCGATGAAAGCCGGCGCCAGTTCCGGCAACAAGTCCGGCTCGGTCAGCTTCTCGGCGCCCGGCATCGCCCAGGGCCGGCTCGGCGCCAACGTCGCCGCCAACGCGGCCAACAAGTTTGCCGACGGCGACAACCAGAGCGCCACCAATACCTTCAGCGGCGTGATCGCCGTGACGGTGACCGAAGTGCTGTCCAACGGCAACATGATCGTCGCCGGCGAAAAGCAGATCGCGCTCAACAAGGGCGTCGAGTTCATCCGCTTTTCCGGCATGGTCAGTCCCGACACCATTGGCGTCGGCAACACGGTGGCGTCGACCCAGGTCGCCGACGCCCGCATCGAGTACCGCACCAACAGCCAGATCGACCGCGCTGAGATGACGGCGATGGTGTCGCGCTTCTTCCAGTCGCTGCTGCCATTCTGATCGGAACCCTGATGCGCTTCATCGCCCCCTTCCTCTGCGCCGCCTTGCTGGCCGCGCCGCTCGCCCAGGCCGAGCGCCTGAAAGACCTCGCCAGCATCGCCGGCGTGCGCCAGAACCAGTTGTCCGGCTACGGCATCGTCGTCGGCCTGGACGGCACCGGCGACCAGACCACCCAGACGCCGTTCACGGTGCAGTCGATCATGGCGATGCTGCAGCAAAAGGGCGTCAACCTGCCACCCGGCACCACCTTGCAGCTCAAGAACGTCGCCGCGGTGATGGTGACCGCCTCGCTGCCGGCCTTCGCCCAGCCGGGCCAGACCATCGACATCACGGTGTCGTCGATCGGCAACGCCAAGAGCCTGCGCGGCGGCACGCTGGTGATGACGCCGCTGCACGGCGCCGACCAGCAGGTCTACGCGATGGCGCAGGGGAACGTGCTGGTCGGCGGCGTCGGCGCCGCTGCCGGCGGCGCCGCCGTGCAGGTCAACCACCTGAGCGTGGGCAAGATTTCCGGCGGCGCCACCGTCGAGCGCGCCGTCGCCAACAGCCTCGGCGCCGACAACCAGGTGCGCCTCGAACTGAACACCACCGACTTCATGACCGCCAGCCGCGTGGTCGAAGCGATCAACAGCCATTTCGGCCCCGACATCGCCACCGCGCTGGACGGCCGCGTGATCCGCGTGCGCTCGCCGTCGTCGTCCGACCAGCGCGTCGCCTTTCTCGGCATCCTCGAGTCGCTCGAAGTGAACCCGGCCGCCTCGAGCGCCAAGGTGATCATGAACGCGCGCACCGGCTCGGTGGTGATGAACCAGGCGGTGACGCTGGAGAGCTGCGCCATTTCGCACGGCAACCTGTCGGTGACGATCAGCCCGGAGCCGCAGGTCAGCCAGCCGGCGCCCGGCTCGCGCGGCAAGACCGTGGTCACCCAGAACGCCCAGATCGAAGTGAAGAAGGATCCGGGCAAGGTCGTCATGGTCAAGGGCGGCGCCTCGCTGGCCGAAGTGGTCAAGGCGATGAACGCGATCGGCGCCTCGCCGCAGGACCTGCTGTCGATCCTGCAGGCGCTGAAGGCCGCCGGCTCGCTGCGCGCCGAGCTCGAGATCATCTAGGGCGCCGCCATGATTTCCCCCACCAGCGGCGACCTGACGTCCAAGCTCGCGCTCGACACCAAGGGCCTGGGCGAACTGAAGCAGTCGGCCAAGGCCGGCTCGCCGGAAGCGCTGAAAAGCGCCGCCACCCAGTTCGAGGCGATGTTCATCAACATGATGATGAAGAGCATGCGCGACGCCACGCCGCAGGACGGCATGCTCGACAACCAGCAGACGAAGATGTTTACGTCGATGCTGGACCAGCAGATGAGCCAGAACATGGCCAAGCGCGGCGTCGGCCTGGCCGACGTGCTGATCCGCCAGCTGACGGTGCAGTCGACCAATGCGCAGGCGCTCGCCATCGGCGGCGACCAGAACGTGCCGACCTCGAACGCGATGCCGGCGCCGATGGCGGCCGAACAGCTGCTGAAGACGCCGGGCGCGCTGCTGGCGCCGTCGCGCATGCCGGCGCTGTCGCCGTTCGCGCCGGCAGCGCCCGCGGCGGCGCCCGGCGCGCTGACGCCGTCGGGCCGGGCGCAGGCGCCGCATGTGCGCTCGTTCCAGGACAAGCTCGGCGCCCACGCCGAAGAGGCCAGCCGCACGACCGGCATCCCGGCCAAGTTCATGCTCGGCCAGGCCGCGCTCGAGTCGGGCTGGGGCAAGCGCGAAATCAAGAACGCCGACGGCAGCGCCAGCCACAACCTGTTCGGCATCAAGGCCGGGCCTGGCTGGAAAGGCAAGGTTGCCACCGCGGTCACGACCGAGTACGTCAACGGCGTGCCGCAGACCCGGGTGGAAAAGTTCCGCGCCTACGACACGTATGCCGACGGCTTCAAGGATTACGCCAAGCTGATCAGCAAGAACCCGCGCTACGAGCAGGTCATGGCCAGCGCCGGCGACGCCGCCAGCTTCGCGCGCGGCCTGCAAAAGGCCGGCTACGCCACCGATCCGCTGTACGCCGCCAAGCTCAGCCGCATCATCACGCACTCGCTGGTGGGGTAGCGAAAACCGGGCTTGTCTTTACGGCAAGTCAAGTTTTCCGCCGATCTGCCGTAGAGTAAGGTAACGAAGACAAAACGAATCGAATCCATCATGGCTGGAAATCTCCTCAATATCGGCAAGTCCGGGCTGTTTGCGGCGCAGGCGGGGCTGGCGACGACCGGCCATAACATCGCCAACGCCAACGTGGCCGGCTACAGCCGCCAGCTGGTGATCCAGTCGAGCGGCACGGCGCAGAACACCGGTTCGGGCTTTGTCGGCAGCGGCACCGAGGTCGCCGACATCAAGCGCTATTCCGACGAATTCCTCAACGTCCAGGTGCGCAACGCGCAATCGTCGTCGAGCGCGCTGGCGTCCTACAACGCCCAGATCACCCAGGTCGACAACCTGCTGGCCAGCACCACCTCCGGCCTGTCGCCGGCGATGCAGGATTTCTTCAAGTCGGTGCAGGACCTGAGCGCGAACGCGGCGTCGACGCCGGCGCGCCAGAACTTCCTGTCGAGCGCGGAAACGCTGGCGTCCCGTTTCCAGGGCATCAACGGCCAGCTCGAAGAGATGCGCTCCGGCGTCAACAGCCAGATCACGTCGAACGTCACGCTGATCAATTCCTACTCGGGCCAGATCGCCAAGCTCAACGACCAGATCAGCGCGCTCACCAACTCGACCGGACACGCCCCCAACGACCTGATGGACCAGCGCGACCAGGTCGTGCTCGACCTGAACAAGCAGATCAAGGCCACCGCGATTCGCGGCGACAACAACACGGTGACGGTGTCGATCGGCAGCGGCCAGCCGCTGGTGGTGGGCAACAAGTCGTACGAGCTGGCGGTGGTGCCGTCGGCCGGCGACGGCAACCGCATGGAAGTGGGCTACGTTAACGGCACCAAGGTCACCCAGCTGTCGGCGGCGTCGCTCGGCGGCGGCGAACTGGGCGGGTTGCTCGATTTCCGCACGACCACGCTCGACAACGCGCAAAATGCGATCGGCCGCGTCGCCATCGGCATGGCGATGAGCTTCAACGCCCAGCACCGCATGGGGCAGGACAGCACCGGCCAGCTCGGCGGCGACCTGTTCAAGGTGGGGCAGGCCGAAGTCAGCCCCAACCTGAACCGCGCGCCGGCCGCCACCCCTGCGTCCGACGTCACCGCGCAGGTCACCGACCCGAGCAAGCTGACCACCAGCGACTACAAGGTCGCGTGGAACGATACCGAGCAGGCCTACACCATCACCCGGCTGTCCGACCGCAACGTCACGGTGCTGCCGCCGTATTCGCAGCCGGGCCCGCAGGTCGGTTCCAAGGACGGCGTCGACTTCACCATCACCGGCAACCAGGTCAGCGGCGACGCCTTCGTGGTGCGCCCGACCATCAACGGCGCCGCCGACTTCCGCGTGGTGCCGCAACAGGTCGGCGACATCGCCGCGGCGTCGCCGGTCATCATCGGGCCGCTTCAAGGCAACAAGGGCAGCGCCGTCGTCAGCGAGGGCAGCGTCAACGGCGACTTCCTGCCGCCGAACCCGGCATTTGCGCCGGCGACGATCAAGTACGAGGCCGCCACCAACCAGCTCAGCGGGTTCGCCGCCGGCCAGAGCGTCAAAGTCACCGTCGACGGCGTGACCACGCCGTACACCGCCGGCACCGCGCCGGTGATCCCGTTCGTCGCCGGCGCCAGCTACGAATTCGGCGGCGTCACGATGACCTTGCGCGGCCAGCCGGTCGACGGCGACCAGTTCAGCGTCAAGCGCAACAGCGGCGGCGTCGGCGACAACCGCAACATGGTGCTGATGGGCGACCTCGCCTCCAAGCCCCTGTTGGACGGCAACAAGGCGACCTACCAGGCCGGCTTCGCGCAGCTCGTCAGCACGGTCGGCAACAAGGCGCGCGAAATCCAGGTCAACGGCCTGGCCAGCGAAGCGATGCTGGCGCGCTCGACCGCGGTGCAGCAGAGCGTGTCGGGCGTCAACCTCGACGAGGAAGCATCCAATCTGCTCAAATACCAACAGGCGTACCAGGCGGCCGGCAAGGTGATGCAGATCGCCAGCTCGCTGTTCGACGTCTTGCTTTCGCTCGGACGATAATCAAGGATGACCATGCGTATCAGCACCAGTTCGATGTATGCGATGTCGACCAACCAGCTCAGCACCTTGCAGAGCCAGCTCGCGCGCACCCAGCAGCAATTGTCGACCAACCAGCGCATGCTCAGCGCGTCGGACGATCCGATCGCCTCGGCGCGCGCGCTGGAAGTGACGCAGTCGCAGGCGATCAACGCCCAGTACGCCACCAACCGGCAGAACGCGCGCTCCGCGCTGTCGCAGGAAGAAGTGGCGCTGACCGGCGTCCAGCAGCTGATCCAGGACGTCCAGACCATCGCGGTAGCGGCCGGCAACGGCGCCAACAACAGCAGCGACCGCGCCACCTACGCCAACGAACTGTCGGGCCGGCTGGAAGACCTGATGTCGCTGGCCAACTCGTCCGACGGCAACGGCGGCTACGTGTTCTCCGGCTACCAGTCGACTACGGTGCCGTTCGTCAAGACGGCGCAGGGCGTCGACTACCTCGGCGACCAGGGCCAGCCGATGCTGCAGGTCGCCTCGTCGCGCAAGGTGGCGATCGGCGACTCGGGCAGTGCGGTCTTCACGAACCTGCCTACCGGCAACGGCAACTTCGTCACCGCCGCCGACGGCGCCAATCAAGGCACCGGCGTGATCTCGGCCGGCACCGTCAGCGACGCGCGCCTGCTCACCGGCCACACCTACAGCCTCGATTTCACCGTGACGCCAGGCGTCGCCCCCGCGCCCGACCAGACCAGCTACGTGATCACCGACAAGACCCTCGGCGTCACCGTGCCGCCGGCGCCGGCGCCGGCCGCGGTGCCGTACAACGCCGGCCAGCCGATCGTGGTCGGCGGCATGAAGTTCGACATCCAGGGCGTGCCGGCCAACGGCGACAAGTTCAACGTCGAGCCGAGCAAGCGCCAGTCGCTGTTCGAGACCCTCAGCAAGATGATCGACACGCTGCGCGCGCCGACCAACACCGACGTCGAGAAGAAGGCGTTGACGGCCGGGCTGGCCGAAGCGAACGGCAACCTCAGCGCCGCGCTCGACAACGTGCTCACGGTGCGTTCGTCGGTCGGTTCGCGCATGAAGGAATTCGACACCCTCGACGTCGCCGGCGACGACGCCGACATCCAGTACGCGGCCACCTTGCAGGAACTCGAGGGGCTCGACATCCTGAAGGCGATCTCGCAGTTCTCGCAGCAGCAGTCGACGCTGGAAGCGGCGCAGAAGACGTTCAAGTCGGTCTCGGGCCTGTCCCTGTTCAACTACATCGGCTAACGCCGACCTCCGCTTCATTCCCATTCGTTAACTTAAAAACCGTCAACCCCGCGAGGATGACGGTCTACTGGACTGCGGGCGCGGGCGCGGGCGCGGGCGCCGGTGGCGCGGTGGCGCGCGCGGCGCCGGCCCGCGGCAGGCTGCGCGCCGCTTCGATGCCCTGGTTGAACAGGGTCAGGATCGGACCGCTCAAGTAGGGCAGGGCCATGCTGATCACCAGCAGGCCGACGCCGAGCGAGACCGGGAAGCCGATGCCGAAGATGTTCAGCTGCGGCGCGGCGCGCGTCAGGATGCCGAGCGCGACGTTGGTGATCAGCAGCGCGGCGACGATCGGCAGCGACAGCTGCAGCCCCGCGCTGAAAATGCGGGCGCCCCAGCGCGCCAGTTCGAGCGGCGCGCCGGACGACATCGGCGTGGCCGACACCGGCATCGTGATGAAGCTTTCCGCCAGCGCTTCGAGCAGCACCAGGTGCGCATTGGCGGCCAGAAAGGCCATGGTGGCGATCAGCGCCAGGAACTGGCTCACCGCCGACGAGCGGCCTTTCGACATCGGATCGAAAAAGGAGGCAAAGCCGAGGCCCATCGTCAGGCTCGATATTTCGCCTGCCATCTCGACGGCGGCGAACACGACCCGCATCGCGAACCCCATCGCCAGCCCGATCAGCAACTCCTGCAGCAGGATCAGGAAGCCGGCCATCGACATCGGGTCGGCCGCCGGCAGCGCCGGGATGGCCGGCGCGATGATGGTCGCCAGCAGCACGCCGAGCGAAATCTTGAGGGAGGCAGGCACGCTGCTGTTGCCGAACAGCGGGGCGGCGGCGATCAGCCCGAGGATGCGCGTGAGCGGCCACAGCAGGGCTGCGATCCACGTGTTCATCTCGCCGCTGGTAAGCGTCAGCATGGGGTGAAGAGGCGGCGCCTAGCCGATCAGGCCGGGAATGCTGGTAAACACCTGGCGCATGTAGTCGAGCATGACGGCGAGCATCCACGGCCCGGCGACCACCAGCGCGACGAAAATGCCGACCAGCTTGGGAATGAACGACAGCGTCGCTTCGTTGATCTGGGTGGCGGCCTGGAAGATGGACACGATCAGGCCGATGATCAGCGCCACCAGCAGCATCGGCGCGGCCACCATCAGCGTCACTTCCATCGCGTTGCGGCCCATCGTCATGACGGTTTCTGGAGTCATCGCTGTCTTCCTTAGTAAAAACTCTGAGACAGCGAGCCGAGCAGCAGCTGCCAGCCGTCGACCAGCACGAACAGCATCAGCTTGAACGGCAGCGAAATGACCGCCGGCGACATCATCATCATACCCATCGACATCAGCACCGAGGCGACCACCATGTCGATGATCAGGAACGGGATGAAGATGGCGAAGCCGATCTGGAACGCTGTCTTCAGTTCGCTGGTGACGAACGCCGGGATCAGGACGCGCAACGGGATGTCTTCCGGGCCCTGTAGCGCCGGCGAGCGCGAGATCTTGACGAACAGCGCCAGGTCGCCCTGGCGCGTCTGCTTGATCATGAACGCCTTCAGCGGCGCCACGCCCTTGTCCATCGCCTCGCCCATCTGGATCTTGTTCTCCTGCAGCGGCAGGTAGGCCTCGGTGTAGATCTTGTCGAACACCGGGCCCATCACGAACAGCGTCAGGAACAGCGCCAGCCCGACCATCACCTGGTTCGGCGGCGCCGACTGCGTGCCGAGCGCCTGGCGCAGCAGCGACAGCACGATGATGATGCGGGTAAAGCTGGTCATCATCAGCAGCGCCGCCGGCAGGAACGACAGCGCCGTCATCAGCAGCAGTGTCTGCACCGGCAGCGAATAAGCGGTGCCGCCGCCGGCGGCCGGGGCACTGGTGAAGGCAGGGATGCCGGGCGCGGCCAGCGCCAGCACCGGCAGCGCCAGCGCGGGGATGGCGAGCGCGGCCAGCAGGAGTTTCTTATTTCGCATTACGTTTGTCGATCGTCTGTTTGAGCCATTCGGCGAAGCTGGAGGCCGGCGGCTGGTGCGGGTGCAGGCTGGCTTGCGCGGCGAGGGCGGCGTCGGCCTGGCGCGGCATCGTCGCCAGCGCGTTGACGCGGCCGGGCGAAGCGCCCACCACGATCCATTGATCGCCCACTTCCACCACCATGATGCGCTCGCGCCCGCCAAGGTTGAGGGCGCCGACCAGGCGCACGTGGGCCGAACCGGCGATCGCCTTGGGGCCGTAGCGCTTCATGAACCAGGCCAGCACCGCGAGCAGGCCGAGCACGGCGCACAGCGCCAGGATGGTCTGGATCAGGCTGCCGGCGGCGGGAACGGTGGCCATCGGCTGCACCACGACCGCGCGCGCCGGCGGCGATGCGGCAGGCAGTTCGGCGGGGGCGGCAGCGGGTGGCGCCTGCGGCGCCGGCGCCGGTGTCTGAGGCTGGACCTGAGCCTGGCGGGCCTGCGCCGCGCCGCCCGCGAGTGCTGCTGCGACGGCGACGGCGAGAAGGAAACGGACCATCATTTATTCAGTTTTCTGATCCGTTCGGACGGCGTGATGATGTCGGTCAGGCGGATACCGAACTTGTCGTTGACCACCACCACCTCGCCCTGGGCGATCAGGCAGCCGTTGACCAGCACGTCCATCGGCTCGCCGGCCAGGCCGTCGAGCTCGACCACCGAGCCCTGCGCCAGCTGCAGCAGGTTCTTGATGGCGATCTTGGTGCGGCCCAGTTCGACCGTCAGCTGGACCGGGATATCGAGGATGAAGTCGATGTCGTTCGGCGTCTCGTTCTTGGTGCCCTTGTTCGAGAAATCCTTGAACACGGCGGCGCTGGCGGCCTGGTTCTGCAACGCTTCGGCTTCCGCCTTGGCCTGCTCGGCAATGGCGGCGCCCCAGTCGTCATCCATGCTCTGGTCGTCTTGATTATCGGACATCGTGCTCTCCTGTTTACTGTCTTTTATTTAGTGGAATCGGCGTTGGCGAGCAGTTTCTCGACCTTCAGCGCGTATTGTCCGTTGAGCACACCGTAGGTGCAGTCCATCACCGGCACGCCGTCGACCGTGGCCTGGATCGTCTCCGGCACGGTGAGGGGAATGATGTCGCCCACTTTCATGTTCAGGATGTCGTCGAACGACGCGCGGCCGGTGCCGAGCGTGGCGATCAGCTCGACTTCGGCGATCTGGATCTGCTGCGTCATCAGGCGGATCCAGCGCTTGTCCACTTCCAGCGCCTCGCCCTGCAGGCTCGACGTCAGCGCGTCGCGGATCGGCTCGATCATCGAATACGGCATGCAGAAGTGGATCTGGCCCGACACCGAGCCCAGCTCGACGGTGAAGGTCGACGACACCACCACCTCGTTCGGCGTGGCGATGTTGGCGAACTGCGTGTTCATCTCGGAGCGGATGTATTCGAACTCGACCGGGAAGACCGGCTCCCACGACTTGGTGTAGGCCTCGAACACGATATCGAGGATGCGCAGGATGATGCGCTGCTCGGTCTGGGTAAAGTCGCGGCCCTCGACGCGGGTGTGGAAACGGCCGTCGCCGCCGAACAGGTTGTCGACCAGCAGGAACACCAGGCCCGGATCGAACACCATCAGCGCGGTGCCGCGCAGCGGCTTCATGTGCACCAGGTTCAGGTTGGTCGGCACCACCAGGTTGCGGATGAATTCGCTGTACTTGGACACGCGCACCGAGCCGACCGACACCTCGGCGCTGCGGCGCAAGAAGTTGAACAGGCCGACGCGCAACAGGCGCGCGAAGCGCTCGTTGATGATCTCGAGCGTCGGCATGCGGCCGCGCACGATGCGTTCCTGGGTCGCCAGGTTGTAGGTGCGGACACCCGTGCTCTCTTCCGGAGCGGCGGCGTCGTCCTGATCGCCGTTGACGCCCTTGAGGAGGGCATCGACTTCTTCCTGGGAGAGAAAATTATCGGCCATGATTCGTTACTGGATGATGAAAGCGGTAAACAGCACGTCGCTCACCAGCTGCGGTTCGCCCTTGTCGATGAAGGGCTGCCTGACGGCGGCGACGATTTCCTTGGCCAGCAACTGCTTGCCTTCCACGGTCGAAATCTCCGAAGCTTTCTTACCCGACAACAGCAACAGCACGCGGCTGCGCACCTTTGCCATGTTGGCCTTGATGGCTTCGCCTTCTTTCTGGTTCTGCACCTGCAGCGTGAACGCGATCTGCAGGTACTGCTCGCCCGCTTCCGGCTGCAGGTTGACGGTGAACGCTTCGACCGGCACGTATTCCGGCGGTTCGGATTTGACGACCTTTGGGGCGGAGCCGGCCGGTTTTTCCTGCATGAAGAACCATGCCGCGCCTGCGCCGATACCGATCACCACCACGGCCATCATTATCATGATCAGCAGTTTCTTCTTGGAGCCGCTTGGCGCCGCCGCCTGATCTGCTTTTGGATCGGCCTTCATTTTGTCATTAGCTTTCAAGATACCCCGGGTGCTGTAAGTGGATCGTCGCCGTCATTATGTCATTATCGGGATTAACCGGGCGATCGGATGCGTGGAAAAGAGGGAATAACAGCGGCCAACTCGTCGCTTGCTGGGGACATTGATGCGAAAGTAAAAACAACAGCAGGGGTCTGACCCGATTTTTCAGTTAGGGTCAGACCGCGGATTCGCGGGCGCCGACAACTCCGGGGATCTGACCCAAAAGATAAATCGGGTCAGACCCCTGCGATTCCCGCATTCGCGAGATTTTTATTCGACGTGCTTATGCGAAGGTATCGACCAGGCCGGTGCCGCCAGATCTGACCGCACGCGGCGCCTCGGCGGCGCCGGCAGCATCGCCGCCGTTGCCGAACCGGTTGCCGCCCTGGCCGCGCGACTTCTCGCCCTGCTGCGCCTGGCGCTGCTCGGCCGAGCCCTCGTTGACCGACGCGTTGCCCAGCGCGATGCCGTTCTCGCTCATCATCTCGCGCAGTTTCGGCATCGCGTTTTCAAGCGCCTGGCGCACCTCCGGCTGCGCCGCGGTGAACGAGATGGTCGCCTGGTCGTTCGTCACGTTCAGCACCACCTGCATGGGCCCCATGTCCGGCGGGTTCAGCGTCAGCGTCGCGCTTTGCTCCTTGCCGGCCACCATCCAGACGATCTTCTGGCCCACCTGGTTGTCCCAGGCCGGCGTGCCGACCCGCGCCGCGATGCGCTCGGCCGGCGCGGCGCCGACCGCCTGCGCCATCGCCAGCGATGCCTGCTGCACCGGCGCGCTGACCGGCGCCGATACTGCCGGCTCCTTGACGGCGGCAATATCGGCCACGCCTTCGCGCGCCCGCATCGGCGCCGCCTCGGCCTTCAGCGCGGCCGGCACCAGCGCCGTTTCGGCCCTGGTCATCACCGGCGCGGCATCGTCATCGCCTGTTTTCGTCATGCCGGCGGTGAGCGCCGCCAGGCCGGCGGGAGCCTTGTCGGCGTGGATCGTGTCTTCGGCGACAGGCATCACCGGTGGCAGCGTGATGTCCCCCTCGACCGGCTTGGCGGCCGGCGCCGCCCTTGCAATCGGCGGCGCCACGATGGCCGCCTGTACCAGCTCCTTGAACGGCAGACCCTTGCCGTCGGCGGCAGGCGGCAGCGCCTGCCCCTTGAGGGCGTCGGCCAGCGTCGCCGCATCGGCATCGGCCTTGATCTGGCGGGCGGAGAAGTCGACCTGTTCGGCGCCCTTCAGCGCGGCAGCGGCGGCAGCCAGCGGATCGGTCGCCGGCGCGGCGGCAACTGGCGCCGGCTGATTGAAGCTGGCCACCAGCGCGAGCATGTCGGCCACCGGGCTGGCCGCTGCCGCATCGGCGGCGTCGTCGCGGGCTTCGTCGGCGCCGTCGTCGGCCTTCGCCGCCGCCTTGCCGCCGCCGGCCGCCTTGGCCGCAACCTGCGCCGGCTGCTGGGCCTGGGGCGCGGCTGCCTGCGGTCTGGCCGCCGCGGGCTGCGGCTTCACCGCTGCGGGCGCCGGCGCCGGAGCGCTCTGGCGCTGCTCGACTTCGCGCGACAGCGCCTGGCTGAACTGCGCGCCGTCGCCGGACGCGTTGGCGTTCGGGCGCGACGGCGCGGAGCTGGCGGCGGCGGCGCCGGAAACCTGGGGGAGAAATTGAGTTTGCATGGTCGTGTGAGGTTCGTTGGTCAGGTCGACATCAGGTCAGCGTTTGTAAAAGGCCTTGCGTGCCGCGAATTCGTCCACTTGCTTCTGGTCGCGCTTGTTCTCGATGCGCAGCGTCTCGGCGGCGGCGCGCTCGGACAGCGTGCGGTACGACAGCCGCTTGCGCTCGCTCGCCTGCCAGCTGGTTTTCTCCACGGCGCTCTTGTGGTGGGCGTGCTTGACGACTTCGCGCTGGCCGTTGATGGCGTTGTCGAGCTTGTCGAGGAAGCCGACAAAATTGCGGTACGCCATCGGCGTGATGCCGGCCACCTGGGCGGCGTCGAGCCGCATCGCATAGTCCTCGCGGTAGCCGAGCAGCATGGTCAGCTTCGCTTCGGCATCCTCGGCCGCCTTCAGCGCCGCGCCGAGCCGCTTGGCGGCGTCGTCGCAGGCCCGCTGGGCCAGGTCGATCAGGGTGTCTAGTGCGGAGAGGCTTGCCATAATGAAAGATTATAGTCGCCACGGCCGCGCCGCCATCACTCGAACAGAGCGGTAAGTTGGCCCAAGCTCTGCAGCATGTCGACCTTGTCCGGGATCTCCTGGCAGAGGAAGGCCTCGATGCGGTCGTGCAGCGCGATGGCCTGGTCGAGCACCGGGTCGCTGCCGGGCGCGTAGGCGCCGACGCTGATCAGGTCGCGCGAGCGCTGGTAGCGCGAATACAGCTGCTTCAATCGCCGCGCCGCCTGCTGGTGCGGCGTCGACGTGATGCCGTGCATGGCGCGGCTGATCGACTGCTCGATGTCGATGGCCGGGTAGTGGCCGGCTTCGGCGAGGTGGCGGTCGAGCACGATGTGGCCGTCGAGGATACCGCGCGCGGCGTCGGCGATCGGATCCTGCTGGTCGTCGCCTTCCGACAGCACCGTATAAAAGGCGGTGATCGAGCCGCCGCCCTCGAGACCATTGCCGGCCCGTTCGACCAGCACCGGCAGCTTGGCGAACACCGATGGCGGATAGCCCTTGGTGGCTGGCGGCTCGCCGATCGCCAGCGCGATTTCGCGCTGCGCCATCGCGTAGCGGGTCAGCGAGTCCATGATCAACAGGACGTTCTTGCCCTCGTCGCGGAAGTGTTCGGCGATGGCGGTGGCATAGGCTGCGCCCTGCAGGCGCATCAGCGGCGGGCTGTCGGCCGGCGCCGCCACCACGGCCGAGCGCGCGCGCCCGACCGGCCCCAGGATCTGCTCGATGAATTCCTTCACCTCGCGGCCTCGCTCGCCGATCAGGCCGACGACGATGACGTCGGCGGTGGTGTAGCGCGCGATCATCCCGAGCAGCACCGACTTGCCGACGCCGGTGCCGGCGAACAGGCCCAGGCGCTGGCCGCGGCCGACGGTGAGCATCGAATTGATCGCCCGCACGCCGACGTCGAGCGTTTCGGTGATCGGCGCGCGGTCGAGCGGATTGACCGGGCGCGCGCTGATCGGCGCCATGTGGTCTGCCATCAGCGGGCCCAGGCCGTCGAGCGGGCGGCCGGCGCCGTCGACCACGCGCCCGAGCAGGCCGGCGCCGACCGGCAGGTGGCGCGCGCGGTCGCTCGGGCGGCGGCGCGGGTGCGCCACGCTGCCTGGCTTGGGCACCGAGGCCTCAACCGGGAACACGCGCGAGCCGGGCACGATGCCTTCGACATCGCTTTGCGGCATCAGGAACAGGCGGTCGCCGTCGAAGCCGACCACTTCGGCCTCGACGCGGACCCCGTTGGCCATCGGGATGGTGCAGGCGCTGCCGACGGCCAGGCGCAGGCCGACGCATTCCATCACCAGGCCGGCGACGCGGGTGACGCGGCCGGACACCTGCATCGGCTCGACGAAATCGAGCAGCGAATCGCAGTCGCGCAGATAGGATTTCCAGCGCGCGGTGTGGCGGTCCGGCGGCGTCACGCTCACGGGCCGAGCCAGTCGAGGTTTTTGGCCAGTGCGTGCGTCATGCGTTCCCAGCGCGTGGCGATCTGGGCGTCGATCTGGTTGGTGGCGGTATCGACCTTGCAGCCGCCGCGCGCGATGCCGGCGTCCTGCACCACGCGCCAGCCGCCCTTGTCGAGTTCTTCGCCGATCGCTTCGCGCACGATCGGCATGTCGGCCGGGTTGAGCATCAGCACCGCCGGCTGCTGCACTACCGGCAGGTATTCGATCGCCTCGCGCACCACCGGGATCACCAGTTCCGGCTTGACCTCGAGGGCGCTGCGCAGCATGCCCTTGGCCAGGTGCAGCGCCAGGTCGAGCACGTCGGCGGCGATGGTCTCGTCGGCGGCGGCCAGCGCCTGGCCGAATTCGAGGGCGATCGACTGCAGGTGTTCGAGTTCGCGCGCCGCTTCCGCGCGCCCGATGGCCAGGCCGTCGGCATAGCCGGCGCCGTGGCCTTCTTCGTGGCCAAGCGCGCGCGCCTCTTCGCGGACCGCCGCCAGCATCTCTTCGGAGGGCGGCTGGAACACTGGCTCGGCCGGCGCAGGGGGAGGGCGCTTGGCCACCACGCTCGGACGGTCGTCGCCGAACGAGTTCATTTCCCAGCGCTGGTAAGCGGTTTGCATCTCTTTCGGCGTATCAGACAAACGAATCCTCACCTTTTCCGCCCAATACTATCTGGCCTTCGTCGGCGAGGCGGCGCACGATTTGCAGGATCTGCTTTTGCTGCGCTTCGACTTCCGACAAACGCACCGGGCCTTTCGACTCGAGGTCCTCGCGCATCATCTCGCCGGCGCGCTGGCTCATGTTGCGGAAGATCTTCTCGCGCAGGTCCTGCGAGGCGCCCTTGAGCGCGATGATCAGCATCTCCGACTGCACTTCGCGCAGCAGCAGCTGGATGCCGCGGTCGTCGATGTCGATGATGTTATCGAACACGAACATCTCGTCCATGATCTTCTGCGCCATGTCGTTGTCGTAGTTCTTGATGTTGTCCATCACCGAGCCTTCCTGCTCGCCGCTCATGAAGTTGAGGATTTCGGCGGCCGCGCGCACGCCGCCGAGCGACGACTTCTTGATGTTCTCGTTACCCGACAACAGCTTGGTGAGCACGTCGTTCAGTTCGCGCAGCGCGGCCGGCTGCACGCCGTCCAGGGTGGCGATGCGCAGCACCACGTCGTTGCGCAGGCGGTCGGTGAAATTGCCCAGGATTTCGCAGGCCTGGTCGCGCTCGAGGTGGACCAGGATGGTGGCGATGATCTGCGGGTGCTCGTTGCGGATCAGTTCCGACACCGACGACGCATCCATCCACTTCAGGCTCTCGATGCCGGAAGCGTCCTTGCCGCCCAAAATACGCGACAGCAGCACCGACGCCTTGTCGTCGCCGAGCGCCTTGGTCAGCACCTGGCGGATGTATTCGTCCGAGTCGAGGCCGACGGTCGAATTGAGTTCGGTCTGCGCGCGAAACGCGTCGAGCACCGTGACCACCTGTTCGTGCTGCACGCTCTTCATCGTCGCCATTGCGGCGCCGAGTTTGAGCACCTCGCGCGGGCCGAGGAACTTCATCACTTCTGCAGCTTCTGTCTCGCCGATCGCGAGCATCAGGATGGCAGCCTTCTGGATGCCGTTATCATTCATTTGCGCCTACCCATGCCTTGACGACGTTGGCCACCACCCGCGGATCTTCGTGGGCCAGCTTCTTCGCCATGTTCAAATTTTCGCGGTAACCGGCGACCTGCTGCGTGACCTCCGCCTCGTGTACGGCGCGCTCGGCTTCTTCTTCCACCTCATCGATGGTGGGCTTGACCGGCGCCGGCGGCAGGTCGGTGATCTGGTCGAACTTGCGCATGACCGGACGCAGCATCGGGCGCAGCAGGCGGAAGTACAGGAACAGCAGCAGCAAGCCGGCGGCCAGGTACTTCAGCGCCTGGCGCCCCATTTCCTGCAGCTCCGGGTCGCGCCACCACGCCAGTGCCTCGGCCGGAGCGACGGGCTTGTCGACGCCGTCGAACGGCGCGTTGGTCACGTTGAGGGTGTCGCCGCGTTCCTTCGAAAAGCCCATCGCCTCTTTCACCAGGTCGTTGATCTGCGCCACTTCCGCGGCGGTGAGCGCCTTGATGGTGACCTTGCCGGTCTTGGCGTCGACGATGCGGCGGTAGTTGACGACCACGCCCACTGACAGGCGCTTGACGCCGCCCATCGGCCGCTGTTCGAAGCGCACGGTTTTATCGACTTCGTAGTTGGTAGTGCTGTCCTTGCGGCTTGGGCCGGCGCCCGGAGCGGGAGCCGCGCCGGCAGGTGCGCCGCCGGTGATCGGCGCGGTGGCCACGCCCGGCGGCTGGTTCGACAGCGCGCCCGGCACGCCGCTGGCGGTCGAACCCGGGGTGCCCGCTTCGGACGACTGCTGGCTGCGGATGGCGGAAGCGGCCGGCGGCGAATTCGGCTTGTAGATCTCGGCGGCGGTGTCGACCTGTGCGAAGTCGACATCGGCGGTGGCTTCGGCGCGCACGTTGCCCTGGCCGACCAGCGGGATGATCAGCGACTCGACCTGCTTGACGATGCCGGCCTGGATCTGCATCACGTATTTGAGCTGGTTCGGGTCGAGGTTCTTGGCGCCGGCCGGCTTCGAGGTGTCCGACAGCAGGTTGCCGGCCTGGTCGACCACGGTGACGTTCGACGGCGGCAGGTCCGGCACGCTGGAGGCGACCAGGTGGACGATGGCGCTGACCTGGGCCGCTTCGATGACGCGGCCGGTCTGCATGTTGAGCAGCACCGAGGCGGTCGGCTTCTGCTGGTCGCGCACGAACACCGACGGTTTCGGCAGCGCCAGGTGGACGCGGGCGGCGCTGACGGCGGCCAGCGACTGGATCGAGCGCGCCAGTTCGCCTTCGAGCGAGCGCTGGTAGTTGACCTGTTCGAGGAACTGCGACACGCCCAGCTTCTGGTTTTCCATCAGCTCGAAGCCGACGTTGCCGCCTTTCGGCAGGCCCTGGGCAGCCAGCTTGAGGCGGATGTCGTGGACCTGGCTGGCCGGCACCAGGATCGCCGAGCCGCCTTCGGAGAATTTGTACTTGACCGCCATCTGGTCGAGCGAAGCGGTGATGGCGCCGCCGTCGCGGTCGGTGAAGTTGGCAAACAGGACACGGTATTCCGGCTGCTGGCTCCACATCCACACCGCCACCATCACCGCAAGAACGACTGCCGCGCCGACGCCGAGCACGATGTTGCGTCCAAACGAAGTCTGGATGAACGATTGCCGGGGTGGGTCGAGGACCAGGTTTTCCGCTGCTGCTGCCATGTTGAGTTCCGAGAGCGACACGCCCAATGTGTGAATTCTTCCCGCGCCTTGAACAAGGAATGGGGCTTAACCACAATTATGGCGGCGCCGCATCGGAGTCAATCGCTGAAACAGAGCGTGGTTTGGGGCCTTGCTCCACGGGAATAACTGGGGCCCCGGTGCTATTGTGACAGCCTGAGTCCGTTTGTACGCACATTGTACCCGCGTGCGGACCGGCATAACAGGAGGCGGCAATGAATGTAGGAGGAATCGACAGCGGGCGCATCGAGGCGATGATGGCCCAGCTCAAGGCGGCGGCGACCAAGCCGGCCGGCGCGCCCGTCGCCCCGGTCGGCATCGGCGAGACGCCCGCCGCCAAGGTCAACTTCTCGGACGCGCTCAAGTCGTCGCTCGAGCAGGTGAGCGGCGCGCAGATGAAGTCCGAAGAACTGGGTCACAAATTCGCCATGGGCGACGATTCGGTCAGCCTGTCGGATGTGATGATCTCGATGCAGAAGGCCAGCATTGGCTTTCAAGCAACCGTACAGGCGCGCAACAAGATGGTATCGGCATACCACGAGATCATGAACATGCAGGTATAAGTTCCAAAACCGGGGTCAGACCCAGGTTTTTCAAGTTTTTCGACACTTTACGCAGTTTCAGCTGTTCCAAAACCGGGGTCAGACCCAGGTATTTCAACACGCGACGCAGTTTCAGCTCTTTAGTTCTAAAACCTGGGTCTGACCCCGGTTTTGCAACGGACACGGTTTGTCAACAATTGACGCGTTTTCAGATGTTGGTTTCAAAACCTGGGTCTGACCCCGGTTTTGCAACGACAGGTTCGTCCAATGGGCGATCTGCTGCACTGCTGGCCGGTGAGGCGGTCGGCCTTCAGTACGACCGCGAGCGGGTTGCCCTTGAACGGGACACCGGTGCACACATCGACTTGTTTGAAAGGAAGATTGTGCATGGCCGGGCCTTCGAGCGGTGTCGAAATCCAATGCCGACACACTATTAGGCGGGGCCAGGCACACGGCCGGTCTCCGGCCAACAGAAAAGCCGGGGTCAGGTCTGACATTCGAACATTTAAAAACCGAAATGTCCAAATATCAGACCTGGCGCCAACGTGTGGCCTAGGCGGCGGTTTCGGCGGCGAGCGTTTCGGCCAGTAGCTGTTTCAGCTCGGGGACGCAGGAGCCGCAGTTGCCGCCGGCTTTGACGCAGGCGGTGATGCCGGCCGCCGATGTCAGCCCGTTGGCGCGGATCGCGTCGCAGATGGTGTTGCGGCCAACGCCGAAGCAGGAGCACACCGTCGCGCCCACATCGGCGCCCTTTTCGGCCGCCTGCCCACTCAGTAATCCAACGCGGTCCATCTGCGACAGTTCTTCTTTTGCGAAGAGGCTGGCGAGCCAGGCACGTGAGGGCAGGTCGGGCCGCGGCGAGACGAACACGCATTGCTCGATGCGGTCGTTCACGATGTGCACCGCGCGGTAGACGGCGCCGCTGCGGTCTTCGTAATCTAACCAGTCGGCGCCTTCGTCGGCGACGCCCAGCAGCGCGCGCACCCAGGCGCCATGGTCGGCAATCGCGCCGCGCCCAGCCATCTCGTAGCGGGTGAATTGCTGGCCCTGGATGCGCGTCCAGTGCGACACGTCTTCCAGCGCGAGGTCGCTGCGGCTGAGGACGAAGCCGTGCCACGATACGCCGAAGCGCTCGATCATCACCGGCGTATGCTTGAATTCGGGCTCGCCCGATACAGGGTCGACCGCGGGGCTGACCACGGTGCCGACGCGGGCGTCGGATGCGGTCTGGCCGTTCCAGTGGATCGGGATGAAGACGCCGCCGCGGGCGATGCCGCCGCCGTGATGCACGCGCGCCACCATTGCGCCCCACTGGCTCGAAACGCGCGCCAGCTCGCCTTCGCGCACGCCGAACTTGAGCGCGTCCTGCGGATGCATGTCGATGAACGATTCGGAGATGTGGCCGGACAGTCGTGCGGCCTTGCCGGTGCGCGTCATCGTGTGCCACTGGTCGCGCACGCGCCCGGTGTTGAGCACCAGCGGATACTCGGCGTCGGGCATGTGCACCGGCGCGCGGGTGGCGGTGGCGATGAAGCGTGCCTTGCCGTCCTTGTGGGCGAAGCGGCCATCTTCAAACAGGCGGGGAGTGCCTGCACCGTTTTCTACAATCGGCCACTGCACCGGTTCGAGGTCGTCGTACTGGCGTGCGTTCAGCCCTTTCAAGGCGCCGATGCTGAATGCGCGCGGCGCGTCGGCCGCGATATTGCGATATGCGGAGAGGCGCGCGTGTTCGTCAAAAATCTGGTGGGGGCTGGTGTAGTCAAAGCCGTCGAAGCCCATGCGCTGCGCGACCTGGCACAGCGCCTTCCAGTCGGCGCGCGCTTCGCCAGGCGCCGGCAGGAACGCGCGCTGGCGCGAGATGCAACGTTCGGAGTTGGTGACCGTGCCGTCCTTTTCTCCCCAGCCGAGGGCCGGCAGCAGCACGTCGGCAAAGGCGTTGGTGTCGGTGCCGGCGACGATGTCGCTTACCACCACCAGCTCGCATTTTTCGAGCGCGCGCTGCACCTGGTTGGCGTCCGGCAGGCTGACCAGCGGATTGGTGGCAATGATCCACACCGCCCTGACCTTGCCGGCCTCGATGTCGCGGAACAGGTCGACCGCTTTCAGGCCAGGCTTGTCGGCGATGTGCGGCGACTTCCAGAAGCCCTGCACCGTCTCGCGGTGCAGCGGATTGTCGAGCTCCATGTGCGCGGCCAGCATGTTGGACAGGCCGCCCACTTCGCGACCGCCCATGGCGTTCGGCTGGCCGGTGAGCGAGAACGGGCCCATGCCAGTCTTGCCGATGCGGCCCGTCAGCAGGTGGCAGTTGATGATGGCGTTGACCTTGTCGGTGCCGGCGGACGACTGGTTGACGCCCTGCGAGAAGGCGGTGACGACCTTCGTAGTGGCGGCGAACGAGCGGTAGAAATCGAGCAGTGCTTCGGGTTCAAGCCGGCAGGTCTTGGCCACCGCGATCGGATCGCTGCAATCGTGCTCCGCCGTCTTGAGGGCGTCGTCGAAGCCGTTGGTGTGACCGGCGACGAAGCCGGCGTCGACCTTGCCGTTGCGGGCGAGGTAGCTGAGCAGGCCGTTGAACAGCCAGACGTCGGTGCCGGGTTTGACCGGCAGGTGCAGGTCGGCCAGTTCGCAGGTGGCGGTGCGGCGCGGGTCGATGACGACGACCTTGAAATCCGGGCGCGCTTCCTTGATGCCGGTGATGCGCTGGAACAGGATCGGATGGCACCAGGCGGTGTTGGAGCCGACCAGCACCACCATGTCGGCCTTGTCGAAGTCGTCGTAGCAGCCGGGCACCAGGTCTTCGCCGAAGGCGCGCTTGTGGCCGGCCACGGCGGACGACATGCACAGGCGCGAGTTGGTGTCGATGTTGGCGCTGCCGATGTAGCCTTTCATGAGCTTGTTGGCGACGTAGTAGTCTTCGGTCAGCAGCTGGCCGGAGACGTACAGCGCCACCGCATCGGGTCCATGCTCGGCGATGATGTCGCGAAAGCCGCCGGCGACCTTGTCGAGCGCGGCGTCCCATGACACCTGACGCAGCGCGCCGTCCTCGCGCACGGCTGGGTGCAGCAGGCGGCCGTCGAGGCTAAGGGTGTCGCCCAGCGCCGAGCCCTTCACGCACAGGCGCCCGCGATTGGCGGGGTGGGCCTCGTCGCCGGCGATGATGACGGCGCCGTCGACCGGGGTAGCCTTCACGCCGCAGCCAACGCCGCAATAAGGACAGGAGGTGCGAACAGCGAGCGGAATGGGGGAGTGGTTCACGATAGGTTCCTCGTCAGGCGGCTTGCGCGCACAGCGCTTCGCCAAACAGCAGTCGGTTGCGCATGGCGGAAATATCGGTGCGGTCCTGGATCAGGCCAAAGTACCACGGGCCGTCCTGGACGTCGCCGTACAGTACGGCGCCGGCGATGCGGTTGCCGCTTAATACCAGCCGCTTGTAGATGCCGCGGCGGGGATCGCGCAGCACCAGGTCTTCGGTACCTTCGGCGCCGATGAAGTCGCCCACGGAATACAAATCGACGCCGGTGACCTTGAGCTTCGTCGGGGTGGCCGTCTGCACGTAGCGGCGGTGGCCGCTGCGCGCGAGGTGGGCGCCGCAGACCTTGGCCTGATCCCAGATCGGCGCCACCAGGCCGAACGTGGCGCTGCGGTGCTGCACGCATTCGCCGACGGCGTAGACGCGCGGATCGTAGGTTTGCAAGGTGTCGTCGACGACGATGGCGCGCTCGCAGTGCAGGCCGGCCTCCTGCGCCAGCGCGATGTTGGGGCGCACGCCGGCGGCCATGACGACCAGGTCCGCAGGGATCTCGCTGCCGTCCTTGAAGCGGATCGCGCTGACCCGCTTCTTGCCGACGATTTCGGCGGTGTGCGCATCGAGCATGAAGCGCAGGCCCTTAAGTTCGAGCGCGTTCTTGAGCAGCAGCGAAGCGGGCTTGTCGAGCTGCTGGTTCATCAGGCTGTCGGTGACGTGGACGACGGTGACGTGCATGCCGCGGCGTAGCAGCCCGTTGGCCGCTTCAAGGCCGAGCAGGCCGCCGCCGATGACGACGGCGTTGCCGCCGCTGCGGGCCGCTTCGAGCATGGTGTCGACGTCGCAGATGTCGCGAAAGCCGATCACGCCTTCGAGCTTGTGGCCTGGTACGGGAATGATGAAAGGCGTCGAGCCGGTGGCCAGCAGCAGGCGGTCGTACCAGACTTCGCGGCCGGACTTGGAGCGCACCATGCGGCGGCGGCGGTCGATATGCACTATCGGATCGCCGGCGTGCAATGTGATACGATTTTCGGCATACCATTGACGGGTATGTATCATGATGTCGTCGATGTTCTTTTCGCCGGCCAGCACCGGCGACAGCAGGATGCGGTTGTAGTTACCGTGCGGCTCGGCGCCGAATACGGTGATGTCGTACAGCTCGGGCGAGAGCTTGAGCAGTTCCTCGACCGTGCGCATGCCGGCCATGCCGTTGCCAATCACGACCAGCGACTGCCGCGGCGTGTTCATGCCCCGACCCAGACCTTTCCTTCGGCGATGCGGGCGTGGAAGCTGCCGACCGAATGCTGCGGCTCCTCGATGCATTCGCCGGTGCGCAAGTCGAAGTGGTGCTTGTAGATGGGGGAGGCGACGACAATGCGCTCGCCGAGGTTGCCGACTAGGCCGCGCGAGATGACGGAGGCGCCGGAGTTGGCGTCGTAGTTGCCGATCGCGTAGACGTGCGAGGCGCCGTCGTCGACGTGGAACACGGCCACCTGTTCGCCGTTGAAGAGCGCGCAGACACCGGTGTTGGGCACGATCTCGTCGAGCGAGCAGACGGCAGTCCAGTTATCGATCTGAAGGTCGCGGTTCATGTGATTCTCCTAGGCGGTGAGTGCAATGATCGGAATCGTCTTGCGCTGGCGTTCTTCAATCGTGGCCGGACGAATCTGGCCACGCTCGGACATGAACACGACGTTCTGGTCGGCCTGCTCGCTGTTGACGAAGTGGCGGAAGCGCTTGCGCGTTTCCGGGTCTTCGATGGCGGTCTTCCATTCGCAGGTGTAGGTGTCGACGACGCGCTGCATGTCCGCTTCCAGTTCGACAGCCAAACCGAGCGAATCGTTCACGACGACGGCGCGCAAATAATCGAGGCCGCCTTCGAGGTTGTCGCGCCAGACGCTGGTGCGCTGCAGGCGGTCGGCCGTGCGGGTGTAGAACATCAGCAGGCGGTCGATGTAGCGCACCGCGGTGGCTTCATCGAGGTCGGTGACCAGCAGTTCGGCGTGGCGCGGCTTCATGCCGCCGTTGCCGCAGACGTAGAGGTTCCAGCCTTTTTCGGTGGCGATCAGGCCGATGTCCTTGCCCTGCGCTTCGGCGCATTCGCGGGTGCAGCCGGAGACGCCGAACTTGATCTTGTGCGGCGTGCGCAGGCCCTTGTAGCGGTTCTCGAGGGCGATGGCGAAGCCCATGCTGTCGCCGACGCCGTAGCGGCACCAGGTGTTGCCGACGCAGGACTTCACGGTGCGCAGCGACTTGCCGTAGGCGTGGCCGGATTCGAAGCCGGCGGCGATCAGCTCTTCCCAGATCAGCGGCAGTTGGTCGACGCGGGCGCCGAACAGATCGACGCGGGCGCCGCCGGTGATCTTGGTGTACAGGCCGTACTTCTTGGCGACCTGGCCGACCGCGATCAGGCCGTCGGCGGTGACTTCGCCGCCCGGCATGCGCGGCACCACCGAGTAGGTGCCGTCCTTCTGGATGTTGCCGAGGTAGTAGTCGTTGGTGTCCTGTACCGCGGCGTGCACCGGCGTGAGGACGAAGTCGTTCCAGGTCGAGGCGAGGATGCTGGCGGCGGCCGGTTTGCAGACGTCGCAGCCGAGGCCATTGCCGTGGGCGGCCAGCAGGTCGGGGAAGGTCTTGATCTGGCCGACGCGGATCAGGTGGAACAGCTCCTGGCGCGAGTAGGCGAAGTGCTCGCAGATGTGGTTGTTGACGGCCAGGCCCTGCTTGCTCATCTCGGCCTTCATCACCTGGGTGACCAGGGCGACGCAGCCGCCGCAGCTGGTGCCGGCCGCAGTGCAGCTTTTTACTTCGCCGATGGTGACGGCGCCGCCGCACACTGCTGCGCAAATGGCGCCCTTGGAGACGTCGTTGCAGGAGCAGATCTGGGCGCTGTCGGGCAGGGCGTCGACGCCGAGCGCGGGACGGGCGCTGCCGTCGCTTTGCGGCAGGATCAAGAATTCGGGCGACTCGGGCAGCTCGATCCGGTTCAGCATCATCTGCAGCAGGGTGCCGTATTCGGCGGCGTCGCCAACCAGCACGCCGCCGAGCAGGTACTTGCCGCAGTCGGAGACGACGATCTTCTTGTAGACCTGCTTGCGCTCGTCGGTGAACTGGTAGGAG
>JAZKFW010000002.1:0-43830 GCA_040386255.1 Pseudomonadota bacterium
TCTTGGCGAAATTCTGCTCGGTGACCATGAAGGTGTCGAGCGCGTAGCCGTTGCGGGTGGTGTGGATCTTGGCGTCGAGGATGCTGAAGTTCTTGCGGTCGAAATAACTGCAGATGCGCGCGAACAGGTCCGGCTGGTCCTTGATGTAGACCGCCACCTGCAGCCCTTCGCCGATCGGCGCCAGCCGGCACTTGATGACCGGCTTCTGCGCATCGATGCGGTCGTACAGCGCGCGCGTCTGCCACGCGATGTCGGCGGCGTCGTGGCGCAGGAACCAGGCCACATCGAGCTGGTCCCACAGCGCCTCGTGCGCGTTCTCCGGCAGGCCCCACAGGCGCAGCATGGCGCGCGCCTCGTCCTGGCGGTTCTTCAGCTCGCGGTCGGCCGAATGCGGCTCGCCGCCCAGCACGCGCAAGGTGACGCGGTACAGGTCTTCGAGCAGCTTGGCCTTCCACGCGTTCCACACCTTCGGGCTGGTGCCGCGGATGTCGGCCACCGTCAGCAGGTACAGCGCCGTCAGGTGGCGCTCGTCTCCCACCACCTTGGCGAAGGCGGAGATGACGTCGGGGTCGGACAGGTCCTGCTTCTGCGCCACCTGCGACATCGTCAGGTGCTGTTCGACCATGAAGGCCACCAGCTCGGTGTCATCTTCCTTCATGCCGTGCTCTTCGCAGAACTGCCGGGCGTCGGCGATGCCGAGCTTGGAGTGGTCGCCGCCGCGGCCCTTGGCGATGTCGTGGAAAAGCGCCGCCACGTACAGCAGCCACGGGTCGCGGAAGTTGGCGATCAGCTGGCTGCAGAACGGGTACTCGTGCGCGTGCTCGCTCATCGTGAAGCGGCGCATGTTACGCACCACCATCATGATGTGCTGGTCCACCGTGTAGACGTGAAACAGGTCGTGCTGCATCTGGCCGACGATGCGGCGAAACACCGGCAGGTAGCGCCCGAGGATGCTCATGTCGTTCATACGGCGCAGCGCGTGCACCAGGCCGACCGGCGCCTGCAGGATGCGCAGGAACAGCGCGCGGTTGACCGGGTCGGCGCGAAACGCCGCGTCGATGCGGTCGCGCGCATGCCACAGCGCGCGTATGGTGCGCGCCGTCATGCCCTTGATGTCGGGGCGCTCGGTCATCACGACGAAGATCTCCAGCATCGACGACGGGTGCTTCTCGAACGTGTCGTCGTCGCGGATGTCGATAAAGCCGCTCACCGCATTGAAGTAGTCGTCGATCATGACCGCTTCCGACGGCTGCGGGAACAGCTGCGCCTCGATGTTCTGCAGCAGGATGGTGTTGAGCTGGGTGACTGCCTTGGCGGCCCAGTAGTAGCGCTGCATCAGGTATTCGCTGGCGCGCCGCGCATTCGGGCCGGTGCCGCTGTCGCGCAAGCCGAGCGAGCGGGCGATCGCGTCCTGGACGTCGAACACCAGCCGGTCTTCGCGGCGGTTGGCGTGCAGGTGCAGGCGCACGCGGATGTCCTTGAAGGCGCGCTCCTTTTCCATCAGCGCGCGCGCCTCGGTCTGGGTGATCAGCCCGCGCGTGGCGAGCTGGCCGAACGAACTGGCCAGGCCGGCCGCCTTGGCCACCCACAGGATCACCTGCAGGTCGCGCAGACCGCCCGGGCTCTCCTTGCAGTTCGGCTCGAGCGAAAAGGCGGTGTCTTCGTACTTGGCGTGGCGCAGCCGCATCTCGGCGGTCTTGGCCTGGAAAAAAGCCTGCGGGTCCATCGCCGCCTTGTAGCGCTCCTGCAGCTGCTCGAACACGGCGGCGTTGCCGGTCACCAGGCGCGCTTCGAGCAGGCTCGTTTGCACCGTGATGTCGGCCTGCGATTCGATCATGCATTCGTCGACGGTGCGGATGCTGCTGCCGATCTCCAGGCCAAGATCCCACAGCAGCTGCACCAGTTCTTCGAGCTTGCCGCGGGTGATGGCGTCGGCCGGCTCGGCCAGCAGGATCAGCAGGTCGACGTCGGAGTAGGGGAACAGCTCACCGCGGCCGTAGCCGCCGACGCCCACCAGCGCGCTCGAAGCGGGCAGGCCGGCTTCGCTCCACGCCACCGTGAGTACGGCGTCGACGCTGTGGCGCAGCGCGCGCAGCAGCTTTTCCGGCTTGCCGTCCTCGTTGAAGGCGGCGGTCAGCATCACGCGGTCGGCCTTGAGCCGCTGCTTGAGCTGGTCGCGCGTATGGGCTCTGCGCTCGGCGGCAGGCATGGCTTACGCCGCTGCCGCGGGCGCCTGCTTCTGGACGATCGCCGGCGGCGGCGGCGAGCCGGCCGAGAGGGTCAGCACTTCGTAGCCGGTTTCGGTCACCAGCACCGTGTGCTCCCACTGCGCCGACAGGCTGCGGTCCTTGGTTTTGATGGTCCAGCCGTCGCCCATTTCGCGGATGTCGCGGCGGCCGGCGTTGATCATCGGCTCGATCGTGAAGATCATGCCCGCTTCCAGGCGCTCGAGCGTGCCCGGCTTGCCGTAATGGAGCACCTGCGGCTCCTCGTGGAACACGGTGCCGATGCCGTGGCCGCAGAATTCGCGCACCACGCTGTAGCCGTGCTTTTCGGCGTGCTGCTGGATCACGTGGCCGATGTCGCCCAGGTGCGCGCCCGGCTTGACCTTGGCGATGCCGAGCCACATGCATTCGTAGGTCACTTCGGACAGGCGCTTGGCAAGGATCGACGGCTCGCCGATGAAGAACATGCGGCTGTTGTCGCCATGAAAACCATCCTTGATGACGGTGATGTCGAGATTGACGACGTCGCCGTTCTTCAACACCTTGTCGCCGGGAATGCCGTGGCAGATGACGTCGTTGACCGACGTGCAGATGGCCTTTGGGTACGGCGTGTAGCCGGGCGGGCAATAGTTGAGCGGCGCCGGGATCGAGCCCTGGATGTTGGTCATGTACTCGTGGCAGAGGCGGTCGAGCTCGCCGGTGGTGACGCCAGGCTTGACGAACGGGGTGATGTAGTCGAGCACTTCGGAGCCTAGCCGGCCCGCCACGCGCATGCCGGCGATTTCTTCAGGGGTCTTGATGGAGATGGAGGACATAGGATCGCAATCGGCAAAGAATCAATAAGGATGGTTGTCATTATAAGGGAAGTGCGCACAACGGAGCGTGACAGGGTCTGACCCCACGGGGTCAGACCCCAGACGTGGCGGTGGCTGCCCCACTGTTCTACTTGAATTAAACCCCATTCCGGGTTAGAATCTCGGGTTGCTTGATTTGGTTTTTCGAGCAACGACGTAAATCCGTAGCAAATTATTGTTAAATCGCGAGTCCGGTCGCAAAGGGTGCCTGAATGGTGACTGACCGGATTCCAGACCCAACCCTGGAGAATTACATGTCCGTAACAATGCGTGAAATGCTGGAAGCCGGTGTCCACTTCGGTCACCAAACCCGTTTTTGGAACCCAAAAATGGCGCCGTTCATCTTCGGCCACCGCAACAAGATCCACATCATCAACCTCGAAAAGACGATGGCGATGTATCAGGAAGCGATGAAAACCGTCAAGCAGGTAGCAAGCTCGCGCGGCACCATCCTGATGGTCGGCACCAAGCGCCAGGCGCGCGACATCATCGCCGCTGAAGCCCAGCGCGCCGGTGTTCCTTACGTCGACCAGCGCTGGCTCGGCGGCATGCTGACCAACTTCAAGACCATCAAGACCTCGATCAAGCGCCTGAAGGACATGGAAGCCCAGATCGAAGACGGTTCGGTCGAGAAGCTGTCGAAAAAAGAAGGCCTGATGTTTGAGCGCGAAATGGTCAAGCTGCAAAAAGCCATCGGCGGCATCAAGGACATGGGCGGCGTTCCTGACGCAATCTTCGTCGTCGACGTCGGCTACCACAAGGGCGCGATCACCGAAGCCGGCAAGCTGGGCATCCCGGTCATCGGCATCGTCGATACCAACCACTCGCCAGAAGGCGTCACCCACATCATCCCGGGTAACGACGACTCGTCGAAAGCGATCATGCTGTACGCCCGCGGCGTCGCCGATGCGATCATCGAAGGCCGCGCCAGCGCGACCAACGAAGTGGCCGACTTCGCCAAGCAGGCCGGCGGCGACGAATTCGTCGAAGTGTCCGAGCAGGCGTAATCACAGTGGCAGGGTGAGCCCTGCCGCATGATCAAAAAGGGTGGCATCGAGCTCACCCTTTTTTTTAAACAGAATACGATTTAGGAGAAACACATGGCAGCGATTACAGCAGCGATGGTAGGCGAACTGCGCGGCAAGACCGACGCACCGATGATGGAATGCAAAAAGGCACTGACCGAAGCCGAAGGCGACATGGCCCGTGCGGAAGAAATCCTGCGCGTCAAGCTGGGCGGCAAGGCCTCGAAGGCGTCGTCCCGTATCACCGCCGAAGGCGTGGTCGTGGCGTACATCGCCGGTAACGTCGGCGCGCTGCTGGAAATTAACAGCGAAACCGACTTCGTCGCCAAGAACGACGACTTCCTGGCGCTGGCCAACAACTCCGCCAAGCTGGTCGCCGAAAACAACCCGGCCGACGTCGCCGCGCTGCTGGCCCTGCCGCTCGACGGCAAGACCCTGGACGAGGTTCGTGCCGCACTGATCGGCAAAATCGGCGAGAATATGTCGATCCGCCGTTTCCAGCGTTTCGAAACCACCGGCAAGCTCGCTTCCTACCTGCACAATGCCCGTATCGGCGTGATGGTCGAATTCGACGGCGCGGACGAGCAGGTCGGCAAGGACATCGCGATGCACATCGCGGCGATGAAGCCAGTGTCGCTGTCGTCGGACCAGGTGCCTGCTGAACTGATCGAGAAAGAGCGTTCGGTCGCAGCCCTGAAAGCCCAGGAAGATGCCGACAAGGCAGCGGCCGAAGGCAAGCCGGCGCAGTCGCCGGAAATCCTGGCCAAGCGCCTCGAAGGTTCGGTCCAGAAGTACCTGAAGGAAGTGTCGCTGCTGAACCAGCCGTTCGTCAAGAACGACAAGCAGTCGGTCGAGCAGACGTTGAAGGCGGCAAACACCACTGTCAAGTCGTTCACGATGTATGTGGTCGGCGAAGGCATCGAGAAGAAGCAGGACGACTTCGCAGCAGAAGTTGCAGCGCAAATGGCTGCCTCGAAGCAGTAAGTTGACAAGCGGGCCGGAAGGCCCGTTTCCTTAACTGCAGTAAAATTCTCCACCGTCCCGCGCGGATTGGTGAGACGGCCGGGCGGCCTACCAGGACGCCGCGGCCTGTCAGAACCGAATAAACCGTCACTCAGGAGCCTCTACATGACCAAACCAGCCTACAAACGCGTACTCCTCAAACTGTCTGGCGAAGCACTGATGGGCGATGATCCTTACGGTATCAATCGCGGCACCATCGAGCGCATGGTCGCCGATGTGGCGGAAGTGGCGAAGGCAGGCGTGGAAGTGGCCGTGGTGATTGGCGGCGGCAACATCTTCCGCGGCGTCGCCCCCGGCGCCCAGGGCATGGACCGCGCCACCGCCGACTACATGGGCATGCTGGCCACCGTGATGAACGCGCTGGCCCTGGCCGACGCCATGCGCCAGGCCGGCGTCACCGCGCGCGTGATGTCGGCGATCGGCATCGACCAGGTGGTCGAGCCGTACGTGCGCCCGAAGGCGCTGCAATACCTGGAAGAGGGCAAGGTCGTCGTGTTCGCCGCCGGCACCGGCAACCCGTTCTTCACCACCGACACCGCCGCCGCATTGCGCGGCGCCGAAATCAGCGCCGAGATTGTCCTGAAGGCAACCAAGGTCGATGGGGTATATACTGCCGATCCGAAGAAGGATCCGCACGCGACGCGCTACGAATCGATCACGTTCGACGAAGCCATCTCGAAGCACCTGCAGGTGATGGACGCCACCGCGTTCGCCCTGTGCCGCGACCAGAAGCTGCCGATCAAGGTGTTTTCCATCGTCAAGCCGGGCGCGCTGATGCGCGTCATCATGGGCGAGGATGAAGGCACCCTGGTTCACGTGTAAAATAACGCATTATTTTAAAGCAACAATTCAAAGCTACAGGAGAGCAGCATGACTATCGCTGACATCAAGAAGAACGCGCAAGAGCGCATGAGCAAGTCGATCGAAACCCTGCGCGCCGACCTGGCCAAGGTCCGCACCGGCCGCGCCCACACCGGCATCCTCGACCACATCACGGTCGAGTACTACGGCCAGCCGACCGCGCTGTCGCAGGTCGCCAACGTGACGCTGATCGATGCCCGCACCATCGGCGTGGCGCCGTTCGAAAAGAAGATGGCCGCCGCCATCGAACGCGCCATCCGCGATTCCGACCTGGGCCTGAACCCGTCGTCGCAGGGCGAGCAGATCCGCGTGCCGACGCCGATGCTGACCGAAGAGCGCCGCAAGGAAATGGTCAAGCTGGTCAAGAACGAGGCGGAAGACGCCAAGATCGCCATCCGCAACATCCGCCGCGACGGCAACGAGCAGGTCAAGAAGCTGGTCAAGGACAAGCTGGCGTCGGAAGACGACGAGCGCCGCGCAACCGACGAGATCCAGAAGCTGACCGACAAGTTCATCTCCGACGTCGACCGCATGGTGGTCGACAAGGAAAAAGAAGTGCTGACGGTATAGATCGACGGTATTGATGTTCAACTACAGTCTGGATTTATGATCTTTAAGAGTTCGACGACAGCAGTACCTGAAGTTGCCGCGGTGCCGCGCCATGTCGCCATCATCATGGACGGCAACGGCCGCTGGGCCACCAAGCGCCTGCTGCCGCGCGTCGCCGGCCACGTCAAGGGCGTCGAGGCGGTGCGGGGGTGCGTGGAAGCCTGCGTCGACCGCGGCATCGAATACCTGACGCTGTTCGCGTTCTCGTCGGAAAACTGGCGCCGGCCCGAAGAGGAAGTGTCGCTGCTGATGCGTCTGTTCGTCACCGCGCTCGAGCGCGAAGTGTCGAAGATGCACGCCAACGACATCCGCCTGAAAGTGGTCGGCGACCTGTCGCGCTTCGACGCCAAGCTGCGCGAAATGATCGCCAACGCCGAGCGGCGCACCGCCAACAACACCCGTCTCACATTGACCATCTGCGCCAACTACGGCGGCCGCTGGGACATCATGCAGGCCACCGGCAAGATGGTGGCGGCCAATCCGGGCGTGACCGACTTCACCGAGGCGCAGATGGCCGAGCACCTGGCGATGGCCTACGCGCCGGAACCTGACCTGTTCATCCGCACCGGCGGCGAAGAACGCATCTCCAATTTCCTGCTGTGGCAGCTGGCGTATTCGGAGCTGTACTTCACCGACACCTTCTGGCCCGACTTCTCGATCGAATCGCTGGACACGGCGATCGCCTCCTACCAGAGCCGGGAACGGCGCTTTGGCCGCACCGGCGACCAACTCGCCGAAAAGAAGACCTGATGCTGAAAACCCGGATCATCACCGCAATCGTCCTGCTGGCGGTCCTGCTGCCGGTGCTGTACTTCAACAACCCGATCGCGTTCGCGGTGGTCGTCACGCTGTTCTTCGGCGCCGCCATCTGGGAAGGTTTCCGCCTGTTCAACCCGGGCTCGAAGAACGCGCTGGTCATCAGCCTGTTCTGGTCGGCGGCATTTGCCTATACCTTCTTCTACGCCGAACCGCGGCAAACCATGTTCTGGTTTGCCATCAGCGCGCTGATCTGGGTGATGCGGCTGGCGCCGTCGCTCAAGCTCGGCCTGCCGGCGCTCGACAGCGGCGGCAACACCTTGCTCAGCCTCACCTACGCGGTCGCCATCGTCGCCTGCTTCGCCGCCATCGTCGTGCTGTACCGCCATTCGCCGCTGTTCCTGCTGTCGGTGATGGTGCTGGTGTGGATCGCCGATATCGGCGCCTACGCCGCCGGCAAGGCCTTCGGCAAGCGCAAGCTGGCGCCGTCGATTTCGCCGGGCAAGTCATGGGAAGGTGCGATCGGCGGCGCCATCGCCGTGCTGCTGCTGGCGTCCTTGTCGGTGCTGCTTGGCGGCGACGCCCTGGCCGACACCTTCGCCGTGCGCGTGCAGGCGCGCTTCGGCTGGGCCGCGCTGGCCGCTATACTGGTGCTGATCGCCGCCGCCAGTGTGGTCGGCGACCTGTTCGAATCGCAACTGAAGCGCCGTGCCGGCGCCAAGGACAGCAGCAAGCTGCTGCCTGGCCACGGCGGCGTGCTCGACCGCATCGACGCCCTGATTCCCGTATTGCCGCTGGCTGCCCTGATCGACACCTGGCTCTGAGAGAGTTTCAATGCAATTTATCACCATCCTAGGCGCCACCGGTTCGATCGGTGTGTCGACCCTCGACGTCCTCGCGCGCCATCCCGACAAATACAAGGTCTACGCGCTGAGCGCGCACAGCAAGGTCGACGAGCTGGCCGAGCAGTGCGCGCAGTTCCGGCCGCAGTGCGCCGTGGTCGGCAGCGCCGCCGCCGCGCAGGCGCTCACCGAACTGCTGCGCGCCAAAGACGTGCGCGTCGACGTGACCTATGGCGAGCAGGCGCTGTGCGACGTCGCCGCCGCCGCCGGCACCGACACCGTGATGGCCGCCATCGTCGGCGCCGCCGGCCTGGCGCCGGCGCTGGCCGCCGCCCGCGCCGGCAAGAAGATCCTGCTGGCCAACAAGGAAGCGCTGGTGATGTCGGGCCAGCTGTTCATGGACGCGGTGCAGGAGCACGGCGCCACCTTGCTGCCGATCGACAGCGAGCACAATGCCATCTTCCAGTCGCTGCCGCACTCGTACGCGCGCTCGCCGCAAGGCGCCGGCGTCGCCAAGATCCTCTTGACCGCATCCGGCGGGCCGTTCCTGGCGCGCGCCGTCGACACGCTCGAAGACGTCACGCCGGAACAGGCCTGCAAGCACCCGAACTGGGTCATGGGCCGCAAGATCTCGGTCGATTCGGCCACCATGATGAACAAGGGCCTCGAAGTGATCGAGGCGCACTGGCTGTTCGGCGCCCCGGCCGCGCAGATCGAGGTGGTGATCCACCCGCAAAGCGTGATCCACTCGATGGTGTCCTACGTCGACGGCTCGGTGCTGGCCCAGCTGGGCAACCCCGACATGAGGACGCCGATCGCCCACGCGCTGGCGTTCCCGGAACGGATCGATTCCGGCGTCGCCCAGCTCGACCTCACCACCATCGGCACGCTGCAGTTCGAAAAGCCGGACTTCGCGCGCTTCCCGTGCCTGGCGCTGGCGTTCGAGGCGCTGGAGGCGGGCGGCACCGCGCCGGCGCTGCTCAACGCCGCCAACGAAGTGGCGGTGCAGGCCTTCCTCGACAAGCGCATCGGTTTTCGCGACATCGACCGCGTGATCGCGCGCGTGATGCACGAGAACGAGCACGGCGCCGCCAGCAGCATCGAGGCAGTGCTGGCGCAGGATGCGCTTGCGCGCGCCGCCGCCAACGACATCGTCGCGGGACTGGCGCGATGACTTTCATCACCACGGTGCTGGCGTTCCTGCTTGCGCTCGGACCGCTGATCATCTTCCACGAACTTGGCCACTACGCGGTGGCGCGCCTGTGCGGCGTCAAGGTGCTGCGCTTCTCGGTCGGCATGGGCAAGGTCGTCTGGTCGCGCCGCTTCGGCCCCGACCAGACCGAGTGGGCCGTCTCGGCGCTGCCGCTGGGCGGCTACGTCAAGATGCTCGACGCCCGCGACCCCGACACCCCGGCCATCGACCCGTCCGAAATGGGGCGCGAGTTCACCAGCCAGAGCGTGTGGCGCCGCATTGCCATCGTTGCCGCCGGCCCGCTCGCCAACTTCCTGCTGGCGATCCTGCTGCTGGCGGCCCTCGCCATGGCCGGCACCACCGAGCCGTCGACGCGCCTGCGCGCCGCCGCCGAGCAGTCGGTCGCGTACCAGGCCGGCCTGCGCGGCGGCGAGAAGGTCGTCGCCGTCAACGGCAAGGCTGTGGCGAGCTGGCCGGAGATGCGCTGGGAGATCCTGCAGGCGATCGTCGACAAGCGCGACGCGCGCCTCGACGTGACGCAGCCCCAGGGCGGCCAGTTCGGCGCCATCCTGCCGGCGGCGAAGCTGGCCGGCCTGGACGTCGAGAGCGACGTGCTGGCCGCGCTCGGCTTGCAGATGGCGCTGACCCGCCCGGTGATCGAGCAGGTCATCGCCGGCGGCCCGGGCGAGCAGGCCGGCCTGCGGCCGGGCGACGTCATCGCCACCGTCGACGGCAAGCCGGTGGCCGACGGCATGGCGCTGATCGCCACCGTGCGCGCCTCGGAAGGGCGCCCGCTGGCACTGGCCGGCCAGCGCGGCGCCGGCAGCTTCGCCGCCACTGTCACGCCGGTGTACGACCCGAAGGCGAAGGTATGGGCGATCCGCGTCGCCACCAGCATGATCGAGCGGGTGACGATTTCCGCCGGCCCGCTCGAGGCGCTGGCCAAGGGCGCGCGCAAGACCTGGGACACCAGTGTGCTGAGCGTGAAAATGATCGGCAAGATGATCACCGGCGAAGTCTCGCTCAAAAACGTGACCGGCCCGATCACCATCGCCGACTACGCGGGGCAGACCGCGCGGCTGGGTCCCGAGGTGTTTTTGGGCTTTATCGCCTTCGTCAGCATCAGTCTTGGAGTGATGAATCTGTTACCAATTCCGATGCTGGATGGGGGACATTTGCTGTATTATTCGCTGGAAGTTTTGACCGGCCGCCCCTTGCCCGAGCGGATCGGGGCATACGCGCAGCGTGCCGGCATGGGCCTGCTGGTCCTGCTGATGGCGCTCGCTGTTTTCAACGACCTCGCCCGGCTCCTGTAGTCCGGTCCTTCCCGACCATGATTTTGTCCTTGATTGAACACTGATTTAGCCAATGAAATTACACTCAGATCGTTTTGCCCTGCCTTTCTTTCGCCGCAGCCTGATCGGCGCCGCCGCCCTGGCAATGTGCGCCGGCCATGCGTTTGCAGTCGCTCCATTCGTGGTCAAGGACATCCGCGTCGAAGGCATCCAGCGCACCGAAGCCGGCACCGTCTTCAGCTACCTGCCGGTGCGGGTCGGCGAGACGTTCGACGACGAGAAGAGCATCACCGCCATCAAGGCGCTGTATGCCACCGGCTTCTTCAAGGACGTGCGGCTCGAAGTGGACAACGGCGTGCTGGTGGTGATGGTCGAAGAGCGGCCCGCCATCTCGACGGTCGACTTCACCGGCACCAAGGAATTCGAAAAGGACGTGCTGGTCAAGGCGCTGCGCGAAATCGGCGTCGGCGAGACCAAGACGTTCGACAAGTCGTCGGTCGACCGCGCCGAGCAGGAGCTCAAGCGCCAGTACCTGTCGCACGGCCTGTACGGCGTCAAGATCACCACCACCGTCACGCCGATCGAGCGTAACCGCGTCACCGTCATCTTCAACGTCGACGAGGGCGACATCGCCCGCATCAAGGGCATCAACATCGTCGGCAACAAGGCCTTCTCGGACAAGGAACTGCGCGAGGTCATGGCGCTCAACACCAGCGGCTGGTTCACCTGGTACTCGAAGGCCGACCAGTACTCGAAGACCAAGCTGACCGGCGACATCGAGGCGCTCAAGTCGTTCTACCTGAACCGCGGCTACCTCGAGGCGAACATCGAATCGACCCAGGTCTCGATCACGCCGGACAAGAAGGACATCTTCCTGACGGTGAACATCACCGAAGGCGAGAAGTACACCGTCTCCGCCGTCAAGCTCGAAGGCGAGATGTTCGGCCGCGAAGAGGAACTGAAGTCGCTGCTGCTGCTGAAAAAAGGCTCGACCTATTCGGGCGAGCTGCTCACCGCCAGCAACAAGCGCATCTCCGACCGCCTCGGCACCTTCGGCTATGCCTTCGCCAACGTCAACGCCAATCCGGAAATCGACCGCGCCAAGCGCGAGGTGGCGTTCACCTTCTTCATCGACCCGGGCAAGCGCGCCTACGTGCGCCACATGAACATCTCGGGCAACACCACCACGCGCGACGAAGTGATCCGCCGCGAATTCCGCCAGTTCGAATCGTCCTGGTACGACGGCAACAAGATCAAGGCATCGCGCGACCGCGTCGATCGCCTCGGCTTCTTCAAGGACGTCACTGTCGACACGCCGGAAGCGCAGGGCACGTCCGACCAGGTCGACGTCAACATCACCGTGGTGGAAAAACCGACCGGTAACTTCCTGATCGGCGGCGCCTTCTCGCAGTCCGAGAAGTTCACCTTCACCGCGGCGATCCAGCAGGCCAACTTCGCCGGCAGCGGCAACACGGTCGGCATCGAGCTCAATACCAGCCGCTACAGCCGTACGCTGGCGTTCTCGCACACCAATCCGTACTTCACCGACGACGGCGTCTCGCGTTCGTTCGAGATCTACCACCGCACCACCCAGCCGCCGGCGCTCAACATGGGCAGCTTCACGGTCAAGCAGACCGGCGGACGCATGAGCTTCGGCGTGCCGTTCTCGGAAACCGACACCGTCTTCTTCGGCGCCGGCATCGAGCGCACCAGCATCATCACCGACGACAGCAGCCCGACCCGCTACAAGGATTACGTGCGCCAGTTCACCGGCATCGCCAGCGGCGTCGGCACCGCCGACACCAATGCGTTCCCGCTGACGGCGGCCTGGCAGCGCGACAGCCGCGACAGCGCGATCACGCCGACGACCGGCCGCTACCAGCGCGCCAACCTCGAGCTCGACCTGTTCGGCAATTCGAAATACTACCGCGCCGTCTACGAGCAGCAGTGGTACCGTCCGCTGTCGCGCCTGGTTACGCTGGCGCTCAAGGGCGAGATCGACTACGGCCACGGCATCCGCGGCACCAACTACCCGGTGTTCAAGAACTTCTACGGCGGCGGCATCGGTTCGGTGCGCGGCTACCTCAGCTCCTCGCTGGGCGTGGTCGACCCGTTTTCCGGCGACGCGCTGGGCGGCGCCAAGCGCGTGATCGGCAATGCCGAACTGCAGATGCCGTTCCCAGGCGGCGGTCCCGATCGCAGCCTGCGCTGGTTCACCTTCCTCGACGGCGGCCAGGTCTACCAGGAAGGCCAGAAGATCCGCGCCAACGAGCTGCGTTTCTCGGCCGGCCTGGGCGTGTCCTGGATTTCGCCGGTGGGCCCGCTCAAGTTGAGTTATGCTAAGCCCCTGAACGAGAAGCCGGGCGACCGCCTGGAGCGCTTCCAGTTCCAGATGGGTACTGGTTTCTGATCGAAAATGCCTGCTTGACAATGCCTTATTGCGGAGAACTATGTTGAAAAAACTGACTGCCTCGCTGCCCAAGTTGCTTGCCATGGCGGCGCTGTGCGCCAGTGCGATGGCGCAGGCGCAGAACGCGCCAGGCGCACCGAGCCGGATCGGCTTCGTCTTCACCGAGCGCCTGATGACCGAGTCGAAGCTGGCCAAGGCGGCCGATGCCAAGATCGAGGCCGAGTTCTCCAAGCGCCAGAGGGGCATCAAGGACATGCTGTTGCGCCTGAAGACGCTGTCGGAGAAGTTCGACGCCGACAACGCCAGCCTCGGCGAGCCTGAGCGCACGCGCCGTTACCGTGAACTGGCCGAGCTGGAAAAGGACGTCCAGCGCACCCAGCGCGAGTACAACGAGGACCTGTTGCAGCGCAAGAGCGAAGAGCGCGCCAACATCGCGCAAAAGGCGTACAAGCTGATCGAGCAGATCGCCGAGCAGGAACAGCTCGACGTCGTGCTGCAGGAGTCGGCCTGGTCGAGCCCGCGCATCGACATCACCGACAAAATCATCAAGCTTCTGGACAAGTAACAGGTGACCATGCTGAACACGCGCTTCGCCGCATTGGCGCTCGGCCTTGGCTTGCTGGCTGCGGCCGGCGCCCAGGCGCAGGGCGGCCCGGGACGGGTGGCCTTCGTCGCCACCGAACGGCTGTACACCGATTCGAACCTGGCGAAGGCGGCCGACGCCCGCATCACCGCCGAGTTTTCCGGCCGCGACAAGGCCAACCAGGAAATGCTGGCGCGCCTGAAGAAGCTGTCCGACAAATTCGAGCTCGACGCGGCGGCGCTGGCCGACGTCGAACGCACCCGCCGCGTGCGCGAAGTGCTCGACCTCGAGAAGGAAGTGCAGCGCAAGCAGCTCGCCTTCCGCGACGACCTGCTGCACCGCCGCGGGGAGGAGCGCGCGCTCATCGCCGACAAGGCGGCAGTGCTGATCGGCCAGGTCGCGCAGCAGGAAAAGATCGATATCGTGCTGATCCGCGACGTGCTGTGGACGCGGCCGGCCAACGACATCACCGACAAAATCATCAAGCAGCTCGACAAGTAGCGCTTGAACACAGCGAACGGACAACCAGGATGGGCACGCGACTCGGGTTTTTAGTCGAACGCTTGGGCGGCCAGCTGGTGGGTGATCCGAACCTGGAAGTAGCCGGGATCGCACCATTGGCCGACGCCACGGCAACCGACATCAGCTTTCTGAGCAATAGCAAGCTGCGCGCGCAGGCGGCGCACAGCGGGGCGGCGGCCTTGATCGTCTCCGCCGCCGACGACGCCACCGTGGCCGCGACCTACCGCGGCGCGCGCATCGTCACCGCCAACCCTTACGTGTATTTCGCCAGGGCGGCGCAGTATTTCGCCGCGCTCGACGAGGTGCCGCCGCCGCCCGGCATCGATCCGTCGGCCAGCGTCGCCGCCGGTGCCAGCGTGCATCCGAGCGCCCACATCGGCCCGCAGGTGACGATCGAAACCGGCGCCGTGATCGAGGCCGGCGCGGTGATCGAGGCCGGCAGCTTCGTCGGCCGCGGCGCCGTCATCGGCGAAGGCACGCGCCTGTTCGCCAACGCCACCTTCCATGCGCGCTGCCAGATCGGCAAGCGCGGCATCGTCCATTCGGGCGCCGTGATCGGCACCGACGGCTTCGGCTTCGCCAACGAGAACGGCGTCTACATCAAGATCCCGCAGACCGGGCGCGTGATGATCGGCGACGACGTCGACATCGGCGCCAACACCTGCATCGACCGCGGCGCGCTGGCCGACACCATCATCGAAGACGGCGTCAAGCTCGACAACCAGATCCAGATCGGCCACAACTGCCACATCGGCGCGCACACGGCCATGGCCGGCTGCGTAGGCGTGGCCGGCAGCGCCAAGATCGGCAAATACTGCACCTTCGGCGGCGCCGCCATGGTGCTGGGCCACCTGACCATCGCCGACAAGGTGCACATCTCGTCGGGCAGCATGGTGTCGCGCTCGATCCTCGAGCCGGGGCAGTACACGGGATTTTACCCATTGGCCAAGAACGCCGACTGGGAAAAAAGTGCGGCAATCGTTCGCAATCTGGACGCCATGCGGGATAAAATCCGGGCGCTGGAAAAAACACTCAAAACGCTGACAGAACAAAAATGACCACTACCGAAAACAAGACCCTCGACATTTGCGCCATCAAGAAGCTGCTGCCGCACCGCTACCCGCTGCTGCTGGTGGACCGCGTGCTGACGTGGGAAGCGAACAAGTCGATCACGGCCATCAAGAACGTCACCGCCAACGAAGAGTTCTTCAACGGCCACTTCCCGCACAAGCCGGTGATGCCGGGCGTCTTGATGATCGAGGCGCTGGCGCAGACCGCGGCGATCCTGTCGTTCCTGACGATGGGCGTCACGCCCGACGAGAATTCGGTGGTGTACTTCGTCGGCATCGACAACGCCCGCTTCAAGCGCCCGGTCGGCCCGGGCGACCAGCTGAAGATGGATGTCGAGATCGTGCGCGTCTCGCGCGGCATCTGGAAGTACAAGGCGGTCGGCAGCGTCGACGGCGCCGTCGCGCTGGAAGCGGACCTGATGTGCACCATCCGCGCCACCGACGACGCCAGCAAGGCAGCGGGGCAGTAACATGGCATCGATTCATCCAAGCGCCATCGTCGATCCGAAGGCGCAACTCGACAGCACGGTGGAAATCGGCGCCTATTCGATCGTCGGCCCCGACGTCAGGATCGGCGCGCGCACCGTGGTCGGGCCGCACGTGGTGATCGAAGGGCACACGACAATCGGCGAGGACAACAAGTTCTTCCAGTTCTCGTCGATCGGCGCCGCGCCGCAGGACAAGAAGTGGGCGGGCGAGCCGACCCGGCTCGAAGTGGGCGACCGCAACACGGTGCGCGAATTCTGCACCTTCAACCTCGGCACCGCGCAGGATGCCGGCGTGACCCGGCTCGGCAACGACAACTGGATCTCCGCCTACGTCCACCTGGCGCACGACTGCCAGGTCGGCAGCAACACCATCTTCTCGAACAACGCCCAGCTGGCCGGCCACGTCATCGTCGGCGACTGGGCCATCCTGTCCGGCTACGCCGGCGTGCACCAGTTCTGCAAGATCGGCGCCCACGCTTTTGTGGGCATGTACACCAGCCTGACGCAGGACGTGCCGCCGTTCGTGCTGGTGTCGGGTAATCCGGCCGGAGCGCGCGGCGTCAACATCGAAGGCATCAAGCGGCGCGGCTTTACGCGCGCCCAGATCGACGCCATCCGCGCCGCCTACAAGCTGGTGTACCGCAACGGCCTGACGCTGGAGGAAGCCAAGACCCAGCTGGCGCAACTGGAAGAGACCTGCGCCGACGACGTCGAGCCGCACCTGCGCGCCTTCCGCGAGTTCCTCGGGACCGCGAGCCGTGGCATCGTCCGCTGACATCTCGGTCGCGCTGGTCGCCGGCGAGGTGTCGGGCGACATGCTTGCCGGCCGCCTGCTGGCCGGCCTGCGCGCGCAGTTGCCCGACGCGCGCTTTCACGGCATCGGCGGCCCCAACATGGCCGCGCAAGGTTTCGTGTCGGACCTGCCGATGGATACGCTGACGGTGCGCGGCCTGTTCGAAGTGATTCCGCGTTACCGCGAGATCAAGGGCATCCAGAACGCGCTGCGCGACCGCCTGATCGCCGAGCGGCCGGCGGTGTTCATCGGCGCCGACTATCCCGGCTTTAACCTCGGCCTCGAGATGCAGCTCAAGGCGGCCGGCATCCCGACGGTGCACTTCGTCAGTCCGCAGATCTGGGCCTGGCGCGGCGGGCGCATCAAGAAGATCCGCAAGGCGGTCTCGCACATGCTGGTGATCTTCCCGTTCGAGGAAGAGATCTACAAGAAGGCCGGGGTGCCGGTCACCTACGTCGGCCATCCGCTGGCCGAGATGATCCCGCTGCAGCCGGACCAGGACCAGGCGCGCCGCGCGCTCGGCATCGATCTCGATGCGCGGGTGGTGACGGTGATGCCGGGCAGCCGCATGGGCGAACTCAAATACCTGGCCGAGCCGTTCGTCGGCGCCGTCAAGCTGCTGGCCGGGCGCGACCCCGGCCTGCGCTTCATCGTGCCGATGGCCGGCGAGCGCCAGCGCGCCTACTTCAACGAGCTGGTGGCGCGCGCCGGCCTGTCCGACGTCGACATCATGCTGGTCGACGGCCAGTCGCACACCGCCATCGGCGCCGCCGACGCCGTGCTGGTGGCCTCCGGCACCGCCACGCTCGAAGTGGCGCTATTCAAGAAGCCGATGGTGATCGCCTACAAGGTGATGCGCGCATCGTGGGAAATCATGCGCCACATGGGCTATCAGCCGTGGATCGGCCTGCCGAACATCCTGGCGCGCGAATTCCTGGTACCCGAACTGCTGCAGAACGCCGCCACGCCGCAAGCGCTGGCCGACGCCGTATGGCAGCAGCTGACCGACGCGCCCGGCCGCCTGCGGCTGGTGCAGCGCTTCACCGACATGCATCACAGCCTGCTGCGCAACAGCGCGCAGGAAAGCGCCGCTGCCGTCATGCGCATCATCGACGCCAAAACTTCATCATGACGAAAAAGAAAATCAATTTTTATCCGGGCCTGAAAAAGTCCCAGTACCCGTTCACCGCCGACGACATCGTCTGCGGCGTCGACGAGGCTGGGCGCGGGCCGCTGGCCGGCCCGGTGTTCGCCGCCGCCGTCATCCTCGACCCACGCCGCCCGATCGACGGCCTGCGCGACTCGAAGAAGCTCACCGCCGAACGGCGCGACGAACTGGCGCCGCAGATCAAGCAGTACGCGCTGGCGTGGGCGATCGCCGAATGCTCGCACGAGGAGATCGACGCCATCAACATACTGCAGGCGACCATGCTGGCGATGCGGCGCGCGGTCGAGGCGCTGCACATGCTGCCGACGATCGCCCTGATCGACGGCAACCGCAGCCCGATCATGTCGGTGCGCTGCCACCCGATTGTCGAGGGCGACGACAAGGTGCATTCGATTTCGGCCGCGTCGATCCTGGCCAAGACGGCGCGCGACGCCGCGCTGGTGTCGCTGCACGAGCTGTATCCGCAGTACGGCTTCGACCAGCACAAAGGTTACAGTACGCGCATGCACATGGAGCGCCTGAAGGAGCACGGCGCCTGCCCGGTGCATCGCCGCTCGTTCGCGCCGGTGCGCCTGGTGCTGTCCGGCGAAATCAACCTCGACACGCTGCCGCTCGATTTCAATCCGGCGGACGAAGAATGAAGACCATTACCTCGCGCGACAACCCGCTGTACAAGGAACTCAAGCAGCTGGCCGCCAGCTCGCAGGCGCGCCGCAAGGCCGGCCGCACGCTGCTCGATGGCGTTCACCTGTGCCAGGGCTACCTGCAGCTGCGCGGCGCGCCGCTGCAGTGCATCGTCAGCGAAGGCGCGTTGGCCAACCCGGAGGTAGCCGACATCGTCCAGCGCTGCGAGGAGGCGCGCGCGCACGTCACCGCGCTGCCGGACGCGCTGTACAACGCCGTCAGCCAGGTCGAGCACGGCGTCGGCCTGATGTTCCTGATCGATACGCCGGCCCGTGAAATCAGCGGGCGGCTGGCCGTGTCCGCGGTCCTGCTCGACAACCTGCAGGATCCCGGCAACGTCGGTTCCATTTTGCGCAGCGCCGCGGCGGCCGGCATCGGCCAGGTCTACTGCAGCGCCGGCACCGCGTTCTGCTGGTCGCCCAAAGTGCTGCGGGCGGCGATGGGCGCCCACTTCGTGCTCGAGATTTACGAGAACGTCGATCTCGCCGACCTGGTGAAGAACGCCGCGGTGGCGGTACTGGCCACCAGCGGCTACGCCGAGCAGCGCCTGTACGACATGGACCTGAAACGCCCGGTGGCCTGGCTGATGGGGCACGAAGGGCAGGGCGTCGCCGACGACCTGCTGGCCCTGGCCACCCACCAGGTGGTGATCCCGCATCTCGGCCAGATCGAGTCGCTCAACGTCGCCGCCTGCGCCGCCGTGTGCTTTTTTGAGCAGCTGCGCCAAAATCAGGCGTAGACGCATTGGTTGCTCTGGGTTAATCTTTGCGCTGGAAGCTTAAGGAGTAGCGATGGATATCGGGCATTTGCATTTTCTGGTGGCGGAAGCGGACCCTTCGCAGCGCCTGACGCTGGTCGAGCTGCTTGGCAGCCTTGGCGCGAGCCAGGTCACCGAGGTGCCCGATGGCCACACGGCGCTGCGCTGTTTCCAGGATTCGTTCACGCCGACGGTCAACGTGGCGATCATCGATCTGGCGCTGCCCGGCATGGACGGCCTGGAACTGATCCGCCAGCTGGCGGCGATGAAGTGCCGCGCGCGCCTGATCGTCGTCGGCGCGCAGCCGAACAACCTGATGTTCTCGGTCGAGACGATGGCGCAGGCCTACGGCTTCGAGCTGCTGGGCGCCATCAGCAAGCCGGTAACGGCCGCCCGGTTGCAGGCGCTGCTCGAAAACTATGCGCCGCCGGGGCTGGCCGCAAGCCATGCCACGGGGCCGAGCTTCACTTTCACCGACGTCGGCATCGGCATGCAGGCCGGCCAGTTCGAGCCCTTCTTCCAGCCTAAGATCGAACTCGAGACCGGCCAGGTCAAGGGGCTGGAGGCGTTCGCGCGCTGGCGCCATCCGGAGCATGGCGTGCTGGGACCTGGCTCGTTCATCGACGCCCTCGAGCAGAACAACCGCATCGACTTCCTCGACTGGAGCATGATCGAAAAGTCGGTCAAGGCCTGCCGCCGCTTCCACGACCAGGGCACGCCGATCTCGATCTCGATCAACCTCGCGCCCGAGACGCTGGCGCATCCGGCCTTCATGCAGCAGATCTCGGCGTGCGTCGGGCGCCATCGCGTCATGCCCGACTACATCACCTTCGAGATGCCCGAATCGTCGGTGCTGACCACCGACCCGAGCTTCGTCGAACGGCTGGTGCGGCTGCGCATGGCCGGCTACGGGCTGGCGATCGACGACTACGGCACCGGCCGTTCGAACCTGCAGCTGCTGGCGCGGATTCCGTTTTCCGAGCTGAAGATCGACCGCAGTTTTGTCGACGGCGCCTCGAAGAAGCGCGCGCTGGGCACGGTGCTGCGTTCCTGCCTGGGCCTGGCGCGCAGCCTCGACCGGATGTCGGTGGCGGTCGGCGTCGAGACCAAGCAGGATTGGGATTTTCTGCAGGGGCTGGGCTGCACCTATGCGCAGGGGTATCACATCGCCAGCCCGATGGAGGCCGATGCGTTTCCCGGCTGGCTCGAGGACTGGCGGCAGTTTTTCTGACCGCACGGACTGTACTTGACCGACCAGGAAGACGGGACTAGGATTTGGTGATGGAACCCGACCTTGCCGAACTCGAATCCGATATCGCCGCCATCAAAATAGATATTGCGGTGCTGAAGGCCACTTCAGCAACAAAGGCTGACCTTGCCGTAGTGAGAACGGAGATCGCCGATTTGAGAACCGCGATTGCCGAGGCGAAGTCTGCCATCATCATGTGGGTGATGGGAGCAATCTTTTTGGCGCAGCTGCTGCCCATCTTCTCAAAACTTCTCATTAAGTAACAGCAGGCGGCGGTCCGATCGCTCTATCAATACTCCCGGCGGTTCGGCTTGATCTCCTGCAGGATCGTCGTCGCGATCTCCTCGATCGACTTGGTGGTCGACGACAGCCAGCGAATCCCCTCGCGCTTCATCATCAGCTCCGCTTCGTTGACCTCGTAGCGGCAGTTCTCGATCGAGGCGTACTTGCTGCCGGCGCGCCGCTCGTGGCGGATCTCGGAGAGCCGCTCGGGCGTGATGCTCAGGCCGAAAATCTTCTCCTTGAACTCGGGCAGCGACGACGGCAGCCGGCCGCGCTCGAAGTCGTCCGGGATCAGCGGATAATTGGCCGCCTTGATCCCGTACTGCATCGCCAGGTACAGGCTGGTCGGCGTCTTGCCGGAGCGCGATACGCCCACCAGGATCACGTCGGCCGACGACAGGTTCTTGTGCGACTGGCCGTCGTCATGCGCCAGCGAGAAGTTGATCGCCTCGATGCGCGCCTTGTACTCCTGGCTGTCGACGATGTTGTGGGAGCGGCCGATGGTGTGGGTCGACATGACGCCGAGCTCCTGCTCGAGCGGCGCGACGAAGGTCTGGATCAGGTCCATGTGCATGCCGCCGGCGGTGCGTATCACCGCCGACAGGTCGGGCTTGACCAGGGTCGAGAACACGATCGGGCGCTGGCCGTCGGCGGCGAAGGTGTCGTTGATCTTGCGGGCGGCCTCGCGCGCCTTGTCGATGGTGTCGATGAAGGGCAGGCGCACCTGGCGAAACCGCATGTCGAACTGCGACAGCACCGCATGGCCGAACGTTTCCGCGGTGATGCCGGTGCCGTCGGAGACGAAAAATACCGTGTGCTGCGAGGCCGGCATGGGAGGGCGGGATTCAATACTCATAAAATGTGGTCGTTAAGATAACGTTATTCAAGATTGTGCGGTGTAAATCGGGAGGGTACGGGGTAAAATGCTCGGCAATGGATTCAATTGTGCTCGACGCGGACAAGAATAACAAGAAAACCCCCGTCGGCCGGCCTCCCCGCGAAGATTTCTATCATCAGTAAGGTGTTTATTATGACCAGCATGACTAATGCAGCAACCAAGGAGCCCGACGTGGCGACAGGCGGGGAGGCAGTCTACGTCGCCTCGTTCGAGAACTTGCGCATGACCGATGTCGAATCGGTCGGCGGCAAGAACGCCTCGCTCGGCGAGATGATCAGCCAGCTGGCCGTTGCCGGCGTGCGCGTGCCGGGCGGCTTTGCCACCACGGCGCAGGCGTTCCGCGACTTCCTCGATCACGCCATCGACGGCGGCGCTTCGCTGGGCGATCGCATCGCCACCCGCCTCGAAGGCCTCAACATCGACGACGTGCGCTCGCTCGCCGTCGCCGGCGCCGAGATCCGCAAGTGGATCGTCGAGACCCCGTTCCAGCCGCGCCTGCAAAAGGAAATCGAACTGTTCTACGACCGCCTGGTGGCCGATTCGGAAACCGAGATGTCGTTCGCCGTGCGCTCCTCCGCCACCGCCGAAGACCTGCCGGATGCGTCGTTCGCCGGCCAGCAGGAGTCGTTCCTCAACGTCGTCGGCATCGACAACGTGCTCGAGGCGATGAAGCACGTCTTCGCTTCGCTCTACAACGACCGCGCGATTTCCTACCGCGTGCACAAGGGCTTCACCCACGCCGAAGTGGCCTTGTCGGCCGGCGTGCAGCGCATGGTGCGCTCGGACCTGGGCGCCGCCGGCGTGATGTTCACCATCGACACCGAGTCCGGCTTCAAGGACGTGGTATTCGTCACCTCCAGCTACGGCCTGGGCGAGACGGTGGTGCAGGGCGCGGTCAACCCGGACGAGTTCTACGTCCACAAGCCGATGCTCAAGCTCGGCAAGTCGCCGGTCATTCGCCGCAACATCGGCTCCAAGCTGATCAAGATGGAATTCACCGCCGAGGCGAAAGCCGGCCGCTCGGTCAAGACCGTCGACGTGCCGATCGAGATGCGCAACCGCTATTCGCTGACCGACGCCGAAGTGGTCGAGCTGGCCAAGTACGCCGTCATCATCGAAGACCACTACGCCCGTCCGATGGACATCGAATGGGGCAAGGACGGCCGCGACGGCAAGCTGTACATCCTGCAGGCGCGCCCGGAGACGGTCAAGTCGCAGCAGAAGTCGACCGACGCGCAGCAGCGCTTCAAGCTCAAGGGCAGCGGCACCGTGCTGACGTCCGGGCGCGCGATCGGCCAGAAGATCGGCGCCGGCCCGGTGCGCGTCATCAGCGACCCGTCGCAGATGGACCGCGTGCAGCCGGGCGACGTGCTGGTGGCCGACATGACCGACCCTAACTGGGAGCCGGTCATGAAGCGCGCTTCGGCGATCGTCACCAACCGCGGCGGGCGTACCTGCCACGCGGCGATCATCGCGCGCGAACTGGGCGTGCCGGCAGTCGTCGGCTGCGGCGACGCCACGGAAGTGCTGAAGGACGGCACCTTCGTGACCGTCGTCTGCGCCGAAGGCGACGAGGGCAAGATCTACGACGGCCTGCTCGAGACGGAAGTGTCGGAAGTGGCGCGCGGCGAACTGCCGCCGATCGACGTCAAGATCACCATGAACGTCGGTAACCCGCAGCTCGCGTTCGACTTCCAGTCGATCCCGAACAACGGCGTCGGCCTGGCGCGACTCGAGTTCATCATCAACAACAACATCGGCGTGCACCCGAAGGCGATCCTCGAGTATCCGAACATCGACGGCGACCTGAAAAAGGCAGTCGAATCGGTCGCGCGCGGCCACGCTTCGCCGCGTGCGTTCTACGTCGACAAGCTGGCCGAGGGCATCGCCACCATCGGCGCCGCATTCTGGCCCAAGCCGGTGATCGTGCGCCTGTCCGACTTCAAGTCGAACGAGTACAAGAAGCTGATCGGCGGTTCGCGCTACGAGCCGGACGAAGAGAACCCGATGCTGGGCTTCCGCGGCGCGGCGCGCTACCTGGCGGCCGACTTTGCCGGCGCCTTCGAGATGGAATGCGCGGCGATGAAGCGCGTGCGCAACGACATGGGCCTGACCAACGTCGAGATCATGGTGCCGTTCGTGCGCACGCTCGGCCAGGCCGAGAAGGTCATCAACCTGCTGGCCAAGAATGGCCTCGAGCGCGGCAAGGACGGCCTGCGCATCATCATGATGTGCGAAGTGCCGTCGAACGCGATCCTGGCGAAGGACTTCCTGAAGTTCTTCGACGGCTTCTCGATCGGCTCGAACGACCTAACCCAGCTGACGCTGGGCCTGGACCGCGATTCGGGCATGGCGCTGCTGGCGGCCGACTTCGACGAGCGCGACCCGGCCGTCAAGGCGCTGCTGTCGATGGCGATCAAGGCCTGCCGCGACGAAGGCAAGTACGTCGGCATCTGCGGCCAGGGCCCGTCCGACCATCCTGACTTTGCCGCCTGGCTGGTGGAGCAGGGCATCGGCTCGATGTCGCTCAATCCCGACTCGGTGATCGACACCTGGCAGAAGCTGGCGTCGCTGAAGACGTCGGCCAAGTGAAAATGAAAAGGTTGACTCTCTGCCAAAACCCGCTAGACTGACGCTACCGGATTTTTGAACAGAATAGTCAAGCCATCAAAAACTCATCACATCGCCGCAAAAACCCTCGTTGTCCTTTCTGGACCACGGGGGTTTTTGTTTTTTGAATTACCGAAGTCGACTTCACGTGCAAGGAACTGATATGGCGGACTGGATTTACTGGCTGGTTGCGGCAGGCGTGCTGGTGGTGCTCGAGCTGTTCACCGGGACGTTCTACCTGTTGATGATCGCCATCGGCGTGGCCTCCGGCGCGCTGGCGGCGTCGATGGGCATGAGCGTGCCGGTGCAGGCCATCGTTGCCGGCGTGGTCGGCGTCGCCGCCACCGGGCTGCTGCACCGCAGCCGCTTCGGCCGGCCCGCGCGCGGCGACCCGGCGCGCGACCGCAACGTCAACATCGACATCGGCCAGCACCTCACGGTCGACGCCTGGCGTGACGGCAAGGCGCGCGTGATGTACCGCGGCGCGCTGTGGGACATCGAGCTGGCGCATGGCGCGCATGCTCAGGCGGGCGTTTTCAAGATCGTCGAAGTGCAGGGAAGCCGGTTGATCGTTACCGGCGCTTGATTCGTAAATTCAAACAAAGGCAAAAACATGGAATTCAATTTCGGTACTGTGGCGCTGGTGCTGTTCGTGGTGGCGATGGTGTTCGTGTTCAAGACCATCAACGTGGTGCCGCAGCAGCACGCCTGGGTGGTCGAGCGGCTCGGCAAGTACCATGCGACGCTGGCGCCTGGCCTGAACATCGTGGTGCCGTTCATCGACCGCGTCGCGTACAAGCATATCCTCAAGGAGATCCCGCTCGACGTGCCGCCGCAGGTCTGCATCACCAAGGACAATACGCAGCTGCAGGTGGACGGCATCCTGTACTTCCAGGTCACCGACGCGATGCGCGCCTCGTACGGCTCGTCGAACTACATCGCCGCGATCTCGCAGCTGGCGCAGACGACGCTGCGCTCGGTGATCGGCAAGATGGAGCTCGACAAGACGTTCGAGGAGCGCGACCACATCAACACGACGATCGTCAATGCGATCGACGAGTCGGCCGCCAACTGGGGCGTGAAGGTGCTGCGCTACGAGATCAAGGACCTGACGCCGCCGAAGGAAATCCTGCACGCGATGCAGGCGCAGATCACGGCCGAGCGCGAGAAGCGCGCCCTGATCGCCGCCTCCGAAGGTCGCAAGCAGGAGCAGATCAACATCGCCGACGGCGAGCGGGCGGCGCAGATCGCCCGCTCCGAAGGCGAGAAGCAGGCGCAGATCAACCGCGCGCAGGGCCAGGCGTCGGCCATCGTCGCGCTGGCCGACGCCAGCGCCACCGCGCTGCGCCAGATCGGCGCCGCCATCAGCGAGCCGGGCGGCCAGGAAGCGGTCAACCTGCGCGTGGCGGAAAAATACGTCGACGCCTTCGCCAACCTCGCCAAGACCAATAACTCGATTATCGTGCCGGCCAACCTGGGCGAGATGAGCGGCCTGATCGCCAGCGCCATGCAGATCGTCAAAGCGCAGAAATGACGCCGCCGCGGGTGGTCGTCATCACCGGCGGTTCGGAGGGTATCGGCGCCGAGATGGCGCGCCAGCTGGCCGCCAGCGGCGGCGCCGGCGTGGCGCTGGTGCTGGCCGCGCGCAACCGCGCCGCGCTCGAGGCAGTCGCCGGCGAATGCGGCGCGCTCGGCGCGCAGACGCTGGTGGTGCCGACCGACGTCGGCGTGGAACAGCAGTGCCGCGACCTGGTGGCGCACACGGTCGCGCGGTTCGGCCGCATCGACGCGCTGGTCAACAATGCCGGCCGCTCGGCGCACGCGCTATTCGAAGATGTCGAGAACCTGGGCTGGTACGAAGAGCTCATGCGCATCAACTTCTGGGGCAGCGCGTGGTGCACGCACGCCGCGTTGCCGTACCTGAAGGCGTCGCGCGGCAGCATTGTCGCGGTGTCGTCGCTGGCAGGACTGGTGGGCGTGCCGGGACGGACTGCGTATGGCGCCACCAAGTTCGCGATGACCGGCTTTTTCGAATCGCTGCGCGTGGAACTGAAAGACGCCGGCGTCAGCGTGACGACGGCGTATCCGGGCGTGGTGGCGACCAAAATTCGCCACCACGGCTTCAATGCCGCGGGCCAGAAGGCGGGCGTCAGCTCGTTGAAGGAAGACGCTGCGATGCCGGTGGATGAATGCGCGCGGCTGATCGTCGACGGCATGAACCGGCGCCGGCGCGAGGTGGTGATGACGGCCAAGGGCAAGTTCGGGCGCTTCCTCAAGCTGATCGCGCCGCATCTGGTAGATAGACTTGCGCTGGCGGCGGTGAAGGATGAAGCGAGGCCGCGATAATAGCGGACATGGCAGCGATTCCGCGATTTAAGCATTATTAAAGGAAGCCGGCATATAAGGTAGTTACGCCAACTTCCGGGAGCAGGAACATGAAACGCTTCATCCGCGCCAACAAGGGTTTCCTGATGTTCCTGTTCCTGTTCGGGGTTTTCCGCACCGCGGTCGCGGACTGGAACCCGATTCCCTCCGGTTCGATGCGTCCGAACCTGCTCGAAGGCGATGTGGTGCTGGTCAACCGCCTGGCGTTCGACCTCAAGCTGCCGCTTACCGACATTATCGTCACCCGCCTGGGCGACCCGCGCCGCGGCGACGTCGTCACGTTCAGCTCACCGAGGGACGGCACACGCCTTATCAAGCGCATCATCGGGCTGCCCGGCGACCTGGTCGAAATGCGCGACGAACGGCTGACCATCAATGGCCAGCCGGCCGCTTACTCGCCGGCGCACGAAACGCGCGAACCGCTCGCCGGCGGCATCACCACCGCGCTGCAGCTGACCGAAACCACGGGCGGCGCGAGTCACCGCATCCAGATCCTGCCGCAGGTGGCCGCGCTGCGCAATTTCGGCCCCGTGACGATCCCGAAGGACGAATACCTCATGCTGGGCGATAACCGCGACAACAGTGCCGACTCGCGGGTGGTAGGCCTGGTGCCGCGGGCGCTGCTGATCGGCCGCGCCGAGCGGGTGCTGGTGTCGGCCGACATGCTGGGGAACTGGATGCCGCGCACCGAGCGCTTCGGCATGTCGCTGGCGCGCTAGCGCAGGTCGCCGGCGTAGTCGTAGTCGTTGCCGGTGTCGAGATCGAGCCGTCCATACAGGCCGCGCTGGCGGCCGGCGAAAAAGCCGCTGTCGATATCGAAGGCGTTGATGCGCCGTCGCCGTGATTGGCCACCAGCGGGCGGTTGCCGGAGCGGTCGAAGCTGGCCGGCGCCTGCGCAATTCCCCAAGGCGCGTTGAGCACGCCCCCGGCGGCGAGGCGCCGCAAGCGAGAAGACGCAGCCGGCCAGCGACAGCGCGGCCGCCAGCGCGGCGGCGCGATTGCGCAGTTTCGCGATCATTTCATTCTCCTGAAAATTGGTTGAGACAGACGGTCTCTGCAGTACAAATCGTGCGCGCGGCGAGTTGGGCAGCGTTGAGGGCGGCCAAAGAATCAGGGCCGCTGGCGTGCGCGCGGATCAGCGCGCAGCGGATGGAGCGTCAATTCTGTGGCGTCGGAAATATTGCCGAATGCTGTAAAATCCCGCCTCCGGTTTCGCACGTGCGGCGCCAATCTTTTTTGAGGCTCTGACGCATGCAGCGAATGTTGACCGTAATACTTGCTTTTCTCGGGATGGTGGGCGCCCTCGCGATCGACACCTACCTGCCATCGATGCCGGCGATCGGCCGCGAATTCAACGTGGGGCCCGTCGCCGTCCAGCAGACGCTGAGCATCTTCCTGTTCGCCTTCGCCTTCATGATGCTGTTCTACGGCACGCTGTCGGACTCGTTCGGCCGGCGCCCGGTGATCATGATCGCGCTGGCGGTGTACACCATCGCCTCGATCGGCGCGGCGCTGGCGCCCACCTTCGGCTGGCTGCTGGTGTGCCGCGCGCTGCAGGGCTTGTCGGCCGGCTCAGGCTCGGTGATTGGCGCGGCCATCGTGCAGGACCGTTTTTCCGGCGCCCAGGCGCAGAAGATGATGTCGCACATCATGATGGTGTTCGGCCTGGCGCCGGCCGTCGCGCCCGTGCTCGGCGGCTGGCTGCACGTGCACTTCGGCTGGCGCTCGACGTTCTGGTTCCTGGCCGGCTTCGGCGCGCTGATGGTGGTGCTGGCCTGGCGCGCCTTGCCCGAGAGCTTGCCGAAGGAGAAGCGGCACGCGTTCCACCCCGGCGCGATCGCCGCCAATTACCTGATGGTGCTGCGCAATCCGCGCTTTGTGCTGCTGTCGCTGGCGGTGGGCATGGCTTTCGGCGGCTTGTCGCTGTACATCGGCTCGGCGGCCAATTTCGTCATGGAGATTTTGCACCTGCCGGAGACGGCGTTCGGCTGGATGTTCATTCCGCTCATCAGCGGCATGATCCTCGGCTCGGCGTGGGGCGGAAAATTCGCCGCCAAGATTGCGCCGAAGCGGATGAAGTGGATCGGCTTCGCCATCATGGCGCTCGGCGCCTGCGGCGGCGTGGTCTACAACCTGCTGTTCGTGGCCGAAGTGCCGTGGGCGGTGTTGCCGCTGATGGTGTTCACGTTCGGCCTGGCCGCGGCGATGCCGCCTATCCAGATGAGCGCGTTCGAGCTGTTTCCGGAGCACCGCGGGCTGACTTCGTCGATGCTGGCGTTCATCCAGATGCTCAGCTTTGCGATCGTGTCGGGTGTGGTGGCGCCGTTGCTGTTCGATAGCGCGCTGAACCTGGCGCTGGGGATGCTGAGCGGGTTGGTGCTCAGCTTCATCTGCTGGCGGCTGAGTGGGATGAAGCGGTTCGCGGCGGCGGAATCGGTCGTGGCCTGACACGCGTCAGGCCGCGGACATTACCGCACGTTGGTCTTCATCGCCGCGGCAACCTCGCGCTTGCCGTCGCGTTCTTTCTCAGTGGCGCGCTTGTCGTGCTGCTTCTTGCCCTTGGCCAGGCCGATCTCGCATTTGATGCGGCCGCCCTTGAAGTGCAGGTTGAGCGGCACCAGCGTGAAGCCGGAACGCTCGACCTTGCCGATCAGCTTGTCCATCTCGGCGCGGTGCAGCAGCAGCTTGCGGGTGCGCACCGCGTCCGGATGGGTGAACGAGGACGCCGTCGCCAGCGCGCTGATGTGCGCGCCGAACAGGTACAGTTCGTCGCCGCGCACGACCACGTAGGCCTCCTTGATCTGCACGCGCGATTCGCGGATCGCTTTCACTTCCCATCCCTCGAGCACGATGCCGGCTTCGTAGCGGTCCTCGATGAAATAGTCGTGAAAGGCTTTTTTGTTGTCTGCAATACTCATGAATTAGCTAAAATGCGCTTGTCGGTTAAACTACTGTGTCGCGCTGCGAACGCGGGACTGATGCAACATATCCAACATCATAGCAAACGGCAGACTCATGGCAGTAGTGCACAAGACAGTTTTTCTCGGTTATAGCGCAGAACAGATGTTCGACCTGGTCGCGAACGTCGACGATTATCCCAAATTCCTGCCGTGGTGCGGGGGCGTCAAGGTGCTCGAACGCAGCGACGAGCGCCTGGTGGCCTGCCTGGCCATCAACTTCCACGGCGTCAAGCAAAGCTTCACGACCGCCAACGTCAACCACCGCCCGACGCAGATGACGATGAAGCTGGTCGACGGACCGTTCAAGGTGATGGACGGCGTGTGGACCTTCAAGGCGCTGCGCGCCGATGCCTGCAAGGTCGAATTCGACCTGCACTACGAATTTTCCAGCATTATCCTCGAGCAATTGATCGGACCCGTGTTCGGCATGATCGCCAACAACATGGTCGACTCGTTCTGCAAGCGCGCGGAAACCGTCTATGGCTGACGTGCTGCGCGTATCGCTGTGCTACGCCACGCCGGACATGGAGATGCTGCGCGACTTCGAAGTTGCGTCCGGCATCACGATCGGCGAGGCGCTCACGCAAAGCGGCGTGCTGACGGAGCTGGGCATCGACCTGGAGAGCTGCCCGGTGGGCATCTACGGCAAGAAGAAGCCGCTCGACACGGTGCTGCGCGACCTCGACCGTATCGAGATTTATCGGCCCTTGGTAGCGGACCCGAAGGACAGCCGGCGCCGCCGCGCGGTCAAGAAGCAGGCCTGATTCGTTAAATCTTGCACGGCACGCCCGTCGTCCTAGCGAAGGCGGGACCCATGCTGAGTACGCTTCACCGTAGAAGCTGATTCAGTATGGATCCCCGCTTTCGCGAGGATGACGGTCTTTAGGTCAGAGGGCCGAAGGGACGCCTCTGCGGCGATTCCACTACTTGCAGGTCGCGAGCGCCTTGTCGACCTTGGCCGACTCGATCGCGCGCTGGTGGTCGGTCAGGTAGCCGCGCTCGCCGCTCTTGTCCTGCACGCCGACGCGCTCGCCGGAATCGAACGTCCGCTTCGACGCGCGCAAGGCCTCGCAGTGTTCGGCCTTCGTCACCTTGGCTTCGCGCTCTTCCTTTTCTTTCTGCTCCAGGTCGGCCTTTTCCTTCTGGCGCTTCTGGAAGTCGGCGTTGCGGTCGGCGATTGTCGGCGCCGCTTTCGCTTTTGCCGCCACGACCGGCGCCGCCACAGCGCCAGCCTGCTCGGTCGGCACCAGCACGGCCGTCGCCACGCCAGGCGGCGCCTTCAGGATATTTTTCAGCGGAATCGACGGCGGCGGCGCGCGGTCGGAAAACTGCTTGATGCCTTTCTCGTCGATCCACATGTATTGCGCCTGAGCCAGCGTGGCAAACGCCATCAGGGCGGTCGCCGCCAGCAGGCGCGCGCGGTTGGTAGTGTTCATAGCTGTTCCAAAATCAGTTGCCGTACGTCACTACACCCTGATTCGCCAGCGCTGTCAATCCGTATCGTCGGCTTGCCGTCGAAAATGCGGCCCCGCCCGGACGAGGGACGCGTTCTTCTGTATAATTCGCTTTTGCGCCAATAGGAAAATGCTATGCGTCTACTTCAGAAAGCACTCACGTTCGATGATGTGCTGCTCGTCCCGGCTTATTCGAACGTCCTGCCAGCCGACACCTCCCTCAAGACCCGCCTGACCCGCAATATTTCGCTGAACATCCCGCTGCTGTCGGCCGCGATGGATACGGTCACCGAAGCCAGGCTGGCGATCGCAATGGCGCAAGAGGGCGGCATTGGCATCATCCACAAGAACCTGACGCCAAAAGAGCAGGCGCGCGAAGTGGCGCGGGTGAAGCGTTTCGAGGCCGGCGTGCTGCGCGACCCGATCACGATTCCGCCGGACATGAAGATCCGCGACGTCATCAAGCTCACCGAACAATACGGCATCAGCGGCTTCCCTGTGGTTGAGGGCAAGACCGTGGTCGGCATCATCACCAACCGCGACTTGCGCTTCGAAGAAGAACTCGACGCCGAAGCGCGCGCCAAGATGACCCCGCGCGAAAAGCTGGTGTATGTCAAGGAAGACGCCGACACCGCCGAAGCGAAGCGCCTGATGAACAAGCACCGCCTCGAGCGCGTGCTGGTCGTCAACGACGAGTTCGAGCTGCGCGGCCTGATCACCGTCAAGGACATCCAGAAGTCGCACGAGCACCCGTTCGCATCGAAAGATGCGCAGGGCAAGCTGCTGGTCGGCGCCGCCGTCGGCGTCAGCGAGCGCGACGAGGAGCGCATCGACCTCCTGGTCGCCGCCGGCGTCGACGTGCTGGTGGTCGACACCGCCCACGGCCACTCGCAAGGCATCCTCGACCGCGTACGCTGGATCAAGACGCGCCATCCGCAAGTGGACGTCATCGGCGGCAATATCGCCACCGCGGCCGCCGCGCTGGCGCTGGTCGAATACGGCGCCGATGCGGTCAAGGTCGGCATCGGCCCCGGCTCGATCTGCACCACCCGTATCGTCGCCGGCGTCGGCGTGCCGCAGATCACCGCCATCTCGAACGTGGCCGACGCCCTCAAGGGCACCGGCGTGCCATGCATCGCCGACGGCGGCATCCGCTTCTCGGGCGACATTTCGAAGGCGCTGGCGGCGGGCGCATCGACCGTCATGATGGGCTCGATGTTTGCCGGCACCGAAGAGGCACCGGGCGAAGTGATCCTGTACCAGGGCCGCAGCTACAAATCCTACCGCGGCATGGGCAGCCTGGGCGCGATGGCGGACGGCTCGGCCGACCGCTACTTCCAGGACGCCAACGCCAAGGCCGAGAAGTTCGTGCCGGAAGGAATCGAGGGCCGCGTCGCCTACAAGGGCAGCGTGCTGGCGATCCTGTACCAGATGGTCGGCGGCGTGCGCCAGTCGATGGGCTACTGCGGCTGCTCGACGATCGACGAACTGCGCGAGAAGGCCGAGTTTGTCGAGATCACCTCGGCCGGCATGCGCGAGTCGCACGTCCACGACGTGCAGATCACGAAGGAAGCTCCGAACTACCGTTCCGAGTAATTTCCAGGACGACGCGGCGACCAGTTCGCCGCGTTTGCTTTTCCGCCTCACATTTGTCAACACACTACGCTCCCCATGCATTCAAAAATCCTCATCCTCGATTTCGGTTCCCAAGTCACCCAGCTGATCGCCCGCCGCGTGCGCGACTCCGGCGTCTTTTCGGAAGTGTTCCCGTATGACGTCAGCGACGAGTTCGTGCGCAACTACGGCGCCGCCGGCGTAATTTTGTCGGGCAGCCACAGTTCCACGCTGGAAGGCGAATCGCCGCGCGCGCCGCAGGCCGTGTTCGAACTGGGCGTGCCGGTGCTGGGCATCTGCTACGGCATGCAGACCATGGCGGCCCAGCTCGGCGGCAAGGTCGAAAACGGCCTGGTGCGCGAATTCGGTTACGCCGAGGTGCGCGCGCGCGGCCATACGGCGCTGCTGAAAGGCATCAACGACTTCGTCACCGACGAGGGCCACGGCATGCTGAAAGTGTGGATGAGCCACGGCGACAAGGTGCTGGAAATGCCACCGGGCTTCAAGCTGATGGGCAATACGCCAAGCTGCCCGATCGCCGCGATGGCCGACGAGGAGCGCCATTTCTACGGCATGCAGTTCCACCCGGAAGTGACGCACACGGTGCAGGGCAAGGCCATGCTGGGCCGCTTCGTGCACGAAATCTGCGGCTGCAAGTCAGACTGGAACATGCCGGACTACATCACCGAAGCGGTGGAAAAGATCCGCGAGCAGGTCGGCAGCGATGAAGTGATCCTCGGCCTGTCGGGCGGTGTCGATTCGAGCGTGGCGGCGGCGCTGATTCACCGCGCCATCGGCGACCAGCTGACGTGCGTGTTCGTCGACCACGGCCTGCTGCGCCTCGACGAAGGCAAGATGGTAATGGACATGTTCGCCAAGAATCTCGGCGTCAAGGTGATCCGCGTCGATGCCGAAGAACAGTTCCTTGGCCACCTGGCCGGCGTGTCCGATCCGGAAGCCAAGCGCAAGATCATCGGCCGCGAGTTCGTCGAGGTGTTCCAGGCCGAAGCGGCCAAGCTGCCGAACGCGCGCTGGCTGGCGCAGGGCACGATCTATCCGGACGTCATCGAAAGCGCCGGCAAGGGCAAGAAAGGCCAGACCATCAAGAGCCACCACAACGTCGGGGGCCTGCCGGAGACGCTGAACCTGAAGTTGCTGGAGCCGCTGCGCGAACTGTTCAAGGACGAAGTGCGCAAGCTGGGAGTCGCGCTCGGCTTGCCGCACGACATGGTGTATCGCCATCCGTTCCCGGGTCCGGGCCTGGGCGTGCGCATTCTCGGCGAAGTGAAGAAGGAGTACGCCGACCTGCTGCGCCGCGCCGACGCCATTTTTATCGAAGAGCTGCGCAACACCGTCTTCGAAGCAGCGCCGATCGAAGGCATCGACTCGGGCGAACTGCCGCGCAATTGGTACGAAGCGACCAGCCAGGCGTTCGCCGTGTTCCTGCCGGTGAAGTCGGTCGGCGTGATGGGCGACGGCCGCACCTACGAATGGGTGGTGGCGCTGCGCGCGGTGCAGACGCTGGACTTCATGACGGCGCAGTGGGCGCATCTGCCGCACAGCTTGCTTGGCAAGGTGTCGAACCGGATTATCAACGAAGTGCGCGGAATTAATCGCGTGGTTTATGATATTTCGGGGAAGCCGCCGGCGACGATCGAATGGGAGTAACTACCCGAGTCGTAACTGATTGACGTAGAGCCCTGTTCTCACAGGGCTCTATCATTTTGAGCATTCATTGGAAGAATTATGGAAATTAAGGTCAATTTTCTCGACAAGCTGCGTCTCGAAGCCAAGTTCGACGATTTTACGGTCATAGCCGACCAGCCCATCCGTTACAAGGGCGACGGTTCGGCGCCTGGTCCGTTCGACTATTTCCTCGCCTCGTCGGCCCTGTGCGCGGCTTACTTCGTCAAGTTGTACTGCGACACGCGCAAGATTCCGACTGAAAATATCCGCCTGTCGCAGAATAATATCGTTGACCCCGAAAACCGCTATCAGCAGATTTTCAAGATCCAGGTTGAGTTGCCGGCGGATATCTCCGACAAGGACCGCCAGGGTATCCTGCGCTCGATCGATCGCTGTACCGTGAAAAAAGTGGTGCAGGCCGGACCCGAGTTCGTGATCGAAGAGGTGGAGAGTCTGGATGCCGATGCACAGGCCTTGCTGACCTTGCAGCCGGGTACTGAGTCGAGCACTTACATCGTCGGCAAGGACCTGCCCCTGGAACAAACCATTGCGAACATGTCAGGCATGTTGGCCAGCTGGGGCGTCAAGATCGAGATCGCTTCGTGGCGCAACATCGTTCCGAATGTGTGGTCGCTGCATATCCGCGACGCGCATTCGCCGATGTGTTTTACCAACGGCAAGGGAGCCACCAAGGAAAGCGCGCTGGCATCGGCATTGGGCGAATATATCGAGCGACTCAATTGCAACCACTTCTATGCCGGCGCGTTCTGGGGCGAGGACATCGCCGGCGCCGCGTTTGTCCATTACCCGGATGAGCGCTGGTTCAAGCCAGGCCGCAAAGATGCGCTGCCGGCCGATATTCTCGATGAGTACAGCCTGCGGATTTACAATCCCGACGGCGAACTGCGTGGCTCGCACCTTGTCGACACCAACTCGGGCAACACGGAGCGCGGTATCGTTGCGCTGCCGTACGTGCGCCAGTCCGACGGCGAGGTCGTTTATTTCCCTTCCAACCTGATCGAAAACCTGTACGCCAGCAACGGCATGAGCGCCGGTAATACGCTGGCCGAAGCGCAGGTGCAATGCCTGTCCGAGATTTTCGAACGGGCGGTCAAACGCGAAATCCTGGAAGGTGAAATCGCGCTGCCCGACGTGCCGCACGAGGTGCTGGCGAAATACCCTGGCATTCTGGCCGGGATCCAGGGACTGGAAGAGCAGGGCTTTCCGGTACTGGTCAAGGATGCGTCGCTCGGCGGCACCTATCCGGTCATGTGCGTGACCCTGATGAACCCGCGCACGGGCGGTGTCTTTGCCTCGTTCGGCGCGCACCCGAGCTTCGAGGTGGCGCTGGAACGCAGTCTGACGGAATTGCTGCAGGGGCGCAGTTTTGAAGGTCTGAACGATCTGCCCCAACCCACCTTCGCCAGTGAAGCAGTGACTGAACCATATAACTTCGTCGAGCATTTTATCGATTCCAGCGGCGTGGTGTCGTGGCGCTTTTTCAGCGCCAAGGCGGACTACGATTTCGTCGAATGGGATTTTTCCGGCCACGGCGAAAACTCGAATGCGGAGGAAGCCGCCACCCTTTTCGGTATTCTCGACGAGATGGGCAAAGAGGTGTACATGGCGATGTACGACCAATTGGGCGCGGTCGCCTGCCGCATCCTGGTGCCAGGGTATTCGGAAATCTACCCGGTGGAAGACCTGATCTGGGATAACACCAACAAGTCGCTGTTGTTCCGCGCCGATATCCTTAACTTGCATCGCCTTGACGATGCCGGCCTGGCGGCGCTGCTCGATCGCCTGGAGAACAACGAGCTCGATGAGTACTCCGACATCGCCTCGTTGATCGGCATCGAGTTCGATGACAACACCGACTGGGGGCAGCTGACAGTGCAGGAATTGAAGCTGCTGATTCACCTCGCCCTGCAGCAACTCGACGAGGCGCACGAACTGGTGGGCGCCTTCCTGCAATATAACGACAATACCGCCGAGCGCCGATTGTTTTACCAGGCCTTGAATGTGGTGCTCGAGGTGTTGCTCGATGACGAGCTGGAGCTGGACGATTACGTCGTCAATTTCCGCCGCATGTATGGCGATGCGCGCATGGACGCGGTGCTGGGCTCGACGGACGGCAGCGTACGCTTCTTTGGTTTGACGCCGACCAGCATGAAACTGGAAGGCCTCGATCGGCATCATCGCCTGATCGACAGCTACCGGAAACTGCACCAGGCGCGGGCCAAGGCGTTTGCGGGCGGGAAGGTGAGTGGCGTATTAGAATAACCGCCATGAAACGTCGTCCCTTCCAGGCGAGCACGGACGAAACGGGTGCGCTGCGCGTTGCCGGCGTCGGGCTGCCGTAACGCCTGGTGCGAACGCCAAGCCAGTTCATTCATCCAACAGCCGTCCGCTATCCTGAAGAGAGAGCCCATGCAACTGAATGCTGATTTTTCGCAGCGTGTCGTCGTCGAATCGTCGCGTATCGACTGGGTCGCGTCGCCCGCGGCAGGCATCGAGCGGCGCCTGCTCGAACGCGACGGCGGCGAAGTGGCCCGCGCCACGTCGATCGTTCGCTATGCGCCCGGCACAAGTTTTTCACGCCATTCCCACGACCTTGGCGAGGAGATCTTCGTACTCGACGGCGTTCTCGACGATGAGTCCGGCAGCTATTCCGCCGGCACCTACATCAAGAATCCGCCGGGTTCGTCGCACGCACCGGGTTCGGCATCGGGCTGCACCCTGTTCGTCAAATTGCGCCATCTCGCGCCGGCAGATTCCGAGCGCACCGTGGTCGATACGCGCACGGCGAGCTGGCATGCGGGGCTTGTGCCTGGCTTGTCGGTGTTGCCGCTGTCGCAGTTCGAAGGCCAGCACACGGCGCTGGTTCGCTGGGCGCCGGGGACCCGATTCAATCCCCATCGCCACTACGGCGGCGAGGAAATCTTTGTCGTGGAAGGCGTCTTCGAGGATGAGCTGGGACGTTATCCAGCCGGCACCTGGATACGCAGTCCGCATTTGAGCATGCACCGTCCGTTCAGCGAGGAGGGATGCACGATCCTCGTCAAGACCGGGCACCTGCCGGCGGCGCAACCGGATCTGGCGCCGGCATAAAGCGTTGCTTATCTCCGCTTGCCGGATTCAAACTTTCTGAACAGCCACTGGACACCCGGACGGAGCTGCAGAAAGGCGCGATACAACAACTCCAGCACATGCCGCATGCCGGGCAGCGAACCGAGCTTCGCCAGCCAGCGCCATCCGGGAAACAAGCGCCAGAGCGCGACGAACGCTGCTGCTCCGCTCAGCATGGCGCCATCTGCCGTCTGCACATGGAACCGGGCCATCAGGTCGCCGCAGCGCTGGCCGGCGATCGACGCGAATTGGCGCGCGCTGACATCGACCCACTCGATCGGCGCCGAGGGCATCGCGCGCCGATAGACGCTGATCTCTCGCCGGCACAATGGACAGGAACCGTCGAAGAAAACAATCGTGCTTGCGGCCGGTGTCGTCATATCTTGAGAAATTCTTTAGTTAATGTGTGTAGATTCGTCAAATGAACCGATAATGAACCGGAGATGGATTGGACAACAGAGGTTCATTATAGCTAAGATCTGACACGAGCGATGCCATTGGGAGCGATCGACGCCGGTGAAAGGGGATGCCATGCAACGGGATTTTCAAATGGGCCGGCACAGCGCCCCGCGCGTGGTCGCGTGGCTGGCCTACGGCGGGCTGGTGCCGTTTATCGCGCTGGCGGCTGCGAGTCTGCTCGACAATCAGCGCAGCGGCGCCTGGCAGCAGATGGCGCTGAACTATGGCGCGGTGATCCTCAGTTTCGTCGGCGCCCTGCACTGGGGTTTTGCGATGAGCGCCACAGCGATGGACGACCGCACCCGCAATGCCTGCTTTGCGTGGAGCGTGATTCCGGCGCTGCTCGCCTGGCTGGCGCTGCTGCTCGACCCTGCTGCCGGCAGCGCGTTGATGGCCGCCGGATTTGCCGCGCACTATTTGCAGGACTGGCGCCTGCTGCGTCACGCCGCGCTGCCCGCGTGGTACCTGCCGATGCGCCTAAGGTTGTCGGCTGTGGCAGCGCTCGGTTTGATCGTGGCGAGCCTGGCCAGCCGCGCCTGACCGCTTCAGTCTCCAGACGGTGGCGATCGTACTGCAGACTTGACTGACCGCTAACGCTGCATGGCGGCCGCGCCCATGGCCGAAGAGTACAGGCGCAGGACCCGCTCCGCGTCTGCCGAAGTCGCAGGCGGCATCACTTCACCCGCCGCTTCTCCAGCTTGCGCGCCAGCGTCCTCCGGTGCATGCCCAGCCGGCGCGCCGCCTCCGAGATGTTGAAGTCGGTCTCGGCCAGCACCGCGTGAATGCGCTCCCACTCGAGCGTCTTGATCGACGTCGGCGCCTCCGTCAGCGCCAGTTCGACGCTGCCGTCGACCTGGCCGAAGGCCGCCTCGATGTCGTCGGTATTGGACGGCTTGGCCAGGTACTGGCAGGCGCCCAGCTTGACCGCGTCGACCGCCGTGCCGATGCTGGCGAAGCCGGTCAGCACGACGATCAGCATGGCCGCATCGTGCGCATGCAGCAGCCGCACGCACGCCAGGCCCGACTGTGTGCCGGCCAGCTTCAGGTCGACCACCGCGTACCCCGGCGAATGCGAGCGCAGCACCAGGACGGCGTCGTCGTAGCTGGCCGCGTGCAGCACGCGGTAGCCGCGCCGCTCGAACGAACGGCTCAGGGTGCGCGCAAACGCGGCGTCGTCCTCGACGATCAGCAGCAATCGCTCAGCCGACATGGATGGCTCCCTCGTCGATCGCGATGGCGGCCAGCGGCAAACGCACGCGCACCGCGGCGCCGCCCTCGTCGCGGTTGCGCGCGCTGACGCTGCCGCCCAGCGTGCGCGCTACATTGACCACCAGGAACAGGCCGAGTCCGCCGCCCGGGCGTCCCTTGGTCGACTGGTACGGCGTGCCGAAATTGTCGAGCATGGCCGGCGCGAAGCCGGGGCCGCGGTCCGTCACCTCCAGGCTGAGGGTGTCGCCAACGCGCGTGACGACCAGGCACAGCCACTGCGGCGACGCCTCCAGCGCATTGTCGAGCACGTTCCAGACCATCTGCTTGAGGGTGGCGTCGGACACCACCGGCACGTCCGCCTCGACCCGGTTCTCGTAGACGAAGGCGACGATGTTGCGGTGGTCGCGCCACTCGCCGACCAGCTCGTCGAGAAACACCTTGACGCTGGTCTTCACCGACGATTCGCCGCGCGCTTCGCCGGCCGACATCAAGATGCTGCTGACGATGCTCTTGCAGCGCTTGAGCTGTGCCTGCATCTCGCCGATTTCCGCCAGCAGCTCGGGATTGTCGCGAAATTCGGCCATGCGGCGCCAGTCGCCCAGGATCACCGCCAGCGTCGCCAGCGGCGTGCCCAGCTCGTGGGCGGCGCCGGAGGCGAGCAGGCCCATCCGCACGATGTGCTCTTCCTCGGCGGCGCGCTGGCGCAGCGCCGCCAGCAGGGCGTCGCCGGCGCGCAGGTTGCGGCTGATGCGGGTGATGAAGATCGCCAGCAGCACGGCGTTCAGCGCCACGCTGATCAGGACGCCCTGGTTGTACAGGCTGGCCAGCCCGCGGCCGTGGTCGGGCGGCAGCGCCAGCGGCTCCGCGTAGCGCGCCAGCACCGCCAGGCACAGGCCGACGATGCCGACGATGGTCCAGGTCGACCACGGCGCCAGCAGCACGGCGCTCAGGATCACCTGCAACAGGAACAGGAAGACGAAGGGATTGCCGATGCCGCCGCTCAGGTACAGCTGCGCCGTCAGGCTGAACACGTCCACCAGCAGCGCCAGGAACACCTGACCGTTGCGCACGCTGCGTTCCTGCTGCCAGCGCAGGTGGCTGAAGATGTTGAAGGCGATCAGGCAGGCGAGCACCTGCAGCATCGCCGGCAGCGGCAATTGCACGCCGAGGCCGCCGGTAACGGTGGCGATGGTGGTGATCTGGCCGATCACGGCGATCCAGCGCAGTTCGATCAGGTGGCGCATGTTGCGATAGCCTGCCGCGTGTTCCGGTGGCGCTGCCGCCAGCAAGGCCTGCCTCACGCCTCTCCGCTTGTTCGTTGCATGGTGCTGCCCTTCAGCTCGTCGTCGAATCGCCGCTGCGCGCCACCAGCACGCCGCCCGCGGCCGCCATCAAGCTTAATGCAAACCAGGTCAGTGCGTACACCAGGTGATGATTATTGAAGGAAATGACCGTCAGGCCGCCGACCGGCGCGCCCGCCACGTCCTGCGCGGCGCGGTCCTGGTCGACGAAGTAGGGCGCGACCGGACCGAGGCCGCGCGCCGCGGCGATGGCCTGCACGTCGCGCCCGTACCAGCGGTTCGCCGCGGGATTGTTATCGCGCAGGAAGCCTCCGCCCGGTTCGCTCATGCGCAGCAGCCCGGTAATGCTGACCGGCTGCGCGCCCGCCGGCGCGGCGCTGACGCCGGCAATGAAGCCGCGGTTGACCAGCACCGTGGCGCCGTCGCTGCTGCGAAACGGCGTCAGCACCCAAAAACCGGGACCGAGCGCGGTCGACGCCTGCACGCGCGTGGCGTGCTCGTCGAGAAAACGCCCCTGCAGGCGCAGGCGGCGGTATTCGTCGGCTTGTTTGCTCAGGCGCGGCCAGGCGGCCACGGCCGGCGCGGCGGCCGGCGCCGCATGCACGCGCTGCTCGACCTGGGCGATCAGCGCGTTCTTCCATTGCAGGCGCTGCAACTGCCAGCCGCCCAGCGCGAGCAGCCCGATGCTCGCCACGGCCGCGCACACGACCGCGCTGTAGCGGGCGCGGCGCGAGCGTGTCACGGACTCTCTCGTTGCATCACCTGGTTCATCATGCCAGGCATCATGTTGTGGTTGAGGTGGTACATGACCCAGATCGAGCCGGCCAGCATGATGACCAGCAGCATGAAGGTAAACAGCAGGGCCAGCAGCGACCAGCCGCCCTCGGCGCGCGTGTTCATGTGCAGGAAATACACCATGTGGACAACGATCTGCACCGCGGCCAGGGCCAGCAGCACGAAGCCGGCGGTGCTCGAATTGCCGAATACCTTGCCCATCACCAGCCAGAACGGAATCGCCGTCAGGATGACCGCCAGCACGAAGCCGGTGACGTAGCCGCGCAGGGTCGAGTGCGGCCCGCCGCCGTGGTGGTGGTCGTGGCCGTCGCCGGCCGGCTCGTGCGAAGGCGCGCTCATGGCAACACTCCCATCAGGTAGACAAAGGTAAACACGCCGATCCAGACGACGTCGAGGAAGTGCCAGAACATCGACAGGCACATCAGGCGGCGGCCGTTCTCCGGCGTCAGGCCGTGCTTGCGCAGCTGGAACATCAACGTGATGAGCCAGACGATGCCGAACAGCACGTGCAGGCCGTGGGTGCCGACCAGCGCGAAGAACGCCGTCAGGAAACCGCTGCGCTGGGGACCGGCGCCTTCGCCGATCAGGTGGACGAACTCGTACAGCTCGAGCGCGATGAAGCCGGCGCCGAGCAGGCCGGTGACGCCGAGCCAGATCAGCGTCGCGCGCAGGCGCTTGTTTTGCATCTCCAGCATGGCGAAGCCGTAGGTGATCGACGACAACAGCAGCAGCGAGGTGTTGATCGCCACCAGCGGCAGGTCGAACAGGTCGGCGCCGGTGGGGCCGCCGGCGTAGTTGCGGCCCAGCACGGCGTAGGTGGCGAACAGGCTGGCGAACACCAGGCAGTCGCTCATCAGGTACAGCCAGAAACCGAGCAGGGTGCCGTTTTCCGGGTGGTGTTCGCGCACGTAGAAACGCGCGCTCGGGTCGGTGTTGGAGAAGGTGGTGTCAGACATGGCTATCGATCAACAGGGAGCGAGCATTTTCCGTCCGCGCGACTTGCTCGGCAGGGATGAAATAATCGCGTTTGTAATTGAAGGTGTGGGCAATGATCGCCGCCAGCAGGGCGACGCCGCCGAGCACCGCGAACAGCCACATCTGCCAGATCAGCGCGAAGCCGACCGCGCCCGACAGCGCGGCGATGATGAAGCCGGCGGCGGTATTTTTCGGCATGTGGATGGCCATGAAGTTGCCGCGCGGGCGCTGGTAGCCGTTCGCCTTCATGTCGGCCCAGCTGTCGTTGTCGTACACCTGCGGCGTGAAGGCGAAGTTGTAGTCCGGCGGCGGCGACGAGGTCGACCACTCCAGCGTGCGGCCGCCCCACGGGTCGCCGGTGACGTCGCGCAGCTTGGCACGGTCGCGGAAGCTGACGTAGAACTGCATGATCATCGAGGCGATGCCGAGCGCGACGAGCACGGCGCCGGCGGCGGCGACGATGAACCAGATCTGCAGCGACGGATCCTCGAAGCGGCTGACGCGGCGCGTCACGCCCATCAGGCCGAGCACGTACAGCGGCATGAAGGCGAGGTAGAAGCCGACCACCCAGAACCAGAACGAGCACTTGCCCCAGAATTGGTCGAGCTTGTAACCGAACGCTTTCGGGAACCAGTAGTTGATGCCGGCGAACACGCCGAACACGACGCCGCCGATGATGACGTTGTGGAAGTGGGCGATCAGGAACAGGCTGTTGTGCAGCACGAAGTCGGCCGCCGGCACCGCCAGCAGCACGCCGGTCATGCCGCCGATGACGAAGGTGATCATGAAGGCGATCGTCCACATCATCGGCAGCTCGAAGCGGATGCGCCCGCGGTACATGGTAAACAGCCAGTTGAAGATCTTCGCGCCGGTCGGAATCGAGATGATCATCGTGGTGATGCCGAAAAACGAGTTGACCGACGCCCCCGAGCCCATGGTGAAGAAGTGGTGCAGCCACACCAGGTAAGACAGGATGGTGATGACGACGGTGGCGTAGACCATCGAGGTGTAGCCGAAGATGCGCTTGGCCGAGAACGTCGACACCGCCTCGGAGAACACGCCAAACACCGGCAGCACCAGGATGTAGACCTCGGGGTGGCCCCAGATCCAGATCAGGTTGACGTACATCATGGCGTTGCCGCCGAGGTCGTTGGTGAAGAAGTGGGTGCCGGCCATGCGGTCGAGCGAAAGCATGCCCAGCACCGCCGTCAGCACCGGGAAGGCGGCCACGATGAGCACGTTGGTGCACAGCGCCGTCCAGGTAAACACCGGCATCTTCATCAGGCCCATGCCCGGCGCGCGCATCTTGACGATGGTGGCGATCAGGTTGATGCCCGACAAGAGCGTGCCGACGCCGGCGATCTGCAGCGACCAGATGTAGTAGTCGACGCCGGGGTCGGGGCTGGCCATGATGCCCGACAGCGGCGGATAGGCCAGCCAGCCGGTACGGGCAAATTCGCCGACGAACAGCGACACCATCGTCAGGCCGCCGCCGAACGCGGTCAGCCAGAACGACAGGTTGTTGAGGAAGGGGAAGGCGACGTCGCGCGCGCCGATCTGCAGCGGCACCACGTAGTTCATCAGGCCCGTCACCAGCGGCATGGCGACGAAAAAGATCATGATCACGCCGTGCGCGGTGAAGATCTGGTCGTAGTGGTGCGGCGGCA
>JAZKFW010000003.1:0-202371 GCA_040386255.1 Pseudomonadota bacterium
GGCGGCATCTTCATGTATCCGGCCGACACGCGCGACACGTCGATGCCGGGCAAGCTGCGCCTGATGTACGAAGCCAATCCGATGGCGATGATCGTCGAGCAGGCCGGCGGCGCCGCCACCGACGGCAAGACGCGCATCCTCGACATCGCGCCGCACAAGCTGCACCAGCGCGTGCCGGTGTTCCTCGGATCGAAGAACGAAGTGGCGCTGGTGACCAGCTACCACGCGCAGTAAAGACTGACGATTCGACAATAATTAGGTCGAATCGCAATTCGCACTAGCAAGTTTGGGTCAATCCTTGCTAGAATACGCGTCGTCGCCGATGTAGCTCAGTTGGTAGAGCAGCACATTCGTAATGTGAAGGTCCCCAGTTCGATTCCGGGCATCGGCACCATTGCTTTAAAGCAATAGATGGATTGAAATAACAGAACCCGCGCTCCGTCAGGACCGTGGGTTTTTTGTTTTTCGTACTAGCCCATCTCCTATCCCAGGACGCCACGGTCACGAGCCCGCCAGCACTACCGCGGCAAGGTCGATAAAGATATGATTGTCCCGTCTCGCCATGTTAAAATACCGCGCAAAGAATATATCAACATACGTTGATATATGCAATCGAATGAGGCGTCAATGATTCAAACCGAAGAAAAAGCCCCCCGACGCGGGCGGCGCGCCGGGGGCAGCAATACGCGTGACGCGATTCTCGCCGCGGCAAAAAAGAGTTTTGCCACGGATGGTTTCGCGGCAACGACCATCCGGAAGATCGCCAAAGACGCGGGTGTCGACCCTGCGCTGGTGATGCAGTTTTACGGCTCCAAAGACATCTTGTTTGGCGCGAGCCTGGCCGTGTCGGCAGACGCCTTGAGTTCGATGGCCGATGCCTTCGAAGGCCCCGTGGAGGGCATGGGCGTGCGCGTCACGCGCGCGTTCCTCAAACTCTGGGAGCAGCAGGGCGGCGACGCCGAGGCCCTGATGGCGATGCAGCGCGCCGCCATGTCGAGCGAGGTTGCCGCTTCGCTGCTGCGTGACTTCGTGCAGTACCGGCTCGTGGAAGTTGTCAGTCCCAAGCTTCACGGAAGGTCCGATGCCGCATTGCGCGCCGGTCTCGCCTCCGCCATGCTGGTCGGTGTGATTGTAGGCCGCAACATCGTGCGCATACCCGTCATCGCCAATGTGGATCAGGAGACAGTCATTAACCTGGTCGGCACTTCCATCCAGACCATTCTGACCGGCTGAAACCGCCGCGTGGCACCCGTCTCCCCGGTGTCTAAGCGCACGCCCTCGACAGGCCCCTCTCCGGGGCCTGTGCTTTTTCCATCCAATATTTCTCAGCGTTCGATACGTCGTCGGCGACGAATTCCCAACAATAAAAAAATTATATCAACAGGTGTTGATCTTTTGCGAAAGCCGACATACACTCCTTAAAACCGGGCGACATTCCCAAGTACATAAAAATAGAAATCAGGAGACAGTATGAGCGATCAGCAAAAAATTTATGTCCCATCGAGCCCGCTTCCGGCAGGCAGAAGCGGTCTCCTGACGGCGTTCGCGCCGGGGACTCGGACGCTGGAAGCCGGCTTCAAACTCGCGCCGCAATTCCGCGCGCTGCCGGTTGAAATCATTTTCGAGAAAGACGTCGCCGTCCAGTTACGCGACGGTGTGACGATCTACGTCGACCTGTTCCGTCCTGCCGGCGTCGACAATGTGCCGGTCCTGCTGGCGTGGAGTCCGTACGGCAAGGGCCAGGGCAGCTCGATGAGCGTGATGGGTGTCTTCGGCCTCGTCGGCCTGAGCAACGGCATCGTCTCCGGCCTGGAAAAATTCGAAGGCCCGGATCCGGCCTACTGGTGCGAACAAGGCTACGCGATCTGCAACCCGGACCCGCGCGGCTGCGTCGACTCGGAAGGCGACAGCGTGCTGTGGGACCGCCAGGAAGGCCGCGACTGCCACGACCTGATCGAATGGCTCGGCACGCAAGCCTGGTCGAATGGCAAGGTCGGCATGAGCGGGACATCCTACCTCGCGGTCTCGCAATATTTCGCTGCGGCCGAGCAGCCAAAGCACCTGGCGGCGATCAACCCGTGGGAAGGCGTCAGCGACGTCTACCGCGACCTGCTGCTGCGCGGCGGCATGCCGGACGCGGGCTTCGCTCAGCTGCTGCGCGATGGAAGTTTCTTCGGCAAGCACCAGAAGGAAGACATCCTGGCGGAAGCGGATCGCTATCCGCTGATGACCGAACTGTGGGAAAACAAGATCCCCGACTTCGACCGCATCAACGTGCCGGCCTTCGTCGTCGCCTGCTATTCGAACACGCTGCACACTGCGGGCACCTTCCGAGCCTGGCGCCGCATGGCGTCGCAAGACAAATGGCTGCGCATCCACAACGGCCAGGAATGGCCCGACTACTACGACGACGCCAACGTGGAAGACCAGCGCCGCTTCTTCGACCGTTACCTGAAGGACGTGGAAAACGGCTGGGAAACGACGCCCCGCGTCCGCTACGCCGTTCACAGTCTCAACAATGGCGACCAGGTCAATGTCGCCGCCGACGCTTTCCCGCCGGCGGGCGTCAGCGCGACCAAGTTCTACCTCGACGGCATGCGGCGCTCGCTGTCGACCATCGCGCCGGCCGACGCCAGCAACGCTGCCTACAACGTCGATGTCAACCCGAATGCTGTCTCGTTCATCGTCCGCTTCGAGCAGGAAACGGTGATGGTCGGCTACCCGAAGGCCCATCTCTGGGTCGAGGCGCAAGGCGCCGACGACATGGACTTGTTCGTGCTGATTCAAAAGCTCGATGCCTACGGCACGCCGCTGCAACAGTTCACCGTGCCCAACCAAAACGCGCGCGTCCACGATCTCACCGATCACGGCGCTACCGTGCTGCGCTACAAAGGCTCCGATGGTCGCTTGCGCGTCTCCGCGCGCCACCTCGATGCAACGCTGTCGACGGACGATGTCCCAGCCCACAGTTTCGACCGCGTCGAAAAGCTCGCTCCCGGCCAGGTCGTCGACATCGAAATCGACTTGCTGCCGATCGGCTTGTCGTTCAAGGCCGGCGAGCAACTGCGCTTCATCGTCAGCTCACGCAACCTGGTGGGAACGATGATGCCAGGGATCCGCGAATACGCCGGCGCCAACAGCGGACAACACGTCATACACACCGGCGGCGAACGCGCCTCCTATCTCCAGTTGCCCATCAAGGCCGCCGGATAAATCCTTAGCTGCGCCTCGCGCCCCAACCCGCGCGTCAATAACGCCTCACCTGGCCCGGCTACCGCTGTGCCGGGGTGACCGAGCACATCGTTTTACTTTGAAGGATCGTCTCATGCACCCAACTTCTGCCATCGATCAGCGCCCTGTTCTGACAGGTTATTTCGCCGGCCCGACGTCCGGCCTGAAGTATCAGACGCCGACGTTGTCGGGATTTACGGCCGACGACGGCGCATTCCTTTACCGGGACGGCGAAGCTGTTTCGTTCCAGGTCGGTGGCCTGGTGCTGGGGGCGGTGGAGGGCGCACCGTTGCTGAACCTGGCGTTGCTGGTCAATCGCGTGGCCGGAAAGATCGACAAGCTGCACGATCCTTTCATCACCAACCTGGCACGCCTGGTCCACGCGTTCGATCACGATGGCAATATTGAGACCGGCGTGCGGATCGCGCCGATCGTGCATGAGCTGATTGGCCCGATGTCGATCAACTTCGAACAGCCGGTCGTGGCAACCGATCCGAACGGCGCCGTCCACTTCGGCAACGATCCGAAGGTGCGCGGTATTCTGGACGCGCTCAATGACGCCCCGGGCGCCTTCGCCACCAGCCTGCCGCGCACGCTGTCCGATCCGGCGACGACCCGCAACGAATTGCGGCGTAATATCCGCGGCATCATCAAGATGACCGATGTCAAGATTCCGCTGCGCGACGGCTCGTATGTTGGCGCCGATGTGTTTCGTCCGGCAGCGCCTGGGAAGCATCCGGTGGTGATGAACAAGGGCTTCTACGGCAAGAGCTTCTATCACGACTGCATCGCCAGCGACGCCGACGTGCTGCGCAAGGAAGCCATGGAAGACCGGTATTTTTCCGGTAATCCGGATGGCGTCCAGTACGAAAACCATGAGAGCGTCGACGCATCGGTGTGGGTGCCGGCCGGCTATGTGTGCATCCGGGTCGAGTCGCGCGGTGTCTGCAAGAGCCCGGGCCTGCAAGCCCCGCTGAGCGTGCAGGAAGCCGAAGACTACTACGACGCCATCGAGTGGGCCGGCACCCAGGAATGGTCGAACGGCAATGTCGGCTTGTGGGGCATGTCGTACCTGGCCATGACCCAGCACAACGTGGCCAGCCTGCAGCCGTCGCACCTGAAGGCGATGATTGCGCAGGGCACCGATGCCGACATCTACAACGAGGCGCTGTACGGCGGCGGCATTTTTGGCGCCGGCTTCTGGAACTGGTGGTACAAGATTTGGTCAGGCAACAACCACTGCGGCACCCGCAACGAAACCAGCTGGATGGCCAAGGTCCTGGCCACGCCATTCAACGATCCGAAGGCGTACGGTCCGCGCGGCGCCATCTTCATGCGCCCGGATCTGTCGAAAGCGACCGCACCGGTCTGGATTGTCGGCCCGCAATGCGGCGCCATCATCCACCAGCTGGGCAGCAGCGAAACCTTCATCCACTCCACTGGCGCCACGGCGAAGAAGTTCGACTTCACCGACGCCTGGTTCCCTGGTAGCTATACCGGCAAGACCACCGCTGAGCACATGCGGTATTTCGATTACTGGCTAAAGGGCATCGACAACGGTGTGATGGACGAAGCGCCAGTGCGTGTGCAGGTCAGAACCGGCAACGCCGCCCATTTCGTCCTGCACGAGCAGGAATGGCCGATCGCCCGCACCAGCTATCGCCGCTGGTACCTCGACGCCCGGCCGTCGGATTGGCAAAACGATGGCAGGCGCAACGACATGCTGCGCATCAGTGACACGGTGCCGACCGAAGGAAGCTCGGCGCCATACGATGCCCATTTTGACCTGGGAACGCCCTGTCTGGCACCTACCGGCCCCTTCGGCGGCGCGCCGCGCTGGTCCACCGGCGTTTCGTTCGTCAGCGACCCGATGACGGAAGACATGACGTTGGCCGGGTACATGAAGGTCGGCCTGTGGGTGGCGTCGAGCAGCACCGATATGGATGTCTTCGTTTCGCTGCGCGTGCTCGATGAGAACGATCGCGAAATCCGCTACGAGTCGATGGTGCTTCCGGTCGATCTCAACCATATTCACCCGGTCGGCCATGGCCTGTTGAAAGCGTCGCGCCGCAAGCTCGATGTGGAACGGTCGACCAATTACTGGCCCGTTCATACGCACTTGGAAGCAGACAGCGCGCCGCTGGTCGCTGACGAAATCGTTCCGGTCGAAATCGGACTCAATCCGAGCACCGCGCTGATCCGGAAAGGGTATCGCCTCCGGCTCGACATCCAGCCTTATTCGCCGTCGGGAGTGCCGGTGCGCGCGTATGACGAAAGCTATCACGTCGGCGCGGTGAACCGGATCTATACCGGACCCGAGCACGCCAGCTATGTGCAGCTGCCGATCATCCCCGAGAAAGAACACGCAAGCCAAAAGCGTAGCAACACCAGCATGGTTCATTTCATATAACTACAAGGAAGAGACAAATGTTTAACATCCGAACCGAATCGCGGTCACCTTCGAAACGCTGGGTTGCACGAAGCTCCGTGCTGACGTTGGCCCTCGCCAGCGCCTACCCGAACATTGGCTTCGCACAGGCGGCTGACGCCAAGCCTGCAGCGGCGGTCGCCGAGGGCCCGGCACAGATCGAATCCGTCGTCGTTACCGCCCGCCGCAAGGTCGAGCGTCTCCAGGAAATCCCCGCCAGCGTTGCCGCAATCACGGGCGACAAGATCGCCAACATGACCTCGCTCGCCGAAATCCAGTCGCTGGTGTCGGGCGTCACCTTCAAGACCTTCGGCCCGATTCCAACCGTCGGCATCCGCGGCTTCGGTAACCGCACGGTCGCCGGCAACACCACCAACTCGACGGTAGGCATCTTCCAGGACGGCGTCTTCATTGCGCCTCCGCTTGTGGTGATCGCCAGCAGAATCGATACCGAGCGTGTCGAAGTCGCCAAGGGGCCGCAAAGCACGCTGTACGGCCGCTCTTCGTTCACCGGGGCGATCAATATCGTGTCGAACGATCCGGCCAAAGAGTTCGGCGGGTATGTCGACGCCGGCTACGGCGCCAGCTCGGTCCACGGCGAAAATCTTTGGCACGTCCGCGGTGCGGTATCGGCGCCGATCAACGACACGCTGTCGGTACGCTTCTTCGGGCTGCGCGAGGCGCGCGATGGCTACACCTACGATTCGGTCAGCGGCAATCGTGGCAACAGCTACGACCGCGAGATCGGCCGCGTCAAGGTCCTGTGGCAGCCGACCACCGACATCGCCGCTCGACTGACCCTGACGGGCATCAAGGACAACCTGCCGCTGGGTCTGGTCCACGCTGGACGCAACCCCGCGCCCGCCGCACCAGGCGGCGTGCAGCAGGTTATTTTTGGCAACAACGCGAATCCGGCCATCCCGGCTGCCATCACCTATGGCAAAGACGTCTGGGATGCGACCAATCAGTACGTCCTGCCTGTTTCGGGAAAGACGAAAGGCCAGCAAGCCACGCTCGACTTGCGCTTTCAGACGCGCTTCGGCGAGCTGGCATCGCTGTCGGATTTCCAGCACAGCGAACAGGACCTGAAAGTCTCGCTTGACCTGACACGGCTGAACATCGTGCGCGGCGATACGCCGTTCGAAGAGCACCGCGCGTCGCAGGAACTGCGCTTGTCCAACCAGATCGGGCCGCTCAGCTACCTGGTGGGTGGGTATTATCTGCTGTCACGCAACAGGCAGGCTGGCGACACCGGTCCGGATTTTGCACACCCCTCCATCGTCCTGAGTCCCGGCGCGCTGCTTTACGATAACCCGTTCATTCGCAGAAACGCCATCTACCAGCCGTCCAATCTGCGCACCAAGGCGTATGCGGCTTTTGGCCAGGTCGGTTACGACTTCAGCGAGCAACTCAATCTGACTGTCGGTGTGCGCCAGGGCACTGAAAAGCTCTCGGGATCGGCGGGAACTTATTTCGGCACTATCGCTGGAGCGATCATCCCGGCGCCGGCCATGACCTATCGCGAGGCCGAATTCAAGGCGACGACCGGCAGCGCCAACGTCAGCTACAAGTTCACGCCCGAGATTGTCGGCTACGCCGTCTACGCCAAGGGCAATTCGCCTGGCGGATTTAATAACGGTGCGTTTGCTACTGCTCAGTACAACTATTCGCCTCAGCAAGTCGACGCCTACGAGGTCGGCGTGAAAGCCCAGCTGCTAAATCGTCGCCTGCAGCTCAATGCGGCGTTGTTCGATAACACATACAGCGACCTGCACCTGACGCAGAACACGTTTGTCAGCGGCGCGCTGGTGTCGCGGATTACCAATGCCGGCAAGGCACGTGGCCGCGGCCTCGATCTCGATGCCACCGCCGTTCTGTCGAAAGAATGGCGGGTCGGGCTGCAGTACACCTACGCCGATTCGAAGATCACGCGTTACGATTTGCTGCCGGCGCCAGCGCTGCAGGTCGATTTCACCGGCGCGCCGCTGGTGCGTTCGCCGAAGCACTCGGCCAATGCATCGGTCACGTGGCGGAAAATGATCGGACCTGGCCGGCTTACGCTGACGGCGGAAGAAAGCTACAGCGGGAGCTATACCAACGACTACCAAGGCGTGCCGGCAACCGCGACGACACCGCAGATTCTGGCGCTTTACCGGACGCCAGGCTATGCAACCACCAACGTCAACGGCAGCTACAGCTGGGGCGACTGGACGGTCAGCGGATATGTCCGCAACCTGGGCAATCGCCAATATATCGCTTCGGTGCTGGCCTTCGACGCTGTGTCGTACCCGCAGGAATTGCCAGGCGAGCCACGGACCTACGGCTTCTCTTTGAAGTACCAGTTCTAGGATTCTCATGACAGTCGCGCCTGGCATATCAAGCTGCCTGGCGCGCGCGCGAATATGGAGAATCAGATGAATAAAGAGATGTCGCTGTGGTCGTGGTCCAGATCATTCATGTTGTCGTTTGGCGCCGCGGGCGGGTTTGTGACGCCGCCCGAGATGTTTGAGGAGGCATGCGAAGAAGCGGTTCGCGGTCTTCACCTCGTGACGGCGACCGACGCGGGTGTGGCCGGCAACGCTGTTGACAGGGGAGCGGCCGAAAAATGGGATTGAATTCTGCAAGTGCGCCATCCACGCGGCCGCCACGGCGGGACAAGCCGATGGACGGCTATTCGATCGCCGGTCACGCGGTCGAGCGCCCGGCTAGGCCGTCGACAATCCTTCGTATCGAACGTCTTCGCGCCTTGATCGCGGAGCTGTCGACACGGGAGATGGACCTGACCGAGATTGCCGGTTTCTTGAGATGTTCGCCATCTGGAACGCGCAATTACGTTTCCGAATTGGTCGATGCGACGGTTTTGATTGCACCGGATGCCGACGCCGTACGGAACAAGCTATACCGCCTGAGTACGGATCTGCAAAAGATACACCGATTCCTGGCCGGGATCGCGGCGCAGGAGGTTAGCCGCGGCTCCGCGCGGATCGATCGCCGTTCACATTCGTCGCTCGCCGACGCCCGCTATCTGCATGTGCTGACCGCCGGTGCCGTCAGCATCCGCGAAGCCGAGCAGCTCGGAGCGCGCCGGGATCCGCTGGTCGCAGCCTTGTTCGGACAAGCAGCAAAAATGGAACGGCTAAGGAGATATTCAGATGACGAATAACGTTCGACCGAATGCCGTAGTGGGACGCCGTCAGGTAGACATCACCAGGTTGGTCGACAACAGCAAATTCACCCCTTTCAGCCTATCGGTGGCGGTGATTTGTTTTCTGGCGATTGTTTTCGATGGCCTCGACGTCTCGCTGTTCGGCACGCTGCTGCCGGCGCTGATGAAGGACATGAAAATGGGGCCTGCCGAGGCGGGAATGCTGGCGAGCATCGGACATGTCGGGGCAGTGGGCGGCGCCATTATCTTCGGCGTCGCGGCCGATGCAATTGGCCGCAAGAAAATGCTACTTATCGGTATCACAATCTTCACTGTGTTCACCGCGGCCTGCGGCCTGGCGCAAGGGTTCGTCGATTTCGCGATCTACCGGTTCATCGCCGGTTTCGGCCTCGCCGGTATCGTTCCCATCGCGGTGGCACTGGTGTACGAGTACACGCCGGGCAAGAACAAAGCGCTCGTATCCAGCGTGTCCTATATGGGCATCACCGTCGGCGTCTTGCTGTCCGCCTTGCTGGCTATTGCGTTCCTGTCCAGCGTGGGATGGAGAACCATATTGCTCGCCACCTTCGGCTGCATCCTGCTGGTCCCGGTCGCCCTCATGTGGCTGCCCGAATCGATGTCGATCCTGGTCAAAAAAGGCCGCAAGGACAGTATCCGCCAGATTCTGAAGAAGGTCGATCCTCAGTTTGTCGCCCAGGACAACGATGACTATATCTTGACCGAGCCGCCGGCATCGAAGGCGCCTCTGATCAGTCTGTTTCAAGGCAAGTACGCGCGCAACACGCTGTGTCTTGGCGTTGCGTTGTTCTGCCTGATGATGATCGCCGTGACGTTGACGACCTGGATTGCGCAGTTGATGGTGCAGCGCGGATTCAATTTGGCGACCGGCATTACCTTCATCCTCGTGTTCGCCAGCAGCAATTTCATCTCGACGCCACTGGCTGGATGGCTGTCCGACCGCATGGGCTACAAAAAGGTATTCGCGATCTACATGCCGATGTTGTTTATCTCCATATCGCTGATAGGCGTCGTTTCGAGCACAGCTGCTGCCCTTGTCTGCATGTTCTTCGCGGGATTTGCGGCAATGGGCGCCACGTGCCTGCTGCTGCCCTACGCAGGATCGCTGTATCCGATGAGATCTCGTTCAAGCGCAATGGGCGTGATCTACGCCATCGGCCGAATCGGTCCGATCATCGGGCCTGCGGTGGCGGGCATGATGCTTGCTGCAGGAATGAGTGTACCGGTGATCCTGGTTTGCACAGCTGTGCCAAGCCTGTTGGCGCTGGCCGCCTTCCTGCTCGTTAAAGACGTTCCCTCGCACTAAAAGTTTTTTTAAGCAGTCATTGAATTTAATTGGAGAATCAAGAATGAGCGTTTTACAGGACAAAGCGGAAATTGTTGAAGTGATTAATCTGTACGGCGTCGCCCTCGACGCGCACGCCTGGGACCTGCTGGACGACATTTTTACCCCGGACGTGCACGCCGAATTCGGGCCCGCTGGTGCGGTATGGAAGTCCGTTGACGCGCTCAAGTTTGCGTTCAAGGATTTTCACGAGACGCTGACCAACCACATGCACACGATGACCGGTTCGTGCGTGCACGTCGTCGGCGACAAGGCGTATGCGTTGACTTACGGCGACTGGCTTCTGTCGCGCGATTCCGCCGTGGGCGGTCCCGACTGGGTCGGCCGCGGCTGGTACGACGATGAACTTGTGCGTACAGACAAGGGGTGGCGCATTAGCAGCCGTGTTTGCCGTCTTCTATCGTGGAGCGGAAACCCGAACGTTCCTGAACCTGCTTACGAACAGCATCCGGTGATGACCACGCACACACTGCGCAGCCACCGCGACGCAGGGAAGATCAAGTTCTTCGAGGCGATCGCCAAGAAGTAAATTCGTGGCCGCGCCAAACCGCCGTTGGCGGCCCGTTCCCGGTTCGGCCTTTGCCCCGCTGAGCCAGCCCGCGTACCGCGTGCTGTTGCTGGTTTGGCTGACTGCCAACCTGACGATGTGGATGAACGACGTTGCCTCCGCCTGGCTGATGACGTCGCTCACCGACAGCGCTTTCATGGTTGCGATGGTGCAGTCCGCCGTTACGCTGCCGCTTTTTCTGCTGGGTCTGCCAAGCGGCGCCCTGGCCGACATGGTCGATCGGCGCCGCTATCTCGCGCTGACGCACGTCTGGGTCGGCGGTATCGCCATCGCGCTCGCGGCGCTCTCGTTCACCAGTAAGCTGACCGCGCCGCTGCTGCTGGCATGTTCCTTCGCCAATGGCATTGGCATGGCGATGCGCTGGCCCTTGTTCGCCGCCATCGCGCCCGATCTGGTACCGCGCGACGACCTGCCGGCCGCCTTGGCGCTCAACGGTATTGCGGCGAACATGGCGCGCCTGGTCGGCCCGATCATCGCCGGCGCGCTTCTCGCCAACGCCGGTAGCCCGGGGGTCTACGTGATCAACGCCGCACTCAGCCTGGTCGCCCTGGGACTGATCCTGCGCTGGCAACCGCCGGCGAAGAGCAGCGTCGAACCCAGCGAGCGCTTTGTCGCCGCAATGCGTGCGGGATTGCAATACGTGTCGCGGTCAGCGCGGCTCCGTATCGTCCTGTTCCGTATTTTCCTTTTCTTTCTGCAAACCGCTGCACTAATGGCGCTGCTGCCGCTGGTGGCGCTCCGCCTGGATGGTGGCGGACCTGGCGCTTTTACTTCCATGCTGGCCGCGCTGGCCGCCGGCGCGGTCGTCATTGCTTTCAACCTGAACCGATTGCGCCGTCATGCCGGTTGCGACACGATGGTGGGCGCGGGCATCTGCGTGCATGCCGCAGCCTCCATCTGCACGGCGCTGGCGCCGAACATGTGGCTGGCCGCGCCGGCCATTGCGGTGGCGGGCATGGCGTGGTTTGCCACCGCCAATTCGCTGACTGTGGCGATGCAGCTGGCGCTACCGGACTGGGTCCGCGCGCGCGGTATGTCGATCTACCTGATGGCGGTGATGGGCGGCAGCGCCGCCGGCGCGGCGTTGTGGGGCTACCTCGCGACGATCAGTTCCGTGCAGGCCAGCGTTCTCACCGCTGCCGTACTGGGGCCAATGGCGTTGCTGCTGACGCGGCGTCACCGTGTCGGTGAACATGGTTTTTCTTCGCTTCGCCATTGACACTGCCGCGAGTATTCAATAATATCAACCCGTGTTGATATATTTCTGCCGAGGCAGCATCAACGCGACTGGAACACATATAAAAGCAACGAGGGGACAAAAGACATGATGAACGACGTAGTCATCGTCGGCGCCGGCCCGGTTGGGCTGTTCGCCGCACTGCTGCTCGAACAGCGGGGCATGACGGTCGCCCTGTACGAACGCTGGCCGGCGTTCTACCCGCGCCCGCGTGCCTGTGGCGTCGATCACGAGATCATTCGCCAGCTGCAGGCTGCCGGACTGGCGGCCGAGCTCGAGCCTTTGCTCGATCCGGTAATCGGGCCGGACAAGGCCTACGAGTTCCTCAATGGCGCCGGCGAAACGATCCTGAAGATCGACTGGAACCGGGTCGGCGCGTCTGGTTGGGCGCAGATGAACATGTTCTACCAGCCTGACGTCGAGCAACTGCTCGACCGCCGCATCGCGGCGTCGCCGCGTGTGACGGTCCATCGTGGGCGCGAACTGGTCTCGCTGCAGCAGCATGACGACCATGTTTCGCTCGAGTTCGGCGCGACCGATAACCCGCACGACAAGATCAGCGCGAGCGCGCGCTATGTCCTCGGCGCCGATGGCGCGCGCAGCACGACGCGTGAGTTGCTGGGCATCAGCCAGACCGACCTGGGCTTCGAATACGACTGGCTGGTCGTCGACGTCATTCCCAACGAAGAGCGTGTGTGGAAACCGTACGTTGTCCAGCATTGCGATCCCGCGCGTCCGTCGACGCTCGTGGCCAGCGGTCCTGGCCGCCGACGCTGGGAATTCATGCGCTTGCCGGGCGAGTCGATCGAAGAATTGAACACGACCGCGAAAGCGTGGGAACTGCTGGCGCCGTGGAAGATCACGCCCGACAATGCCACCGTCGAGCGTCACGCTGTCTACACGTTCCGCGGCTCGTGGGCTGACCAGTGGAAGAAGGGCCGTGTCTTTCTGGCAGGCGATGCCGCGCATCTGATGCCGCCGTTCCTCGGCCAGGGGCTGTGCTCGGGCATGCGCGACGCGCTGGCATTCTGCTGGCGCGCGGAGGCGGTGCTGCGCAACGATGCGCCGGAAGCGCTGTTCGATTCGTATGGTCCTGAGCGCAGCGTCCACGTCCAGGAAATCATCACGCAAGCCGTCGAAATGGGGCGCCTCATCTGCATGCTCGACCCCGCCGAAGTTGCCGCGCGTGACGAAAGCATGAAAGCGGCGATGCGCGATCCCGCCCTGGCGCTGAAGCCGCCGCCGGAGCCCCGGCTCGGCGACGGCGGCGGCTTCCAGGCGACCGACCCACATGCGGGATTTCTGTCGGTCCAGGGGCGCGTCAGGCATGGCGCCCAGGAGGGCTTGTTCGACGATGTCGTCGGCAAAGGCTGGCAACTGCTCCTGCGCGGCACCGGCGCGACAACTTTGATTGACGACTCCGTGCACGAATCGATTATGCACCTGGGCGGGGTGGCGGCTGATTTCGGTCCGCATGGTGGCACGGTCGATCTCGACGGCACCTACGCAAGCTGGTTCGACCGTCTTGGCGCGGATGCAGTGCTGGTTCGCCCGGACTTCTACATCTTTGGCACCTCATCCGCACCGGGGCTGAAGTCGCTGCTGGCCGCGGCGGTGCAAATGCTTGGCGCCAAGGCCGGGTGAGACGCAACCCGACGATCAACCACGTTACGAATGGAGCAGTCATGTCAAACTCAACACCCGGCGATGCACACCAAGTGAGCGCGCCCGATTTGCAGCAGGACTTTAAAAGCGCAATGCGGCGGCTGGCGGCAACGGTCTGCATCGTTTCCACCGTCGACGAAGACGGCTGGCATGGCATGACCGCGACGGCGGTCACGTCGGTGTCGATGGATCCGCCGTCGGTGCTGGTGTGCGTCAACACCACGGCGACGTTGCACAAGGTACTGCATTCAGGAAAACGATTTTGCATTAACCTGCTGCGCGCCTCGCAGGAATCCTATGCCGGCACCTTCTCGAGCAGCAAGATCCGGGGCGCAGACCGCTTCGCCGATCATGCATGGAAAGCGAAAGACGAGGAGGGCGGTTTGCCGTACTTGGTGGAAGCGCAGTCGAACATGTTCTGCGATATCGACCAGGCCGTGTCGTATGGCACGCACACGATCTTTATCGGTCGCGTCAATTCGGTACGTAACGGCGAGCTGGTCTCGCCGCTGCTGTACGCCGATGGGCAGTATCTGGCAACGCGGCGCGTACCGAACTACCCGGTAGAGACGCTGTTCCTGCATCGCTGGTCGCCGCGGGCGTTCGATGCCGAGCAGATTTCAGAATCGCAATTGATGACGGTCCTGGAAGCGGCGCGCTGGGCGCCGTCGTGTTTCAATTCGCAGCCGTGGCGCTTTCTTTATGCGCGGCGTGACACTCCCCAGTGGGACACCTTTGTCGGGCTGTTGAACCCCGAGAACCAGGTGTGGGCCAAAAACGCCTCGGCGCTGGTGTTCATCGTGTCGAATACGTTGATGAAGAATCCGAAGCGATTGCCGGACGCGACGACCGATGACGAATGGGTGCCTTCGTACACGCATTCGTTCGACGCTGGCGCAGCGTGGGCGCAGCTCGGACTGCAATCGACGCTGGCGGGCCTGCGCGCTCACGGCATTATCGGCATCGACATGGAGCGTACGCGCGTGGAACTGAACGTCCCCGACCATTACCGCATCGAAGCGGCCGTTGCCATCGGCCGCCAGGCGCCGATCGAGACGCTCGAATACGACTTGCAAAAGAAGGAACATCCAAGCGTTCGCGACCCTTTGTCGGTGATCGCGCTGGAAGGCGGCTTCCCAGCAGCATGACAAGAGCGGCACCGACTCCCGGCGCCGCCTTACCTATGAAAGCAAGACCATGGAAATAGTCAAATTTGCGGACGCTCCCTTTTACACCGCCCCGGACCATGAAGACGTCGTCGCCAAGCGACTGCAAGGCGGGCCGGCAAGCACAGCCGACTTTGCGCTGGTCGGGCATTCTTATTTTCGCGACGGCGCGGTGGTGCCGATGGGTGCGGGCGCGATCGGCAAGGTGTACGTCATCACCGAAGGCACACTCGTCATTGAACAACCGGATGGCGTGCGCCATGTTCTGAACGCGTTAGACAGCATCTTCATTGCCGCGGGCGACGCGCGCGCGATCCGCAATGAAAGCGGTGCACCAGCGACGATGATCGTAATCACGCCGCCGATCCCCAAGTAAAGATGTTCGAAACGACGGTGGGGGCTTTCGCCCCCACTTTTTTGCTCCAGCGCCTTAACGCTGCCCTGGCGCGCTTCCCGGGTGAACCTGGCTGTAGTGTTGCCGCAATAGGTCCTTGCCATAGTCGTTGCCATTTGGCGTGCGTACCACCGTGTGGATGTGGCACTTGGCGGGGGTCTCGTTGGCTAACCAGATGCCGGCATGATGATCGAATTCTGTCATCAGGATCGGACTCTGGATCCGATAGTAGAACGGATCATCTTCGCCGTGACCACCGATCCAGCTCCACCAGGTGCGATCCAGCGACTCTTCGACTTGCAGCATTTTTGCCGCCAAGGGACCTTGCGGTAAATAACAAATAAACGCTTCGACGATATCGAGCAACTGCCGTTTTTGCAGGCTCGAAAACTCCTTGACGGAAATTCCTTCGTACGGGATCACGCGGTTGTCCTGGAAAGCGCCGCCGAGATGGCGCTCGTCGCCCGGGTTCCAGCGCCCTTCGGGCATGGCCGGATCCTTCAGCAGTTTGTAGATCGTCGCCTGTTCGCGCAGGGTGTCGGGCAGCGAACGCATCAGGGACAGCCCCACGTCCTGTTCGACGTCGAACAGCTTCAGGCCCTTGTTCGGTCCTTCGTCGATGACATTCGGCTCGGCGCCCATGAAGGTCGGCGAGATCACCATTTGGCTGCCCAGGATGAAGACGTTCAGGCACAGGTGATGCCCATACATGTTCCAGCCCCATGGCTGGTCCACCGATGGCTCGCCGAACAGCAGGAAGTTGTAGCTCCACTCGTTCATGATCGTTTCGAGCTGGCATAACTGACCGAGGAAGGCGTTGGTCTTCATGCAGCCGCGCGCTTTCTCGAAGCCTTTCGCACTGAGCGTTGCCTGGATCAATCGCAGAATCGCCTCGCGTGACGCTGCGCCCAGATCCTCCAGGCGCAGACCGTTCGGATTGATCAGTAACTCGGGATTGCTCCACCGGCGCCATTCCGGCGCATCGATCGCGTATTGGACGGCGTCGCGCTCGGCAGGGCTTAGCATGGCAAGCATGTCCTTGGCGGCGGCAACCAACTGTTCAGTAGGCGCGCCCTCGTCCTTGATGTGAAACAGGCCGGTTTCCTTATGGCCATCGCAGGTGATGCAAGTGTGCGGCTCTGCGTTCAGTTTTTTCCAGTTTGCTACCAACGCCGCCGGAATCGGGTGCCTGGCTCCCTCGGTGCCGAACGTGAGCGGGTCCATCCCGCGGAACGGGGTCAATCGTGGAGAATCGATTGGATAGAGATAATTTCGAAATTCTGGCTTGGCGTTGTGCATACGGTGTCTCCGTTAAAATTGTTTTTCAAAAATCGTCAATGCTTGATGCTGTCGAGCAGCCGGTACGCCGCGGCGCCCGGCGTCATGGTTCCTTCTGCGACGGCCTGGGTCAGCTGCGCAAGCTCTGCCTCCACCGCCGGATGTCGCCGAAAATGCTGTCGCACGCCGGAATCGATCATGTTCCACATCCAGGCAAGCGCCTGGCGCCGGCGCTTGGCTTCCAGTTCGCCATTGCCGGTCATCGTGTCGCGATAGCGCTCGACCTCGGCCCAGAATGCCGGAATGCCACGCCTGGCGAGCGCGCTCACCGCCAGCACCGGCACGCGCCAGTTCCGGCTGGCCGGCCGCAGCATCGTCAACGCCGTCTGCATCTGCAGCCGCGCCATCTCTGCCGCTTTCTCGTCGATGTCGGCCTTGTTAAACAAGACTAGGTCGGCGATTTCAACGATGCCTTTTTTGATGGTCTGCAGATCGTCGCCGGCGTTGACCAGCTGCAGCAGCACGAACATATCGACCATGCCGGCCACCATGGTTTCGCTTTGCCCGACACCGACCGTTTCGACGATGATCACGTCGAAGCCGGCCGCTTCGAACAGCAGCATGGCTTCGCGGGTCTTTTCGGCGACGCCGCCCAGCGCGCCGGAGGTCGGGCTAGGGCGTATGAACGCTTCTTCGCGTTGGCACAAGGATTCCATGCGCGTCTTGTCGCCGAGGATGGATCCGCCCGAAATCGAGGAGGAGGGGTCGACCGCCAGCACCGCGACGCGCTTGCCGCCATCGATCAAAAAGTTGCCGAGCGCTTCGATGAAGGTGGATTTTCCCGAGCCTGGAACGCCGGAAATACCAACCCGGGTAGCCTGCCCGGTATGTGGCAACAGCGCCGCCAGTACCTGGCGCGCGCGCGCCTGATGGTCACGCCGGGTCGATTCCACCAGTGTGATCGACTTCGCCAGCGCGCGCCGCTGTCCCGCACCGCGGTCCATGATGCCGTCGACCAGTTTCTGGTCTGCGCTGGAAAGGCCGGCGTCGGGCATTTCAGGCCGTCGCGGCTGCCAGCGCCTTGCGGATTTCGACCAGTGTCGTCCTGGCCGAATCCTCGATGCGCGTGCCCGGTCCGAAGATCGCCTTGGCGCCTGCCTCGAACAGGTAATCGTAGTCCTGCGCCGGAATCACGCCGCCGGCGAACACGATGATGTCGTCCGCGCCCTGGTCCTTGAGCGCCTTGACGAGCGCCGGCAGCAAGGTCTTGTGTCCCGCGGCCAGGGAAGAAACGCCGATTGCATGGACGTCATTTTCAATCGCCAGCCGCGCCGCTTCTTCCGGCGTCTGGAACAGCGGGCCGACATCGATGTCGAAGCCGAGGTCGGCGAACGCGGTAGCGACGACCTTGGCGCCGCGGTCGTGACCATCCTGGCCAAGCTTGGCGATCATGATGCGGGGCCGTCGTCCTTCGTCGGCGAGGAATTGCTCGATGTCGGCCTTTATCTCTTCCCAGCTGGCCTGTCCCGCGACGACCGCGCCGTACACACCGGACACGGTTTGCTGCGTCGCGCGGAATCGGCCATAGACCGTCTCAAGCGCATCTGAAATTTCGCCCACGGATGCGCGCTGGCGCACTGCTTTGATCGCCAGGTCAAGCAGATTGCCTTCGCCGCCTTCGGCGCAACGGGTCAGGTCGGCCAGTGCGGCCATGACCTTGTCGGCATCGCGGCGCTCGCGCATCTGCTTCAGGCGGACGATTTGCGAATCGCGCACCGCATGGTTGTCGATGTCGAGAATATCGAGCGGGTCTTCCTTGGCCAGCTTGTATTTGTTGACACCGACGATGACGTCTTTGCCGGAGTCGATGCGGGCCTGCTTGTCGGCTGCACATGCTTCGATCTTCAGCTTGGCCCAGCCGGATTCGACGGCATGCGTCATGCCGCCCATCGCGTCAACCTCGTCCATGATCTTCCACGCTTCGTCCGCCATGTCCTGCGTCAGCTTCTCCATCATGTAGGAGCCGCCCCATGGATCCACCACGCTGGTGATGTGGGTTTCTTCCTGGATGACCAGCTGGGTGTTGCGCGCGATGCGCGACGAGAATTCGGTCGGCAATGCGATCGCTTCGTCCAGTGCATTGGTGTGCAGCGACTGGGTGCCGCCAAATACCGCCGCCATCGCTTCGATCGTGGTGCGTACCACGTTGTTGTAGGGATCCTGCTCGGTCAGCGTCCAGCCGGAGGTCTGACAGTGCGTGCGCAGCATCATCGACTTGGCGCTTTTCGGGGAAAATTCCTGCATGATCTTCCACCACAACAAGCGGGCGGCGCGCAGCTTGGCCACCTCCAGGTAGAAGTTCATGCCGATCGCAAAGAAGAAGCTCAGGCGGCCGGCGAATTCGTCGACGTCGAGGCCGGACGCGATGGCGGTCTTCACGTATTCGCGGCCGTCGGCCAGCGTGAAGGCCAGTTCCAGCGCCTGGGTCGCGCCGGCTTCCTGGATGTGATACCCGGAGATCGAAATCGAATTGAACTTCGGCATGTGCTTCGCCGTGTAGCCGATGATGTCGGCGATGATTTTCATCGACGGCGCCGGCGGGTAGATATAGGTATTGCGGACCATGAACTCCTTGAGGATATCGTTCTGTATGGTCCCCGACAACTGGTCCTGCGAAACGCCTTGCTCTTCGGCGGCGACCACATAGCCCGCCAGGATCGGCAGCACGGCCCCGTTCATGGTCATCGACACCGACACCTTGTCGAGCGGAATGCCGTCGAACAGGATCTTCATGTCTTCGACCGAATCGATCGCAACGCCGGCCTTGCCGACATCGCCGGTGACGCGCGGGTGATCCGAGTCGTAGCCGCGGTGCGTGGCCAGGTCGAACGCGACGGACACTCCCTGTCCGCCGGCGGCAAGCGCCTTGCGGTAGAACGCGTTGGATGCTTCGGCGGTCGAGAAGCCGGCGTACTGGCGGATGGTCCATGGCCGCACCGTGTACATCGTCGCTTGCGGGCCGCGCAGGAAAGGTGCGCAGCCGGGCAGGGTATCGGTGTACTGCAATCCGGCCAGATCGTCCCTGGTGTACAAAGGCTTGACCTTGATGCCGTCCGGCGTGGTCCAGGTCAGCGCATCGACATTGCCGCCAGGAGCCGACTTGGCCGCCGCTTTTTGCCACGCATCCAGACCGGAATAGTCGGGCGCTGCAGCAGTATTGAGCTTCGACATCACGAAACCTTTCGATTGATATGTGGACGCATGGACGCGCCCCTTCCGGGATCATCGAGCCGGGGAGGGGCGCTTGATTTGCTAGGCAGCGCGCGCTGTCGGCGGCGGGGCAAAGCGGTCCAGGGTGGTGATGCCTTCGAAGTTATGCGGCTGCATGCCGGCCATCAGCCGTCCATAGTTCTCGGACAGCGCTTCGAGATTGAGTGCGCCGTGCAAGGTGATGATGCGGGCGTCGCGCCAGGCGCGCTGAATCGGCTCGAACAGCATGATCGCGGTCGATCCGGAATTTCGCTGCAGGATTTCGATGGCTTCCGCGCACCATTTGGCGGCGTACGCGGTTTCGGCCAGGACTCGCGAACTGAACAGCTGCATGTATTCCGCGTCGGCTGGGGTGCCGGCGGCAGCCAGTGCGCCGAGCCGGTCGGTCTCGTCCGCGTTGGCGCGCGTCATCAGCAGCGCCGACTGGATCTTGGAATGGACCTCGGCCAGCATCAGGTGCGTCAGCGGTGCTTCCAGCTGGTTCTTGTAGCTCGTTCCGCGAATCGGACGGCCGCCCGAGCGTTCGAGGAATCGCGCCAGTGCCCCTTGCGCAAGACCGATCGACATCCCGGCCATCAGGCTGAATGCCCAACCCAGGGTTGGCACCTTCCACAGGTCGCCCTTCAGGCCATTCGCGATTCTGGCGCTGGTGATTTCGCGGAAATCGACGGCGCGATAGTCGGGAACGAACAGTTCGTCGCTTTCGAGCGTGAGCGAAACACTGCCCGTGGCACACATTCCGGCGACTTTCCAGTCGTCCTTGAAACGCAGCTGGTCCAGCGGAACTTGCGCGCCCACCAGGAAGCTACCTTGTCCTTCGTCGGCGATGCAGCCGAGATTGGTGTAGGGCGCCCACAGCGAGTCGCTGCCAAAGGTCCACGGGCCGCCGGAGATGATCCAGCCGCCGTCGACACGCTTTGCCTTGCCGCGGGTGGCGGGGAAGTGGCTCGATCCGGCTACGCGCGGTCCGACCCAGCTTGGCTCGAAGACCTCTTTGACAACCTGCGGGCCCATGCCGGCGGGGATCCAATTCGTCGCCGCACCCACCCACACGGTCCATCCCGCCGAGCCGTCCCATTTGGCGACTTCGGTGACCACGTCAAGCTGCTGGCGCACGGTGAGTTCGTCGCCGCCATATTCAGCGGGACTGCCGATGTTGAAAGCGCCGGTGGCGTCGAGCGCGGCGATTGTCTCGTCTGAATGACGGCCCGTGCGTTCAGCGTCAGCCGCCCGCTCGCGCAGGGTCGGCCCGAGAGCGCGCACCTGTTCAAGGATCGTCGCGAGGCGTGTGGATTTATCGTTAATCATGTGGTGTGTCCCCTCTGTGTTTTTATGCGGTCCAGCCGGAACATGGGATCGATGCCGCGTTGTTCCATGCTTGCGTCTGGTTTGTTGATGTTATTTCGACCGGTCCGGATTCGACGGAGAAATATCAACACGAGTTGATATTAATGCTGACTCAACCGAGTGTCAATGCGAATCGAAGAAAAAATCCCAGCAAGGGCCGGCTGCAACAGCGGTTGGTTTTGTTCTCGTTTTTCGTTGACACTGCTGGTCGTCTTCATTAATATCAATGCGTGTTGATATTTTTTTGCACATGACTTTGATGCGAGGAGCACTCGATGGTCACGCACGTTGTGATATTCACGTGGATCGCCGCGGTAAGGGCGGAGCAGGTGGCGAACCTGCAGCAGGCGCTGGATCAGCTGGCTGCGCAGTTTCCGGCGCCGGTGACAATCCGGCACGGTCCCGACCTGGGGTTTCGCGAAAGTGGCGACTACGCGCTGGTAGCAACTTTTCCCGACCGGGAAGCATGGGACGCATACCAGGGCGATCCGCGGCACAAGGCCGTGGTGCGCGACTTCGTTACGCCGATCCAGGCAGCCCGCCAGACGGTCCAATTCTAAAATTCAAACTATAACGACAATGAGACACGAGACTCCCACCTCCAACAGCAATCAGGTCAACGACAGCGTCTTCGCCTTGTTCGAAGCGGCCGCGACAGCGCACCCCGAGCGCTCTTTCCTCATCGTCGAGGGCCAAGTCCTGCTGACCTATGGCGCCTTGTTAGCCGAGACAAGCCGCGCGGCGGCCTGGCTCGCGTCGATCGGCGTCAAGCGCGGCGAGCGCGCAGTGGTCCAGGCGCACAAGTCGCCCGCGGCCGTGATTTTGTATCTGGCCTGCCTGCGGGCCGGCGTGGTGTTCATCCCGCTCAACACGGCCTATCAGGAAAGCGAGCTGGCGTATTTCCTCTCCGATGCCGAGCCTGCGCTGCTGGCGGCGAGTCCCGGTTTGCCGGGCGAGACCGTGGCGTTTGGCGGCATGCGCGCGGTGATCTTGGGCGCGCTCGATGCGGCGCCGTGGGCGTCGTTCGATGGTCAGCTTGCGACCGTGCACAGCGGCCGCGACGACGCTGCAGCGATCCTCTACACGTCCGGCACCACCGGCAGGTCCAAGGGTGCTGTGCTGACGCACGGTAACCTTGGGTCCAACGCCAAGGTGCTGGGCCAGGCCTGGCGCTGGCGCGACGACGACGTGCTGTTACATGCGCTGCCCATCTTCCATGCGCATGGCTTGTTCGTCGCGCTGCACTGCGCGCTGCTGCGCGCGTCACCGATCCTGTTCCACGAGCGCTTCGACGCCGCGGCGGTGATTCGTGATCTGCCTTCAGCAACCGTCTTCATGGGCGTACCGACTTTCTACACCCGCCTGCTGGCCGAGAGTTCGTTCAACGCGGCGGCGGCCAGCCAAGTCCGCGTGTTCATCAGTGGTTCCGCGCCGCTGCTGGACGCCACATTCGACGAGTTCAAGGAGCGCACCGGCCAGGCGATCCTCGAGCGTTACGGCATGACCGAGGCGCTGATGATCACGTCGAACCCATACGACGGTCCGCGCATTGCCGGCAGCGTCGGGCCGGCGTTACCGGGCGTGTCGGTGCGGGTCGTCGCCGAGAACGGCCGCCTGGCCGCCGCGGGCGAGCCGGGCGTGCTCGAAATCAAGGGCTCGAACCTGTTTGCCGGCTACTGGCGCAATCCCGAGAAGACCGCGCAGGACCATACCGAAGACGGCTTTTTCATCACCGGCGACATCGCCACCGAAGACGGCGCGGGCGTGATCCGCATCGTCGGCCGGGCCAAGGACCTCATTATTTCCGGCGGCTACAACGTCTATCCGAAGGAGATCGAACTGGCCATCGACGCGCTCGGCGGCGTCACCGAAAGCGCGGTGATCGGCGTGCCGCATCCGGACTTCGGCGAAGCGGTCGTGGCCGTGATCTCGCGCACGCCCGGCGCCGAGCTGGATTCGAAGGCGATTTCCGCCGCGCTGGCCACGCAACTCGCTTCTTTCAAGCGGCCCAAGAAGATCGTCATCGTCGACGAGCTGCCACGTAACGCCATGGGCAAAGTGCAGAAGGCCGATTTGCGTCGCCTGTACCAGGATTCGTTCAGCGTCCCGTCCGTCTGATACATAAACTAATTTCTAGAGAGCTTTCCAAATGCGTATTGTTACTTTTACCCAGAACGGCAACATCCAGCACGGCGTGCGTACCGACAGCGGCATTCGGGTTCATCCGACCGCAACGTCTGCAGTCGAACTGGCGATGAATCCTGCCGATCATCCGGCAGGCGAAGAGGTCACGCTTGCCGAAGTAGAACTGCTGGCGCCGGTTCCGCGCCCGGGCAAAGTCATCTGCATCGGCTTGAACTACCGCGCCCACGCGGCCGAGGGTGGCTTCGAAGTGCCCGACTATCCATCGATTTTCTTGCGCGGGCCGACCTCGCTGGTTGGGCCGGCGGCGCCGATCATCATGCCGGCGTGCTCCGACAAGCTCGATTTCGAAGCGGAACTGGCTGTCGTTATTGGCAAGACCGCGACCAACGTGCGCGACAATCCGCTCGACTACGTCGCCGGCTATTGCTGCTTCAACGACGGCACCATCCGCGACTATCAGCGCAAAACCACGCAATGGACGGTCGGCAAAAACTTCGACCAGACTGGCGGCTTCAGCGCCGAACTGGTGACGCCTGACGAACTGCCCGCCGGCGCCTCCGGCCTGCGCCTGCAAGCCCGGTTGAATGGCGAGATCATGCAAGACAGTAATACGGCCGACCTGATTTTCGATGTCGCCACATTGATCACCACGCTGTCCGAAGCCATGACCCTGGAGCCGGGCGATGTGATCGCCACCGGCACGCCTTCCGGCGTTGGGTATGCGCGCAAGCCGCCGGTCTTCATGCGCGAGGGCGACGTGATCGAGATCGAGATCGATCAGATTGGCACGCTTTCGAACACCATCGCCAAGCGCGCCTAGGAAATCGACGATGAGCTATCGCTTGCTTGCCATCTCGGGGAGCCTGCGCAAGCAGGCTTTTTCCAAGGCCATTCTCGCCGCGCTGGCCGATGCCACGGCGCCGGCCGCGGAGTATGACTATGCCGACATTGGCGAACTGCCTCATTTCGACCAGGACCTGTATTTGGAACCGCTGCCGCCGGCCGTCGAACGCATCCGCCGCCAGATCGCGGCGGCGGACGGCTTGGTGATCGCGTCGCCGGAGTACAATCACGGCATCCCTGGCGTATTGAAAAATGCCCTCGACTGGGCGTCGCGCCCGCATAACGGCTCGCCGTTGAAGAACAAGCCGGTGCTGATCATCACGTCGTCGCCGGCCACCACCGGCGGGGTGCGCGCGCAATATCAGATCCGCGAGGCGCTGGTGTCCGCACTGGCGCGGCCGGTCAATACCCCGGAAATCGTGATTGGCCTGGTCGGTACGAAGATGGTAGACGGTCGCTTTGCGGATTTGGCGACGATCGACTTCGCGCTTGCCGGCTTCAAGACCATGTTCGAGCAGATCGAGGCGAAATCGCCGTAAGCGGTGCACCACTGGAGAAACGGCAAATGGTACGTTACGACACCCAAGCTGCAATCGCACCAACCCCGAACGGCGACGTTACGCTGGACATCCGCGATGCGGTGGCGACAATCACGGTCGAGCGCCCATCCAAAATCAACGCGATGCGGCTCGCCACCTGGCAGGCGCTGTACACGCACGTCGTTGCCGCCGACAGCAATCCGGCGGTTGGCGTCATCGTCGTGCGCGGGTCCGGCAAGCACTTTGGCGCCGGCAACGATATTGCGGCGCTCAGTACTTTCCCAGGCAATCTCGCCGACGCGCGGGAGTTCGCCACAGCGTGGGCCAACGGGATTCAGGCCGTGGAAGATGCGTCCAAGCCTGTGCTGATGGCGATCGAAGGCGTGTGTTACGGCGCCGCGCTGGCGTTGTCGCTGGCCGGCGACGTTCGCATCGCCTCCACCAGCGCGGTGTTTTCGATTCCGGTTGCCAAATTGGGGGCTCTGTATCTTCGCAGCGATTTTCAGCGGCTGGTTGCCACCATCGGCATGGGGCAAAGCAAGAAGCTGATTTATTCGTCGGAAGTTTTCGGCGCCGAACAGGCCTTGCGTATCGGCCTGGTCGACGCGCTGTTTACCGAAGATCATTTCAATACGGAGGTTCAGCGCCTTGTCGAGACCATACTCACCCGTTCTCCGTACACCTTGCTGCGCTCGAAAAGAATGCTGCGTGAAATCGGCAGCGGCGATGTCTTGCGCGAGACAAGCGAAAGCCTTGCCGCGTTCGCCGAATCGACGCAATGCGCCGACTTCGCAGAAGGGGTTTCGGCGTTCCTGACGCGCAGGAATGCGCATTTCCGTTGACCCAGTGCAAGCGCTAAACTCGGAGTCAATATCGACCGGCCCGCCGCGCACCTCTAAGCAGATTCCGTTAGGTAACGTGCTCAATTTGCGCTCTTGCCAGAAATGGAAAATAGCCCTTCATGAAGTGGGCTATTTTTTATCTATCTATGACGCGCGTAGGATTAGAAGGCGTGACGCAGCCCCAGCATCACCGCGCTAGGGTCCGCACCAGCGAACGTTGCAACACCCGGCGACAGTCCTACCGCCGCACTGCCTTGATTGACCATGTGGCCCGCGGTCAGGTAAGCGGCTGTGCGGCGCGAGAAATTGTAGGTCACCCGGGCGGCCACAAAATTGCTGTCGTTGCCGCTGCGGTCAACTGCAAGGCGGGCTACCTGGGCATCGACGACCCAGGCTTCGGTGATGGCATGAAGCGCGCCGAGGTAATACAGGTTGGACGTAAAGCTGGCGGCACTTGTATTGCGGCGATGGACGACGCCGCCGCCGACTTTGCTGCGGCCGATCTTTGCATAGCCGTTCAGCGTGCTGCGCTCGTCGCTGAAATCGCTCCTGGTCAGCCCGAATAGCGCGCCAGGCCCGCCGTTCAATTTATCGTAGGACGCCGAAACGCCATAGCCGGGCGAGTCGTACTTGACCATCGCAGTCCATTCCTTGCAGGCGCGCTTGTCGGTCGCCAGCTCGCCCGGGCAATTTGTCGCCTGGGGACCGGCAGGGCCGGCCGCGTCACGGCCTAGGCTGTAGGTGGCGCCGACCGAGAGGCCGCCGAATTTTCCCAGATAGCCAACGGTATTGTCGCTGCGAGCATTTGGCAGAGCGCCGTCGAGATCACCCATGGCGTAAATGTTCGGCCCCAGGATATCGGTATCCATCATGGCGTGAAACGTCATCGTCCATTGACGGCCGAGTGTCAATGTTCCGTAGCTGCTCGACAGGCCGATAAGGGCCTGACGCCCGAACAGCCGGTTGCCGTAATTGAGTGCGCCGGTGTCGAGGCCGATGCCGCTTTCGAGAATGAAGAATGCCTTGACGCCACCGCCGAGGTCTTCCGTACCGCGGAAGCCAAAGCGGGACGGCGTACTGCCGGTGAGATTGGGCATCCGTACCAGGTTCGTGTTGAGGGGGCCGACGTGATTAATGTATTCGACACCTGTATCGAGAAAGCCGTAGATCGTGACGTTTTGCGCGCCCGCGCTTGATGCCGCGCCCATGGCGAGTGCCGCGCAGATGAGTTTCGATTGCATGTTTGTCTCCTGATTTTGGAATTTTTTAACCGTGCTGCGACGATTTCTGTCGTTCAAATTGAGTCAGTTTTTTTCGTATCTTCCCCCGAGTTAAGACGCACTTTGACCGCACAGGCCGGAGTGCAATTTAATTGAATGACACTTCATCTAATAAGTGAAGGGTAATACTCAAATAGACGATTCGTCAATTAGAAAATTTGGTTTCGGTGCAAATGCGCGTAATCGAAACGCGGGTGTGGGGTGCTGCAGTCGCTTGCTGGTTTCTATGAAGCAGGCGGTTCCAGCGGGGGCTGAGGCTGGAATATCAGTTTGCGCGTCCTGGCTTCGCTCACGCCAAGTCCTAGCAGCACCTGCCGAGCCACCTGGGCCGGATAGCAAGCTTCGCATTCGCTGGTCAGGATCGTCTTCATGGCCGCCAGAGCGGTGCCAACGACCATGTCGCGCCCAACGTGCGCGTCGGCCACGCTGAAGGTACCTGTCTTCAGGCCCCATTCGACGGTTGCAGTCGCGGCCATAAACGTTTCACTGCCGAAGATTGGCCCGCCGACGCTCAGGTTGACCATGCTCCAGCCCCACTTCGGATCGCTTGCGGCGCGCTCGAGGTAGTAGCGGATGGCGAACGCCGCTTCGGACGCGGCATCGCCCAGCTGCGACGCGTAAGCCAGCACGCGGGTATTGAATTCGTGGCTGAGCTCAAACGACAGCGCGGCAAACAATTCGTCGATGCTGCCGAAATAGGTATAGAAGGTCGGGCGCGCGATCCTGGCCAACTGCACGACGTCCTCGATGCGCACAAGGCGACCGTTTTCATGGCCAATAACCTTGAACGTGGCGCCGAGAATGGCCGAACGTGTCCGCGCGCGTTGTTCCAGTGCCCGCTCGCCGCGCCGGATGGAGCGTGCGTCCAGCAGTAGTGCAAACGACGCCTTCAACTTGTTCTCTTCTAAATCCGACATGTCTTTCGGCCCGCAATTTTCTGTTTGACGAACCGTCTATTGTGTTCTACTATTATTGAATAGACGATATGTCATTATATTATAACAGGGGCCGTAAGTTACCTCGTTGCTCGGCAACGAACCTCGGACCTCATGCTTGGAGACCGTAATGAACTTGTCCGACACATGGGTGGCTGCCGCCACGCTGATGGCCGATTACTGGCGTCGCGTCGATGGTACTTGCGATGCACCGGTGGATGAACTCTACGTCGAATCCTGCCTGATGCATGTCGGCGCCTCGCGTCTTGAGGGTAGGCTGCAGATCCGCACATTTTACGACGAGCGCAGGCAAGGCGAAATCGCCGCCTCCCGCACCACCCGTCATCTGGTATCGAACTTGCTGGTCGAGTCGATCGAACCGGGGCGGGTACGGGTGCACAGCACAGTGCAGGTCATGGCAGGCATTGGTGTGCTGCCGCTCTCCTCATCGCCTGCGGTCACACTTGGCGACTTCGAGGACGTCATGGTTGAGCTATCGCCGGGGAACTGGCGCATCGAGTCAAGGCATGCCCGCATGGTGTTCTCGGCTGCTGGCGCCTTATCACTTGTACGCTGATTGCCCAAAAAAACGCGCCTGATTTTCAGATTTCCAAGCGGGCGGCAAGAGTGACACCACAACTATAAATTTCAGGAGATAGAGAATGTCCATATTCAAATTGAGCGGTGCAGGCATTGTCCTCGCTTTCGGCGCGTTGGCGCTGGCATGCGGCGGCAGGGATGTTCTCGACATCGAGAGCGGCACCATTTTCCAAAACGTTACCGTTGTCAATACCCGCGACGGTACGCTGGCCAGAGCGATGAGCGTGGTTGTCGACGGCGGCAAGATTACTCAGGTGACCGGCGGCGCGCTGCGCATTGGCGGCACAGCCAAAGTGGTGGACGCCAGCGGGAAATTCATCGTGCCCGGATACCTCGACATGCATACGCACTCGATGGAAAACGCCGACGTTATTCCGAGCGACTGGCCGATGATGATCGCGCATGGCATCACCGGCGTGCGGCAAATGTCCGGTTCTCCCGCAATCATCGCGCGCGCACGTCAGCTCAATGTCGACAGCGCGGCCGGCCGGGTGGCGGCACCGGAGATCGTCGTCGTGCCAGGCAGTATATTCGGAGGACAGGCGCCGACCGACGCCGGCGCGCGCGCTTTCGTGCAGGCGCAGGCCGCCGCCGGCGCTGATTTTATCAAGATCGTCGGCGGCAACCGCGTTGCATTGACGGGTTTGATGGCCGAGGCGAAAACCGCCGGACGGCCAGTGTCGGGGCACCTTCCCGTCAGTATTTCCGCGTCCGAGATGTCGGGAATGGGCATGCGCTCGGTGGAGCATCTTGGCGGCGGCGTCGGCCAATTGCTCGATTGTTCCAGCGATGAGACTGCCATTCGCCAGTCGGTTCTCGCTGCGCCGCCCGTGGTGCTGGGGCTGGGCGGCGCTGTCAGCCCGCACCTGTTCGATGCCAATCCCTATGAAAGCTTTTACCGCCGCATCTTCACAAGCTACGACGAGAACAAGTGCGCGGCGCTGGCTGCGACTTTTATCAAGAACAACACCTGGCAGGTGCCAACCCTGATCCGGGTAAGAACGATGGCCTTCAATACCGGTGCGGGGTATCGCAACGACCCCAATCTGGTCTACGTTGGCAAGACCACGCGCGCGCTTTGGCAACAACTTTCGGCGATGTACGAAACCGGCATCATCCCGTCGGCCGCGGCAATGCAACGGCAGTACTACGATCTGCAAGTCAAGTCGGTTGCGTTGTTCAAGCGCCTGGGCGTCAAGACCTTGGTGGGCACGGACGCCGGTGGCATCTGGCTGGTGCCCGGAGTGAGCTACCACCAGGAGTTCCGTGAACTAGCGAATGCCGGCATGACGCCATTCGAAATATTGCAAGCGGCCACCTTGAACGGCGCGCAATACCTCGGCCGTGAAAGCACCATGGGAAGCGTGGAGACGGGCAAGAAAGCTGATCTGGTCCTGCTCGATGCGAATCCGCTCGATGACGTCGCCAATCTGGCCAAAGTGGCTGGTGTCGTTTTGGGCGGGCAATACTTCGCCAAACCGGCACTCGACCAAATGAAGGAATCAGTCGCCAAGGGGCACGCTGCGCAGCCCCTCGGCGCATCGATGGACCTGGCCCAATTTGGGCATCAGCACTAACGCAGCGCTTCACTTCACACTTTCGATCACCAGGAGACCAGCATGTCCAAGAATAAACATAATGATCCGATTCTCAGCACGGCCGCCTCGTCGGCCGCCAATCCACGCCGCCGCGAAGCGCTACTGGGCGCACTGGGCCTGGCAGCCGGTTTGGCCGCGCCGACCAGCATTGCCGCGATGGCCGGCGCGGTTGACGCGCAGCCGGCAACCCTGGCGCCAACCAATCCTCGTCGGGTCGATGTGCACCACCATTATGTTCCGCCGCGCTACCGCAAAGACCTGGTGGCGGCAGGTCATGCCAAGCCTTCGGGCATGCCTGGCATCCCACAGTGGACGCCGGAAGCGTCGCTCGCCATGATGGACCGCATCGGCACCGAAACGGCGATCATCTCCATCACGGGCGCCGTGCACTTTGGTGATGACGCCGCCTCTCGCAACCTGTCGCGCCATGTGAACGAAGAGGGCGCCAACGTCGTCAGCGCGAACCCGCGCCGCTTCGGCCTGTTCGCCACCTTGCCGCTGCCGGACGTCGATGGCGCGCTCAAGGAAGTGGCGCATGCACTGGATGTGCTCAAGGCAGATGGTTTTGTCATGTCCAGCAATTACCGCGGCATCTACCTGGGCGACGCACGTTTCGAACCGGTCTTTGCGGAACTGAACCGCCGAAAGGCGACGGTCTTTATTCATCCATACGACCCGCACTGTTCATGCTGCCAGGCGCCCGGCGAGTTGCCGCCGCTGGGATACCCGTTCCCCATGCTCGAGTTTATGTTCGAGACCACGCGCACAGTGTTCAATATGGTGTTGTCGGGCACAATGGACAAATTCCCGAATGTGAAGTTTATCGTTCCCCATGCCGGCGCGACAGTGCCCGTGCTTGCCGAACGGGTGGCTGCCGTATCAGCGTTGCTCAAGCTGGGCAAACCGCAGGAGCCAGCGCAGTTCCGACAGACTCTGCGCGGCCTGTACTACGACCTGGCCGGCTGGCCCGAGCCGATCGCAATGGCTGCCTTGCTGCAGGTGGCCGACCCGACGCACATCCTGTATGGCAGCGATTGGCCGTACACGCCGGAACCGATCGGCCAGGGCCTGGCCAGGATTCTGGATCAGTCCCGTCAGTTGACGCCGCAGATGCATAAAGCGTTCATGCGCGACAATGCGCTGGCGCTGTTTCCGCGCTTCGCCAAAGGCTGATGAGGAAAGTCACGCCGCCGGTTCGGACAGGATCGGCGGCAAGGGTTGGGCGACCAGCTTGTCGGCTTTAGCGGCGGTCAATCCCAGTCCCATCAGGATTTGCCGGGCGACCTGTGCAGGGTAATTTTTCTGCGGTGGGGTAGTCAGGATGGTCTTCATCGCAGCCAGCCCGGTGCCGAGCACCATGTCGCGCCCGATGCGACCGTCCTCGATCTTGAAAAGCCCACTGTCGATTCCCCATTGAACCGTGGCGGTACAGGCAGCATGTATCTCGGCGCCAAAGATCGGGCCTCCAACGCTGATGTTGACCATCCCCCATCCCCATTTCGCGTCTTCCTGTGTACGCCCGAGGTGGTAGCGAATGGCCGCCGACGTTTCTTCAGCCGCGCTTTTCATCGTCGCCCCATAGGTCAGCGCTTTGAAATTGGCGTCAAGGCTCAGTTCATACGACAGCGCCGCGAACAGCTCGTCCATGCTGCTGAAATAGGTGTAGAAGGTCGGTCGGGCGATCTTCGCAATCCGAACCACATCGTCAATACGTGCAAGTCGGCCGTTCTCATGGCCGAGAACCTGGAACGTTGCGTCGAGGATGGCAGCGCGGGTACGTGTGCGCTGCTCGAGCGCCGTCTGCACACGCCGTTCGGCTCTGGCATCGACTTTTTTCGGTTTTTTTTCCATCTGCTTCTTTCCTTGCTGGGGTGAGTGGGACGACATGCGCAGCGTGCCTCCGCCAATGACACATTATCTACTGAGTGGCCCGTACACGTCGAATTCCATTCATCTTTCTGATTGACGAACTGTCTAACGTGTTATATATTGACTGAATAGACGATATGTCAGTGTGTGATAGCACAGGCGAGAAGCCTGGCGCGGGCGCGCAGCCAACGGCGGCCAGCCGGATGTTTCATAACAAGGAGAGACAGCATGAAAGCAGAGATGACATCGGGTACCCAGCAACGCGAGGCAGAAGCGCTCGAACTGATCGGACGGGCACGCGCCTTGCAGCCGCTGCTGGCAAAAAACGCCCTGAAGTCGGAGCAGGACCGCCGAGCCCACCAGGAAAATATCGACGCGATTACTGATGCCGGCCTGTTCCGCCTGATGGTTCCCAAACGACTTGGCGGTTATCAAAGCACGATCCGCACACATCTCGAAGTCACGGCCGCGCTGGCGGAATCATGCGGCGGCACAGCCTGGGTCACCGCTCTGACCAATGTCTGCGCCTGGTTCGCCGCGACCTTTCCGGGCCAGGCACAAGAGGAAATATGGGGCGACAATCCGAATGCCCGCGTCGCCGGCGTTCTGACGCCGTCGACCCAGACGCGCCGTGTCGATGGCGGTCTCGTCATCTCGGGGAAGTGGTATTGGTCATCGGGCAGCCTGCATGCTGACTGGATCTGCGCCGGCGTCATCGAGCATGACCAGAACGGCGCGTTCGTCGGCCAGTACCTGGCGCTGATGCCGCGCGCCGATGTCGCCATTGAAGACACTTGGTACACGGTCGGCATGCGCGCTTCGGGCAGCAACTGCATCGTCGCCAACGACGTCTTTGTGCCAGACCATCGCATGCTCGACGTACGCAAGGCCGTTGGTGGCGGTTATCCGACCGAGTTCAAGGACGAGGCAGAGTATCGCGGCGCCTTCGTGCCGGTAGCCGCGCTGGTGCTGGTGGGCGCCCAGCTCGGCATCGGCCGCGCGGCGCTTAAATATGTGATCGAGAAGGCGCCACAGCGCAACATCGCCTACACCTCGTTCGATAAGCAAAGCAACTCCGTCATGTTTCAGGCGCAGATCGCCGAAGCCGCCCAGAAAATCGACACCGCGCACCTGCATGCGTTCCGCGCCGCCGCCGATATCGACGATGCCGCGGCACGCAACGAGCAGATGGACTACGTGACAAGGGCCCGCGTGCGGGCCGACACCGGCACGGTGGCCACCAGCGTGCTGCAGGCACTCGACATCCTGGTGTCGGCGCACGGCGCCGGCACCTTCGCCGAAGCGAGTCCATTGCAGCGCATGTGGCGCGACGCCAATACCGCCGCGCGGCACGCAATCGTGATGCCGGCAATCGGGATCGAGGTCTACGGCAAGGCATTGCTCGGGGTCGAGAACACGGTCACTCCGCTGGTCTGAGGGGATTGTCAGCCATGGACACCGCGATGCAGATCGATCCGTACCTGTTCCGCTCGACGATGGGGCTGTTTGCCACGGGCGTTACCGTCGTTACGTACCTGAATCAGGGCGAAGCTGCCGGCATGACGGCGAACGCCTTCATGTCAGTGTCGATGGACCCGCCGCTTGTGCTCATCTCGGTGCGCCGGCAGTCCCGCTTCAACGAGGCGATGCGCGCAGGCGATTGCTACGGCGTGAGCTTCCTTGCCGAAGCGCAGCAGGCCGTCAGCGCTCACTTCGGTGGGCGCCACGACGAGCATCTGCAGGTGCCTTTCGTCGAACATAACGGCACGCCGCTGATTGGCGGCAGCCTGGCCCACATCGTCGCACGAACCATCAGCGTGCAGGAAGCGGGCGACCACCTGTTGTACCTGGGCCAAATCGAGCATTTGCAACTTGGTCAACAACGAAAGCCGCTGGTTTTCTTCAGCGGCAAATACAAACAGGTCGACGCCCATGCGCCGGCCATCGGCTGGGCCGTCAATGACGACTGCTGGTAACTCAAATTGAGATTGGAAGAACCATGCGCTACATACAATTCGAAATCGACGGCCAGCGTCACTTAGGCGTCATCGACGGCAAACACGTTGTGTCGTTAGGCAGTCTGACACTGGAGAAGCTGCTGGCGGACGGCGTGTCGCTCGACGTTGCGCCACCGCTGGCCGGACCGCGCTTTGCGCTCGACGAGATCGGCTACCTGCCTCCGCTGAGCCGCCCGGGGAAAATCATTTGCGCCGGCCTGAACTATGCGGACCATACGAGCGAGAGCCCGTACGACCAGCCTGATCACCCGACGTTCTTCCTGCGCGTGAACACCAGCCTCACGTCGCACCTGGCGCCGATCGTGCGCCCGCTGTCTTCGGACTCGCTCGACTACGAGGGCGAGCTGGCGGTGGTGATAAAAAAGCGCGGCAAGCATATTCCGCTGGAGCAGGCGCTGGACTACGTCGCCGGCTATTCCGTCTTCAACGATGGATCGGTGCGCGAGTTCCAGTTCCACACACCGCAATGGACCATCGGCAAAAATTTCGACGACACCGGCGCTTTTGGTCCCGTGTTCGTCACTGCGGACGAGTTGCCGGCCGGCGCCAAGGGCCTGTTGCTGGAAACCCGGCTCAACGGCGAGGTGGTGCAATCTGCGAATACATCGGACATGATCTTTGACGTCGCCAGCCAGATCGCCATTTTAAGCGAGTCGATGACGCTGGAGGGCGGCGACGTGATCGTCGCTGGTACACCTGCCGGAGTCGGCTGGGCGCGCAAGCCGCGCCTGATCATGCGCGATGGCGATCGCGTCGAAGTAACGATCGAAGGTATCGGCACCCTCATCAATCCGATCCGCGACGAGCGCATCGAATCTTGACGCGAACGGCGAACTACCCGGGAGACTACGATGAATGACAATGAGCAAATCCGCGCGATCCATTCGATCGATCACTTCATGCTTGCGGTGCCGGACCTGGAAGAGGCGCGCCGTTTTTACCACGCCTTTGGTCTCGATACGCACATTCTGGCCGGCCGACTGCTGCTACGCTGCAAAGACAGCCGGCACGTCTGGGGCTGCCTGGTGTCGGGGCCGCACAAGCGTTTGGCCAGTATGACTTTCAACTGTTACGAAGCAGATTATGCCTTCCTGGTCGCGCGCCTCGCCGAACTGGCGCCGCCGGCCGAGCCGCATCCCGACGCCAGATTCCCCGACGGGTACTGGTTCCGCGATCCGGACGGCGCTCTGCTGCAACTGCGCGTGGGCCCGAAGACGACGATTGACGCCAAGCCTGCGCGCCATGCGCCTGCAGATAGCGAGCGTGGCGTGGCTGGCCGCCAGGACGTGACCAAGGTGCGACCCACACGCTTGTCGCACGTGCTGCTGTACGCCACCGATGTCGTCCGCCAGCGGGAATTTTACGAGAGTGCATTGGGACTGCGGCTATCGGACGAGTCAGCCGGCATCGTCGCTTTCCTGCACGCGCCGCATGGCAGCGACCACCATCTGCTGGCGTTCGCGAAGGCTGAGAAAGCGGGCTTTCATCATGCGTCATGGGATGTCGCCTCGGTGGAAGAGGTGGGGCTGGGCTGGATGCAGATGCAGCAGGCCGGTTACTGCAAAGTGTGGGGGCCAGGGCGCCATGTGCTGGGTTCGAACTATTTTTGCTATGTGCAGGATCCGTGGGGATCGTGGTGCGAATACTCGGCCGACATGGATTACGTCGGCGCCGGGCATCAGTGGCCGGCGGCCGACCATGCGCCGGAGGACTCGCTCTACCTGTGGGGCCCACCGCCGCCGGCCGAATTCATCGTCAATGCCGAAGTGACCGCCTGAACACCCGCTGAACCGACACGTCATCCGCGAGATAAATATGAACAACAAAGTGATCATCAGCTGCGCCATCACGGGCTCGATCCACACGCCGTCGATGTCTCCACACCTGCCGGTGACGCCCGAGCAGATCGCCGCCCACGCCATCGAAGCGGCGCGGGCGGGTGCCGCGATCGTCCATCTGCATGCGCGCGATCCGGTCGATGGCCGCCCAACCCAGGATGTCAACCTGTTCCGCCGCTTCCTGCCGCAGATCCGTGATGCCTGCGACGTTGTCATCAACCTGACCACGGGCGGCGCGGCGACGATGTCCACCGAGGAGCGCCTACAGCCCGCGCTGCAGCTCAAGCCGGAAATCGCATCGCTAAACATGGGGTCAATGAACTTCGGCACGTTCCCGATGCTCAATCGCCATAAAGAATTCCAGCACGAGTGGGAGCGGCCGTACATCGAGGGTAGCTACGATCGAGTTTTCAAGAATACATTCAAGGATATCGACTACATCCTGACCGCATGCCGCGATAACGACACCCGCTTCGAAATCGAGTGTTACGACATTGGTCACCTGTATACGGCGGCATACTTCTTCGAGCAGGGCATCGTCAAGCCGCCTCTTTTCATCCAATCGGTGTTCGGCCTGTTGGGCGGGATTGGAGCGCACCATGAGGATGCGATGCATATGCGGCGCACTGCGGATCGTCTGTTCGGCGACAATTATCTGTGGTCCGTGCTGGGCGCGGGCGCCAACCAGATGCGAATCGCGGCGCTTGGTGCGGCGATGGGAAGTCATTGCCGGGTTGGCCTGGAAGATTCACTGTGGGAGCGACCAGGCACGCTGGCTGTCTCCAGCGCTGAACAGGTGCGGCGCGTGCGCACGATTCTGGAAGGGATGTCGCTGGAAATTGCGACCCCTGACGAGGCGCGCGTAATGCTGCAGCTTAAAGGACGCGATAGCGTCGGCTTTTAAGGCGGCGCGTCGTGGCGATCAATACCACCTGCGATCAGGGGCAGTTGAAGCGCATCATGGGCGGCTTCCGGCGCATGCGGTCGAGCGAAATCGGTGATGAGCAGTTTTGCCATGGATGTGCGGAATTCTGGCCCGTCGATGCTGAGTTCTTCGCGATGTCGGCACGCTATCTGAGCTATGTATGCAAGGCATGCCAGGTGGAACTTACGCGGGCGCGCAGGGTCTAGCAACGATGCCTAGTAGCCGCTCGGAAGAAAAAGCCGTGATTAGCTGTGGCGCGCGCGCAACTCAACAGCGTTTAATCCCAAGTGATTCCCCGATCCAGAATCTTACCGGCGACCCAACACTTTCGGTTGGTACTTGTGTTGGTATTCGCCCCCTCTTTTTGACCCGTTTTCATAGGTGATTTGGATTGGGCCAACCTGTGCGGTCATTCAATCCCTGCTGGCCCCGTGTACATATGAATTGATCAAATTGGATTGTTTTAGTCCCAAAATGGGACTACGATGGGGAGATGCGCATTCTCTCGCTCCCTACACTACGAGCATTCTACGAGACACCCGGCTATTCAGACGCGAAAGGTCCCCTCTTGACTTGGCACACACACACGCTGAAAGCGCACTGGCTCGAGCCTGCCGACGTGAAGGCAGACTTTGGGAATGCAAGCTTCCTTAAGAACGGCCAGGCCGTATTTAATATTGCTGGAAATAAATATAGGCTGGTTGCATCAATCAACTATCCGTATGGCATTGTGTTCGTCAAGTTCATTGGTACTCACAAACAGTATGACGCGATTGATGCGCAAACAATTTGAAGGACCTAGGCATGAACATCAAACCTATTAAAACCGCTGAAGACCATCGCGCGGCATTGGAAGAAATCGACACGCTGATGACGGCCGAGATGAACACTCCCGAAGGTGATCGGCTTGATGTTCTCGCAACGCTGGTTGAGGCATACGAGGCGAAGCATTTTCCAATGGAGCTGGCAGATCCAATCGACGCGATCAAGTTCACCATGGAGCAAAAAGGTCTGACACCGAAGGACTTGGAGCCGATGATTGGTCGGCTAAATCGCGTCTATGAAATACTCAACGGCAAGCGGCCGTTAACACTACCCATGATCTGGCGCCTCCACGAGACGCTTGGCATCCCGGCAGCAGCACTTATCAAGCCTCCGAGACGGGGCCTGGTGGATGCGTAGCGACGTAGTTTGCGGTAATCGCCTCATCCGTAATGCAAAAGTCCCAAGTTCGATTCCGGGCATCGCACCAGAACTCAGCAGTAAAAAAAGCCCGCGGTCTCATTAGGAGAATGCGGGTTTTTTTGTGTCAAGTCGTCTTGAGTCATCCCGTGACAAATCAATCCGCGCAATCCGCGATTCTTGAGTGAGGCCTTGCCAATGTTGGTAATCCACGGCGCCGCTCGCTTCTCCCTGTGCAAAGCAAGAGCGCGCGGCGCATTAAGTAGCCCGGCCCAGCATGACTGCCGCAGTTTAACTGGCACGGCTTCCGTCGCGGAATGTGCGTCTGAGGCGAGTTATAACCGTCTGTTGGAATCACAGTCATATCCATACTCTTTCACTGTCACTTGTCCGCTAGGTGACACTTCCTGATACGAGAATTTATACTGCCGGACCTTCATGGTGACGCTTTCGACGAGACGGTCCTCGCCACCCGAGCCGCCGGTTGACAGGTTCGTCACAGTGATGCCGGTCATGTCCAATGTGACATATGGAACCGGGCTCTCGCCTGTACGTCGGGTTGTAAATCGTCCGGAAGGGATAACGCTGCCGGTGAGGACATCGCCAATTAACACGGGGCTGGCAATATCGATGTACTTTTGGAAAACTATTTCGCCGCACACCGCTGCAGTGCGTCCCGAGCCTGGTGCCGTGATGTTCATCGAATAGGCGAGAATATCGATCGAGCCCCTCATGGTAGCGTCCGTCGTGCTGCCCGGAATGCCCGGTATGGTCAGGAACATGTCAAGGCCAGCGTGCGCCGGGCCCATTGTAATCAACATTGCCGAACCGACTAGTGCCGCGATCGAAGATGGACTGAACTTTTTCATGACGATCCTTATTTACCGGACGAAACGTTCCGGAGGCGTTGGGCGAAATACCCGAAAACACTTGTAAACAAACGATGATAACTATTTACCAACGACCCGATCGGTCGCATTTGGCTAACAATTCGTGATTGACAGAACTAATTAGTTGCTTAATTAAAATGTCGACGATTCAAGAAATCGGCTGCTCGAAAGTAATCGTTTGTACAAGGCTTCGGAAGAAATTTCACCTCGCCGCAGGTACTTTGCTTTGTCATCGTCATGTTTTATACGACACACACCACCTGCATTGCGGGAATATGTTAATGATAATACTCGTCCGGCGTCATCGCCTCAAGCGCTGTGTGCCATTGTCTTTCAATAACTTAATGCTTCCTGCACTGCATCGAGGCAGAAATCGAACGGAGACTTTGATTCGCTTGCCTCAAGACGGAAGTGCCACTCCAGGTTCTCCGAGGGCTGTTCCCAAAATTGCGGCCGCTCGGTCGAATTCAACAGATCTAACGGCTTTCGCCAAAGCATCTGCCATCGTGGAACCGAACTCAAGCAGGATGAGGGGAGCCAAACTTGCGTGTAACTCAATAAGTAATACCGCTGACGACCATCGCGCGGCATTGAAAGAAATTGAAACGTTGATGACGGCCGAGATGGACACGCCCGAGGGCGATCGTCTTGACGTTCTCGCAACGCTGGTTGAGGCATATGAGGCGAAGCATTTCTCTATGGCGCCGGCAGAACCTATCGACGCGATCAAGTTCATCATGGAGGCAAGCTAGATCAAGGGTGATATCGTTCGCGCGGGCTTTCGGCCAGGCCGTCTCACTTGTTGCATCCCTTGCTGGCGTACTTTACGCGGCACTGATCACGCCGCCGTCGGCGAAGCGATCGAAGATGAGGCGCCGTAGCCATTGATTAGCCGGCTCCTTGTTGAACCGCGCATGCCAGAAAATGTTGATGCTCACTTCGGGCAGCGACAAGGGGTGCGTGACATATTTCAAACCGAACGGCTTGACGCACGCCATCGCATAACGCTCCGGCACAGTCGCGATCATCGAGCTGGCCGACAGGATATGCCCGACCGCGACAAAGTGCGGAACGGTCAGGCATACCCTGCGGTTAATGCCCAGCCGTTCGATCGTCTGGTCGACAATCGCATGCCCGGTGCCGCTTGACACGACCACGACATGCTCTGCGCGCTCGAATTCTTCGACCGTGATGCTGGCTTTGTCGAGCTCGTGCCCCTTCCGAAACATGCACACGTAGCGCTGTCGGAATAGTTTGCGTTGAAAGTAGCCCGATTTCAGCTGCGGCAGCAAGCCGATCGCCATGTCGATATGCCCCGCCTCCATCTCGTCCTGCAAGTTCACGGCGGTGTTGCGCACCGTACTGATGGTCACGTCAGGTGCGTGTTCGCGCAGGGCAGCCATCAGCTCCGGCAGAAAATACACCTCGCCAATGTCGGTCATGCCGATCTTGAACTTGCGGTCGCTGGTAACAGGATCGAAGCGCACGCCCTCGTTGAGCGAATCAAAAATGGTCGATAGCGCGTAGCCGATCGGCTCGCCCAATTGCGCCGCGTACGGCGTCGGCTCCATGCCCTTGGCGGTGCGCACGAACAGCTCGTCCCCCAGGACGACTCTCAGACGTTTCAGCGCATTGCTGACACCGGGCTGGGTCATCCCCAGCGTCTCGGCCACCTTCGACACCCTGCGCTCGGCCAGAAGCTGATGAAAAACCAGCAGCAGATTGAGATCGATGTTTTTCAATTCCATGACAAAAGTAGTATTGCTGCTGGTGATGTTGGACATTCGCGGAATGCTATTTATTTATATTACCCGACTTTCTATACTTGAACCACTTTCTCCCTCGCAGTGGACGCCGTCATGGAAATCCTCGTACAACCTCTGAACCGCAAGCTCCACGCGGAGCCGGGCGCCAATCTGCTGGCCACCCTGCGCGAACACCAGGTGCCGATTTCCTATAGCTGCACTGCGGGCCGTTGCGGCACCTGTCGCTGCAAGGTAATCAAGGGTGAGGTAATGGAAACGGGCTGCGAATCGAAAATTACGCATCCGGAAGACGAAGGCTTCGTGCTGGCCTGCATGAGCGTGCTGACCGGCGACTGCGTCATCGAAGTGCCTGACGCGGATGAAGTCGTCATCCATCCCGCCCGCATCATCAAGGCCACCGTCACCGCCATCGAGACACTGACCCACGACATCCGCCGCCTGCGCCTGGCGCCAGCCAAGCCGCTGGAGTTTTCGGCCGGGCAGTATGCCAACCTGCAGTTCACGCCCGACCACATCCGCCCGTATTCAATGGCGAATGTACCCGGCGGCGGCGAACTGGAATTTCACGTGCGCCTGGTGCCGGGCGGACGCGTGACCGGCTATATCGAAGAGCAGCTGAAAGTGGGCGATGCGGTGCGCGTCAGCGGCCCCCTCGGCACCGCCTACCTGCGCGCAAAGCACACGGGCCCGATGCTGTGCGTGGCCGGCGGCACGGGCCTGGCGCCAGTGCTGTCGATCGTGCGCGGCGCGCTCGCCCAGGGCATGGAGAACCCGATTCACGTGTATTTCGGCGTGCGCAGCCCGCAAGACGTGTACGGCCTCGAATGGCTCACGCAGCTGCAACAGTGCCACACGAACCTGCACGTGCATGTCGTCATCAGCAGCGGCAACGACGATCCGCTGCTGCGCTCCGGCCTCGTGACGGACGCCTTCAACGCTGACTGGGACGACCTGACCGGGTGGCGCGCCTATCTGTGCGGCGCGCCGCCGATGGTGGAGTCGGCGGCAATGCTGGCCAAGAAAAAGGGTGTCGCGGCGCTGAACGTCCATGCCGACGCCTTCTACCCAAGCGGTATATGAGAAAACAGGAGACAACACGATGACCACCACTGCCCGCCAGGAGTTTTACCAGCGGATCGACCAGCAGCACATGACGCCCTTGTGGGAAGTCCTCGGCGCGCTGGTGCCGAAAACCCCGACCTCGCCACTGCAAGCAGCGCTGTGGCGCTACGCCGATGTGCGCGACCATGTGATGGAGGCGGGGCGCCTGATCACCGCGGCGGAAGCGGAGCGCCGCGTGCTGATTCTGGAGAACCCGGCCTTGCGCGGCAATTCGTCGATTACCCAGTCGCTGTACGCCGGCCTGCAGTTGATCATGCCAGGCGAAGTCGCGCCGGCTCACCGCCATGCGCAATCCGCGCTGCGCCTGGTGCTCGACGGCGAAGGGGCCTACACCGCGGTCGACGGCGAGCGCACGACGATGCGGCGCGGCGACTTCATCATCACGCCGGCATGGACCTGGCACGATCACGGCAACCTGGGCGACCAGCCGGTGGTCTGGCTCGATGGCCTGGATATCCCGACGGTACGCTTCTTCGATGCCGGTTTCGCCGAGCATGGTGAGGCCTCCACGCAGGAAACGGCGCGCCCGGAAGGCGACGCACTGGCACGCTACGGCAACAACATGCTGCCGGTCGATTTCCACCAGACCGCGTCGCAGCCGACCAAGGTGTTCGTCTACCCGTTCAGCAAGACGCGCGAGTCGCTGATGGGCATCGCCCGCGGCGCCATCGACGCCCACTTCGGCCACAAGCTGCGCTATGTGAATCCGGCCACGGGGGCGTCGCCGATGCCGACCATCGGCGCTTTTGCCCAATATCTGCCAGCAGGCTTCGAGACCAGACAGTACCGCGCCACCGACAGCACCGTCTACGTCTGCCTGGAGGGCGGCGGCAGTGCGGAAATCGGCGGCGTCAGCGTCGACTTCGCCCTCAACGATGTGTTCGTGGTGCCGTCCTGGCATCCGCTGCGCTTGCGCGCGGCCAGCGACTGCATCCTTTTCAGCTTTTCGGACCGGCCGATGCAGCAGGTGCTCGGCTTGTGGCGCGAAGAAAAAATGGCTTAACCTAATGGAGACCAACATGAAATACGCAGTCCCCCCAGCACCCGTCTACACGCTCACCGTCGCCGGCAGCGACGAGCTTTTTCCCGTCAACCGCATTTTCTGCGTCGGCCGCAATTACGCCGCGCACGCCCGCGAGATGGGACGCGATCCGGACCGCGAAAAGCCGTTCTTCTTCATGAAGCCGGCCAGCGCGGCCGTCGCTGTCAATAACGCCGAAGTGACGATTCCTTATCCACCGAAGACGTCGAACTTCCACTTCGAGATCGAGCTGGTCGTGGCGATCACCAAAGGCGGCAAGAACATCCCGGTCGAACAGGCGCTCGAGCATGTCTACGGCTACGCGGTCGGCCTCGACATGACGCGCCGCGACGTTCAGCTCGAGGCGCGCGACAAGGGACGTCCCTGGGAATTCGGCAAATCGTTTTCGCAGTCCGCGCCGATCGGCCCGATCCATCCGGTGAGCGAAGTCGGTCACCTGTCGGACGCCACCATCGCGCTGACCGTCAACGGCGAGCACCGCCAGTCGTCGAACATCTCGAAGCTGATCTGGTCGGTGGCCGAATCGATCGCCTACCTGTCCGAATATGAAACGCTGGAACCGGGCGACATCATCATGACCGGCACCCCGGAAGGCGTCAACGCGGTGGTTCCCGGCGACGTCATGCATGGCTCGGTGGAAGGACTCACCGCCATCAACGTGCGCGTGGAGAACTGACATGGCTGCCGTGTTCCCGATCACGCCGGTCTGGGACCAGCCAGGGTCCAGCCGCATTCCGTTCTGGGCGTACACCGACGAGGCGCTGTACAAGCGCGAACTCGAGCGCCTGTTCTACCACGGCCACTGGTGCTACGTCGGCCTGGAAGCGGAAATTCCCAACCCGGGCGACTACAAGCGCTCGGTCATCGGCGAGCGCTCCGTCATCCTGACGCGCGCCGCCGACGGCAGCATCAACGTGGTCGAAAACGTCTGCGCGCACCGCGGCATGCAGTTCTGCCGCGAGCGCCATGGCAACAAGACCGAGTTTGTCTGCCCCTACCACCAGTGGACCTACACGCTGACGGGCGACCTGCAGGGCGTGCCGTTCCGGCGTGGCGTCAAACAGGACGGCAAGATCAACGGCGGCATGCCGAAGGAATTCAACACCGCCGATCATGGCCTGACCAAGCTGAAGGTCGCCACCCGCGGCGGCGTGGTGTTCGCGTCGTTCGACCATGACATCGAGTCGCTCGAGGATTTCCTTGGGCCGGACATGACGGCGTACTTCGACCGCCTGTTCAACGGCCGCAAGCTGACCATCCTCGGCTACAACCGCCAGCGCATTCCGGGCAACTGGAAGCTGATGCAGGAGAACATCAAGGACCCTTATCATCCGGGCCTGCTGCATACCTGGTTCGTCACTTACGGGCTGTGGCGCGCGGATAACAAGTCGGAACTGAAGATGGATGCGCAGTACCGCCACGCGGCGATGATTTCGACGCGCGGACAGCAGGCGGCGACCAAGGAAGTGACCGCCGGCGTGACGTCCTTCAAGGCCGGCATGGAGATCAACGACAAGCGCCTGCTCGACATCGTGCCGGAGCCGTGGTGGAACGGCCCGACGGCGGTGATGATGACGGTGTTCCCGAGCGTGATCTTCCAACAGCAGGTCAACAGCGTATCGACCCGCCACATCCAGCCCGACGGCGCCGGTTCGTTCGACTTTGTATGGACCCATTTCGGCTTCGAGGACGACACGCCGGAAATGACCGAACGCCGCCTGATCCAGGCCAACCTGTTCGGCCCCGCCGGCTTTGTCTCGGCCGACGACGGCGAGGTGATCGAACTGTCGCAGATGGGCTTCGAGCAGAAGCCGTTTCACCGCACGCTGGCGGAACTGGGCGGCTATGGCGTCGAGAACACCGACCACATGGTCACCGAAACCCTGATCCGCGGGATGTACAACTACTGGCGAAAGGTGATGGAGGTATGAATACGCTCGATTTCGATACCTGGATGGCGCTCAACCGACTGTATGCCGAATACGCGGCCGCGATCGACGCCAACGACTGGGACAAGTGGATCTCGCTGTTTGTCGAAGACTGCGACTACCGCGTGCAGCCGCGCGAGAACCACGAACGCGGCCTGCCGCTCGCCACGCTGGCGCTGATCAGCGGCGGCATGCTGCGCGACCGCGCCTACGGCATCAAGGAGACCTTGTTCCACGATCCGTACTATCAGCGCCACGTCACCGGCGTGCCGCTGGTGGAATCGGTGGCCGACGGCGTTATTCATGCCCAGGCCAACTATGCGGTGTTTCGCACCAAGTTGAGCCAGGAGACGACGGTATTCAACGTCGGCCGCTACCTGGACCGTATCCGCATCACGCCCGACGGCCTGCGCTTCGAACAACGCCACTGCATCTACGACAGCGAGATGATCCCGAACTCGCTGATCTACCCAATCTAGGAGAACACCATGGCAGAAAACTGGACCGACGTCAGCGCACTGGCCGATGTGCCGGACGACGACGTCACCGCGGTGACGGTCGGCGGCGCCGAGCTAGCGCTGTATGGCGTCGACGGCACCGTCTTCGCGACCGATAACATTTGCACGCACGGCCATGCACGCCTGTGCGACGGCTTTCTGGATGGCCACGAGATCGAATGCCCCCTGCACCAGGGGAAATTCGACATCCGCAATGGCCATGCGACCTGCCAGCCGGCCACCGATGCGCTGCGCACCTTCCCCGTCAAGATCGAAAACGGACGCGTGTTCGTCGATCTCGGCTAACGCTTTTACCCACCAGGAGACACTCATGCATAACAATTACAAAATCCTCTGCGCCGCGCTGCTGATCGCCGGCGTCACTTCCCAGGCCAGCGCGCAAGTACGGATCGGCCTCTCCGGTCCGCTGTCCGGTCCCGTCGCGGTTGTCGGCCAGGACCAGGTCGACGGCTTCATGCTCGCGCTCGAGCAGGGCGGCGGCAAGCTGGGCGGGCAGGCCGTCACGGTATTCAAGGAAGACGACCAGCTCAAGCCGGAAGTAGGCAACCAGGTCGTGCGCAAATTCATTGAAAAGGACAAGGTCCACGCCATCGTCGGCCTGGGCTTTTCGAATGTGCTGATGGCGACCCTGAAGCCGCTGGTCGACTCCGGTACGGTGGCGCTGGCCACCAACGCCGGTCCGTCGCCGCTGGCAGGCGCCGCATGCGCGGCGAACGTGTTTTCGGTGGCATGGCAAAACGACGGCGCCGCCGAGAGCATGGGCAAATACATGCAGGAGAAAGGCGTCAAGCGCGTCTACCTGATGGCGCCGAACTACCAGGCCGGCAAGGACATGCTGATCGGCTTCAAGCGCTTCTTCAAAGGCGAGATCGTCGACGAGGTCTATACCCAGGTGGGGCAATCGGACTACTCGGCCGAAATCTCGCAGCTGCAGGCGGCCAAGCCGGATGCGGTGTTCGCCTTCTACCCGGGCGGGATGGGCGTGAACTACATCCGCCAGCTGAGCCAGGCCGGCCTGCTCAAATCGATCCCCAACTATTCCGTCTTCACCGTCGACGGCACCACCATGCCGGCGTTGCGCGATGCCGCCACCGGCACCATTTCGGGCGCCATGTGGGATATCGCCATCGACAACCCGGAAAACAGGCAGTTCATCGAAACCTTCCGCGCCAAGTACAAGCGCCTGCCGAGCGAGTATGCAGCCACCGCCTATGACGCCGCCCGCCTGCTCGATGTGGCGATTCGCCGCGCCGGCGCCAACTACGGCGACAAGAAGGCGTTGGCGGCAGCGGTCAAGGCCGCAGGGCAGGAATTCAAATCGGTGCGCGGTCCGTTCCGCTTTAACAAGAACAACATGCCGATCCAGAACTACTACGCCTTCCAGGTCGCCAGCGCCGGCGCGGCGCCGGTCATCAAGTTGCTGGGCACCCCGCTGGCCAATCACGCGGATGCCTATCAATCCAAGTGCTCGATGCAGTAACACCAGGTAGCGGAGATCCCCATGAGTATCAGTCTCATCCTGACGCAGCTGCTGAACGGCCTGCAGTTCGGCGTCCTGCTGTTCCTGCTGGCCGCCGGACTCACGCTGGTGTTCGGCATCATGAGTTTCGTGAACCTGGCGCACGGCTCGCTGTACATGCTGGGCGCCTACTTCGCCGCCACCGCCTACCAGCACACCGATTCGTTCGCGCTGGCGGTGCTGGCCGCGGTGGCCGGCTGCGTGGTGCTGGGAGTGCTGCTCGAGCGCACCGCGATCGCACGCCTGTACGGGCGCGATCACCTCGACCATGTACTGGCCACATTCGGCCTGGTGCTGTTTTTTAACGAGATGGCGCGCATCATCTGGGGCCCGCAGCCGTATTTCCTGCCGCTGCCAGCCTTCCTGGAAAGCACGGTCGACCTGTTCGGCATCACCTACCCGAGCTATCGCTTCGCCATCATCGTGGTCGGGCTGGTGGTGGCGGTGGGCGCGCATCTGCTGATGCACAAGACGCGGCTCGGCATGCTGATTCGCGCCGGCGCGTCGAACCCGGCGATGGTGTCGGCGCTCGGCGTCGACATCAAGCTGCTCAACTCGGTGCTGTTCGCGCTGGGCGCGGCGCTGGCGGGGCTTGCCGGCGTCATGGCCGGGCCGATCATGTCGATCCAGACCGGCATGGGCGAGCCGGTGCTGATCACGGCGCTGGTGGTCATCGTCATCGGCGGCATCGGTTCGGTCAGCGGGGCGCTGTATGCGTCGCTGATCGTCGGTGTCGCCGACACCCTGGGCCGCGCCTTCCTGCCAACGCTTTTGCGCGAGGTCGCCAGCCGCGACGTCGCCAATGCGGCCGGACCGGCGCTCGCTTCGATGCTTATCTACTTGCTCATGGCCGTGGTACTGGCCGTGCGCCCGCAAGGCCTGTTTCCCGCTGGGAGGACATGATGTCGTCATTTGAAACACTCCGCAGGCCGGGCAATTTCGTCCCGCTGCTGCTCTTGCTGATGCTCGCGCTGGTGCCATTTGTCGCTGGCGCTACCGGGCAGTCGTTCTATATCGCGTTCTTTGCCCGCATTATCATTTACGCCATCGCTGCCACCGCGTTGAACCTGGCGCTCGGTTTTGGCGGCCTGGTCAGCCTGGGGCACGCGCTGTTCCTCGGACTGGGCGCTTACAGCGTCGCCATTCCTGCCTTTCACGGCATCGGCAACGGCTGGATCCACCTGGCCGTGTGCATCGTCTCGTGCGGCCTGGTGGGCCTGGTGACCGGCGCCGTCAGCCTGCGCACGACCGGCATCGGCTTCATCATGATCACGCTGGCGTTCGCGCAAATGGGCTACTTCGTGTTCGTCAGCCTGAAGCAGTATGGCGGCGACGACGGCACCCCGGTGGCCGCGCCGAGCGAATTTTTCGGTGTCAGTCTCGGCCAGACGGTGCCGCTGTACTGGGTGGCGCTGGCGGTGCTGTGCCTGGTGATCTGGTGGGGCGCGCGCCTGCGCACCTCGCCGTTCGGCATGGTGCTGCGCGGCGCCCGCCAGAACGCGCGCCGGGTCAACGCGATCGGCTTTCGCAGCACGCGCTACCAGCTCGTCGCGTATGTCATGTCGGCCATCCTGTGCGGAATTGCTGGCATGCTGCTGGCGAATCTGACCGCGTTCGCTTCGCCAGCGACGCTGAGCTGGATCGTCTCCGGCGACCTGATCGTCATGATCGTGCTTGGTGGACTGGGCACGGTGTTCGGGCCTTTGCTCGGCGCGCTGGCCTTCATCGGCGCCGAGGAAGTGCTGAAAGGGTTCACCGAATCGTGGCCTGCCGTGTTCGGGTTCGCCATCTTCCTGATCGCGCTGCTGCGCACCGCCGGCCTGGCCGGCCTGCTTGAAAAAATCGGTCATCGTCGCCGCGCCCGCCCCGATGAGGTGAAGGCCGCCGCGGTAGGAGAACACGCATGAGCATGTTGCGAACGGAATCCCTGGTCAAGCGTTTCGGCGGCATCCTGGTCAGCGACGCGATCTCGATCGACATCGCGCCGGGCGAACTGCACGCCATTATCGGTCCGAACGGCGCCGGCAAAACCACGCTGATCAACCAGCTGTCCGGCGAGATGGCATCGAATTCGGGCCGCGTGTGGTTTGACGGCGCCGATGTCACCGCGCTGCCGATCCACGAGCGGGCGCGGCGCGGTCTGCTGCGGTCCTACCAGATCACGTCGATTTTCGAAGACTTCACGGTGCGCGAAAACGCCGTGCTGTCCGCGGTCGGCGCGCGCGAGCATGGCTGGCGCTTCCTGCAGCCGATGCTGGGCCGCTCAGGGCCGGCCAAGGCGGCGCAGGATGCGCTGGTGGCCTGCGGACTGGCGGCGCGCGCCGACGTGCCGGCCGCGGACCTGGCCTATGGCGAGCGGCGCCAGCTCGAGATGGCGATGGCGCTCGCGGCGCAGCCGAAGTTCCTGCTGCTCGACGAGCCGATGGCCGGCATGAGCGTGCAGGAGTCGGCCGCCGTGGTGGCGATGCTGACGCGCCTGAAACGCAGCTACACGATTCTGCTGATCGAACACGACATGGAAGCGGTGTTCGCACTGGCCGACCGCATCACCGTGCTTGTTTACGGCAAGGTGATGTTCACCGGTACGCCCGAAGAAATTCGCAACCATCCGGAAGTACGGGCGGTATACCTCGGCGAAGAAGAGGATTGAGATGACCACGCTACTCGAAATGAAAAATGTGCAGGCTGCCTACGGCCACGCGCAGGCGCTGTTCGGCATGGGCTTTGACGTCAAGGCCGGCGAAGTGGTGACCCTGCTCGGCCGCAATGGCATGGGGCGCTCGACGACGATCAAGTGCCTGTTCGGCATGCTGCCGGTGAAATCCGGCGCCATCACCTTCGGCGGGAAATCGCTGACGTCGATGTCGTCGCACGGTATCGCCCGGCTTGGACTGGGGCTGGTGCCGGAGGGGCGCCAGGTCTTTCCCAGCCTGTCGGTTGAAGAGAACCTGATCGCCACAGCGCGGGCGCCAAGACACGGCCAGGCCAGCCTGCAGCCGTGGGACCTGGAGCGGGTATACCGATTTTTCCCGCGCCTGAAGGAGCGGCGCGGCAACCACGGCTGGCAGCTGTCGGGCGGCGAGCAGCAGATGCTGGCCATCGGCCGCGCGCTGATGACCAATCCGCAGCTGCTGGTGCTCGATGAGGCGACCGAAGGGCTGGCGCCGCTGATCCGCGCCGAAATATGGGCCGTGCTTGCAAAACTGAAGCAGGAAGGGCTGGCGCAGATTGTCATCGACAAGAATGTCGGCGCACTGCTGAAGCTGGCCGACCGTCACTTCGTCATGGAAAAGGGCAGGGTGGTATGGCAGGGAGATTCCGCCCAGCTGCGCAACGAGCCGGCCATCGTTCAACAATATATGGGGGTTTCATGAGCAATCCAAAGCTGGTGCTGCACAATTACTTTCGCAGCTCGTCGGCGTACCGGGTGCGCATCGCGCTGCACCTGAAAGGTCTGCCGTTCGAGTATGCCTCGATACACTTGAACCGCGATGGCGGCGAGCAGTTCAATGCAGCCAACAGCGGCCGCAACCCGCAGCAGCTGGTGCCGGTGCTGAGCGATGGGGACCTCGATATCAGCCAGTCTCTGGCGATCATCGAGTATCTCGACGAGGCTTACCCTACGGTAGCGCTGCTGCCGGCGGCGCCGCGCGCGCGCGCCGAAGTGCGACAGCTGTCGCTGGCGATGGCATGCGACATTCATCCGCTGAACAACCTGCGCGTGCTGAAGTACTTGACCGGCCCGCTTGGCGCGGACGAGGCGGCCAAGGCAGCCTGGATCGAACACTGGCACGTTACCGGGTTGACCGCGCTGGAGACGGAACTGGCGCGCGACCCGCAGCGCGGCCGCTTCTGCGTCGGCGATACGCCGACCATGGCCGATTGCTGCCTCGTGCCGCAGTTGTTCGCGGCCAGCCGTTTCGGGCTCGACCTTGCGCCGTTCCCGACCTTGCGCGCGATCGATGCGGCATGCCAGCAAATGCCCGCATTCCAGCTCGCCCATCCCGCGCGACAGCCTGATAGCGAATAACCCGCAGTTCCTTTAGTAAAACAAAACCTGGAGACATCGTAATGAAAAAAGCAGTTCTTGCCGCCACCCTGGCACTTATCGGCGGCGCCGCCGCCACGTCCGCCTTGGCACAAAGCCAGGTCACCATCTACGGCGTTGTCGACAGCGGGCTGGTCTACACCACGAATACCAACGCGGCCGGCGACTCGATGGTCAAGATGCCGGGATTGACGGGCAGCGTGCCGTCGCGCCTGGGATTTCGCGGCACCGAAGACCTCGGCGGCGGGCTGCAGGCGATCTTCGTGCTCGAAGGTGGACTGAGTCTCGACACCGGCACCATGGGCCAGGGTAACCGCCTGTTCGGCCGCCAGGCGAACATCGGATTGAAGGGTGGATTCGGCACGCTGACCCTAGGCCGCCAAGTCAACATGACGTTCCTGTCGGCGCTCAAATCGGACGTGATGGGCCCGAACCTGTTCAGCATGTCCAGCATCGATCTCTACATCCCGAACGCGCGCAGCGATAACGCCATTGGCTACCTCGGCAATTTCTCCGCCTTCACGGTCGGCGCGACGTATAGCCTGGGCCGCGACGCTTCCGCCGCCGGTGGCCCTTCGGCGACGAACTGCGGCGGCGAGGTCGCCGGCAATTCCAAGGCTTGCCGCCAGGTGACCGCCTTGCTAGGCTACGACAACAAGGCCTGGGGCCTGACCACCTCGTACGACATCATGTACGGCAATACCGGCGCTGCCGCCGGCCTGACCACCAGCGAGTCGCGCGATCGCCGCACGACGCTCAACGGCTACGCAATGGTGGGCGCGACCAAGATCGGCGCCGGCGTGATGGCGCGCAGGAAGGTTGCGGCGACGCCTGTCAACAATCTGAAGACGGAGCTGTACTACTTCGGCGCCAGTTACCCGCTGACCCCGGCCTTGCAGCTCGACGGACAGGTGGCGCGGCATGACGTCGACGGCAGCGCCAACGATTCGACCCTGTCGGTCTTGCGCCTCACCTACAGCCTGTCGAAGCGCACCGCTGTGTACAGTTCGCTTGGACACATGAAGAACAGCGGGTCGGCCGCGATCGCGCTCGATGTCGGCGGAACCGTCGGCGCCGGCATGAACCAGTCGGGCCTGTCGGCTGGCTTGCGCCACGCGTTCTGATCGGCTAATCAGGCGGGCTGCCGGTGCCTTTTGAAAGAAGGGAGAGTTCAGATGAGCATGTCAACTACCGATGCCCATGGCACCAGCGTCATCGTCCACGATGTTCATGTCGACCACCGTGAGTACTATGAACGCTGGATGCTCAGGGCCATCCAGGCACATGCGAGCTTTCCCGGATTTCTTGCCACCGATGTGATCCGCCCTGTTGGCTCCGGCTTGCGCTTTATCGTTGTAGTACGCTTCGACAGTGAAGCGGGGGCGCAGGCCTGGCTGGCTTCGGATGTGCGCGCCAGGCTGCTTGTCGAAGCCTTGCCATGGCTGCTCAGCGAAGACCGCTACCATGTGCATTCCGGTTCTGATTTCTGGTTCACACCTCCCGGTCCCGGTCCGGTGCCGAGGCGGTGGAAGCAATGGATGCTGTCCACCGCGGCGGTCTTCCCTTTAACGGTTGTAATGCCGTGGCTGGTCTACTCGATTGGCGATCCACTGGCGCCCGGCATGCACGACCTGCTGTTGAAGGGGGGGATCGCCACCGCGATTTCGGGCGTCATGGTGTATTGGCTGATGCCCGCGCTGATTCGGCTGGCCGGCGGCTGGCTCACCAAATAGTGGGCTCGGGATCTCGGCGCCAATTGCAGCGCGGCAGGTGCCAGCGATTTTTCGCTGTGGAGTAGTCGACTTTTGCAGTCCTCGTTGCGGATCGATCGATTGCATTCTGACAGTCTCACGTGCGAACGCGCTTCGACCGTCACGCGGCGGATCGATTGCCCCATAAACTCAGGTATCAGGCCGAGACCTGCATAGGTCTGAAGAAGTTCAAGAATTCAAGTTTCTCGAAAGACCTCCTCAACGGATTTCGAGACACGTAGTGCGCTTGAAGACGCATCAGGCCGACGGGATTGAAGATGCGTGCAGGCAAACGTTCTCGATTTGAAGCTGTTGCTCCATTTCAGGTCGTGCAAGGGGCGCACTGTGGCGTCCTCGCAACTCAACAGCGTCAAATACGAAAGTGATTCCGCGATTCAGAATCTTGCCGGCGACACTACACTTTATATTGGTACTTCTGTTGGTACTTGCCTCTCAGGCGCCGTACTCGGCGCGTGCCAGGAGCTCGATGTAGTTCTGATAGCCGAAGGTGCGGAATTTTCGCTGACCGGTCATTTCAGTGACGATGCCTAGCTCGGTCAGTAACTTGACGGCGGAATTCGCCGTCGGAAAGCTGGTCGCTAGTTCGTGCCGTACTTTTTCCACCGTAAAGCGCGGCATCATCGGCAGCAGCTCAAATAAACGGAAGGCAGCGGATCCTGCCTTGGGCGAATCGAGCAGGCGCCGGCGGTCCGCCGTCACGAGCGTGGCGACGTCGACGACACTGCGTTCGGCTTCGGCAGCGGCTTCGGTCACGCCGACGAGAAAGAAGCTAACCCAGGGCTCCCATGCGCCATCAGTGCGCGTTGCCGACAGCAATCGATAGTACTCCGTCTGATTGCGCTTCAGGTAGCCGCTCAGATAGAGCAGCGGTTCCTTCAGCAGGCTCCAGTGTTCGAGCAGGGCGGTAATCAGCAGACGACCAATGCGCCCGTTGCCATCGAGGAACGGATGTATCGTCTCGAACTGGGCGTGAACGAGCGCGATGGTGACCAGCGGCGGCAGCGGCATCGGCTCGGCGTGAATAAAACGTTCGAGGTCGGCCAGCAGTTGCGGCACTTGCTCGGGCGGCGGCGGGACGAAAACGGCATTGCCGGGCCGGCTGCCGCCGATCCAGTTTTGCGAACGACGCAGCTCGCCTGGCTGCTTGCTGGCGCCGCGTGCGCCATCGAGCAGTATCTGGTGGGCGTCACAAATCAGGCGTACGCTCAGTGGCAAGCCGTGGATGTCGCGCAGGTTGTCGCGCACCATGCGAAATGCACGCATGTAATTCGTCACTTCTTCGACGTCGTCGCGATTGTTGAGCTCCATACCCGCTTCCTGGTCGAACAGGTCAGTCAGGGTCGCCTGCGTTCCTTCAATTTGGGAGGTCAGGAGGGCTTCTTTGCGCACCGCGCTGTAGAGCAACCATTCGACCGACGGAACGAGGCCTGACACCGCAGACAGACGGGCCAGGGCCAATTCAGCCGCGCGGTTTAGGTCTTCGTAGGACTGTGGCGATAGTGGCGGCTTCACTGGTGGCAGCGGGTGCGGCACAAAGGCGCGCACCGTTTCGTTGAGCGTGGTGGTGCTGACGAACTTGCCGCTGGTGCGAGGCATTTCAAGCTTTCTTTAATGGGTTACCATCATATTAAAGCATTCTTTAATAAGCGAAAAAATATTAAAGAATTCTTTAATTGGTCAGGTGGCATAGCCAAGTACGCTCTCAGTCAACGAACCCGCATGCCTTTCAGGTGGTGCGGGTTTTTGTTTTTGCACCGCGCGTAGTGGTGTGGCGAGGGCCGAAGTTGAAATAGTTCACGACCAGGCATTGCCGCCCACTTTTCCAGGAATTCGACAGCATCCCTGTCCAAATCGCAATGATGAAATCGGGCAGGATCCAGGAAAACCGCCTTGTCAGGTTCCACTGTCGCGCGAGTTTGTTGCAGCGGTCTCGTCAGCTTTTTCATGATTGATGTAAAGTAGGAAGGTCGCGATGACCGCCATCGCACAATTCGATTCATCGGCGCCAAATCCCGAGCCCAACTAGTCGGCATCAGCCAAGTGACGTGTCCTGACCAGGTCCATCACATTTTCGACACCGAGCCTGGCCATCAGCTCGGCCCCCAGGAGATTGCCATTAGCAAGCCCAACAACGACGAACTCCAGATTATCCGCAACCGCACCTTCGACGAAATTTGCGTCGGCGAAAGTGCGAGCATCGAGCGCACCCTGACGCACGAAGACATTCGGCTGTTCGCCGTGATGTCGGGCGACGTCAACCCGCAGCTACTCGATGCCGAGTTCGCTGCCTCGACCCGCTTTCACGGCGTCTTCGCGCACGGCATGTGGGGTGCGGCGCTCATCTCCGCTGTGCTCGGCACCCGGCTGCCGGGTCCGGGGACAGTCTACCTTGGGCAGACCCTGAATTTCCTGGCGCCGGTGCGGGTCGGCGACACGTTGGTCATCCGGGTCACCGTCGCCAAGCGCGACGAGGCGAGGAAAATGCTGACCCTGGCGTGCACCTGCACCAACCAGGACGGCATCTGCGTGATCGAGGGCGAAGCGAAGGTGCTGGCGCCGACGGAAAAAATCGAGCGCCCCAGCGCCACCCTGCCTGAAGTGCGCTTGTCCCCGGGCGGCGGAATGGAGCGGCTGCTCGAACGGGTGCGTCCGCTGGGGGCGATCCGGATGGCGGTGGTCCACCCCTGCGATGCGCTGAGCCTGTCCGGTGCGCTCGATGCGCGCGCCGCAGGCTTGATCGAGCCGGTGCTGGTCGCGCCGCGTGCACGGATCGAGGCCGTCGCCGCCGAAGCGGGCCTGGACCTGTCCGGTATCGCCATCGAGGATGTGCCGCACAGCCATGCTGCGGCGGCGCGTGCCGTCGAACTTGCCCGGACCGGGGAGGTCGACGCGCTGATGAAGGGAAGCCTGCACACGGATGAACTGATCCGCGCGGTACTGGATACGGCCGCTGGCTTGCGCACCAAGCGCCGCCTCAGCCACTGCTTCCTGATGCAGACCCCGGCCTATCCGCGTCCGTTCATCATCACCGATGCCGCCATCAACATCGCCCCGACGCTCGACGACAAGGCCGATATCATACGCAACGCCATCGACCTGGCGCATGCCATCGGTGTGGCGGAGCCGCGCGTGGCGATCCTGGCTGCGGTCGAGACGGTCAACCCCGCCATGCCGGCCACGCTCGATGCCGCGGCGTTGTGCAAGATGGCCGACCGCGGCCAGATCACCGGTGCGCTGCTTGACGGGCCCCTCGCGTTTGACAATGCGGTGTCGATCGCCGCGGCGCGCGTGAAGGGCATTGTCTCGCAAGTGGCCGGCTATGCGGACGTGCTGGTGGTCCCCGACCTGGAGAGCGGCAATATGCTGGCCAAGCAGCTCGAATTCATGGGTGACGCGGCCAGCGCCGGCATCGTGCTCGGCGCCAAGGTGCCGATCGTGCTGACCAGTCGCGCGGATTCGCGCGAGACGCGCATCGCTTCCTGCGCCATCGCGCTCTTGCTGGCACACCACTATCGCACGTCGCCACCATGACAGGCGTGCTTCCCAATAGCGAGCACGACACTGCCCAGCGTGGCCTGATCCTGGTTCTCAACTGTGGATCCTCCAGCATCAAGTTCGCTCTGTTCGATGCAGGCAACTCGCCGTTGTCGCGAACGCCGGTCTGGAATGGCAAGGTGCAGGGTATCGGCAGCGACACGCCTGCTTACGGCGACACCGATGCCGCGCCGGCGCCGGTGGATCTGGGCAGCGACCAGCCATACCATGCCGCGCTGGCGTTCATTCGCGGCCGCGTGGCGCGCCGCTTGGGCAAGCGCCGCCTCGCCGCTGTGGCTCATCGTGTGGTACATGGCGGCAGCAAATACTGCGCGCCAGTAGCCGTCGATGCGGCCATGCTGGCTGACCTGAAGGCGTTCATTCCACTGGCGCCGCTGCATCAGCCGTTCGCGCTCGACGCCATCGAGACATTCCTCGGGAGCAGCCCGGAGGTGCCGCAGATCGCCAGCTTCGACACCGCTTTCCACCACACGCTGCCCAAGGTGGAGCAGATGCTGCCGCTGCCTTACTCGGCGTGGGAGCGAGGGCTGCGCCGCTACGGCTTCCATGGACTGTCTTACGAGTACATGTCGATCGTGCTGCCCGAGCGTCACGGCCAGTGCGCGGGCGGGCGCGTCATTGTTGCCCACCTGGGTAGCGGCGCCAGTCTGTGCGCGATGCGCAGCCTGCAAAGCGTAGGGACCACGATGGGTTTCTCGGCGCTCGACGGGCTGATGATGGGGACCCGCACCGGCGCGCTCGATCCTGGCGCTGTGCTGTACCTGATGGAGGTTGAACAGCTGACGCTGGCGCAGGTCGGCCATGTGCTGTATCACGAGTCCGGCTTGCTTGGGCTGTCGGGCCTGTCATCGGAACCGCGGGTGCTGCTGGCCAACGAGGCGCGCAGCGACGACGTCGGCGAGCGCGTACGCGCTGCGTTGGCGCTCTATGTGCGGCGCATCGTGCGTGAAATTGGTGCACTGGTGGCCGTGCTGGGGGGGCTGGACCTGCTGGTTTTTACAGCCGGCGTGGGCGAGCATAGCGTCGAGATCCGCGAACGCATCTGCCGCGAGCTGGGCTTTCTCGGCATCGTGGTGGACGACGCGGCCAACCTGGCGCACGCGTCGGTGATTTCGGCGCCAGCCAGCCGGGTGCGGGTTGGCGTGGAGCCGACCAACGAGGAGTGGATCGCCGCACGGCACGCCGCCGCGCTAATCTCTACACGTGCGGGTGGACGGGGAGGGTCATGATCCTGCCGCATCACCCGCGCCATCGGCAGGCGGCTTGTTGAACACCAGCCGGCCGCCGCTTTCGACGTCCAACGCGATGGTGTCGTTGATGCCGAATTCGCCCGACAAGATAAGCTTCGACAGCGGATTTTCGATCTGCTGCTGGATCGCGCGTTTGAGCGGCCGTGCACCATATACCGGATCGTAGCCGGCTTCGGCGATCTTCTGTAATGCCGCATCCGACACATCCAGCTTCATCTCCATCTGCGCCAGGCGCGACTCCAGGTGCTGCAGCTGGATCCTGGCGATCGCGCCGATGTTCTTCTCGTCAAGCGGATGGAACACGACGATCTCGTCGATCCGGTTAATGAACTCGGGCCGGAAATGGCTGCGCACCTCGCCCATCACCGCCATCTTGACGATCGCCGGATCGTCGCTCTCCATCGACTGGATCATGTGCGAACCGAGGTTCGAGGTCATCACGATCACGGTATTCTTGAAGTCGACCGTGCGGCCCTGGCCGTCCGTCATGCGGCCGTCGTCCAGCACCTGCAACAGCACGTTGAAGACGTCGTGATGCGCTTTTTCGACTTCATCGAGCAGGATCACGCTGTACGGCCTGCGTCGCACCGCCTCGGTCAGGTAGCCGCCCTCGTCGTAGCCGACGTAGCCCGGCGGCGCGCCGATCAGCCGCGCCACCGAATGCTTCTCCATGAATTCGCTCATGTCGATGCGGATCATCGATTCCTCGGCATCGAACAGGAACGATGCAAGCGCTTTGCACAATTCGGTCTTGCCGACCCCGGTGGGTCCGAGGAACATGAACGAGCCATACGGCCGGCCGGGATCGGACAGCCCGGCGCGCGAGCGGCGGATCGCGTCCGACACCACGCCGATTGCCTCGTCCTGGCCGACCACGCGCCGGTGCAGCTCGTCTTCGATATGCAGCAATTTTTCGCGTTCGCCCTGCATCATGCGCGACACCGGGATGCCGGTCGCTCGCGCAACCACCTCGGCGATTTCCTCGGCGCCGACCTGGGTACGCAGCAGCCTTGGCTTGGCGCTGCCCCCGTCGCGCGCGCTGACATCCTCCTCGTTCTTCAACTGGGCCTCGAGCTGCGGCAGCTTGCCGTACTGGAGCTCGGACACCTTTTGCCAATTGCTCTCGCGCGTCGCTTCCTCCATCTGGTGGCGGATCCGCTCGATCTCCTCTTTGATATGGGTGGTGCCTTGCACGATCGCCTTTTCGGCCTTGAGGATTTCCTCGTAATCGTTGTACTCGCGTTCCAGGCGGGCGATCTCGTCGTCGATCAGGCCCAGGCGCCGCTGCGACGCTTCGTCCTTCTCCTTCTTGACCGCTTCCTTTTCGATCTTCAACTGGATGATGCGCCGTTCGAGGCGATCCATCACCTCCGGCTTGGAGTCGATCTCGATCTTGATCTTCGATGCTGCCTCGTCGATCAGGTCGATCGCCTTGTCCGGCAAGAAGCGATCGGTGATGTAGCGGTGCGACAGTTCGGCCGCCGCGATAATGGCCGCGTCGGTGATCTCGACCTTGTGGTGCAGCTCGTATTTTTCCTGCAGCCCGCGCAGGATGGCGATGGTGTCCTCCACGCTTGGCTCGTCGACCAGCACCTTCTGGAAGCGCCGTTCCAGCGCGGCGTCCTTCTCGATGTATTTGCGGTACTCGTCGAGGGTGGTCGCGCCGACGCAATGCAGCTCGCCACGTGCCAGCGCCGGTTTGAGCATGTTGCCGGCATCCATCGCGCCCTCGGCCTTGCCGGCGCCGACCATCGTGTGCATCTCGTCGATGAAGACGATGGTCTGGCCCTCGTCCATTGCCAGCTCCTTCAGCACCGCTTTCAGGCGTTCCTCGAACTCGCCGCGGAACTTGGCGCCGGCCACCAGCGCCGCCATGTCGAGCGACAGCACGCGCTTGCCCTTGAGCGAGTCCGGCACTTCGCCGTTGATGATGCGCTGCGCCAGGCCCTCGACGATGGCGGTCTTGCCGACGCCGGGCTCGCCGATCAGAACCGGATTGTTCTTGGTACGCCGCTGCAGGATCTGGATGGTGCGGCGGATTTCATCGTCGCGCCCGATGACCGGATCGAGCTTGCCCTGGCGCGCGCGCTCGGTCAGGTCGAGCGTGTATTTTTTGAGCGCTTCGCGCTGACCTTCGGCGTCCTGCGAATTGACCGACTCGCCGCCGCGTACCGCCTCGATGGCGCTATCGATCGCCTTGCGCGACAGGCCCGCCTCGCGCGCCAGCTTGCCGGCGTCGGACTTGTCTTCATTGAGCGCCAACAGGATCATCTCGCTCGAGACGAACTGGTCGCCGCGTTTCTGCGCTTCCTTGTCGGCCAGGTTCAGTACGGACATCAGCTCGCGGCTCACCTGCGTTTCGCCGCCCGTGCCGGACACCTTCGGCAGGCGTTCGAGCGAGCTTTTCAGCGCGTTGGCGAGCGATCCGACGTTGATGCCGGCGCGCTGCAGCAGCGAGCGCGCGCCGGCGTCGTCCTGGTTGAGCAGGGCCACCAGCAAGTGGACCGGCTCGATGTATTGGTTGTCGTTGCCGACCGCCAGGCTTTGCGCGTCCGACAGCGCTTCCTGCAGCTTGGTTGTCAGTTTTTCCTGGCGCATGGTGAAGCTCCTGAAAGGTGAACGTGCTTAATTCGGCTTGCCCAGGGCAAGCCGGTATTCTTCGAGTCTTTTTTCGTAATCCTGCGCGTCGCCGAAATCGAGGAATCCGGCATAGCGCTGATGGTTTCCGAGCATCTTGCGAGCATGCTTGATAGGGCAAAAATATTGTTCGGTGCGAGAGATGATTTCGGTGCAGTAGGCGATCAGCCCGGTGCCGTAGGCGCAATACGTGCAGTGGAATTTTTCGATGATGTTCAGATAAGCGAGATGCTGGCGGTCGAAAATGATGTAATTGGCGCGACGCACCTTGACAATGCCGTAGATCGGAAAGCAGCACGCCTGGTAAAAGCTGATGCACAGGTCGACCAGCAGCAGCGGAAGCACCATCCCGTAGATGATCGGACCGGTCAGGAGGTTCTGCGGCCGGTAAGCCACTACCCAATGAAACAGGCTGCTCTTGAGCTTGCGATGTTCGTCGCGAACCGTGCGCTCAAACTCCACCCGCTTGCCATCGATCTGAAAAAACATTTTGCTTTGCTGTTCCCGCAGGGCAGTCGCCAGCTCTTCTTCAAGGGCATTCATTGCGGCCAGCATGCTGCGGATTTTCTCGTTCGTCATGGTTCAGGATCCGCGAATATTAATTATTGATTGCGTGCACCTTCGCACGCGCGATGTTAAAAAATAATGATGTGCATCAAATACGAGGGGATAGGCCACCCAAATGCTTCACCTGGGAATTTTTGATGCACATCAACGTTTTCCTTGACCGCGCTTCGTAGACTAAAAAACAATTCCACGAAAGACCCACCATGTTCTTTGATAACCCCTGCGAACTGAACGGCTACGTCATTACCGGCCAAGCGGTCGAGCTGGCGCCCGGTCGATGGCAGTCCCAGCTGCTGGTCGAGCGCGAGGGCTTCGTGCCGGAAGGGTTGGGTGTCGCGCCGCTGTGTGGCGCGGCCCGCGCCGCCGAGCAGCAAGCGCTGCTGGCGGGCCGGCGCATGGTCGAAGGCGCCGGATTTTCCTTGCGCACGCCGGCGGTATCAGCGTGAAATTCAAGGACTACTACCAGATCATGGGCGTTGAGCGCGCGGCGAGCGCCAGCGAAATCAAGCAAGCCTATCGCAAGCTTGCGCACCAGTTCCATCCCGATATTTCGAAGGATCCGCTCGGCAAAGAGCGTTTCCAGGAGATCGGCGAAGCGTACGCGGTGTTGAAAGACCCGGAAAAACGCCAGGCCTACGACGAGCTAGGCAAGCCGAAACCCGGCCAGGACTTCTCGCCGCCGCCGGGTTGGCAGAGCAATTTCGATGCCGGTGAGTCAGGCTACGACGACGTCGACCTGGCCGATTTGTTCGCCGCGTTCGGCCGCTCGAACCAGGGCAGGGACGGGCGTCGGCCCGCCGCGGCGCGCGGCCGGGATTTCGAAATCAGCGCCGCCGTTACGCTCGAACAGATTCATCGCGGCGGTGAAATCGAGGTGCGCGCGCAGATCCCCGAGCTCGACGCGCATGGCGTGCCGCATCGCATCAGTCGGACCTTCCGCATCACCGTGCCGCCAGGCGCTGTCGACGGCCAGCGCCTGCGCCTGGGCGGGAAGGGCGGCGCTGGCACGCATGGCGGTCCGGCGGGCGACTTGTATGTTGCGCTTGCGTTGACGCCGCACCCTTTGTACCGGATCAGCGGGCGCGACCTGTACATGGATCTGCCGCTGGCGCCTTGGGAAGCGGTGCTGGGGGTGGTGATCCGCGTCCCCACGCTGGACGGTCCGGTCGATCTCACCGTCAAGCCCGGCGCCACCGCGGGACAACAGCTGCGGCTGGCGAGGCGCGGATTACGCAGCAGCGACGGCGGCAGCGGCGCACTTCATGCGGTCATCGTCATTACCGTTCCCTCCTCGGTCAGCGAGGCCGAGCGGGCCTTGTACCGGCAGCTGGCCGACGCCTCCGATTTCGACCCGCGAGCGCAGTTCGCCGATGCGGAGACAGCATGAGCTTGCCCGTGACCCATGGGATCTGGCTGGACGAGGCCGAGGTCTGCGCCATGGAACATTTGATCGAAGTGTCCGGCCTGTCGCTCGAGGAGGTCGAAGACCTGGTCGTCAGCGGCGTAATCTGGCCGGCCGGAGCGACCAGGCAGTCGCGCCGCTTTCATCTTGTGCATGTGGCGACGGTCCGGCAGGCGCGCCGGCTGCGCGACGATTTCGAGCTCGACAGCAATGGCCTTGCGCTCGCCATGACGCTGCTGCAGCGCATCGGTGTGCTGGAGCAGGCGCTATCGATGCATCCCGGTCCCGCTGCCGATGATTGAAAGATTTTTTCACTGATCAGGAGAAAATCATCCCAACTGCACGGGAGAAATTCAGCCATGGCGATCGTCTGCACAGGGCGGTCGCGCCAGCAGCGTTTCCATTCGGTGTGGAACATCACTTCGCCATCCCTCGCAAACGCAGCGCGTTGGTAATCACCGATACCGAGCTCAGGCTCATGGCAACGGCGGCAATCATTGGCGACAGCAACTGCCCGGTAAAGGGATACAGCAGGCCGGCGGCCAACGGAATCCCCAAGGTGTTGTAGACGAAAGCAAAACCGAGGTTCTGGCGCATGTTGCGTACCGTATCCAATGAAAGAACTCGCGCGCGCGCGATGGCGCGCAAGTCCCCTTTCACCAACGTGAGGTGTGCACTATTCATCGCGACGTCGGTGCCTGTGCCCATCGCAATGCCGACATCAGCCTTGGCCAACGCAGGGGCATCGTTGATACCGTCACCGGCCATCGCCACCACCTTGCCCGCCTTTTGCATGCGCTCGACCAGTGCCAATTTGTCCTGCGGCTTCACCTCGCCGTATACCTCGGCGATGCCGAGTTTCGCGGCGACTGCCTTCGCCGTGGTAAGACCGTCCCCTGTTGCCATGATGACCGTCAGACCTGCGGCGCGCAGGGCCTCGAGGGCTTCCATCGTGCTCGCTTTGACCGGGTCGGATACGGCAAGCAGACCGACCAGGCGTTCGTCGGAAGAGAGGTACATCACGCTCGCCCCCTCGCCCCGAAGCGCTTCCGCCTGGCTGACCAACACCCGCCAATCAACTTTTTCCGCATCCATGAGCGCCGTATTTCCCAACGCAATACGTTGACCGGATACGATCCCGCGGACCCCGATACCACTGGAAGACTCGAAACTTTCCGGCTTGTCCAAGGCCAGGCCGCGCCTTCGGGCCTCCGCGACGATCGCATTTGCAAGAGGATGTTCGCTTCCCTGGTCGATACTCGCCGCAATTCGCAATACGTCTTCCTCGCTGAAACCTGGCGCGGCGACGGCCCGGTCGAACGCAGGCTTACCCTCCGTCAGCGTACCGGTCTTGTCGACAATCAGCGTGTCGACCTTGTGCATTCCCTCGATTGCCGCTGCATCGCGGAACAGCATGCCTTGCGTGGCAGCGCGGCCGGTGGCGGCCATGATCGACATTGGCGTTGCCAGGCCCAGCGCACACGGGCAGGCAATGATCAGCACGGCAACCGCATTGACGAAGCCAAACACCCAACTTGGCTCGGGGCCGAAAAATCCCCACCCGAGCAGCGTAAGAAGTGCGATGGCAATGACAACGACGACGAAGTAACCGGCCACGACATCGGCCAGGCGTTGCATCGGCGCACGTGACCGCTGAGCCTGCGCGACCATTTGTACAATTTGCGAGAGCATGGTCTGGGAGCCGATTTTCTCGGCGCGGATGACCAGGCTGCCAGTGGTGTTGAGGGTGGCGCCAATCACCTTGTCCCCTGGCCGCTTCGTGACCGGCATCGGCTCGCCGGTGAGCATTGATTCGTCCACTGCGCTTTCGCCTTCTGCGACCTTGCCATCGACCGGTACCTTTTCCCCCGGACGAACCCGCAGGGCGTCCCCAAGATGAACATGGGTGAGCGGCACATCCTCTTCGGTGCCGTCATCCCGGATCCGTCGCGCGGTCTTCGGGGCCAGGCCCATCAAGGATTTGATTGCGGCCGATGTCTGTGAGCGAGCACGCAGTTCCAGGATTTGTCCCAGCAGGGTCAACGAAATAATGACTGCGGCCGCTTCGTAGTAAACACCGACACGTCCGCCATGCCCCGCGAATGTCGATGGAAACAAGCCGGGGGCAAACGTAGCGACAACGCTATAACTATACGCAGCAGCAACGCCGGAGCCGATGAGTGTCCACATGTTCGGGCTGCGATGACGTACCGATTGCGCGCAGCGCACAAAGAAGGGCCAGCCCGCCCACAAGACGACGGGCGTACTCAGCGCGAGTTCAACCAGGCTTTGATAAGGAAGTCCCTGGGGGAACAGCATGTGGCCGAACATGGCCAACACGAAGACCGCGGCCGAAAACGGCAACGTCCACCAGAACCGGTGTCTGAAATTGACGAGTTCAGGATTCTCTTCATCGTCAAGCGAAGGCATCACCGGTTCCAGCGCCATTCCGCATAACGGACAGCTGCCTGGTGTGGATTGTCGAATTTCAGGATGCATGGGACAGGTGTATATCGTTCCCGACTGAACCACTGTTTCCTCGGCTGCCTTGGCAATATTCACAAATGAACGCGGACTTGCACGAAATTTGTCCGCGCAGCGAACGCTGCAGAAGAAATAGTCCTGGCCCGCATACGCGATTTTACGGGCCTGGTCGGCGCCGACTTTCATGCCGCAAACGGGGTCCGTGAACGATTGCTGGATGTCAACTGTCGAGTCATCGGCACGCGCCTGCGACTCGCCTTCATCGTACTGATGCGCTCCGCCATTTTGATCAACCATTCTGTTCTCCTTGTTTTCTGCTTGAGCCCTACCCTGAAGGGGGGAGCTTGCGGCCCTGAATGGAAACGATGGCCACCCCGTCCGAGCATCCATTGCGAGCGCTGGCGGGCGCGAACAGCGATGCACGGTTGGCCGCGAGTTCGGTTAGCGACTGACAGGGTTGAGAAAGCCTTACGTATGGTAAAAGCTTGTCGTTCGGCCTTGCGAGATGATTGCCTGCACGGTCGAATGTTCAGAGGGCGCAGGGTGACGGCGATCAAACTTCGCAGCCAAGATGTTGATACTAGGCTCTGGAGCACGCAATATTATTGATATACATCAAAATCGTCCGCGTACGCCTGTTCACATCTGAGCCATTTCCGGTGTCCTGCGAGCACAGCCAGAAGCCGTTCGCGTTGCGGTCTGTGTGCTATCCCACAGACCGCACCGCTGAAAACGACGATGCTCGATGCTTCCGACGCGCTGCTCTTGCGTTAGCTTGGGCCGTGTTCTCTGGCCTTTCGCTACAAATTCCTGCTTAGATGTATCTCTTCCTCACCTGGAGCTCGCATGGCTATCGATGTGTTGGATCGCAAATGGCTCAATTGCCGCGCGCGCACACGGGCTGTTGTGTGAGTATGTCGCAGTCGCCCCCGTCGCATCCCTGGCACGCTCTGGATTCTGACGATGCTATCGAGCGATTGGGTAGCGACGCCCAGGCGGGGCTGTCGTCGCAGGACGTTGCCCGACGCATCGGCGAGCATGGCCAGAACGCGCTGCCCGAGCCGAGTCAACGCTCCTTGCTGATTGTATTGCTGCGCCAGTTTCAAAGCCCCCTTATCTATATCTTGTTTATCGCTGCGGCACTGGCCGCCGCCACGGCACATTGGGGCGATGCCGCTGTGATCCTCGGCGTGGTTCTGGCGAACGCGCTGATCGGCACCTTTCAAGAGGGGCGCGCCGAACGCTCGATGGCTGCGCTGCGCAAGCTGTCAACCTTGCAGGTGCGCGTGCTGCGAAATGGCGCTGAGCAAGTCGTGGCGGCGCTCGATCTCGTCCCGGGCGATATTCTATTACTGGCTACCGGCGACGCGGTCGGCGCTGATGCGCGTCTGATCGACGAGGCCGCGCTTGCCGTGGCGGAGGCGACGTTAACGGGGGAATCGGTGCCGGTTTCGAAGCACGCAGCAGCATTGCCGGAAGAGACTGGCCTGGCGGATCGCCGCAATATGGTGTTTTCAGGTACCTACATCACCGCCGGCCGGGCGCGCGCCGTGGTCACTTCCACCGGAAAGCATACCGAGGTAGGCGGTATCGCAGGTATGACCGAAGGCGCCGAGGAACCGAAGACGCCGCTGGAGGTGCGCATCGTCCAGTTCGGTCGCTACCTTGTGGTGGCGGCCATCGGCCTGTTCCTGGCGGTGATGGCGCTGGGGCTGGGGCGCGGCTTGCCGTTCAGCGAGGTTCTGATGGTGGCGATCAGTCAGATGGTGTCGGTCATACCGGAAGGATTGCCGGTGGCGGTGACGATCGCGCTCGCCGTCGGCATGCGGCGCATGGTCGGACGTGGGGCGATCATTCGCCGCCTGTCGGCAATAGAAACGCTGGGAGCGATCACGGTCATTTGCAGCGACAAGACTGGCACGCTCACGCGCAACGAAATGACCGTCAGCACACTTTGGCTACCTGGCGGGCGCGTCCTCGACATCGCCGGCGTCGGCTACGCGCCGCAGGGCGATCTCACCGAATCCGGGTCAGCCGTGGCGCCCGCGGACGCGCAGGTCATCGCATTGCTGGAGGCGGTCGTGCTATGCAACGACGCCGAATTGGTTGCGCCCGAGGGCGAATTGACCGACTGGACGGTGCTGGGCGATCCAACCGAGGCGGCGCTGCTGGTCGCTGCCGAAAAGGCCGGGATCGAGCTTGGCGTCCTGCGCCAGAGTCGCCCGCGGGTGGCCGAAGTTCCTTTCGATTCGGACACGAAGATGATGGCCACCAGTCACAGCGGCATCGCTGGTTCATCGGCGGTGTACATCAAGGGTGCGCCGGAGGCAGTGTTGCGGCTGTGCGCCGGCGATGGCCAGGACGTGCTCCACGCCGCACGCACGGCGGCCGAAGAGATGGCCGGCCGTGCGTTGCGCGTGCTGGCCGTGGCCCGCATCGCGGACTACCCGCTGACAGCGACGACCAGCTTTGACGAGCTCGCCGGCCACGCCGTGTTGCTTGGCCTTCTGGGGCAGATTGATCCGCCCCGGGAAGAGGTCAAGGTGGCCGTTGCCGCTTGTCGCGCGGCCGGGATCCGGCCGATTATGGTCACGGGCGACCACAAGCTGACCGGGCTGGCCATCGCACGGGCCTTGGGAATTGCGCAGGAAGGTGACCGTGGCGTCGATGGCGCCGAGTTGGAGCGCATGAACGATGCCGAATTGCTCGACGGGCTGGATAATATTGCCGTGTTCGCACGGGTGCATCCTGCGCAGAAATTACGCATTGTGGAGGCGTTGCAGGCGCGCGGCGACGTCGTCGCCATGACCGGGGACGGCGTCAACGACGCCCCGGCGCTGGCGCGCGCTGACGTCGGTGTGGCAATGGGAATCACGGGCACCGAGATCGCCAAGAGCGTGGCGAAGATCGTCATCACCGATGATAACTTCGCGACGATCGTTGGGGCGGTCGAGCAGGGCAGGGTTGTCTACCGCAATCTTAAAAAGGTGATTCTGTTTCTGTTCGTCACCTCGGTCGATGAGGTCGTGTTGCTGATGCTGGCGCTGGTGTGCGGTTATCCACTGCCGCTGGCGGCAGTCCAGATACTTTGGATCAACATCGTCACCGAAAGCACACTGACCGTGAACCTGGTGATGGACCCGCCGGACGGTGATGAAATGACGCGCGCGCCGGTACCGCGCGACGACCGACTGCTGGACAATCAAATGCTTTGGCGGATCGCGATGCTGACGCCGGTGGCAGTGGCGGTCACCTTCGGCTGGTTTGCATGGCGTCAGTCGAGCGGCCTCCCATATGATCTGATCCGTACCGAAACCTTCACTGTATTGGCGCTTTGCCAGTGGTTCAATGTCCTGAACTGCCAGTCGGCGACCCGCTCGGCCCTGCAGTTTGGGATCCTGCGCAACAGATGGTTGATCGGCGGGCTGGCGCTGAGCATCGGGCTGCACGCCAGCGTGTTGTACTGGCCGCCCCTGAACGCGCTATTTCACACGGTGCCGATTCCGGCCGCCAACCTGCTCGCCCTCGTGACATTGGCGAGCTGTGTATTGTGGGTGGAGGAACTGCGTAAATTGGGACTTCGACTGCTGTCGAACCAGCGTTCTTCGCAGAAAAGTGTGCCAGCGGCGCCTTGAGTTGGCCGCTCTTTGCAGCCGATCAGTCCTCAACCTTCATTGACTGGCGGCGCCGGTCCAACTGACCGATGCGAGAAACAGATAGCCGGCCCCGTAGACGGTCTTGATGAATGGGTGGCCGCCGGGATCCGGTTCCAGCTTGCGGCGCAGACGCGAAATACTGACGTCGATGCTGCGATCTGTGGAACTCAGCTCGCGCGTGCCAAGCAATTGTTCGCGTTGCAGGATGCGGTTCGGGTGGCTGACAAAAACCTTCAGCAAGTTCGCTTCAGCGGTGCTGAGCTGATGCTGTTCGCCGTTAGGGGCGCACAGGGTGTTGTTGCCAATATTGAACAGCCAGCCCGAAAATGCCGCGACCTGGCGCTTGTCTGGCGCGCCGGACGCCGGCATGTTTTCATGGCGCCGCAGGATGCTGCGCACCCGCGCCACAAGTTCCCTTGGCTCAAACGGCTTCAACACATAATCGTCGGCGCCCAGTTCGAGCCCCATGACGCGGTCGCTGACATAAGCGCGGCCAGTCAGGATCAGAATCCCGCAGGACGACTCGGCGCGTATACGCTGCATCAGTTCGATGCCGTCCATATCCGGCAGGCCAAGGTCGATGATGCACAAATCCGGGCCGAGCGCGCCCAGGCGCGTCAACAGGTCGGCGGCGTTGCGGCACCAAACGGTGCGAAATGAAAAATCACCGAGCACCTGTTCGATCACGCGCGCCACCGCGGGATCGTCCTCGACGATCGCGATGAGTTCATGGCATTCCTGCCGATCGTTCGATTTCAAAGCTTTCCTTTGTCGGTGAGTAGCAGCAGCGCATGTGCCAGGTCTTGCCGCAGAAACGGTTTGGCAAGCAGCATCAGGTCGCCGGGGCACGCTTCATTGACCGCATCGCTGAAGCCGCTCATGAGCAGGATGCGCATCGCGGGGTGGCTGGCCATCACCTGCGTACCGAGCCGGCGGCCATCGATGTCGCCAGGCATCACGACGTCACACAGCACGATGGCGATGTCGTCGATGTGCGCTACCATTTCCAGTGCCTGGGCACCATTCTCGGCCTCGATGACCGGGTAGCCAAGATCGATCAACTGCTGACGCACGACGCGCCGCACATCCGGTTCGTCCTCAACTAGCAACACCAGTTCCCGGCAGTGGGCACGGGTGACGCTGTTGTGCACGTCGGCCGGCGGCGCCGCTTGCGGCGCCAGCGGCAGCACCAGCCGCACGGTCGTTCCCCGGCCCGGCTCGCTTTGCAGCCAAATGCCGCCGCCCGACTGCGTGACCAGGCCGTACGCCATCGACAGGCCGAGTCCACTGCCGCGGCCAAAGCGTTTGGTTGTGAAGAAGGGCTCATAGGCGCGGGCCAGCGTGGCGGCATCCATCCCGACGCCGTGATCGACCAACTTGATCATCGCGTAAGCCCCGGCCGGCACGCCGAACAGGGTGGCATCGCCCGCAAGTTCGGCTGCCTCGGCGGAGATCTCCAGGCGGCCACCTTCGGGCATCGCATCGCGCGCATTCATGATGAGGTTGATCAGTGCGCTCTCGAGCTGTGCCGGATCGACCATGCAGTGGATCGGCTTATCCGGAAAACTGGTGCTGACCACAATCGCCTCTGGCAGCGAACGACGGGTCAGCCCGATCACATCGCCGATCATGCGGCCGATGTCGACTGACGCAGGTTCGAGCGGATGTTGTCGCGTGAAGGTGAGCAGCCGCTTGATCAGTTGGGCGCCGCGGCGCGCCGATTGCAGCGCCGGCTCGACAACCTGCTTGATCTCGGCCGCATCGGCCGGATGCTCCTGCAATGTCGCCAGCGTGCCGATGATCACCGTCAGCAGGTTATTGAAATCATGGGCCAGCCCGGCGGTAAGTTGGCCAAGCGACTCCATTTTTTGCGCCTGGACCAGGGCCGCCTGCATCTGCTTTTGCTGGGTGATGTCCTGCGAAAACGTGAAGAACCCCAAGATGTCATTGGCCGATGTGCGCTCCGGCACCAGGGTACTGCGGGCGAACACGGTTGTTTCGCCGCGCGCCATCTGGTACTCGTACGTCACCTGTTCGCCTGCAAGCGCCCGGTGGATGTATCCCTTCACCTGAGAATAGACCTCGGCGCCGACGACGTCGGGCAGATAGCTTCCCACCACGTCCTCAAGCGGAACCCCGAACCAGGCCGAGTATCCCTTGTTCGCATATTGGTACTTTTCATCCTTGTCGACGTAACCGATCAGGAACGGCATGTTGTCGTTGATCAGGCGCAGGCGCGCTTCGCTGCGGCCCAACGCGGCTGCGATGCGGCCGTTTTCGTCGTTGGCGCGCACCAGCCTGACATTGGCGTTTTCCAGCTCGGCCGTACGCAGCAGCACGCGACTCTCGAGCTGGACATTATGTTGCTGGATCAGCGTTTCGTTACGGCGTTGTTCGGTGATGTCGGTATACAGCGTGATGAAGCCCTTGTGCGGCAGCGGTTCGCCGCGCAGGCGCAGCACACGCCCATTCGGACGTATCCGTTCGGTCGTGTGCGCAGCAAAGGTGGCAGCACGCGCGACCCGCTCGGTGACTTGCAGATCGACGTCGCCCGCGCCGTATTCGCCGTGTTCGGCGTTGTACCGGATGAAGCTGTCGAAGGTGGCGCCGACGAATGCCAATTCTGCTGGAAAACCCAGCAAGCGCAAGAAAGGCTCGTTCCACGCCACCAGGCGCAGGTCGGCGTCGAATACGGTCAAGCCCTGGTCCAGCAAGTCGAGCCCTGCCTGCAGCATCGTGAACCGCTCCAGGTCGGCCTGCGGATAGTCAGTCATTTCCATTTGGCGTTTCCGCAGAGTCCGTCATCGCCGCTTGTAATCATTCGTCACATTGCGGCAATAGTTGTGAAAGTATTTTTTACCATACTTGGTAAAAATAGTCACTGCGAGAGTTGGCCGGTCGAGCCGTCGCGGGGGAACAAGAACTGTATTTTCCATTTAACAGCGAGGAGACCGTCGTGCCATCAACAGCCAAACAAGCCATCGTTTCACCCCCCAGCGTGCAGCCGTCCACCATCCAGGCCAGAATTCGACAGAACCCGAAGTTCGCCGAGCTCGTTTCCAAGCGTACCCGCCTGGCGATCGTGCTGTCTCTGATCGTGCTGGTGCCCTACTACGCGTTCATGATGGTCACCGCCTTCAAACCGGCGCTGCTCGCTCAGCCCATCAGTGAAGGCAGCATCATCACCATCGGCTGGCCGATCGGCGCCATCATCATCATCGGTGCCTGGCTGACCACGGCGGTGTATATCCGCCGCGCCAATGGCGAGTTCGACAAACTCAATCAGGAAATCCTGGCGGAGGCTGCCCAATGAAGCGCGCCGCCCTCACCACGATCGTCGCGTGTTGCCTGGCCGGCGCCGCGGTTGCCGCGTATGCCGGACCGGGCACCCTCGAGACGGTGACCAGACAGCCGGTGAACCTGAGCGCCATCGCCATGTTCATGGTGTTCGTGCTATCGACCCTCGGCATCACCTACTGGGCCTCGACCCGCACAAAGTCGACGTCGGACTTCTACACGGCAGGCGGCGGCATCACCGGCTTCCAGAACGGCATGGCGATCGCCGGCGACTACATGTCGGCGGCGACCCTGCTCGGCCTGAGCAGCCTGGTGTTCGCCAAGGGATTCGACGGCTTCATCTACACCATTTGCTTTTTTGTCGGCTGGCCGGTGATCCTGTTCCTGATTGCCGAACGACTGCGCAACCTCGGCAAGTTCACCTTCGCCGACATCGCCTCCTACCGGCTCGACCAGAACCGCATCCGCACCTTCGCCGCGTTCGGCTCGCTGACGGTGGTCTGCTTCTACCTGATCGTGCAGATGGTCGGCGCCGGCCAGCTGATCCAGCTGCTGTTCGGCCTTGACTACAACTACGCGGTCGTGTGCGTCGGCATCCTGATGATCGTCTACGTCACTTTTGGCGGCATGGTGGTCACCACCTGGGTGCAGATCATCAAGGCCGGCCTGCTGCTCGGCGGCGGAACGATGATGATGTTGCTCGCCTTCAGTAAGTTCAATTTCTCGTTCGAAGCCCTGTTCACCCAGGCGGTGGCGGTGCACAAGAGCGGCTTGAAGATCATGGGCCCAGGTTCGCTGATGGCCGATCCGGTGTCGGCGGTATCACTGTCGCTGGCGCTGCTGTTCGGCACCGCCGGCCTGCCGCACATCATGATGCGCTTCTTTACCGTGCCGAACGCCAAAGAAGCACGCAAGTCGGTGTTCTACGCCACCGGCTTCATCGGCCTGTTCTTCCTGATCGTGATCATCCTGGGCGTGTCGGCCATCGTCATTGTCGGCAACGACCCGCAGTTCTTCGAAAACGGCATCATCGGTGGCAAGCTGATCGGTGGCGGCAACATGCCGGTGATGCATCTGGCCAAGGCTGTCGGCGGCGACGTGTTCCTCGGCTTCATGTCGGCAGTTGCGTTCGCCACCATCCTGGCGGTGGTGTCGGGCCTGGCGCTGGCCGGCGCCTCGGCCATCTCGCACGACCTGTATGCCCGCGTCATCAAAAAAGGCACGGCGACGGGCGAGCAGGAAATGCGCGTGACCAAGTACGCTACCGTCGCCATCGGCCTGGTCGCCATCGTGCTCGGTATCCTGTTCAAGGATCAGAACGTCGCCTTCCTGGTGGCGCTCACCTTTGGCGTGGCCGCGTCGGTCAACTTCCCGATCCTGATCCTGTCGATGTACTGGAAAGGCCTGACCACCCGCGGCGCGCTGTGGGGCGGCATTGCCGGCCTGGTGTCCTCGGTCGGCCTGGTGATCCTGTCGCCGGCGGTCTGGGTCAAGGTCATGGGCCATGCGACGGCAATCTTCCCATACGACCATCCGGCGATCATCTCGATGACGGCCGCCTTCCTGGTCACGTGGCTTGGATCGGTGACCGACAAGAGCGCGCGTGCAGCCGGTGAAATCGCGGCCTACGAAAACCAGTACATCCGGGCGCAGACCGGGCTGGGTGCGGCGACCGCGTCGGCCCACTGATGACCAACGATTCGTGACAAGGACATCGATCATGTTGCCAACAATATTGAAGCAATCTGCCAGCCCGTACGGCGCCGGCATGGAGAAGAACCAGGCCAACTACGCGGCGCTGTCGCCGCTCAGTTTCCTGGCCAAGGCCGCCGCGGTGTATCCCGAGCGGATCGCACTGATCCACGGCGAACGGCGTATCAGCTGGGCCGATACGTACCGCCGCTGCCGCCGGCTTGCCAGTGCGTTGCAGCGCCGCGGCATCGGCGCCGGCGACACCGTTGCAGTGATGGCGCCGAACATTCCGGCCACCTACGAAGCGAGCTTCGGCGTGCCGATGATCGGCGCGGTACTCAATACGCTCAATATCCGGCTCGATGCCGAAGCGATCGCCTTTCAGCTCGCCCACAGCGAAGCACGGGTGCTGCTCACCGACCGCGAGTTCAGCGCCACCATCGCGCGCGCGCTGGCATTGCTCGAGCACCCGCCGCTGGTGATCGACATCGACGATGTGCTGCACGAAGGCGGCGACCTGCTCGGCCAGACCGAGTACGAAGCCTTGCTGCTGGAAGGCGACCCGGATTTCGCCTGGCAGTTGCCGCCCGACGAGTGGGATGCGATCACGCTGAACTACACTTCCGGCACCACCGGCAATCCGAAGGGCGTCGTCTACCACCACCGCGGCGCCTACCTGAACGCGGTCTCGAACATCGTCTCGTGGGGCATGCCCCAGCACGCAGTCTACCTGTGGACGCTGCCCATGTTCCATTGCAACGGCTGGTGCTTTCCATGGACGATGGCGGCGAACGCCGGCACCAATGTCTGCCTGCGGCGGGTCGATGCCGGCCTCATCTTCGAGGCGATCCGCCGCCATCGCGTGACGCACATGTGCGCCGCGCCGATCGTCTTCAACATGCTGATCAACACGCCGCCGGCAGCCGGCCAGGGCATGCGGCACAAGGTCAGTGGCTTCATCGCCGGTTCGGCGCCGCCCGCCTCCACCATCGAAGGCATGGAGCGCCTCGGCTTCGACATCACCCACGTGTACGGGTTGACCGAAACGTACGGACCTGCCGCGGTGTGCGCGAAACACGATTCGTGGGCCGAGCTGCCACTGGCAGAGCGCGCCAGCCTGAATGCGCGCCAGGGCGTGGCCAGCCCGATGCAGGAAGCGATGGCGGTGCTCGATCCGGACACCCTGGCGCCGGTGCCTTGGGATGGCAACAGCATGGGTGAAATCATGTTTCGAGGGAACGTCACGATGAAGGGTTACCTGAAAAACCCCGACGCCACCGCGGCGGCGTTTGCGGGCGGCTGGTTCCATACCGGCGACCTGGCGGTGGTCGATCCGGACGGCTATGTGCGCATCAAGGACCGCTCGAAGGACGTGATCATCTCGGGCGGCGAGAACATCTCGTCGATCGAGGTCGAGGACGTGCTGTACCGACATCCCGCGGTGGAAGTGGCTGCGGTGGTGGCGCGCCCGGACCCGAAGTGGGGCGAGGTGCCGTGCGCTTTTATTCAGGTAAAAAATGGCGCCAGCGCGACGGAAGACGATATCCGCAGTTTCTGCCGCGCGCACATGGCGCATTTCAAGGTGCCCAAATCGGTGGTGTTTTGCACCATCCCGAAGACCTCGACCGGCAAGCTGCAGAAATTCATGCTGCGCGATTTGCTGAACCAGGAAGCGGCAGCGCTGGCTCACAACAATGTTGCCCTTACGGCATAGGAGAAAGCAGATGAATGTTTTGGGCGGGTACGACATCGAAGATCTTGCGCTCGGCATGAGTGCGACGTTTTCGAAGACCATCACCGAGGCTGACATTGTTCTGTTCGCCGGCGTCTCCGGCGACAATAATGCGCTCCACATCAATCAGGAATATGCCGAGACCACGCAATTTTCGGGGCGCATTGCGCACGGCATGCTGACCGCCAGCGTCATTTCGGCGGCGGTGGCGAACAAGCTTCCCGGGCCTGGGGCGGTCTACATGAGCCAGAGCCTGGTTTTTCGCGCGCCGGTCAGGCCCGGCGATACAGTGCATGCCACGGTGACAGTCAAGGAAATCAACCTTGGGCGCAACCGGGCGCTGCTGCAGACCACCTGCAGCGTCGCCGGGCTCGCGGTGATCGACGGCGAAGCGCTGGTGCGGGTCGGATCGCGCAAGCCGGCGCCGATCGCGCCGATCATCGAAAAAATCATGGTTGGCGCCGAGCGGCGCCTGACACCATTATCCTTGGAGGCGAAGCAATGAAAATCCTGGTCCCAGTCAAACGCGTGGTCGACTACAACGTCAAGGTGCGCGTCAAAAGCGATGGCAGCGGGGTTGATATTGCCAACGTCAAGATGTCGATGAACCCGTTCGACGAGATCGCGCTGGAAGAGGCGATGCGCTTGAAGGAGGCGGGCAAGGTGGGCGAACTGGTGGCCGTCTCGTGCGGTGCCGCGCAATGCCAGGAGACGCTGCGCACGGCCTTGGCAATCGGCGCCGATCGCGCCATTCTGGTCGAGACGGCGGAGCTGCTGGAGCCGCTGGCCGTGGCCAAGCTGCTCAAGGCAGTGGCACAGCACGAACAACCGCAGCTGATCATCCTCGGCAAGCAGGCGATCGATGATGACTGCAACCAGACTGGCCAGATGCTGGCGGCGCTGCTGGGCTGGCCGCAAGCGACCTTCGCCTCGAAGGTGATGCTGGAGGGCGGCTGCGTCACCGTCACGCGCGAGGTGGACGGCGGGCTGGAGACATTGACGCTGACGCTGCCGGCGATCATTACCACCGACCTGCGCCTGAACGAGCCGCGTTACGTGACGCTGCCTAACATCATGAAGGCGAAGAAAAAGCCGCTCGATACGGTCACCCCGGAAGTGCTCGAGGTCGACTGCGCACCACGCTTGACGACCCTGAAAATTGTCGAGCCTGCCAGCCGTTCGGCCGGCATCAAGGTGCCCGACGCGGCGACCCTGGTGGCGAAACTGCGCGACGAAGCCAGGGTGATCTGAGCAAACCGCGCTGCGTCACATTCATTGTGGGGCGGGTCAGATTCGCCCCGATCAAAAGGAAAAATCATGGTTGCACTTGTTATTGCCGAGCACGACAACGTTGTGCTAAAAGGAAGTACGCTCCACACGGTCACGGCGGCAGCGCAGTGCGGCGTCGACGTGCACATACTGGTCGCCGGCCACCAGTGCGCCGCGGTCGCCGCTCAAGCGGCCGCGATCGCCGGCGTGGCGCGGGTGCTGCTCGCCGACGCGGCGCCGTTGGCCGACGGGCTCGCTGAAAACGTCGCCGCACAAGTGCTGGCGCTGGCGGCGGGCTATAGCCATATCCTTGCGCCGGCGAGCGCGTACGGCAAGAATATTGCGCCGCGCTTGGCTGCCTTACTTGATGTCGGGCAAATATCAGAAATCACGAAAGTCGTTGGGCCGGATACCTTCGAGCGTCCGATCTACGCCGGCAACGCGATCGCCACGGTGCGCTCGCGCGACGCCATCAAGGTCATCACGGTACGCGCCACCGGCTTCGACGCCGCCGCCGCCGCCGGCGGCGCTTCAGCCGCAATCGAGAACGTCGCGCCGGTGGCAGACTCCGGCAAGTCGGCGTTCGTCAGTCGCGAACTGGCCAAGTCCGACCGTCCGGAACTGACCGCCGCCAGGATCATCGTGGCGGGCGGGCGCGGGCTCGGCTCGGGCGCCAACTTCAAGGTTCTCGAACCACTTGCCGACCGGCTCGGTGCGGCGATGGGTGCGTCACGTGCAGCAGTCGATGCGGGATATGTGCCGAACGACTGGCAGGTAGGCCAGACCGGCAAGATTGTTGCGCCCAGCCTCTACATCGCAGTCGGCATCTCCGGCGCGATCCAGCACCTGGCCGGCATGAAGGACTCGAAGACGATTGTCGCGATCAACAAGGATCCGGAAGCGCCGATTTTTTCGGTGGCCGACTACGGCATCGTGGGCGACTTGTTCGACATCGTTCCACAACTGGTAACGGCATTGGATTGAGCCTGGCGGCGCGCCATTTTGATCGAGTATTGCAGCCTTTGAGTGTTCTTGGAGAATAAATAATGAGTTACACCGCCCCATTGAAAGACATGCTGTTCGTCATCCACGAATTGGCCGGCCTGGACGTTGTCAATGCCTTGCCCGACTGCGAAGATGCAACCGCCGACACGGTCGCGGCGGTGCTGGAGGAGAATGCGAAATTTTGCGGCAACGTCGTGGCGCCATTGAACTGGGCCAGCGACAACGAACCGAGTTACTGGCACGGCGGGCAAGTGACCACGGCCAACGGCTTCAAGCCTGCGTTCAAGGCATTCGCCGCGGCAGGCTGGCAAGGCGTGCAACATCCCGTCGTTTTCGGCGGGCAGGGCCTCCCCAAGCTTGTCGCCACGCCATGTATCGAGATGCTCAACGCGGCCAGCATTTCGTTCGCGCTGGTGGCCCTGCTGTCGGACGGCGCCATCGAAGCGTTGCTCACCGCCGGCAGCGATGCCCAGAAGGCCACCTACCTGGGGCCGCTGATTGCCGGCCAGTGGACCGGCACCATGAACCTGACCGAACCGCAGGCGGGCTCGGACCTGTCAGCCGTGCGCACGCGTGCGGTGCCGATGGACGATGGCACGTTCAAGGTGTTCGGCACCAAGATATTCATCACTTACGGCGAGCACGACATGGCCGAGAATATCATCCATCTGGTGCTGGCGCGCACGCCGGGCGCACCGGCCGGGGTGAAAGGGATTTCGCTGTTCGTGGTCCCCAAGTTCCTGGTGAACGCCGACGGCTCGCTCGGCGAGCGCAACGACGTCGATTGCGTCTCGATCGAACACAAGCTGGGCATCAAGGCTAGCCCGACTGCGGTGCTGCAGTTCGGCGACCATGGCGGAGCGATCGGCAGCCTGGTGGGTGAAGAAAATCGCGGCCTTGAATACATGTTCATCATGATGAATGCCGCTCGTTTTGGCGTCGGCATGCAGGGCATCGGCCTCGCAGATCGCGCGTACCAGCAGGCCGTGGCATTCGCACGGGACCGGGTGCAGTCGCGCGACGTGACTGGTTCGGCGGGGCCGGTTGCGATCATCGAACATCCGGACGTGAGGCGCATGCTGATGTCGATGCGCGCACACACAGAAGCGGCGCGCGCGCTCGCCTACGTCGGCGCCGGCGTCAGCGACGTCGCGCACCACCATCCGGACACTGCCACCCGTGCCGTCAACCTGGCCGTTTATGAGTATCTGGTGCCGATCATCAAGGGCTGGTCGACCGCCATGTCGCAGGACGTGACGCGCGACGGCGTGCAAGTGCATGGCGGCATGGGCTTTATCGAGGAAACGGGGGCCGCGCAGCATTATCGCGACGCCATGATACTGACCATCTACGAGGGCACCACGGCGATCCAGGCCAACGATCTGGTGGGCCGCAAGACTGTGCGCGACGACGGTGCAACGGCCAAAGCCATTCTTGCGCAGGTGCGTGAAACGGCAGTGCAGCTGGCCGCGGCTGGCGCTGGGGGCGGCGCGAATGACGCCGATTTCGAGGCCATCCGGCGCCAGTTGGCGGAGGGAATCGTGGCGCTGGGCGCGGTGGTGGACTACGTGGTCGGCCATGCGAAGAGCGACGCCAGGGGCGTGTTCGCGGGCAGCGTGCTTTACCTGCGGCTGGCGGGGATCGTGCTGGGCGGCTGGCAAATGGCGCGGGCGGCGCTGATAGCGCGGCAAAAGCTGGACGCCGGCGCTGACGACGCGCCATTTTACGAGGCCAAGATCGCCACTGCGCGTTTCTTCGCCGATCACATTCTGTCGCAGGCACCAGCGCTACGCAGCGCAATCGTCAGTGGCAGCGCGGGCGCGCTGGCTTTGCGAACAGACCAGTTCTAAGAAATGGCGCAAAGAACCGGTTCCAGGCACCGCTCTGTCTTCAATACGATGCACTGGTCCGATGCCAGGTTCAGGTCGACGAACCGGCGGCGGGGGAGCGCCTGCCTGGTCTGTTGAGCCCGCGTTCGTAACCGTACTGAGCAAGGTTGGCGGATTGGGTACTATTCCAATAGCGACCAAGCGGCAGCGTCTATCAGGCGCACGCTTTCGCCTGGCGGGGCTGTTAGCCCAAGGCTGGCAAGCTCAATAGTTGTAAATTCACCCCCGATCGACGCGTTGGCAGCAGCAATACGCGCGACGCCATCCTGGCGGCGGCCAAGAAAAGTTTTGCCGCGGATTGCTTTGCGGCAACTAGCATTCGCAAGATCGCCAAGAACTCGGGCGTGGATCCTGCGTTGGTGATGCAGTTTCATGTATCCAAAGGACATATTGGTCGGCGCGAGCCTGGCAGTGTCGGCCGATGCGTCGATCGGCCCGTGCATGCTCAGCACCCGTCCGCGCAGCACTACCGCGGTGCGACGCTTATGTGTGTTGATGGTTGAAAATAGCGATCATCGGGATGGGCCGACCGCGCATCTAATTGTGCTAAGATCAATCGTCTTTTGCTGCACGCAGTTGCCTCCCGAGTTTCCCCCACCTTTCAATCGCCGCTGTCGCTCCTCCCCGCCAGCTGCTAGCAAATTCACTGTCTGAACCCAGCCATCAGCGCGACCGGTATCGCGCGCTCGTGTTTATTGTCGTACCAGTCAACGAAAGTGCCAGTGAGAAACCTAGGGAGTCGGCCACCGCCAGTTACCGCCGCTGTTCCATGTACCGGGGCACTCGCATGAACGCCGAGTCGACCCTGGAGACTCCGGCCCTGAGCTTGGCAAACTGCGCGGATGAGCCAATCCATGTACCAGGGACGGTTCAGCGGCATGGCGCCATGCTGGTGTTTGACGCCCTTGCGGTGCTCGAAGCCTGGAGCGCCAATGTGCCGGCGCTACTTTTGCTGCAGGTGATGAGGGGCATGCCGCTGCTGTCAATTGGGCTTCCACCACATGTTCGCCTGATGATCGAAGAATGCATAGCTCTGCCGACGGGCGACGCGATACCCCTGGTACTGGCCGTCGAAATTGGCGGGCACGAGTTCGATTGCGTAGCGCATACACACTGCGGGCGCATCATCGTCGAGTTCGAGCTGCGGGATGTGTCGCTGCTGACGGTCGGTGTCTTTGCGTTGAAGGCCCACAGCGCGCTGGACAGGTTAAAACGCCAGACGACGGTGCGGTCGCTGTTGCAGATGGCCACCGATCAGGTCAGGGAAATCACCGGTTTCGACCGCGTGATGGGCTACCGCTTCGGACCGGACGGGAGTGGTGACATTATTGCCGAATCCCGCTGCGTCAGTCTGGCACCGCTGCTCGGCATGCGCTATCCGGCCAGCGACATTCCGGAGCAGGCGCGGCGCCTGTACGTGTTGAATACCTTGCGGCTGATACCGGACGTCGGGGGGGCGCCAGTGCCGCTGCTGGGACGCAATGGCGACGTGCCCGTCGATATGAGCCATTGCGTGCTGCGCAGCGTGTCGCCGGTACACATCGAGTACCTGCGCAACATGGGTGTCGGCGCATCGATGAGCGTGTCGGTCATTGTCGACGGCCGCTTATGGGGATTGATTGCGTGTCACCACATGAGCCCGCGCCGCGTGCCGTACGCCATCCGCATGACCGCGGACGTCATCGCTCAGGTGCTGGCGGCGACGGTGCAGACCCTGGAGGCCCAGCGGCGCGCCGAAAAGATCGCGCGCGCGGCGGACATGCGCACCGACCTGATGCAGGCTTTGCTGATCGGCGAGGACGGACTTCGTGAAGTCGCCTCGCGCGCCGCAGCCATTTGCGCCGCCCTCGATTGCCCAGCACTAATCGTCACCCAATCCGGCCGGCACCTAGTGCACGGCGAGCTCGATGCACACACTGCGGCAGTGATCGTGCGTGCCCATCCCGGAGCGGGCGAGGTGTTGCTAGAGCGTCTGCGGGTAGAGGACTGGCCTGAGGCGGCGCGCCCGCACATCCAGGCATGGCCTGGCATGCTGGCCATGTGTTTCGATCCACCGACCGACGGCTGGCTGATTGCGATGCGACCCGAGCAGATCGCTTCGATTCGCTGGGCCGGCAAACCGGAGAAGCTTGTCAAGGTAGGGCCGATGGGTGCGCGCTTGACACCGCGCGGTTCCTTTGACGAGTGGCTGGAAACGGTGCGCGGACGGGCCGAGAGCTGGTCACCGACGAATCTGATCATCGCCCGGCAAATGCAGGAAGAGCTGCACCGGGCCAGCATTGCACGTCAGAGCGAAACCGACTTGGCGCGCGCGCAACTGATGGCGATGCTCGGGCATGATCTGCGCGAGCCGCTGCATGCCATTCAAATGGCCGCCACCCTGCTGCAAAACGGCGGCCCGGCCGCGCCGATGGGCCTGCGCATTCAGAATTCGAGTAATCGTATGAGCAGGCTCATCGGCCAGGTGCTGGACGTCAGCAAAATCCAGACCGGGATCGGGCTAGGGTCGCAGATGCAGCGGCTCGATCTGGCACTGGTTATCGGCGATGTGGTTGGCGAGGCCAGCATCGGCTATCCCAACGTGGTCTACCGGGTGACGGGGGACAGCTGCGCGATGGTCGAAGGAGATGCCGATCGGCTTGCCCAGGTTGCGACGAACCTGCTAAGCAATGCACGCAGCCACGGGCTCCTTTCCGCGTCGATCGACATTTTCCTCAAGATCGGCGAGCACACCGTAACTGTTTCAGTCAGCAACGTCGCCGAGGCGCTTGACGAGGCCACCGTGAGCAGTCTCTACACGCCTTTCAAGGCCGCCTCGCTGCACAACGCCCGCAACCGTGGTGGCATGGGCCTGGGCTTGTATATTACGGAGCGCATCGTGACCGAACACGGCGGCAAGCTTGCGTATTCCTATACGAAGGGGAGGGTTGTATTCAGCGTGTCATTGCCGCTCGCAGCGGACTGAAAGGGGCGGCCTGCCGGCCGCTACCCGCGATCACGCTGCGCACTCGGCGACCAACCTGAACAGGGACGGCAGATCGAGCGGCTTGACCAGGTAGCGGTCGAATCCAGCCGCGCGCGCAAGGTCGCGCTGGGCAATGTCGCTGTAACCCGTGGTGGCGACGGCGAATGGCGCATCATGGGGGCGGCCAGCCTTGAGGGCGGCGATGACTTCCATGCCGGTCAATCCGGGCAGGCCAAGATCACACAGGATGATATCGAAGCGGCCCGCGAGCGCCACCCGCAGGCCGTCCACGCCGTCGAAGGTACTGGTGACTTCGTGCCCTTCCATTTCGAGCAGCATTGTCATGAGTTCGTTCGCATCGACGTTGTCCTCGATGACGAGTATTTTTCGGGAAGCAGTCGCGCCCGCCACAAGTGGCAGCACCGCTGCCGGCGGCACCGGCGCCAGTGGCAGCGTGATCGTGAAGCGGCTGCCGGTGCCGACTCCGGCGCTGGACACTGCCGAGGTACCGCCGTGCAGCCGCACAATGGTTTGAACGAGCGACAGTCCAATGCCCAAACCGCCCGGGGCACGCTCGAGCGTCCGATGTCCCTGCGTGAACATGTCGAAGATAAACGGTTGCAGCTCGGCGGGTATGCCGGTGCCGTCATCGCTGACGGTGATCGCTACCGAATCGTCATCACACTCAGCCGCGATGGCAATGCGACCGTGCATGTCGGAGAATTGACTTGCATTGATCAGTAGATTCGAAAACACTTGCGCCAGCCTGATCAGGTCGCCCGTGACGGTAACGTCTTCCGGCAAGTCAATCCGAACATGTTGTTGGCGCGCGTGGACATAGGGATGGCTGGTTTCGAGCGCCGAATTGATGACGTCGAGTAAGCGAACCGGTGCGGGCTTCAGTACGATTTTACCGCTGGCGGCGCGCGACGCGTCGAGCAGGTCGTCCAGCAAGCGCGACATGTGGCCAATCTGCCGGTCCAGCACCGCGTGGGCCTGTGCCGCCGTGGCGCTTTTTTGCGCCGTGCCTGACAGCAGCTGGTTCGCCATCGCCATCGATTGCAACGGATTGCGCAATTCGTGCGCCAGCATCGACAGGAACTCGGCTTGAGGCGCGGTCTCGGCCGCGCCCGCGTGTTCAATGTGCTGCTCGCCCGGCGCCGCCGTGGTCGTTTCATCGGACATCGCATCCGGCCGCTCCTGCCGACCGCAAGGGGCCGCTTTGACGGGCGCGCTGCCAGATCCGAGACGGATTTCTTCGAGCAAGCTGGCCACAGTTGCGCGCAAGGACGCCAGCTCCATCTCATCGCGGGCGTGCCGCTGGTCGGAAGGCGAAAGGGGCAACGGCGGGGCGTCCGCTTCAAACGGGGTCGGCATGGCGTAGTCCTACAGGAATTCTTTACGCCCTGCCATTCCGCGCTGGGAATAGACACGTACGCCAGCTAGTTTGCTGCACACAGGAAGCTAATACCATACTACCTATTCGGCGCCCGTGCGCGAAACGTCACGATTTAGGTGAATAAACTTACAAGTGCCAGCGCAATTCGCCCATCAAACTGCGCCCCGACCGCTGCGGGCTAATCCTCGTGCCGCAAGGCGTTGATGACCAGCGACAGCGCCGGCGACGACTGCCGGCGGCTGGCGTAATAAATATGGTAGCCGGGGAAGGTCTGGGTCCAGTCTTCCAGTACCCGCACCAGGCGCCCTGCGTCGATGTGCTCCTGCGCCATGTCTTCGGGCACGCAGCCGAGGCCGAAGCCGTCCAGCGCCGCGCGCAGCATCGGCCGACTGCTGTTGAAGACGAGCTGGCCACTGACGCGCACATTCAGCTGGTGGCCGTCCTTTTCGAATTCCCACGCATACAGGTTGCCGTGGGTCGACAGCCGCAAGTTGATGCAGTTGTGCAGCGGCAGCTCGTGCGGCGTGGCAGGCGGCGCGCGGTTGGCGAAATAACTCGGCGCGCCGACCACGGCCATGCGAAAGTCGGGCGCGATGCGCACCGCGATCATGTCTTTGGCGACCTGGTCGCCCAGCCGCACGCCGGCATCGTAGCGGCCGGCGACGATGTCGATCATGCCGAACTCGATGGTGATTTCGACGATGATTTCCGGATAGTCCGGCAAGAACTTTCTCAGCTTTGGCCACAGCACCGAATCGGCGACGTGCTCGGCGGCCGAAATGCGCACCGTGCCGGCCGGCTTGTCGCGCAGTTCGCCCAGTGCCGCGAGCTCGTCGCGAATCTCGTCGAAGCGCGGCGCAAGCGTCAGCATCAGGCGTTCGCCGGCGTCGGTCGGCGACACGCTGCGCGTTGTGCGCGTCAGCAAGCGGATGCCGAGCTTGGCTTCGAGGCCGCGGATCGTGTGGCTCAGCGCCGATTGCGACACGCCCAGCTGCGCCGCCGCACGGGTGAAGCTGCCCTCGCGCGCGACGGTGACGAAAGCGAGCAGGTCGTTGTAGTTGTGTTGCATCATGGTCATCCAGAGCGCATCGATGCAAAAGGATAGTGCATTCTTCGACAATGCATTCATGAACTGAGGTAATAGGTCATGCCGCTCCGATTACGCAGGTCGATAAGTTTATGTCTTGACTTAACAATCCCCACGAAGGGGGGCGACCGGCGCTCGGGGCATTGCGTGTAAGCTGTACGGCAAAAATCCGATTCAATTTTTTAACGGGAAAATATTTTGCTGATCAATTGCGTTGCCTACCATGACGGAAAAAAATTGTCCGAAATTCCAGTGGTCGATATCAGCGATTACATTATCTTGCCGGACACATTCGTGTGGGTTGCCTTAAAAGATGCTGAGCCGGCCGAACTAGAAGAAATGCAGCATGAATTCGGCTTGCACGAGCTCGCTGTTGAAGATGCGCGCGTGGGACATCAGCGTCCCAAGGTCGAAGAGTACGGCGACTCATTGTTCGTGGTCGTTCATTCTGTCGAACTGATCGACGCCGAATTGCGGATCGGGGAGGTGGATATCTTCGTCGGCGCAACGTATGTCGTGTCAAATCGCAATCGTTACCAGCAGGGGTTTGCCGACGTGCGGGCGCGCTGCGAACGCGAGAGCCGCCACCTTCAGCAGGGGCCGGCATTCGTCCTGTACGCCCTGATGGACGAGATCGTTGACCGGTATTTCCCGGTGGTGGATGCGCTGGAAGTGGAGTTGTGGACGATCGAGGAGAAGATATTCTCCTCTCCCGCCCATCGGTCCACGCTCGAACAGCTCTACCAGCTCAAGCGCAAGGTTGTGCTGTTCAAGCACGCGGTAGCACCGCTGATGGAAGCTGTCGGAAAACTGGATGGAGGGCGGGTCCCACAAGTTGTCGCTAACACAACAGAATATTTCCGCGACGTCCATGACCACCTCCACCGTATCAACATGGCGATCGATTCCATTCGCGAAACGATTAACACGGCAATTCAGGTGAATCTGTCGATGATTAGCTTGGACGACAATAATGTCAACAAGCGACTCGCCGCATGGGCAGCCATATTCGCGGTCGCCACCGGCCTGGTGGGCGTGTGGGGCATGAATTTCGAACATATGCCCGAACTGAAGTGGAAGTTCGGCTACCCGATGGCGCTCTCGGTGGTTGCGTCCACATGTGCGTATCTGTACTACCGCTTCAGAAAATCCGGATGGTTGTAACCGGCGGACGGCGGCAACATGGCGTGGGCGGATACAATACCGCTCACAACAAATGAGGAGCATTCCGGTGTCGAAAGAATCTACCAGCCCGAGCGGCGTCGCGGCGTTGACGATTGCCGCGGTCGGGGTCGTCTATGGCGACATCGGCACCAGCCCGCTATACACCATGAAAGAGGTGTTCGCTCCGGCGCACGGCATCGCCGCCTCGCCCGCCAACATCATCGGCGTCGTGTCGCTGATTTTATGGTGTCTGGTGATCGTCATTTCGCTCAAATATGTCACGCTGGTGTTGCGAGCCAACAATAACGGCGAGGGCGGCATCATGGCCCTGACGGCGCTGGCGCTCAAATCGGTGACGCAAAATTCGCGCCTGTACTATCCGGTCATGCTGATCGGGATGATCGGCGCGGGCCTGTTCTTCGGCGACGGCGTGATTACGCCGGCCATCACTGTATTGTCGTCCATCGAGGGCATCCAGGTGGCGACGCCGGCCTTCAAGTCGTATGTGATCCCGCTGACGCTGATCGTTCTGACGGGCCTCTACATGGTTCAGAAGCGCGGTACCGGGGGCATCGGCAAATGGTTCGGTCCGATCATGCTGGTCTGGTTCGCCACGCTGGCCGCCATGGGTATCGTGAATATCGCCAAGAACCTGCAGATCCTGGCAGCGTTCAACCCGCTTTACGCATTCGAGTTCCTGCTGCAGAACGGATGGTTCGCCTTCATTGCGCTGGGGGCAGTCGTGCTGGCGCTGACCGGCGCGGAGGCGCTGTACGCCGACATGGGGCACTTCGGCAAGAAGCCGATCAGGCTGGCCTGGTTTTCCGTGGTGTTTCCGGCCCTGGCGCTGAACTATCTGGGACAGGGCGCAATCCTGCTGGCCAATCCGCAAGCGGTGTCGAATCCCTTCTTCCATCAGCTCGGGACATGGAGCATCTATCCGCTGGTGGCGCTGTCGACGGTGGCCGCGGTGGTGGCGTCGCAAGCGACGATTTCCGGCGCGTTTTCCGTCGCGCAGCAGGCGATCTCGCTCGGTTTCCTGCCGCGCATGCGGATCATGCAGACGTCGTCCCGGGAAAAGGGCCAGATCTACATCCCGTTGGTCAACTGGCTGCAGTTCGGCGCCGTCGTGTTCGCCGTTGTCGCATTCGGTTCGTCGACCAACCTGGCGTCGGCCTATGGTATCGCGGCGACGGCGACGATGCTGACGACGACGCTGTTGACCTATTTCGTGGTCCGCCATGGCTGGGGCTATCACAGTGCCATCGCGATCGGGGCGACGCTGTTCTTCCTCGTCTTCGACGTCACGCTGTTCGCGTCGACCAGCCTGAAGATTGTGAGCGGCGGCTGGTTTACGTTACTGATCAGCCTGATCATGGTCACGATCATGCTGACCTGGCGAAAGGGACGCGAGCTGGTCTTCGACAACCTGAGGACCCATATGATTCCGCTTTCCGAGTTTCTGAGCAGCCTGTTTACCAGCCCACCGCACCGGGTAGGCGGAACCGCAGTGTTTTTCCGTGCCGAGGGCGACGGCGTGCCGCACGCAATGCTGCATAATTTGTTGCACAACAAGGTATTGCACGACCGCGTCGTCTTCCTTACCGTGCACTCGCTGGACATTCCGGTAGTCAAGCCCGAAAGCCGCGTCACGGTCGAGCCGCTCGGACACGACTGTTTCCAGGTGAACCTGTTCTATGGATTCATCGAAGAGCGCAATGTGCCTGCCGATCTGGAGCTGTGCGCCGCGTCCGGCCTCCAATTCGAAGCGATGGAAACTTCCTACTTCATCGCCCGGAACAACGTGATCGCGACGCCGGGGGCGGGAATGGCGATGTGGCGCGAGAACCTGTACGCCGCCATGGCGCGCAATGCGCGCGACGCGGCGGACTATTTCAAGTTGCCGAGCAACCGGGTCATCGAGCTCGGTACGCAGGTCGAGATCTGATGGCTCCGTAACACTTGGCAGGGGCAATCATCAACCCGCGTTCTCCCCGAGGAGCGCGGGTTTTTTTCGGTCCGGATGCAAGCTGCCCAATCCTGGTGCCGGTCCAACGGTGGCGTATCTTGGATCGTCTATAATTAACGGAAACCGGCAATGTTGATTTGCGGTTGGACGGCAAGTTCGGGGCGCTCACTTTCTCATCACACCCTTTTCCGTCAACAGAGCGAGCACGGGGCGCATGGAGGGATCTGATGGCAACCAAGTCGGCGAAGCCGAATTCCGCGGACCAGAACCTGGCGGCGAACAGACTCGCAAGTGTCGCAGTTTCTCCCCGAGCCATGCTCGCGTGGGGCCGGATTCCATCGCACAACAAGGCTGAGATTATTGCGGCAATCGGGCAAGCGTCGCCTGAAGGCGATGCCAACACCAGGATCGTAAAAGTGGGCCCCCAAGTGCTCAAGGTCCGAAGCGTTTCGTCTGGATTTCGGGTCATTTACGAGCCAGGAGACGATCGAAACACGATTGTCTCGGTGATGACGCCACGCGAAGCGCGCCTCGCCAGGGGCTGACTTGGCGACCATTGCCGCCAACATTTTTCACTCGTTTCATTTTGATGCCACGACGCTCCAGCAATGGAAGACCGACCTGGCAGCGTTCATCATCCTGATTTCGTCGACGGCTGCACCCAACGGTGTGGGGGAAGCGGCACTACTGAAATGGTTCGGCGCGTCAGTCGAACGGATCGCCTTGCTTGCGTATGCGATCCATGGAATCCTGCCAACCCATGTAGCGCGCGAGTTGACAATCGGAGATTTTCGCGCCGATTTCGGATGGGCCGAAGTCGATCCAGATGTGGATCCGACGGTCGGATTGATCGAGCTGGAAAATTGTGAGCCACGCACCCTGTTTGAAAAGAAGAAGCGCAAAGCACCGTATCTCGGGAGCCGCTTTCTGGGTGGATTCGGCCAATTGGTCGATTGGTGCGCGTTCGGGCAGGGGCAGGCCAAGTCCGACGCGACCATTTCAATGCTCCTTGGTTCTCAGCATTTGAACGCATCGTACGTGTTCGCGTTAGTCGCCGGCGATCGCCGCTTCTCAAATGACGCTTTGTCGCAGTCGCGCCTGCGATGGTGGAAGGAGAATATGCAAATCAGTCGCTGGTCCCCGCGAACAATGTGCCTGAATCGGGAACCTGGGCGGTTCCCGATGGGACTCGCGATGCTCGCCATGCAGCTTCGGGCCATCTGCAATAAGTAGATTCGAAGGCACTGCCAACGACATCGCAATCCGCTGCCCCGACTATTCATCGATACTGCTACGACCTTAGCAACTGATGGAAGCATGATGGATACGGTCAACGACGATCAAATAGGCATACCCTGCATGCTGATGCGCGGCGGCACGTCGCGCGGCCCGTTCTTCCTCGAATCGGACTTGCCGGCCGATGAAGGCGACAGGAACCGGGTCTTGCTGGCGGTGATGGGCTCGCCGGACAAGCGGCAGATCGATGGGCTGGGCGGCGCCCACACGCTCACCAGCAAGGTGGGGATCGTGCGGCGCAGCGAGGCGCCCGGCGTCGCCCTCGATTTCCTGTTCGCGCAACTGCGCCCGGACACGGACACCGTCGACACCACGCCCAACTGCGGCAACATGCTCGCCGCGGTGGTGCCGTTCGCGCTCGAACGCGGCCTGATCGCGGCGCAGGGCGACAGCACCACCGTGCGCGTGCTGACGCTGAACACGCAGATGCAGTGCGATATCACGGTCGACACCACCGGCGGGCGGGTGCGCTACGGCGGCGACGCCCGCATCGACGGCGTGCCCGGCAGCGCGGCGCCGATCGCCATCAATTTTCTCGATACCGCCGGCTCGGTGTGTTCGTCCTTGCTGCCCACCGGGCACATGCAGGACCTGATCGCCGTCGAGGGTGACGGCATCGCGCCCTTCAGCATCGCCGTCACCTGCATCGACAACGGCATGCCGATGGTGTTGATGCGCGCCGCCGACATGGGGCGCAGCGGCGACGAATCGGTCGATGCGCTCAACGCCGACGAGGAGCTCAAGGCCAAGCTGGAAGCGCTGCGCCTGCAGGCCGGCCGCCTGATGGGACTGGGCGACGTCGGCGCCAGGAGCTATCCGAAAATGTGCCTGCTGGCGCCGCCGCGCCACGGCGGCAGCATCGGCACGCGCTGCTTCATTCCGCATGCCTGCCACGATGCGATCGGCGTGCTGGCGGCGGTCACCGTCGCCACTGCCTGCGTGCTGGACGGCTCGGTGGCGCGTCCGCTGGCCGCCGCCGTCGATGGCCTGGCGCCGACGATCTCCGTCGAGCATCCGAGCGGCGAATTCAGCGTCGCGCTCGGGCTCGACCCGGCCGACCCGCAGCGGGTAGTGCGCGCCGCGCTGCTGCGCACCGCGCGCCTGATCATGCGCGGCGAAGTGATGGTCCCTGCCTCTGCCTGGAAAAGGAAACAACAATGAACAAGCCCCTCGTGATCGACTGCCACGGCCACTACACGACGGCGCCGAAGGCGCTGGAACACTGGCGCCAGGCGCAGATCGCCAACCTCAACACGCCGCAGCTCGGCCCGAAAGTGTCCGACCTGCGCATCGGCGACGACGAACTGCGCGAGTCGATCGAAACGAACCAGCTGCGCCTGATGCGCGAACGCGGTTCCGACCTGACCATCTTTTCGCCGCGCGCCAGTTTCATGGCCCACCACATCGGCGACTTCAACGTCTCCGCCACCTGGGCGGCGATCTGCAATGAACTGTGCTACCGCGTCGCGCAGCTGTTCCCCGACCACTTCGTGCCGGCCGCGATGCTGCCGCAGTCGCCCGGCGTCGATCCGGCCACCTGCATCCCGGAGCTGGAAAAGTGCGTCAGGGAGTTCGGCAATGTCGGCATCAACCTCAATCCCGATCCGTCGGGCGGCTTCTGGAATTCGCCGCCGCTGAGCGACCGCCACTGGTATCCGATCTATGAAAAAATGGTCGAGTACGATATCCCGGCGATGGTGCACGTGTCGACCAGCTGCAATGCGTGCTTCCATACCACCGGCGCCCATTACCTGAATGCCGACACCACCGCCTTCATGCAGTGCCTGACGTCGGACCTGTTCCACGACTTCCCCACGCTGCGCTTCCTGATCCCGCACGGCGGCGGGGCGGTGCCGTACCACTGGGGGCGCTTCCGCGGCCTGGCGCAGGAATTGAAGAAGCCGCTGCTGAAGGACCACCTGCTCAAGAATATCTTCTTCGACACCTGCGTCTATCATCAGCCGGGCATCGACCTGCTGACGAAAGTGATCCCGGTCGAGAACATCCTGTTTGCGTCGGAAATGATCGGCGCGGTGCGCGGCATCGACCCGGAAACCGGTTTTTACTACGACGACACCAAGCGCTACATCGAAGCTTCGACTCAGCTGAGCGAGGCGGAGAAGTACCAGATCTACGAAGGCAATGCGAGGCGCGTGTTCCCGCGCCTGGACGCCGCCTTGAACGCGAAACAACCATCGGGAGAAGCACATGGACATGAATGAACTGGGCATCGTCAGGCGCGGCGTCGTGCGCGCGGCGCCGGAAGCGGTGGCGCAACTGGCGCGTTACGGCGTCGCGACGATCCACGAGGCGATGGGCCGGGTCGGCCTGATGCAGCCCTGTCTGAAGCCGATCTACGCCGGCGCCCATTGCTGCGGCACTGCGGTGACGGTGCTGCTGCAGCCGGGCGACAACTGGATGATGCATGTCGCCGCCGAACAGATCCAGCCGGGCGACGTCGTGGTGGCCGCCTGCACCGCCGCCAGCACCGACGGCTTCTTCGGCGACCTGCTGGCGACGTCGTTCATGGCGCGCGGCGCGCGCGGCCTGGTCATCGACGGCGGCGTGCGCGACGTCAAGGACCTCACCGCGATGCGGTTCCCGGTGTTTGCCAAGGCGATCAGCGCGAAGGGCACCGTCAAGGCGACGCTCGGTTCGGTCAACATCGACGTCGTCTGCGCCGGCGCGCTGGTGCATGCCGGTGACGTCGTCATCGCCGACGACGACGGCGTGGTGGTGGTGCCGGCGGCGCTGGCGCAGCAGGTGGCCGACGCCGCCGCCGCGCGCGAGGCGAACGAGGCGCACAAGCGCGACAAGCTCGCCTCCGGCATTCTCGGCCTCGACATGTATGCGATGCGCGGCCCCCTGGAGAAGGCGGGGCTGCGCTATGTCGACTGAGCGTCCCTGCCTTTACCTGCTGTGCGGCCTGCTGTGCGATGAAGAGGTGTGGCGCGCGCAGGCCGACGCCCTGCGTGCCCGCCATGACGTGCGGGTGGTCAGCTTCGAGGACCAGGATTCGATCGGCGGCATGGCGGCGAAGGTGCTGGCCGACGCGCCGCCGCGCTTTGCGCTGGCCGGCCATTCGATGGGCGGCAGGGTGGCGCTGGAAGTCTGCCGGCTGGCGCCGCAGCGGGTAGAGCGGCTGGCGCTGCTCGACACCGGCTATGAAGGCGTCGACGACGGCGAGCCGCAGCGGCGCGCGCTGCTGGTCGGGCGCGCGCAGAGCGAAGGCATCGATGCGATCGCCAGGGCGTGGGGGCTGCCGATGCTGGCGCCGGCGCACCGCCGCGACGGCGCGCTGGTCGACGCCGTCGTCGCCATGGTCGGGCGCATGTCGGCCGAGGTGTATGCCGGTCAGACGCGCGCCTTGCTGGGGCGCCCGGACGCCACCGCGCAACTGGCGCACATCGCGGTGCCGACGCTGGTGCTGTGCGGCCAGCAGGACGGCTGGAGTCCGCCCGCGCGCCACCAGGCGATGGCGGCCATGATTCCCGGCAGCGAACTGCGCCTGATCGACGATTGCGGCCACATGGCCATGATGGAGCAGCCGGCGGCCGTGCTGCAGGCGCTCGAGGAGTGGCTGGCCCCGGCGCAAGCCTAGAACTGGTCAGGCGGCCGGGCCCTGCGCGCCGGCGGCGGCGTGGCAGCGGATCTCGGCCATCAGCGCCAGCGCGCCCGGCGACGCATGGCTGTCGGCGCGCTGGGTGATGCCGATCACCCGGCTGGCATGCGGCAGCTCGACGTCGAGCGTGGTGAGCAGGCCGGCGTCGATTTCGTAGCGCAGCTGCTGGGCCGAGATGGCCGTCACGGCGTCGCTGTGCATCAGCATCCCGCGCAGGATCGCCAGGTCGCTCGTCTCGACCGCCTCCGGCGGCGGCTCCAGCCCTTGCGAGTGGAAGGCGCCCTCGAACAGGGCGCGCGCCGGCGTCGCGTGGTTCGACAGCACCCATTGCGCCGCCAGCAGGTCGGCCAGGCCGAGGCCGCGCCGCTGCGCCAGCGGGTGGCCGCTGCGCACCACCAGCGCCATCGGGTCGGTCAGCAGCGCCTCGCCGGTCAGGTCGCTGGCGTAATCGGCCGGCCGCAGCGCGCCGAGGACGAAATCGATGTCGCCGGCGCGCAGCTGCGCGGCCAGCTTGTCGAACGGCCCTTCGACGGTGCAGAAGCGCAGCCGCGGATGGCGCGCCAGCACCGCGCACATGGCGCGCGGCAGGATCGCCGTGCGGCCCAGCGGCAGCGCGCCGATCACCACGCGGCCTTCGGTGCTGCCGCGCAGCGCCGCCAGGTCCGCCTCGATGTGGCGCAGTTCGGCCAGGGCCCGCTTGATGCGAAACACCAGCAGCTCGCCGGCGGCGGTCGGCATCATGCCTTTCGAGGAGCGCTCGAACAGCGCCATGCCGAGCCCCGATTCGAGGTCGTTGATCGAGCTGCTGACGGCCGGCTGGCTGATGCCGAGCGCTTTTGCCACGGTCGGCATGTGGCCGGAGTCGGCCAGGCCGACGAAGCTGAGCAGGCGCCGCTCGTTGAGCATCGCCAGCGGCACGCGCCCGCGCGGCGCCGGCGGCGTCGCATGGCCGGCGATCTCGTCGCAGCCGAGGCCAAATTCATCCATCACGCGGCGCGCGCGGAACAGCACGCTGTTGCCGAACGCGGTGCACAGCATGCCGCTGGCCTTGCGCTCGAACAGGTCGACGCCGAGCGCCAGCTCGAGCTGGTGCACCGAGCGCGTGACGGCCGACTGCGCCCGGTAAAGTGCCTCGGCGGCACGCGTCACGCTGCCGAGGTCGGCAACGGCGATGAAGGCGCGCAAGTGACGCAGGCTGACGAGCAGGGACATGGTGGGAGCGCGATGCGGCAAGGGAGGTTGATTCGGTGTCTGCCCCCAAATGTATACATGGATGGCCGAGCTGTCGAGGAAATATCGAGCAGGGCCTGGTCGAGGTGACGTCCCTCCCGTCGACCAGGCGCCGGGCAAAAAAGGTCAAAACCCAGTGCCAGTGGCGTGTCAGGGGTTGCAGAGAGGGCGGTCAGGCCGGGCTATCCTGTGCTTCGCCCTGGCGGCGAAACTGCCGCGGCGTCATGCCTGTGTGCCGCTTGAACACGCGGCTGAAGTAGGCCGGATCCTGGAAGCCCAGTTCGTACGCCACGCTGGCGACGCTGGCCGGCACGTAGGTGAGCTTGCGGCGCGCCTCGAGGATCAGCCGCTGCTGCGCGATGTCGAAGGCCGACTTGCCGCCAAGGCGCAGGCACAGCCGGTTAAGGCGGCTCTCGGTCATCTTCAGCCTGGCGGCGTAGCGTTCCACCTTCCATTGCCCGCGGTAGTTGGCGTCGACCAGTTCACGGAAACGGCTGAAGGTGTCGAAATCGGCGCGTCCGATCAGTTCCGAGTCGTGGCGCTCCTTTTGCTGGCGCAGCAGCAGCAGCAGGATGCAGCGCGCCAGCCAGTCGAGCATCAGCGCGTGACCGTTGAGCGGCGCGGCGAATTCCTGCATCATCTGCTCGAGCAGCGCCTGCACCCGCACCAGGACTTCCGACTCCGCCGAAAAGGTCATTTGCAGCGGCTCGACAAACAGCTGGGCGAAGCGGTCACCGGAATCGCCGCCAAACAGCACGCTCTGATCGAGTGTCAGCACGTAGCCCTGCGCCGCTTTCGAAAACACGAAACCATGCACGACCGAGGGGTGAATCGTGATCACGGTCGGCCCTTCGCAGCTCCACGTCTGGCCGTCGATGGTCGCGCTGACGCGTCCGCGCAGCAGGAACAGCAGCTGGAACAGGCCCTTGTGCGTGTGGTCGGCGATGTGCCAGTCGTACTGCCGGCTGCGCGTTTCGATCAGCTCGACGTGGACCAGTTCGGCCGCGCCGGGCGCCGCTTCGCCGTACAGGGCAAATTGGGGAATGCTGGAGGCGATCATGGCTATGCTCATCTGGTGCGTGTAAAAATAGTACAAGAAAATCCCGCTTTCATCCATTTTTTATCGCGCGTTACTGGGCTACGATGGCCGTCACGATCGAATAAGTACAACATTGGAGAAAACGATGAAAACCCAGGTTGCCATTATCGGCGCCGGCCCGGCCGGCCTCTTGCTGTCGCACCTGCTGCACCTGCAAGGGATCGAGTCGGTGGTGCTGGAGTCGCGCACGCGCGCCGAGATCGAGTCCACCATCCGCGCCGGCGTGCTTGAGCAGGGCACGATGGACTTGCTCACCCAAGCCGGCGTGGGAGAACGCATGGTGAAGGAAGGCGCCCTCCATCACGGCATCGAGCTGGCCTTCGGCGGCCAGCGCCACCGCATCGACCTGACCGAACTGACAGGGCGCGCGATCACCGTCTATGCGCAGCATGAGGTGATCAAGGACCTGGTGGCGGCGCGCTTGGCCGCCGATGGCCAGATTCTGTTCAGCGTCGGCGACGTCAGCCTCCACGGGGTCGACACCGACAAGCCGTCGGTACAGTTCTCGCGCGGCGGCGAGGCGGACCGCATCGATGCCGATTTCATCATCGGCGCCGACGGCTTCCACGGTATCGCGCGCCCGAGCGTCCCCGAAGCCGCGCGCCAGGACTACCAGCGCATCTATCCGTTTGGCTGGTTCGGCATCCTGGTCGAATCTACGCCGTCGTCGGACGAATTGATCTACGCCCAGCACGAACGCGGTTTCGCGCTGGTGAGCACGCGTTCACCGACCGTGCAGCGGCTGTATTTTCAGTGCGATCCGAAGGACAGCGTGGACAACTGGTCGGACGACCGCATCTGGGCCGAACTGCATGCGCGGGTCGAAACCAAGGACGGCTGGAAGCTCAACGAGGGTAAGATCTTCCAGAAAAATATCATCGGCATGCGCAGCTTCGTGTCGACGCCGATGCAGCACGGCCGCCTGTTCCTGGCCGGCGACGCCGCCCACATAGTGCCGCCGACCGGCGCCAAGGGCATGAACCTGGCGGTGGCGGATGTGCGCCTGCTGTCGTTGGCGCTCGATGAATTCTACAAGGCCGGACGCCAGGACCAGCTGGCCGGCTACACTGAAAAAGCGCTCAAGCGCGTGTGGCGCGCCGAGCATTTCTCGTGGTGGATGACCAGCTTGTTCCACCGCTTCGACGATGCCGATCCATTCCAGCTTCAGCTGCAGCGCTCCGAACTCGAATACGTTGTCAGCTCGCGGGCGGCGGCGACGGCGCTGGCCGAGAACTACGTCGGCCTGCCGTTCGCCTAGGACGTGAGGATATGGCCACCGGACTCAATTCGGCATGACGTCCTTGAGGACGCCGACCGCTGGATCACCAGCTTGCCGTTGACCTTCCTGACCTCGCGGATGCTAACCTGGCGGCACTGGGGTCAGACCTGGCGCTGACCCCGATTGTGCTGTGGCTTATTTGGCGGCTTCCTTGCCAGGATCCTTCAGGTCGGCGAACTTGTCGAATTCGACGTTGTGGAGGTCGGCGCCGACCTGCTCGACCTTGCGCACGTACACCGTCTGCACGATGTCGCGGGTGGCCGGGTCGATCATGATCGCGCCGCGCGGGCTGTTCAGCTTCATCCCCTTCAGCACGGCCATCGCCTTGTCGCCGTCGATGTTGCCGTTCAGCTTGCGCGCCACTTCATAGATCGCCGCCATGCCGTCGTAGGCGCCGACGGCCATGAAGTTGGGCCGGCCGGCACCCGGGTTAGCGGCAGCGAAGCTCTTGAGGAATGCCGCGTTCTCCGGCGACTTGTGCGCCGCGGAGTAGTGGAAGGTGGTGATCACGCCGAGCGTGGCGTTGCCCATCGCCGGCAGCACGTGGTCGTCGGTCAGGTCGCCGGTGGCGATCACCTTGATGCCGGCTTCGGCCAGGCCACGCTCGCGGTAGCCTTTCATGAAGGCGATGCTCTGCTCGCCGGCCGGCACGAACACGAACACGGCGTCCGGCTTGGCATCCTTGATGCGCTGGATGTACGGCGAGAAGTCGGGGTTCTTCAGCGGCACCCGGATCGCCTCGGTGACGTTGCCGCCGCCTTTTTCCAGCGTCTCCTTGAAGGCGGCTTCGGCGTCGATGCCGGGACCGTAGTCGGCCACCAGCGTGACTACCTTGCGGATCTTGTTCTTGGCCGCCCAGGTGCCCATCGGCGCCGAAATCTGCGGCAGCGTCATCGAGAAGCGCGCAATGTAGTTCGACTTGGTGGTGATGACCGAAGTCGCCGCGTTCATGATGATCATCGGCGTCTTCGACTGCTCGGCGACCGGCGCCACCGCCAGCGCTTCCGGCGTCAGGCCGAAGCCGGCCAGGAAGTCGACCTTCTCGCGCACCACCAGTTCCTGCGCCAGGCGCTTGGCGATCTCCGGCGACGGCCCGGTGGTGTCCTTCATGATGATCTGGATCTTCTTGCCGCCGACGCTGTTGCCGTGCAGCGCCATGTACGCCTTGATGCCGCCTTCCATCTGCTTGCCGTAGTCGGCGAACGGGCCGGAAAACGGCGCGATCAGGCCAATCTTGATGGTGTCCTGCGCCTGTGCCGGCGCCGCGCCGAACGCCGCCGCCGCCAGCGCCACGGTCACGACCTTCGCCACTGTTTTTTTCATCGTCATTTCAGTCTCCGGGTTATTTGCCTGTGTTGTTGACTATGTGTCGCAGGAACAATAGTATCGCAATCGCTGTTCGATCAGCATCCTATTGTTCGATTGCCGCACAGGTAATTTGGAGTGCTGCGCCAGCAGGTCCCGGTGGTACAAGGCGGACGCGACTTATCACCGATGGGCCCGATGGGCGGACTGCGCCACCTGTTCAGATGGGTTCGCCCAGGCGAACGAAAAAGGCGGCCTCGGCCGCCTTTGTTACCGTCTTCCCGACAACGGAAGCAAAGCTTAGTGCTTCGCTTTCATTTCGTCGGAAATCTCGTCGCCGCCGCCCTGGTTCTCGCCCAGCTCGGCGTCATCGCTGCCCTCGGGAATGTCGCGGGCGGCGCGCGCGGCCGGCGGCGGCTGGCCGAGGGCGCCACCGACGCCTGGATCGGCCGCGGGACCAGTCGACTTGATCGCCCCTTCGGACGGCGGCGCGTTGTAATCGGGCGTCTGCAAGACTTCCTGGCCGACCACCTTGTCGGCGTCGCCCTTGGCGGCCGGGGCGGCAGGATGGGTCGGAATCGGCAGCTGGCCTTCCAGCTGAATATCTTTGTTGATTGTCATGATTGCTCCTCGGTTGATGCTGTGATGATAACGAAATTAGCCGACGCGGGACTTTGTGTTGCCGTGCGCCCATCGTTGCAATATCTTGCGGGGCAACTCTCGGGTACAGTTCAGTTGATTAATTGTGAGGAGCACTGCCATGCGTGGCATGTGAGCGGGCTGGGCTGCGCGCAGATTCAGCTAGCGAAAATTCCCCGGCTTCCGACCCTGCTTGCGTTCGTCTTCACACGCCATAGCAGTGCTGCCAGTGCTCCATCAATCCTGCAACACCTCGAAGCGCTGGCGCGTTTTCAGCCCCCGTATATGCTATGCTCCCTGTCCTAAATTAATTTCCTTCGGGATACTTTTGATGTGCAGCGACATTCTCCAGAGTTCTTCTGGCCCCGGCACAGTGGTACAGCTGTTGTGCCGGGAGACGGTCGTCGTCGCCGCGCCAATTCCGTTGTCGAACGAACCCGCAGGTACGCCGTGAGCACCGCGCTGCCCGTCACCGAATCCGACGTCGCCGTTGCGCGCGCAACCGGTTTTTCGGAATGCGTGATTGCGCTGCGTCGCGCGCTGACGACCACGCCGGTTGGCTGGGCACTGGCGGTATGGTTTTGCTGGGGCCGTGTTCCCGAAACCGCGATTGCGCTTTGGCTGGGTACGGCAGCTGTCATCTGGGCCGGCAGCCTGTGGGTGCTGCAGCGCGTGATTGCCGACGGCTCGAGCCTGGAGCGCCATCGCAAGCGCGTCCACTGGGTCGCCGGCCTGGATGGATTTGCGTGGGGTCTGGTCGCCTGGCTCCTGATCGGCAACGACGCTATTCTGGACGCGGTACTGATCGCGCTGCTGTGTGGCGTCACGTCAATCAATGCGCAGGTGTACGGAACTTACATATCGGCATACTACCGGCACATCGGTGCGAGCTGGGCTGTGTCGGTACTGGGTTTGCTGCATGTTCCGGGCCGTGCGAGTGCGTTGGACTACGCCGTCGGCTTTACCGTTTTCATCGTGCTGACAGCGTATTACACCCGCGCCATTTCTCAACGCCTGCTTGAAGGCATCCGCTGGCAGCTTGCCAATGCTTTACTCGCTGGGCAATTGCGCATTGCGCTGCAGAAGGTCGAACTCGATGCGGCCACCGACGCGCTGACAGGGCAGGGCAATCGCAGGGCACTGGACGAACTCCTCAAACAGCAAGCAGAGCTGTACCATTCCAGTGGCAGGCCTTTTTCGATCCTGATGCTCGACATCGATCTATTCAAGAGTGTTAACGACGAATTCGGTCACATGGTCGGCGACGATGTTCTGCGTGCCTTTACCGAAAGGGTGCGCGAGTTCCTGCGACCGGGAGACGTGTGCGCGCGTTTCGGCGGCGAGGAGTTTGTCGTCGTCTTGCCCAGGACCACGCTGGAGGCAGCGCTGGAAGTGGCCGAACGCTTGCGTCAGGGAGTTGCGCAAGCCCCGCTTCTTGAAACACCCAAGGTGCAGGTTACGGTATCCATCGGCGTTGCCGCACTAACACCGGGCCAGACGGTGAGCGATCTGCTCGTCGCCGCGGATGCCGCCGTGTACGTCGCCAAGAACGCCGGGCGCGATCAGGTGCATTCGTAAACGGCGGCGGAGATCGTGGCACTGGAGTTCTCAGAAAGTTTTTAAACATGAGCAAAAACATCAGGCAGGTGCGCAATTGGAGGGCAGTCATTGCCATCGCCGGACTGGCGATATGGAGTGCCTCTGGATGGGCTGCCGCCGCCGGCAATGACAATGGGGCGCCGTTGAAGGTCGCAGCCAATGCTCCCGGGACGATCAGGTTCGACAGCTGCGCGCGTCCAGCCTACCCTGAAGAGGAGTTAAAGCAGCTGCATCAAGGGACGGTGATGCTGCGTCTTTTGATAGGTGAGGATGGCAAGGTCAAGGAATCGCGGGTCGCCAAATCCTCCGGCTACCCGGCGCTCGACGAGGCGGCTCTCGTCGGAATCTCGAAATGCAGCTTCAATCCACCGATGGTGAACGGCAAGCCGGTGAACTCGTGGATCCACCTTCAGTACGTCTGGACACCATCGTGAGCTAACGGCTGTCCGCGTCAGGACAAGCGGCGTTGCCCGGAGGGCGCCTGCAGCCGCTGACGGCCGTCGCCGGCAGCTTCCTGTCCGATCATCGGCTTGCGGGAGCAAGCCCTACGGCAGCAGGATCGACAATTCCTGCGCGCCGCGCTGCAGCACCGGCAAAAATTCCTGCTCCATCTGCGCCGTGCTCACGCGCGAGGCCTGCGCGCCGACGTTGAGCGCGGCCAGCACCTTGCCGGAGGCGCCGCGCACCGGCACCGCGATCGAGCGCAGCCCCAGTTCCAGTTCCTCGTCGTTGATCGCGTAGCCCTGCCGGCGCACACCGGCGAGGATTTCGCGCAGCCGCTTCTGCGACACGACGGTGCGCTCGGTCATCGGCCGCAGCTTGGTCGCGGCGAAATAGGCGTCCAGCTCCTCCGCTTCCATATACGCCAGCATCACGCGCCCGAGCGAGGTGCAGTAGGCGGGCAGCCGGCTGCCCGCGTTGAGCGCCACCGACATCACGCGCGACGTCGCCGAGCGGGCGATGTAGAGCACCTCGCGTTCGTCCAGCACCGCCAGCGAGCACGACTCGTTGAGCGCGCGGCTGATGTTGTTCAGGTAGGGCTGCGACGACACCGCCAGCGGCGTCGACGACAGGTAGGAGTAGCCCAGCGTGAGCACCTTCGGGCGCAGCGAAAAATTGTGCATCTCCGCTTCCGCGTAGCCGAGCTGCTTGAGCGTGTGCAGGCAGCGCCGCACCGCCGCGCGCGGGATCCCGGTCTTCTGGCTGATCTGCGCGATCGTCAGCGCGCGCCGCGAATCGCTGAACGCGCGCAGCACCGCCAGCCCGCGCGCCAGCGACGTCATGAAGCTCGGATCGGTGAGCGCATCGATTTCGTCGGCGATGGTGCGTTCGCGCGGCTCGCCCGCAACCGCGGCCGGTTCGGCATCGGGGACGGTGGTGCTGCGTTTGGTCGGTGTCTTTGGCATGGTATGTGGGTGGCCTGATGCGGCATGCATGCCGCAGTGGCGGTGATTCTAGTCGAGTGGCCGCCGTTTGTGTTCTTCGCAGTTTTCGCTTGACCGCGGCGGGGGCGGTTCGCTACACTTGATTTGTGCGGTAGTAAAACATTAGTTCGATTATCGAACATTCCCATGCGATTTACAAGCGAACACTTCACTGAAGAGACGACACCGTGATCGACAAAACCTTTGAATCCCTCGAGCGCGCCGTGGCCGACGTGGCGGACGGCGCCACCGTCATGATCGGCGGCTTCGGCAACGCCGGCATGCCGTCCGCGCTAATCGATGCGCTCATCGCGCAGGGCGCGCGCGAGCTCACCATCGTCAACAACAATGCCGGCAACGGCGAAACCGGGCTCGCCGCGCTGCTCAAGGCCAGGCGCGTGCGCAAGATCATCTGCTCGTTCCCGCGCCAGGCCGATTCGCAGGTGTTCGACGCGCTGTACCGCGCCGGCGAAATCGAGCTCGAACTCACCCCGCAGGGCAACTTGGCCGAGCGCATCCGCGCCGCCGGCGCCGGCATCGGCGGCTTTTTCACGCCCACCGGCTACGGCACCCTGCTCGCCGAGGGCAAGGAGACGCGCCTCATCGACGGCCGCCATTACGTGCTGGAGTCGCCCATCCACGCCGACTTCGCGCTGATCAAGGCGCACCGCGGCGACCGCTGGGGCAACCTGGTGTACCGCAAGACGGCGCGCAATTTCGGCCCCATCATGGCCGCCGCCGCCAAGGTCACCGTCGCGCAGGTGCGCGAAGTGGTGGAACTGGGCGAGCTCGATCCGGAAGCGATCGTCACGCCCGGCATTTTCGTTCAACGTGTCGTCAGGGAGGCTGTGTGATCAAACCTTTTACGCGTGACCAGATGGCCGCCCGCGTGGCGCAGGACATCCCCGAAGGCGCCTACGTCAACCTCGGCATCGGGCTGCCGACCAAGGTCGCCAACTACCTGCCGGCCGACCGCGAGATCTTCCTGCACAGCGAGAACGGCCTGCTCGGCATGGGCCCGGCGCCGGCCCCCGGCGAAGAAGACGAAGACCTGATCAACGCCGGCAAGCAGCCGGTGACGCTGCTCACCGGCGGCGCCTACTTCCATCACGCCGACGCCTTCGGCATGATGCGCGGCGGCCACCTCGACATCTGCGTGCTCGGCGCCTTCCAGGTGTCGGCCGCCGGCGACCTGGCCAACTGGCACACCGGCGCGCCCGACGCGATTCCCGCCGTCGGCGGCGCCATGGACCTCGCGCTCGGCGCGCGCCAGGTGTTCGTCATGATGGAGCACCAGACCAAATCGGGCGACAGCAAGATCGTCGCGCAGTGCAGCTACCCGCTGACCGCAGTGAGCTGCGTCAGCCGCATCTACACCGACCTGGCGGTGCTCGACGTCACGTCCGCCGGCCTGTCGGTGCGCGAGATGGCGCCCGGCCTCGACTTCGCCGAGCTGCAGGCGCGCACGGGCGCCACGCTGATCGAGCCGGCCGCGGGAGGCCAGCCATGAACGACGCCTTCATCTGCGACGCCATCCGCACCCCGATCGGCCGTTACGGCGGCGCGCTGAAAGACATCCGCGCCGACGACCTCGGCGCGCTGCCGCTGCGCGAACTGATGCGCCGCAATCCCGGCGTCGACTGGAGCGCCGTCGACGACGTCATTTACGGCTGCGCCAACCAGGCCGGCGAAGACAACCGCAACGTCGCGCGCATGTCGGCGCTGCTGGCCGGCCTGCCGCAGGACGTGCCGGGATCGACCATCAACCGCCTGTGCGGCTCCGGCATGGACGCGGTGGGCAGTGCCGCGCGCGCCATCCGCTCGGGCGACTGCTCCCTGATGATCGCCGGCGGCGTCGAGTCGATGACGCGCGCGCCTTTCGTCATGGGCAAGGCCGACGCGGCGTTCTCGCGCCAGGCGGCGATCCACGACACCACCATCGGCTGGCGCTTCGTCAATCCTTTGATGAAAAAACTGTACGGCACCGACGCCATGCCGGAGACGGCGGAAAACGTCGCCGAAGACTACGGCATCAGCCGCGCCGACCAGGACCTGTTCGCCTACAACAGCCAGCGCAAGGCCGCGCGCGCCCAGAAGGACGGCATCCTGGCGCAGGAAATCGTGCCGGTGCTGCTGGCGCAGAAGAAGGGCGATCCGCTGACGTTCGCCCACGACGAGCACCCGCGCCTGTCCGATCTCGACGCGCTGGCGAAGTTGAAGGGAGTGGTGCGCGCCGACGGCAGCGTCACCGCGGCGAATGCCTCGGGCGTCAACGACGGCGCCTGCGCCATGCTGCTGGCCAGCGCCGCCGCCGCCGAACGCCACGGCCTGGCACCGAAGGCGCGCATCGTCGGCATGGCCACCGCCGGCGTGGCGCCGCGCGTGATGGGCATCGGCCCGGCGCCGGCGACGCAAAAGCTGCTCGCGCAGCTGGGCATGACGCTCGACCAGATCGACGTAATCGAACTGAACGAAGCGTTTGCCTCGCAAGGTCTGGCCGTGATGCGCATGCTCGGCCTGCGCGACGACGACGCGCGCGTCAATCCGAACGGCGGCGCCATCGCCCTCGGCCATCCGCTCGGCATGAGTGGCGCGCGGCTGGTCACCACCGCGATGTACCAGCTGCATCGCAGCGGCGGCCGCTACGCGCTGTGCACCATGTGCATCGGCGTCGGGCAGGGCATCGCCATCGTCATCGAACGGGTCTGAACTGCCGAGGCAGCAAGCATCGAACTATAAGAAAACGTGTAAAAAGGGGACAGTAATGACATCTGCAAACCGCGGCATGCGCATCGGGAGGGCCCGGCCATGCTAGGCAACTTCATCGGCGTGCTGTTCGACGGCATCGCCTACGGCAGCCTGCTCTTCCTCATCAGCGTAGGCCTGTCGGTCACGATGGGGATGATGAACTTCATTAACCTCGCGCACGGCGCCTTCGCCATGTTGGGCGGCTATGTCAGCGTCATCCTGCTGGCGCGCCTCGGCGTGCCGTTCCTGGCGACGCTGCCGCTGGCGTTCATCGCCGCCGCGCTGGTCGGCCTGGTGCTCGAGCGGCTGCTGTACCGCCGCCTGTACAAGGCGACCCACCTCGACCAGGTGCTGTTCTCGATCGGCCTGACCTTCATGGCGGTGGCCGGCACCACCTACTTCTTCGGGCCGACCCAGCAGCCGGTGGTGCTGCCGGACTGGCTGCGCGGCCAGGTCTCGCTGCTCGGCATGGACGTCGGCGCCTACCGCCTGTTCCTGATCGGCGTGGTGGTGCTGGTGACGATCGCGCTGGGCCTGCTGATCGAGCGCACCCGCTTCGGCGCCCAGATCCGCGCATCGGTCGACAACCAGACCGCCGCCGCCGGCCTTGGCATCAACGTCAGCGCCGTGTTCAGCCTGACCTTCGCGCTCGGCTCCGGCCTGGCCGGCCTCGGCGGCGCGCTCGGCATCGACGTGCTGGGACTCGACCCGACCTTCCCGGTCAAGTACATGGTCTACTTCCTGCTGGTGGTGGCAGTTGGCGGCGCCGGCACCATCAAGGGCCCGCTGCTGGCCGCAATCATCCTCGGCGTGTTCGACGTCGCCGGCAAATACTACGTGCCGCAGATCGGCGCCTTCGTCATCTACGGCCTGATGGTCGTGCTGCTGATCGCCTTCCCCGCAGGCCTGATCCGGAGGAAAGCATGAATACGCTGAAAGACCTGCCCGAGGCGGCGCACATCCCCGCGCGCGCCGCCGCGCCGCTGCCGAAGCTGGCCAATGGCCGCTGGTCGGCGCTGGAAATCGCCTTCTGGCTGCTGCCGGTCGCGGCCTACTTCGCCTTCACCGGCTACCTCGTCCTGATCAGCCAGATCATGATCGTCGGCCTGTTCGCGCTGTCGCTCGACCTGATCCTCGGCTACGCCGGCATCGTTTCGCTCGGCCACGCCGCCTTCTTCGGGCTGGGTGCCTACACCGCCGGCCTGCTGACGGTGCACGGCTGGAGCGAGCCGCTGACCGGGCTGCTGGCCGCCGCCGCCGTCGCCGCCCTGTTCGGCTACATCACCAGCTTCCTGGTAGTGCGCGGCCAGGACCTGACGCGCCTGATGGTCACGCTCGGCATCGGCCTGATGCTGTTCGAAGCGGCCAACAAGGCCGCCTTCATTACCGGCGGCGTCGACGGCCTCTCCGGCATGATGGTCGGCAAACTGTTCGGCGTGTTCGAATTCGACCTGAACGGCAAGACGGCGTACGTCTACAGCTTCGCCGTGCTGTTCCTGATGTTCGTCGCGATCCGCCGGCTGGTGCAGTCGCCGTTTGGCCTCAGCCTGGTCGGCATCCGCGAGGGCGGACGCCGCATGCCGGCCATCGGCGTCGACGTCAACCGCCGCCTCGGCGCGGTGTTCACCATCGCCGCCGCGGTGGCCGGCGTCGCCGGCGCGCTGCTGGCGCAGACCACGCAGTTCGTCGGCCTCGACGTGCTCAGTTTCCCGCGCTCGGCCGAACTGCTGATCATCCTGGTCCTCGGCGGCACCGGGCGCCTGTACGGCGGCTTGATCGGCGCGGCGGTGTTCATGGTGGCGCAGGACTATATCTCCGGCCTCGACCCGGCCTACTGGCAGTTCTATATCGGCCTGCTGCTGGTGCTGATCGTGCTGTTCGCGCGCGGCGGTATTCTCGGTGGCCTCGACCGCCTGAAGCAGTTGTTCGTCAAGGAGAAAGCATGAGCACCAAGACGCTGCGCACCGAAGCGCTGTCGAAGAACTGGGGAGCCTTTGCCGCCAACAGCGATGTCAGCCTGACGTTCCAGCCGGGCGCGCGCCACGCGCTGATCGGGCCGAACGGCGCCGGCAAGACCACCTTCATCAACCTGCTGACCGGCGCCTTCGCGCCGACCGGCGGCAAGGTGTGGCTGGGCGACACCGACATCACCAACCTGGCGCAGCATCAGCGCGTCAAGCTTGGCATGACGCGCACCTTCCAGATCAACACCCTGTTCGCCGGCATGACGGTGCTCGCGTCGGTGGTGCTGGCGATCAGCGAGCGGCGCGGCCTGCAGTCGGTCTGGTACAAGACCGTGGCCAGCCATACCGACCTGGTCGACGAGGCGATGGCGCTGCTGGCGACGCTGAAGCTGACGTCGGAAGCGAACAGCATCACCCGCAGCATGGCGTACGGCAAGCAGCGGCTGGTGGAGATCGCGCTGGCGCTGGCCACCAAGCCGACCATCTTGCTGCTCGACGAGCCGGCCGCGGGCATCCCCTCGGCCGAAAGCCAGGAGCTGTTCGAAGCGATCGCGCAGCTGCCGCGCGAAGTGACGGTGGTGTTCATCGAGCACGACATGGGGCTGGTGTTCCGCTTCGCCGACCGCATCACGGTGATGGTCGGCGGGAAGGTGCTCACCGAGGGCACGCCGGCCGAAATCGCCGCCGATCCGCGCGTCAGGGAAGTCTATCTGGGGGAGGCCGAACATGCGTGAGCTGCTGGCATTGGACAAGGTCAGCGCCGGCTACGGCGAGTCGATCGTACTGGAAGACGTGTCGTTCGCGATGAACGAGGGCGACAGCCTGGCGCTATTGGGCCGCAACGGCGTCGGCAAGACCAGCCTGCTGGTGACGCTGATGGGACTGACGCGTCTGCACCGCGGCGCCATCCGCTGGGACGGCGCCGACCTGGCGCGCGTGCCGACCTACCGCCGTTCGCGCGCGGGCCTGGGCTGGGTGCCGCAGGAGCGCCACATGTTCCCGACACTGACGGTCGAGGAGCACCTGACGGTGGTGGCACGGCCGGGCGAGTGGAACCTGCAGAAGGTGTACGCGGTGTTCCCGCGCCTGCTGGAACGGCGCCAGAACATGGGCAACCAGCTGTCCGGCGGCGAGCAGCAGATGCTGGCGATCGCGCGCGCCCTGATGACCAATCCGCGCATCCTGCTGCTCGACGAGCCGATGGAAGGGCTGGCGCCGATCATCGTGCAGGAACTGGTGCGGGTGGTGCGCCGGCTGGTCAAGGATGAAGGCCTGTCGGTGATCGTGGTGGAGCAGCACGCCCGTCTGGCGCTGTCGCTGACCGAGCGCGCGATCGTGCTCGATCGGGGCCGCATCGTCCACGACTCCGACAGCGCCAGCCTGCTGGCCGACGGCGACAAGCTCGATCGCCTGGTGTCGGTGGCCTAGGGTCAGGCCCCGCGATCGCGCCTGGCCAGCGGCGCGCGGCTTTGGTCGTTGTTGTCGCGCACCAGCCGGTCCAGCAGCGCCATGAACAGCTGCTGCTCGCTGGCGGTGAGCGGCGCCAGCAGCCGGTCGCGCACGCGCTGGGTGGCCGGCACCAGGCTGGCAAGCAGGAGTTCGCCTTCCGGCGTGATGGTGAGGGCACGCTGGCGCCGGTTGTGGGGGATCACCTTGCGTTCGAGCAGGCCCTTTTCTTCGAGCCGCGCGCAGACGGTGGCGCCGGTCGAGGTATCGATGGCGGCGAGGCCGGCCAGCGACACCTGGTCGATGCCGGGATGGTCGGCGAGGCAGCGCAGCATCGCGAACTGCACCGGGGTCAGCTCGCCGCCGACTTCGTCGTGAAACATCGACACCGAGATCTGCTGGGCGCGGCGCAACAGGTGGCCGGGGTGCTCATCGAGCCTGGTCAGGTCATTGCCGGAGGATTGGTCAGTGGTCATCATCGCTTGTGCATCGCAACATCAAAAGTTTGAATCGGTGGTTTACTTCGTCGGCCAACGCAGTATACTTGGCTTCACATTCAGTGTACTGAATATCGCTAAAAATACCTAGGAGGAGACCAGCATGTTCCCTAAAAACGCGTGGTACGTGGCATGTACGCCCGACGAAATCGCCGACAAGCCGCTCGGCCGCCAGGTGTGCGGCGAGAAGATCGTGTTCTACCGCGGCGCCGGCGGCAAGGTCGCCGCGGTCGAAGACTTCTGCCCGCACCGCGGCGCGCCGCTGTCGCTCGGCTTCGTCCGCGACGGCAACCTGGTGTGCGGCTACCACGGGTTGGAGATGGGCTGCGACGGCAAGACCGTCAGCATGCCGGGCCAGCGCGTGCGCGGCTTCCCGTGCATCCGCAGCTACGCCGTCGAAGAGCGCTACGGCTTCATCTGGGTCTGGCCGGGCGAGAAGGAACTGGCCGATCCGGCGCAGATCCACCACCTGGAGTGGGCCGATAATCCCGAGTGGGCCTACGGCGGCGGCCTGTTTCACATCAACTGCGACTACCGCCTGATGATCGATAACCTGATGGACCTGACGCACGAGACGTACGTCCATGCGTCCTCCATCGGCCAGAAGGAAATCGACGAGTCGCCGGTCGCCACCCGTGTCGAGGGCGAGCAGGTGATCACCAGCCGCTACATGGAAAACATCAGCGCGCCGCCGTTCTGGCGCGCCGCCCTGCGCGGCAACGGCCTGGCCGACGACGTCCCGGTCGACCGCTGGCAGGTGTGCCGCTTCTCGCCGCCGAGCCACGTGATGATCGAAGTGGGCGTCGCCCACGCCGGCCACGGCGGCTACGATGCCCCGGCCGAGGTCAAGGCGTCCTCCATCGTGGTCGACTTCATCACCCCCGAGACCGAAACGTCGCACTGGTACTTCTGGGGAATGGCGCGCAACTTCAAGGCCGACGACACGGCGCTGACGGCCACCATCCGCGACGGCCAGCACCAGATTTTCAGCGAAGACCGCCAGATGCTGGAACTGCAGCAGGCCAATCACCTGAAGTACCCTGACCGCAAACTGCTGGCGCTCAATATCGACGCCGGCGGCGTACAGTCGCGCAAGGTGCTCGACAAGTGGCTGGCGAAGGAGCAGGCGCCGGCACCGTCGGAGCAGACACCATGAGCGACCTGAAAGTACGCGTCGCCCGCAAGGTCAGCGAAGCGGACGGCATCAGCAGCTTCGAGCTGGTGGCCGCCGACGGCGCACCGCTGCCGGCCTTCGAGGCCGGCGCCCACATCGACGTCCACCTGCGCGACGGCCTGGTGCGCCAGTACTCGCTGTGCAATCCGCCGCACGAGCGCCACCGCTACCTGATCGCGGTGCTGCGCGACCCGTCGTCGCGCGGCGGCTCGACCGCCATGCACGACGACGTCGAAGCGGGCCATGCCATCACCATCAGCGCGCCGAAGAACCACTTTCCGCTGGTGCCGGCCGAGCGCAGCCTGCTGTTCGCCGGCGGCATCGGCGTGACGCCGATCCTGGCGATGGCCGAGGCATTGTCGGCCGCCGGCGCCGACTTCGAGGTGCATTACAACGTGCGCTCGCCGGAACGCACGGCTTTTCGCGAGCGCATCGCCAAGGCGCCGTACGCAGCGCGCGTGCATGTGCATGACGACAGCGGCGACTTGTCGCAAAAGCTCGACTGCGCAAAGGCGCTGGGCGCGCCGCGCGCCGATACGCACATCTACGTGTGCGGGCCAGGCGGCTATATCGACCATGTGCTCGGCACCGCGAACACGCTCGGCTGGCCGCCGGCCCAGGTGCACCGCGAATACTTCAACGCCGTGCCGGTGGACGAGTCGGGCGACAAGGCCTTCGACGTCAAGCTCGCTTCCAGCGGCCAGGTGTTCACGATCCCGGTCGGGCGCACGGTGGTCGAGGTGCTGGCCGAACAGGGCATCGACATCCCGGTCTCGTGCGAGCAGGGCGTGTGCGGCACCTGCCTGACGCGCGTGACGGGCGGCGTGCCGGACCACCGCGACGTCTACCTGACGGACGAGGAACGTGCCGCCAACGACCAGTTTACCCCGTGCTGTTCGCGCTCGAAAAGCGCAGTGCTGTCGCTCGACCTGTAAAGCCCCCGGCCTGCTCGCAAGGCCATCCAATAACGATAACGGAGAGAACATGACCGAACCAATCAATCACAACCGCCGCCACCTGATCCTGGGCACGGCGACCGCCGCCTTGTCGGCCGGCCTGCTGCCGTCGCTGGCCTTCGGCGCCACTTCCGGGCCGCTGAAAGTCGGCCTGATCGTGCCGATGTCGGGCCCGTTCGCGTCGACCGGCCGCCAGATCGAGGCTGCCGTCAAGCTGTACATCCAGAAGCACGGCAGCACGGTGGCCGGACGCCAGATCGAAATCATCCTGAAGGACGACGGCGGCGTCGCGCCCGACACCACCAAGCGCCTGGCGCAGGAACTGGTCTCGCGCGACAAGGTCGAGGTGCTGGCCGGTTTCGGCCTGACGCCGCTGGCATTCGCCGCCGCGCCGGTGGCCACCCAGGCCAAGGTGCCGATGATCGTGATGGCGGCCGCCACGTCGGTGATTCCGCAGCGCTCGCCGTTCATCGTGCGCACCGGCTTCACGCTGGCGCAGGTCACCGCGCCGATGGCCGAGTGGGCCGCGAAGAACAAGATCAAGACGGTGGCGACGTTCGTCAGCGATTACGGTCCCGGCATCGATGCCGAAAAAGTGTTCATCAGCCGATTCTCCGAAGGCGGCGGCAAGGTGGTCGAATCGCTGCGCGCGCCGCTGCGCAACCCTGACTACGCGCCGTTCCTGGCGCGCGTCAAGGATGCCAAGCCCGACGCGCTGTTCGTTTTCGTGCCGTCCGGCGAAGGCGCCGCGGTGCTCAAGCAGTTCACCGACCGCGGCCTGGCCGCAGCCGGCATCCGCCTGATCTGCACCGGCGACGTGCTCGACGACGACCTGCTGACCACCATCGGCAGCGCCGCCAACGGCGTCGTCAGCAGCCACCACTATTCGGCCGCGCATCCGTCGCCCGAGAACAAGGCCTATGTCGACGCCTTCATGAAGGCGAACAAGGGCATGCGGCCGAACTTCCACTCGGTCGGCGCCTACGACGGCATGCATCTGCTGTACCAGGCGCTGGCCAAGACCGGCGGCGACAGCAATGGCGAAAAACTGATTGCGGCGATGAAGGGGATGGCGTGGACCAGCGTGCGCGGCCCGGTATCGATCGACGCCAACACCCGCGACATCATCCAGAACGTCTACATCCGCAAGGGCGAGATGGTGGGCGGCGCGATGTACAACGTCGAATTCGACAAGGTGGAGAAGGTGCGCGATCCGGGCGTTTAAGACGGCCCGCCGCACTCAAAGCCGCCGTTCCCGCCTGCGCGGGAACGGCGGCTTTTGCTTTCGCGGCTCAGATGGAAGCGAGGAACCCGGTGACCGCGGCGGCAAAGGCCTGCGGCTGCTCGATCGCGCTCAGGTGCGAGGCGCCCGCCAGCACTTCCAGGCGCGCCCCCGGGATGGCGCCGGCCAGCTGCTGCGCCATGGCGACCGGGGTGCCCTGGTCCAGTTCACCGGCAATCACCAGCGTCGGCGCCGCAATCGCGCCCAGCCGCGCGGTGGTGTCCATCTTGCCGACCGCATTGCAGCAGGCGATGTAGCCTGGCGCATCGGTCATCACCAGCCGCTCGCGAAAGCGCGCGACGATGGCGCCATGGGCGGTGCGAAAGCCATCGTGGAAGTAGCGCGCCATCACGGCGTCGGCAATGGCCTCGATGCCGGCGTCGCGCACCGTGGCGATGCGCTGTTCCCAGACCGCGCGCGCCGCTTCCGGATAGCCGGAGGTGGTATTGGCCAGCACCAGAGCGCGCACCAGCGAAGGATGGCGCAGCGCCAGTTCCTGGCCGACCATGCCGCCCATCGACAGCCCGATCCACACCACCGGTCCTGAATCGAGCTCGCGCAACAGGCGCGCGGCGTCGTCCGCCAGGTCGGCCATGGCGGCCATGCCGGGCAGTGTGTCCGAGCTGCCGTGGCCGCGGTGGTCGTAGGCGATGACGCGGCAGTCGGCCGCCAGCAGGCTGGCCAGGCCGTCCCACATGGTCAGGTCGCAGCCAAGCGCGTGGCTCAGCACGACGGTGTGGCGCGGCGCCTTGCCGCTGCGCGGCGCGCGCACGCTGTAGTGCAGCGAAGGCAGGCCGGCGCTGCGGCCTTCGTGGCCGACGCCGGGGTGGCAGACCGCCGCCGGCGACATCGGTTCGAGCGCGTAGCCGATCTGCGGCGCCACCTCGCGCAGGATCTTCTGCGCATGGCTGAACGCGGTATTGGCGGCGGGGACGCCGGCATAGATGGCCGACTGCATCAGCACTTCCTTGATGTCGTCGGGCGTGAGCCGGCTGTCGTCGCCGGCCAGCAGCGCGGCGCGGATGTGCAGCTCGAATTCTTCCCAGCAGCCCAGCGCGGTGGTAATCGCCAGCACGATGGTGCGGCGGGTCTTGTGGTCGAGCCCCGGGCGGCACCAGATGTCGTTCCACGCGTGGCGCGTGATCATGTCCTGGAATTCGGCGGTGAAGGTATTGGCGTTGGCGATCGAACGGTCGACCCAGGCGTCGCCCAGCACCGTGCGGCGGTTGTGCATGCCGCGTGCGAATTCATGGTCGAAGGGATCGTAGCTCATGCTGGCATCACTTTGTAAAAGGGTGGACGGAGTCAAGTTGGGCGATGCTGGCGCGCAGGCCTTGCAGCTGGCGCTCGGCCAGGCGGCGTGCCGGCGCGGCTGCGGCGACGGGATCGAACAGCGCTTGCAGGCGGGCGGCGTCGACCTGCCCGCGCAAGGCCGGATCGGCCTGCACGGCGTCGTGCAGGACGTCATGCAGCGCCCGGCCGGAGGCCAGCACCTGCTGCGTCAGCTGCTCGAGCAGCGCGTGGGAAGCGGGGCGGCCGATGGCGCCGGCGAGGTAGATCGAGGCGGCTTCGGCGAACACCAGCCCATGCAGCGCATCGATGTTGCGCAGCATGCGCGCGGGATCGACCGCCAGCGCCGCGAAGGCGTCGCCCAGCGCGTTCAGGGCGCCATGCGCGCTGAGGAAGAGGGCGGGCCACTCGGCCAGTTCGGCCTGCCAGTTGCCGAGGCCGCGCTCGTGCTGCTGGCCCATGCTGGCCAACAGCGCCGCCGCGTGCTGCGGTGTGCGGCCCGCCGCCGCCAGCGCGATCATGGCCGACACCGGGTTGCGCTTGTGCGGCATGGCGGACGAACCGCCGCGGCCATTGCCGGACGGTTCGGCCAGTTCGGCGATTTCGCCCTGCGCCATCAGACTGAGGTCGGTGGCGATCTTGCCGAGGCTGCCCGTCAGCACGGCCACCTCGAGGCCGAGGCGGACCCACTCGTCGCGCTGGGTGTGCCAGGCGGCGTCGGCCACCTTGAGATGCAGGTCGGCGGCCATCCGCGCCGCCACCGCCGGCCCCTGTTCGCCCATCACGGCAAGCGTGCCGACGGCGCCGCCGAGCTGCAGTTGCAGCGCGCGTTCGGCGCACTCGCGCAGGCGCGCGCGCGCGCGCACCAGCGGCGCCAGCCAGCCGGCCAGCTTGAAGCCGAAGCTGGTCACCTGCGCCGGCTGCATCAGCGTGCGCGCCAGCACCGGCGTGCCGATGTGGCGCTCGGCCAGCGCCAGCAGGTGGCCGCCAAGGTCGTGCAGGCCGCCATCGAGCAGTTGCAGCGCGTCGCGCGTGGCCAGCACCATCGCGGTGTCGATCACGTCCTGGCTGGTGCTGCCCCAATGGACATGGGTGGCGGCGCCGGCATCGTACAGCGCCACCGTCTTGGTCAGTTCTTTCACCAGCGGGATCGCCAGGCTGCCGGCGCGGCGGGCGGCGCCGACGATGGCGCCGATGTCATACAGCTGCGCCTTGCAGACGGCGCCGATGGCGCGCGCCGCGGCGGCCGGCAGCAGGCCTTCGTCGGCCTGCGCCTGCGACAGCGCCTGCTCGAAGCGGAACATGCCCTGCACGATGGCGGCGTCGTCGAACACCGCGATCATCTCGGGCGTGGTCAGGAAACTGTCGAAAATCGAAACGCTCACTGCCGCTCCCGGTTGTTATACGTAGTCGAAAAATACGGTCTCTTGGTCGCCCTGCATGCGGATGTCCCAGCGGTATTCGCCTTCCGCGACTTTGCGCGCGACCAGCGTGGCGCGGCGCGCGGCCGGCACCTGGCCAAGGATAGCCGATTGTTCGAGGCCGCGGTCGTCTTCGAGGAACACGGCGGTGAACTGGTGCTTGACCAGGCCGCGCGCGAACACGGTGACGTACATCAGCGGCTCGCCGGCCGATGCTGCTGCCGGCAGCGGCGCGCCCAGGCTGAAGCTGCCGTCGGCGCCGCTCGGGATGCGCCGGAATCCCGGCATCGGCTGGCCCGCCTCGGCGCCGGCCGCTTGCGGCAGCCATGCTTCGATCTGGGCGTCGTCGATGACGGCGCCGTCGCCGTCGTAAATGACGCCGCGGATCAGGACAGCCGGCGCGGCGTCGACGGCGGCCGAAAAGTCGGCGGCCCACTGGAAGGCTTCGTGCGAAAACGGGCCGATGGTTTGCGAGGTTGTGATCTTGCTCATGTCGTTCTCCTTAAAGGCCCATCGGCGTGGCGTCGCGGCCGCGCAGCACGATGTCGAATTCGTAGCCGAGCATTTCGGCGCCGACCGTCTGTTCCATGCTGAAGCGCGCGATCAGGCGCTGGCGCGCGGCGAGGTCGGGGATGCTCTGGAAGATCGGGTCGTAATCGAACAGCGGATCGCTCGGAAAATACATCTGGGTGACCAGGCGCTGCGCGTAGACGTTGCCGAACATCGAGAAGTGGATGTGCGCCGGGCGCCATGCTTTTTCGTGGTTGCCCCACGGGTAAGGGCCAGGCTTGATGGTGACGAAGCGATAGCGGCCGTCGTCGTCGGTCATCATCTTGCCCCAGCCGTTGAAATTCGGGTCGAGCGGCGCGTCGTGCTGGTCGCGCTTGTGCCGGTAGCGGCCGGCCGCGTTGCACTGCCAGACTTCGAGCAGCGAATTGCGCACCGGCTTGCCGTCTTCGTCGAGCACGCGGCCGGTGACGACGATCTTCTCGCCGAGCGGCGCGCTGCTGCCGTGCGCCGTCAGGTCCATGTCGTTCGGCAGCAGGATGCGCGGCGCCGGGCGCACGTTGTCGCTCACAGGCCGCGGCGCTTCGATGCGCAGCAGCGGCTGCGCGGGACCGCGCTTGACGGTCGACTTGTAGGGCGGGTAGATCAGGTCCGGATAGACGCCGGGTTCGATAGCATCGAATTTCAAAGCAGGTCTCCTGTCGGGTGACGTTAAGAATCAGCCGGTTCATGGTAGGGCCAACGCGGCGCCTCAACAAGATGGCCACATCGGGCAGCATTCGCAGAGCGCACAAATTGTGCGACAATCGCCCAAATACCCTCAAGGATTGCATGATGCCTGCTGACATCGCCAACGCACCGGTCAAGCGCGACCTCATCGCGGGACTGGAAAAAGGATTGCAGGTCATCGAGGCCTTCGACCAGGAGCGCTCGCGCCTGACCATCGCCGAAGTGGCGCAGCTCACCGGCCTGACGCGCGCGGCGGCGCGGCGCTACCTGATCACGCTCGCTCACCTGGGCTACATGCGCCACGAGAACAAGCTGTTTTCGCTGACGCCGATGGTGCTGCGCCTCGGCCAGTCCTACCTCCATTCGGCGCGGCTGCCGCGCATCGTGCAGCCGCTGCTGTACCGGCTGGCCTATTCGCTGGAAGAGGCGGCATCGGCCGGGGTGCTCGACCACGACGACCTGGTGTGCGTGGCGGCGGTCAGCGCCGGGCGCCTGGTGTCGGCCACGCTGCAGCCGGGCACGCGGGTGCCGGCCTACTGCACCGCCAACGGCCGCGTGCTGCTGGCGAGCCTGCCGCAGGACGAGATCGACCGCTTTCTCGAGCGCGCGCGGCCCGAGCAGATGACCGGGCATACCATCGTCGACAAGGAAAGGCTGGCGCTGGAGATCGGCCGCGCCCGCGCGCAGGGCTACGCGCTGGTCGACCAGGAGCTGGAACTGGGCCTGCGCACCATCGCCGTCCCGCTGCGCAATTTTCGCGGCGAGACCGTCGCCGCCATCAACGTCAGCGTGCATGCCGCGCGCATCGCGGCCGACGGCATGGTCGAGCGCTGCCTGCCGGCGCTGCTGAAGATCCAGGTCGAGATGAGCGCCTTGCTGTAGGCGCTGCCGCCGGTCAGGATCGAAGGAGCCTTAGCCGTCTTGCATCGGACGGCCGCCGCCGCCGCCGGGCCCGCGCGGGCCGCCGCGCCGGCCCGGCTGCTGCGCGCCCTCGGCGCCGCCGATCCGGTACGACAGGCCGAAATACACGATCCGCCCCTGCGAGCGCCGCAGGTTGGTCTCCTGCAGCAGGGCGGTATCGGTGACTGTCTCGATCTTGTTCTTGTCGAACACGTCGGTCACGTTGAAGACCAGGCTGAGCGCCGGCGTCAGCGCGTGGCGATAGCTCAGGTTGGCGGTCGTGTTCGGCTGGCGGTAGCCCTGGCCGAACAGCGTCTTGCCCTGCGCGTTGACGGCCAGCTGCAGCTGGCCGGCGGCGCTGACCTGGTAATTGAAGCGCGCGCGCCCGCTCAGCGAACGCGCGGTGCGCTTTTCGTCGGTGAACACGAGGCCATTGAAGACGCGCTGCTCGGTGACCCCGAGGTTGCCGCTGGTGTTGAGCGAGAGTCCCGGCAGGATCTTCCCGCTGAGCGTGAACTCGATGCCGCCGGAGCGGTTGCTGCCGTCGTTGTCGCGGGTGGTCAGCAGCACGGTGTCGCTGATGAAGACCTTGCGCTCGGAGATCAGGTCGTGGTCGCGCCGTGCGTATGCGCGCAGGTTGGTGTCGAGCGCGCCGAAGCGCGTCTCCAGTCCCAGTTCGAGCGAGTCGCTTTCGGTCGGCCGCAGGTTCGGATTGCCCGACGAGACGTTGAACTCGTCGCGGTACACCACGAAGGGATTGAGGTCGTTGGCGCCGGGCCGGCGGATCCGGTGCGCGTAGCTGAGCCGGATGTTGGTGTCGTCGGTGGCCTTGTAGGTGGCGAAAAAGCTCGGGATGAAGTTGGTGTAGCTGTTGCCGGCCGCGCCGGCGCCGGCCAGATGGGCGAAGTTCATCTTCGTGTATTCGGTGCGCAGCCCGCCCATCAGGCCCCAGCGTTCGCCCAGGCGCATCTGGTAGGAGCCATACAGCGCCAGGGTGTCCTCGTCGAGCGCGTAGCGATTGCTGCGCGCCGCGTTCGGCGTTTCCGCCAGCGTCGCCGGATCGATGTTGGTGTACAGCGTGTCGAAGCTGGTCTGGTGGCGCGCCGCCTTGTAGCCCAGCTTGAGCAAGCCGCCGCCTTCGATCGGGCGTTCGTAGTCGCCGGTGAAGTCGGCGAACCTGGTGGCGCTGTCGTTCTCCTGCCGGCTCTGCACGTCGAGCCGGCCCGGCGGGCGCAGCACGTAGGTATTCAGGAAGGCGTTGTTGGTCTCGTTGTCGGTCGACGCCAGCCGCAGGTCCAGCTTGAACAGTTCGCCGGCGATGTCGCCCTTGTGATCGAGCCGCGCGCCGACCGTGTAGCTGTTGCTGCTGCCGCTGCGGCGGGTGCTGCGCGAATAGTCGCTGTCGGCCACATCGTCCTGGCCGAAGTTGACGTAGCGGTCCTCTCCCACCTGGTCGTTGTTGCGCCGGAAGACGGCGACGCTGGCGGCCAGCGTGTCCTTGTCGCCGAGGTTGTAGGTGATGCCGACGTTGCCGCTGGCGGCGTCGTTCAGTCCCCTCGACACCGAGTCCTGGCTGCTGCGCGAGGCGATGCCGGTGAGCGGATCGATGCGCACGCGGTCGGCCTGGCCGGTCGAATCGCGGCCGTCGTGGCGGACGTTGACGCCGCCCTGCACGCCGAAGCGGCCGGTGTTGTAGCTGCCCGAAAGGGCGCCGTTGTAGCGTCCCGCGGTGCCGCGGTTGGCGGTGACCGAGGCGAAGCCGCCGGGCTTGCGGTTGCGCCGCATGACCAGGTTCAGGATCGGGCCGCCGCCGCCCTCGTTGCCGAACTGCGCGCCGGGGTTGTTGATCACCTCGACCGATTCGATGTCGTCGGCCGGCAGCGCGTTCAGCGACGGGCCGCGGTTATCGCCCTGCATCATGGGCGAAGGCTTGCCGTCGATGTAGACCTGGACGTTGGTGCTGCCGCGCAGCGTCACCGTGCCGTCCGGGTCGACCGCCACCGACGGCACGTTGTTGAGCGCCTCGGCGGCCGACGCGTTGGTCGAGCTGACGTCGTTCTTGACGTCGTAGGACTGGCGGTCGATGCGGTTGGTCGGCCGGTTGGCGGTGACGGTGACGGTGACGGTGGCCTCGATGCCGGTGGCCGGCGCCGGCTTCGCTTCTTCCTTCTTCGGCGGCGCCGGCGCGGTCTGCGCCAGCGCCGCCGGCGTCATGCACGCGAACGCGCCGAGAATGGCGCCGGATAGCGCGGTGCGGGTGAAGACGGAAGGACAACGGTGGCGGCGCAAAGGCATGGTGTTCTTAAAGTGAAGGCGCCGGCTTGGCGAAGAACGAAATCTTGCCACATGTAAGGCCGCGTTCCATCTTTCCGGTTGAAAAGTTACACAACCGTCGCATTGATGAGCGGCGTAAAGACGCCAAAAAGCCTCGCCGACGCGTCTTTACGACGGGGCGCGGCAGCATCGCCTTGTGGGACAATGGCGCAATGGCGAGGTCGCCAACAGGGGGATGAAAAATGTTTGCAGGTTTCGAAAGCGGCAGCGCGGTCGTCGATGACGTGCGGATCCGGTATGTCAAAGGCGGTTCCGGGCCGCCGCTGCTGCTGTTGCATGGCCATCCCCAGACCCATGTCATCTGGCACAAGGTCAGCGACGAGCTGGCCCGCCACTTCACGGTGGTGGCGGCCGACCTGCGTGGGTACGGCGACAGCGACAAGCCGGCCGGCCTGCCCGACCACAGCAATTATTCGAAGCGCGTCATGGCGCAGGACCAGCTGGGCCTGATGCGCCTGCTCGGCTTCGACCGTTTCGCCGTCATGGCGCATGACCGCGGTGCGCGCGTGGCCTACCGGATGGCGCTCGACCATCCCGCCAGCGTGGCCAGGCTCGTCACGCTGGACGTCGCCCCCACGCTGGCGATGTACGAGAACACGACGAAGCAATTCGCGACCGCGTACTATCACTGGTTCTTCCTGATCCGCCCGGCGCCGTTCCCGGAAATGCTGATCGACGGCAGCCCGGACGCCTACCTGAAGTACCACATGGGTTCGCGCGAGGCCGGCCTGGCGCCCTTCACGGACGAGGCCTACGCCGAATACCTGCGCTGCATCCGCGATCCCGCCACCGTCCACGGCATCTGCGAGGATTACCGCGCCAGCGCCGGCATCGACCTCGAGCACGAGCGCGAGGACCTGGCCATCGGCAGGAAGATCGAATGCGACTTGCTGGCGCTGTGGGGCGCCGATGGCGCCGTCGCCAAGTGCTTCGATCCGCTGGCGGAGTTCGGCAAGATAGCGCGCAGCGTCAGCGGCAAGGCGCTGCCGTGCGGACACTATATTCCGGAAGAGGCGCCGCGGCAGCTGCTCGCCGAGGCGCTGCCGTTCCTGCTGGCAGGCATGCCGTAGGGAAACTTGGCGCTGCCTCGGACACGTTCGAGGCAACATACGCAACATTGGCGCTTGATGTGTGTTTGCAAACGGTTTTCGGCATTTCTGTGGCAGCCTGAAAACGGCAATTTGGTATATGGTGTTGTTTTCTAAACCTCGTGGGACGTCCCCGACCCTGACGGCCACCCAACATGCCAAGTCCAGCTACCACTTCTTTCAACGTTGCCGCCGACCGTTTCCGCATGTTTGTCGATGGCGTGACCGACTACGCGATCTACATGCTGTCGCCGGAAGGAATCGTCAGCAGCTGGAACGCCGGGGCGCAGCGGTTCAAGGGCTATGCGCCGGACGAGATCGTCGGCCAGCATTTTTCGAAGTTCTATACCGAACAAGACCTCGCCACGGGCTTGCCCGCCAGGGCGCTGGCGACCGCCTGTGCGCAAGGAAAATTCGAAGACGAGGGCTGGCGCGTGCGCAAGGACGGCACATCGTTCTGGGCGAGCGTGGTGATCGATCCGATCTACGATACCAGCGGCACCCTGCTCGGGTTTGCCAAGATCACGCGCGACATCACCGCGCGCAAGCAGGCCTCCGAGGAGCTGCACGCCAGCGAAGAACGTTTCCGCCTGCTGGTGCAGGGCGTGACCGACTACGCGATCTACATGCTGTCGCCGACCGGCATCGTGACCAACTGGAACGCCGGCGCCAGGCGCATCAAGGGCTACGAGGAAGCGGAGGTGCTCGATACGCACTTTTCGCGCTTTTACGTCGACGAAGACGTCGCTGCCGGCGCCCCGATGAAGGCCTTGAACCGCGCCGTGGCGGAAGGGCGCTTCGAGAGCGAGGGATGGCGCAAGCGCAAAGACGGCTCGCGGTTCTGGGCGCACGTGGTGATCGATCCCATTCATGACCAGCTGGGAAAACTGATCGGCTTCGCCAAGGTGACGCGCGACATCACCGAACGGCGCCAGGCGCAGCAAGAGCTCGAAAAAGCCAACGCCGCATTGTTCCAGTCGCAAAAGCTCGAGGCGATCGGCAAGCTGACCGGCGGTGTGGCGCACGACTTCAACAACCTGCTGAGCGTGATCGTCAACGGTCTCGGCATCCTGCAGCACCGCCTGGTCGAACCGGAAGACGTGCGCATCCTCGACGCCATGACGCGCGCGGCGTCGCGCGGCGCGACGCTGACGCAGCAGTTGCTGTCGTTCGCGCGGCGCCAGCCGCTCAAGCAGGAAAACCTGAACCTGAACGACGTCATCGGCTCGTTCGAAGCGGTGCTGCGGCGCGCCAGCCGCGGCTCGGTGGCGTTCGAACTCGACCTCGCCGCCCAGCTTCCGCCGGTGCGCATCGATGCCGCGCAGCTGGAAGCGTCGCTGCTGAACCTGATCGTCAATGCGCGCGACGCCACCCCGGACGGCGGCACGATCTCGCTGCGCACCGCCGTCGTCGAGCTCGGTGTCGGCGAAGTGACGACGCTGCCGGCCGGGCGCTACGTCGTGGTGGAGGTCGGCGACACCGGCGCAGGCATGACGACCGACACCATGTCGCGCGCGCTGGAGCCATTCTTCACCACCAAGCCGGTCGGCAAAGGTACCGGACTCGGCCTGAGCCAGGCGTACGGGCTGGCGCAGCAATCGAAGGGCGACCTGGTGCTGCGTTCGATCGTCGGCGAGGGAACCCAGGTCAGTTTCTATTTCCCCGCACTGTGCGGGAACGACCAGCCGGCGGCGCCGGTGGCGCCGGTGGCGGAAAAGGCGCTGGTGGTCGACGACCAGGATGACGTGCGCGACATGGCCGCGGCCTTGGTCAGCACCCTGGGCTACCAGGTGGTGGCGGCCAGGAACGGCATCGAGGCGCTGGAGGCGTTGAAGAAAGACCCGGCGATCGAAGTGCTGTTCTCCGATGTCGTCATGCCTGGCATGAGCGGCATCACGCTGGCGCGCCAGGCGCGGCTGCTCTCGCCTGCGCTGAAAATCATTCTGGCGTCCGGCTACACCTCGGAAGCGTCGTTGGACGAGCAGTCGGCGATTGAGGAGTTTCCCTTTATTTCGAAGCCGTATACGCTGGCGCAGATACTGAAGGAATTGCGCGCGGCGCCATGAGGCCGGCAGTGTCCCGTCAACCCCAGGAGAGAACATGCAACTCGGTGCGTTTTCAGTCAGCCTCGCCGTCAAGGATATCGCGGCGTCCCTATCGTTTTACGAAAAGCTTGGCTTCACGGTATTTCACGGCAACGCTGCGAACAACTGGCTGATCCTGAAAAACGGCGATCACATCATCGGCCTGTTCCAGGGCATGATCGAAAAAAATACGCTCACCTTCAATCCGGGCTGGGACCAGAATGCCGGCGCACTTGACAGCTACACCGACGTGCGCGAACTGCAGCGCCAGCTGAAGGCGCGGGGCGTCGCGCTCGGCGCCGAAGCCGACGAGGCGGGCACCGGGCCGGCGTATCTCATGCTGATCGATCCCGACGGCAATCCCGTCCTGATCGATCAGCACGTTTAAGACTGGCCGCTGGACGCGGTCTCAGGCCGCGTCGATGACCGGCAGGCGCACCGTGAAGGTGCTGCCGCGGTTCTTGCCTTCGCTCTCGGCGGTGACGGTGCCGTCGTGCGCCTCGACCAGGTTCTTCACCAGCGCCAGGCCCAGCCCGAGGCCGCCGCCCTGGCGGTCGGATGTACGCTCGGCCTGCACGTAGAGGTCGAACAGGTTCGGCATCAGGTCGGCGTGCAGGCCGATGCCGTTGTCGACGATCTTGATCGACAGTGCGCCGTCGGCCAGCGCCAGGCAGATGTGGATCTTGCCGCCGTCCGGCGTGTAGCGGATCGCATTGGTCAGCAGGTTGCTGACCACCTGCAGCATCCGCGTGCGGTCGCCCTGGATGATGGCCGGGCAGGGCGGCAGCGTCACCTCGATGGCGTGCCCCTTGCTGGCGGCCGCGGTGGCAACCTGTTCGACGGCGCCGCTGATCACTTCGCCGATGTCGAGCGGTGCTTTCTCGATCAACACCAGGCCGCGGCTGACGCGCGAGACGTCGAGCAGGTCTTCCACCAGCCGGCTCATGTGGCCCACCTGGCGGCTGATCACCTGGCTCATCTTGGCGGTCTTTTCCGCCCCGACCGGATCGGCCTGTAGCAACTGCGCGGCCATGCCGGCCGCCGACAGCGGCCCGCGCAATTCATGGCTGAGGATGGCGAGGAACTCGTCCTTGCTGCGGTCGGCGCGCAGCAGCGCGTCGGCCTTCTGGTCGAGCTGCACATTGAGCGCCTCGACGCGGCGGTTGGTCTCTTCCAGCCGCGCGCTCACCACCAGCAATTCGTCCTGCCTGGCCTGCAAGGCGTTGAGGGCGTCGGTCAGTTCGCGGTTTTGCTGGGTCGCTTCGGACAAGGCCACGTTGCTCGGCAAGACGTCCAGCTGCGACAGCAGGCGGTCGATCGTCGCCGCAGTCATCGGCGGTGTCCCTGCCGGCAAGGCCTTGCACAGGAAGATCGCCGTGCCGATGTCTTTGCCGGTGCGGATGTCGAAGCGGTCCATCAGGCGCCGCGCCGCCAGGATGCCGAGTCCCATGCCCGTCGTCGACCGGTAGTGGCCGCCGAGGATGTCGTCGAGGTTGCCGATGCCCGGCCCACGGTCTTCCACGGCCATCAGCAGCTGTTGCTGGGCGTTGTCGCCGGCGACCGAAAAGCGGACGGTGCCTTTGACCGCGTAATTAAAGATGTTTCTTGCCAGCTCGGAGACGACCGTTGCGATGCGTGCCTGGTCGAGCGGACTGAAGCCGCACAGCGCGGCGATCTGGCGCGCGCGCTGGCGCGACGCGATGACGTCGAACTCGGTGTGGACGGTCAGCGTCAGCACCGCTTGCGTCGTGGCGAAAGAAAACGGCGGCACAGGACTTTGCATGGTTCGGTTGGGAGAAACACGAAATGGGGTAGGTCGAACGGACCGGGCCGGCGCCGATCGCGTCCGGTCATGGGAATTGCCAAAAGGATTATAACCGGGCGTTGCGGGCCGCGCGCGCGGCGGCCCGTTGGGGTCGCTCAGCTGATCTCGATGATGAAGTAGGTGTCGGAATTTTCGCTCGACTGCGGCCACGCGCTATCGCGATTGGCCAGCGGCGCCGCGACCGGCCGCACGGTACCGGCCGAATTGCTCTTCCACTGGTCGAGGAACCAGGCGCCGTCCGGATCCTTCTGCAAGATGTAGGAATCGCGCCGTTTGTCCAAGGCATCGACACTCGATGGTTCCACCGGCGTCACGCGCGCGATGTTGGCCCAGAAGATGCGGTCGCGGTTGGCGTCGTCGCTCTTGATCCAGCGGCCGGTATGCGGCATGCCCGGCGACAGGAACCGCCCGAGCGCGCCGAATTGGCGTGCGCCGGCCTTGCCCTGGTCCATCGGGTTGGCGACTCTGGAGTAGTTAAACGTCATGGGCAGTTTCCTCTGTGCTGCAACAGTATGGCGATTATTCCACTCGGCATCCAGTGGAACTTGCGCAGAATCAAATCGACTCGTCAGCCTAGCCACACTTTCTGCCGGTAGTCCGGCGCCTGCTCTTTGTGGTAGACGAAAAACAGCTTCCGTTTATCTTATTCCAATACCTCATTTCGCAAACCTCAACGAAATCCTATTGAACCGGCGCGGCCGCCGCGTCTGCTCGGCGCCGTCCTTGTATTTTAGACAATGAACTCACTTATGTCTACAAGGCAATATGAAGTGGCGTGAGCAATTTCTACGCCGGGTGCTGACAGGAATGGCTAATTTCCTGATAGAAAGCCGATTTTAGGGCTATTTTCGGCTCTGTTAGCCACCGCACAGTGACAACGTTGCAATTCCTATATTTTTTGGTTTCGATGCAGAGAAACTTGTGGTTGAGGTCGTTGCGGGACTGCTTGATATAGCGCAGTTCGATCTCGTGCCTTCGTATGTTTTGAGATGCAATCAGGGAAAAATGAAGTAGTGAGGGGTCAGGATTCGCTCCACGCCGTGCAGGTTAATTTTTTATATAAGGAATAGATCATGGATAACCAAAAAACGAACGACGGTAGCTCGCGCGACACCAGCCGCGAAGGCGCAGGCAGCAGCATGGGCAAGGATTTGAGCAAGGACAGCGGCGCGGCGCGCGCTAGCGGCAACACCGGCGGCAACATGGGCAGCTCCGGCATCGGCGGCAATTCCGGCAGCGCCGGCGCCACCAGCGGCGCCAGCGTCATCGACAAGGCCAAGGACATGGCCAAGGATGTGTCGAAAGAGCTGCCGACCAGCGCCGACATGCACAAGTCGATCGACAAGGCAGCCGAAGCCGCCCAGCCGGTCGTCGACCGCCTGGCCAGCTCGGCCCACGCCGGCGTCGATCGAGTCAGCGGCGCCCTGTCCGGTGCAACCCAGACCATGGACGAAAAGACCCGCCAGCTGACGGACGCGGCACAGCGCCTCGCCGACAGCGGCCGCGAATACGTGCGCGCCAGCCCGGCAACGTCGCTGATCGCCGCGGTCGGCGTCGGCTACCTGCTGTCGAAAATCTTCGGCGGCCGTCGTTAAGCTTTAACCGGTAATTCCGGTCCTGATCCCGGTCGGTCGCACCGACCGGGCTCGCTTGCGCACTAAAAATACAAACAAAAAAATTTGAGGGAGAAATCATGCAAGCTCAATCCGCTAATTCCGACGTCTATCCGCGCGCGGCCGCCAACGAGGCGGCCGAAGCGCGTTCCGGCGTGTCGTGGGGCGCGGTGTTCGCTGGCGCTGTCGCCGCCGCCGCGCTGTCGCTCGTGCTGTTCATTCTTGGTACCGGGCTTGGCCTGGCGTCGATCTCGCCCTGGTCGTACAACAGCGCGGCCGCCATCGGCATCTCGACAATTTTGTACATCTCGTTTACCCAGCTGGCGGCGTCCGCCGTCGGCGGCTACATGGCTGGCCGGCTGCGCACCAAGTGGGCCAGCCTGCATACCGATGAAGTCTATTTCCGCGACACCGCGCACGGCCTGCTGGCGTGGGCAGTGGCTACGCTGCTCGCCGCCATGCTGGTGGGCGGCGCCTTCCGCGCCGCCGCCGGCGGTGCGATCGATGCCGGCGCCGGCGTCGTCAAGGCGACCGCCGCGGCAGGAGCGGGCGCCGCGGCCGGCGCCGCCAGGGAGGCGTCCGACAGCAACCTGAATCCGACCGACTATTTCTCCGACATGCTGCTGCGCTCCGACAAGGCGCCGGCCGACGGCGCCGATGCCCGTGCGGAAGTGGTCCGCATTTTCGCCACCTCGCTGCAGGCAGGCAGCCTGGCCGCCGACGACCGCGCCCACTTGGCGAAGGTTGTTGCCGCCCGCACCGGCCTGCCGCAGGCGGATGCCGAAAAACGGGTCGACGAGGTCTACGCCAAGGTCAGCACCACGGCGGCGAACGCCAAGGCCAAGGCCAAGGAAGCGGCCGACACCGCGCGCAAGGCCACTGCCGGCGCCGCGTTGTGGATGACCGTGGCCCTGCTGCTGGGCGCGTTTGTCGCCTCGATGGCGGCCACCTTCGGCGGCAGGATGCGTGCCGACGGCGCCACGCCGCTGACGGCGCGCCGCCGCTAATCGATTGTTACAACCAGGAGAAAAACGTATGCGCTCTATCCTCTTGTGGATGGTTGGTATCCCGATTCCGATCATCATCCTGATTGCCCTGTTCACCTGATTGCTGGGTGTTTGCTTACTGAAATAATGTCTGAGGTGTTCAATGGTTACACGTAAGAAAAACGGCGCGTCGGTCGACGGCGCCGGTTCGATCCTGAGTACTGTGTCCGGTCCGTCGACCGCGCAGCCACCCACCAGCCTCGGCGCCAAAAATCCGGTTGCCGACCAGCTCTTGCAAAAGACGGTCGCGGCCCAGCAGCTGTCGGCGGAAATGCCGTTCAACCCGACCAAGCCGGGCGAGTACGGCGAGGCCGCGCACAGCCCGCAGGCCGGCGCCACGCATGAGCCTGCAACTCCTGCCGCGACCGGCAGCACCTCGACCGAGACCATCGCCTCGGCCAAGGTCGGCAGCGGCGTGCCGCCGGCCGGCCTGAATCCGACCAACGATCCGCTCGACCGCGTGCGCGTCGACGGCGGCGGCCAGGGCCTCACCACCAACCAGGGCGTGCCGGTTGCCGACAACCAGAATTCGCTGAAGATCGGCCTGCGCGGCCCGACCGCGCTGGAAGACTTCATCCTGCGCGAAAAGATCACCCACTTCGACCATGAGCGCATTCCCGAGCGCGTGGTGCACGCCCGCGGCTCGGCCGCGCACGGCTACTTCGAAACCTACAAGGACCTCAGCGACCTGACGCGCGCCTCGCTGTTTGCCGAGGCCGGCAAGCGCACGCCCGTGTTCACCCGCTTCTCCACCGTGGCCGGCGAGCGCGGCTCGGCCGATACGGTGCGCGACGTGCGCGGTTTCGCCGTCAAGTTCTACACCGACGAAGGCAACTGGGACCTGGTCGGCAATAACATGCCGGTGTTCTTCATCCAGGACGCCATGAAGTTCCCCGACCTGGTGCACTCGGTCAAGCCGGAGCCGCATCACCAGATGCCGCAAGCCTCCAGCGCCCACGACACGTTTTGGGATTTCGTGTCGCTGATGCCGGAATCGACCCACATGCTGATGTGGGTGATGTCGGACCGCGCCATTCCGCGCAGCTACCGCACCATGCAGGGCTTCGGCGTCCACACGTTCCGCATGCTCAATGCCGCCGGCGAGTCGCGCTTTGTCAAGTTCCACTGGAATCCGGTGCAGGGCACCCACTCGCTGGTCTGGGACGAGGCCGCCAAGATCACCGGCGCCGATCCTGACTTCCACCGCCGCGACCTGTGGGAAGCGATCGAAGCGGGCGCCTTCCCGGAATGGGAACTGCAGCTGCAGGTCTTCACCGAAGAGCAGGCCGAGGCCTTCGAATTCGACGTCCTCGATCCGACCAAGATCATCCCCGAAGAAATGGTGCCGCTCATTACCGTCGGCAAGATGGTGCTGAACCGTAATCCGGACAACTTCTTTGCCGAAACCGAGCAGGTTGCCTTCTGTACCGCTCACATCGTGCCGGGCCTCGATTTCAGTAACGATCCGCTGCTGCAAGGGCGCATCCACTCGTATGTCGATACCCAGATCAGCCGCCTCGGCGGGCCGAACTTCCACGAGATCCCGATCAATGCGCCGGTGGTCCAGGTGCAGAACAACCAGCGCGACGGCATGCATCGCCAGGCCATCAACCGCGGCCGCGTCAACTACGAGCCGAACTCGCTGGGCGGCGGCTACCCGGCCCAGGTCGGCAGCCGCGGCTTCACCAGCTTCCGCGAGCCGGTCGCCGAAGACAAGGTGCGCGGCAAGCCCGAATTGTTCGCCGACCACTACTCGCAGGCGCGGCTTTTCTACAACAGCCAGACCCCGGTGGAGCAGTCGCACATTGCCGCCGCCTACCGTTTCGAGCTGACGCGGGTGCAGACCCCGGCGGTGCGCGCGCGTGTGCTGGCGAACCTGGTCAACGTCGATCCGGTGCTGGCCGCCGCCGTCGCGCACGGCCTCGGCATGGAAGTGCCGGACGCATTGCCGATGGCCACCGACCGGCCGCTGCCGGAGTTCGACCCGTCGCCGGCGCTGTCGTTGCTGGCGCGTCCAGGCGCAACCGGCATCCAGACGCGCAAGGTGGCGATCCTGGTGGCAGCCGGCGTCGACGGCGCCAGCGTGCGCGCCATCTACGCCTCGTTGCTGGCTGACGGCGCCGTGCCGCGCGTCGTCGGCGGCCAGCTCGGCAAGGTGAAGACGTCCGATAACGGGACGCTCGACATCGAAATCACGCTCGAAGCCGGCCCTGCGGTCTTGTACGACGCCGTCGTGGTGCCGGACGGCGACGCCAGCGTGAAAGCGCTGAGCGGCGACGCCAACGCGCTCGACTTCGTTCGCCAGCAGTACCGTCACTGCAAGCCGATCATGGTGGTCGGCGCCGGCGCCGGCCTGCTGAAGGCGGCCGGCGTGCCTGCCACCTTGCCGGACGGCTCGGATGATCCGGCGCTGATCGGCACCCACAGCGAAACGATGCCGAATGCGCTGGCAGCGTTCAAGGCGGCGCTGGCCGGCCACCGCTCGTTCGCGCGCGAGACCGATCCGCCGCTGGTCTAAATAGCAAGTGTCGGACAAAAACGCCAGCTGATGCTGGCGTTTTTTTTCGCGCCGTCGCCAGCGAAAACCACACTTTTTCTGCTTTTAGGAAATAATCGGTGACAATTGCCTATAAGATATTTTGTTTCCCTCCGCACACAGGTATCCTCGCGATATCGGGCCACGTCGCACAGCCCACCCGCCCGCGATGAGCTTGCTTCACTGCTGTTCCCCAGCCTAAAAGCCGCTGGCGCAGAACATTGCCCGCAAGCGAACTATCCGTTCGCCCAGTCTTGCCCCACTCGTAGCCGACACTTCCCCCCGACACTGGCGGCGTCAGCACATTTTTCCGCCCCCTATTTCCGGCACAGCGTCTTTCAGTGAGTATTCCACCATGTTCAAAAACCTGACCATCAAGACGCGGCTTGCCTTCGTCATCGGCCTGTTGTGCCTCATTTCGCTGGCGATCGGACTGCTGGGCCTGCGCAGCCTGGGCGCCACCAACGACGCGCTCCAGACGGTCTACAACGATCGCCTGGTGGCGGTCGGCCAACTGGACGAAGTGCTGGCGCTGATCCAGCAGAACCAGACCGTGCTGGCGCGTACCGTCAGTGGCGATGCCGAGAAGTTCGGCGCGACGGTCGACGATGTCGAGCAACGCAGCCAGGCCATCGTGGCCGTGTGGGACCAGTACATGGCCACCGCCATGACGGCGCAGGAAAAGGAACTGGCCCAAGCGTTTGCCGACAGCCGCAAGAAAAATCTCGACGAAGGCATCAAGCCGGTGCTCGCCGCGCTGCGTGCGAAGGACGTGCCGGCAGCCGTGGCGCTGATTCACGGCGCGATGGTGACGACCTATCCTCCGGTGCGTACCACCATGAAGGCGCTGATCAAACTGCAGCTCGATGTCGGCAAGAGCGAATACAACGCCGCCGTCGCCCGTTTCGAAACGGCCAAGATGGTGTCGATCGGCCTGATCCTCGCCGGCCTGCTGGCAGGCGGCGCGATCGGCTATTTCCTGATCAGTGGCATTACCCGCGCCCTGGGCGAAGCGCTGCGCGTGGCCAACAGCGTGGCGGCGGGCGACCTCACCGAGCAGATCCGCATCGATTCGAACGACGAGATCGGCCAGTTGCTGACGGCACTGCAGAAAATGAATCAGGGCCTGGTCGCCATCGTATCCGAAGTGCGCAGCGGCACCGACATGATCGCCACCGCATCGGGCGAGATCGCCGCCGGCAACCAGGATCTGTCGAGCCGCACCGAGCAGCAGGCCAGCTCGCTGGAAGAGACCGCCTCGTCGATGGAAGAACTGACCTCCACCGTCAAGCAGAACGCCGACAATGCACGCCAGGCCAACTCGCTGGCTGAAACGGCGTCCAGCGTCGCCTCGCGCGGCGGCGCCGTCATCGGCCAGGTCGTTCACACGATGGAGGAGATCAACGATTCGGCAAAGAAAATCGTCGACATCATCGCCGTCATCGACGGCATCGCTTTCCAGACCAACATCCTGGCGCTGAACGCGGCGGTGGAAGCGGCCCGCGCCGGCGAACAGGGCCGCGGTTTCGCGGTCGTCGCCACCGAAGTGCGCAACCTGGCCCAGCGCTCGGCGGCAGCGGCCAAGGAAATCAAGACGCTGATCGGCACCTCGGTCGACCGCGTCGGCGCCGGCAGCAAGCTGGTCAACGAAGCCGGCGCCACCATGAACGAAATCGTCGACAGCGTACGCCACGTCACCGACATCATGGGCGAGATCACCGCCGCCAGCGCCGAGCAGACCGCCGGCATCGACCAGATCAACGTGGCCATTTCCCAGATGGACCAGGTCACCCAGCAGAATGCGGCCCTGGTCGAAGAAGCGTCGGCAGCGTCCGAGGCGATGCAGGAACAGGCGGCCAAGCTGGCGCACGTTGTCAGCGTATTCAAGCTCGACAGCGTCGGCGTGGCGGCGGCGCGCATTGCGCCGCCGCGGCGCGCCGTCAGCGCCACGCCGCGCCAGGCCAAGCCGGCTGCGCCAACCCACATCGCCGCGGCAAAACCGAGCGTGGCGTCCACCGCCAAGGCGGAAGAGTGGGAAGAGTTCTAAGCAAGGCACGTCCATGGCCCGCGGCGCGGGCCATCATGCAACTGTCGACCTCAAACGTCATTCATTCGAAATTTCATCATGATTAAAAACCTGACTATCAAAACCCGGCTTGCCTTCGTCATCGGCCTGTTGTGTCTTATTTCGCTGTCGATCGGACTGCTCGGCCTGCGCGGCCTCGGCCAAACCAACGATGCCCTGAAGACCGTCTATAACGATCGCCTGGTCGCCGTCGGCCAGCTCGACGAAGCGCTGGCGCTGATCCAGCAAAACCAGAATACCCTGTCGCGCGCCGTTACCGGTGCGCCCGAAGACCTGTCGGCGGCGGCCGACGAAGTCGAGCAGCGTATCCAGGCCATCACGGCCATCTGGGACCAGTACATGTCCACCTTCCTGACGCCGCAGGAAAAAGCACTGGCCGCAACGTTTGCCGAGAGCCGCAAGAAGTTTGTCGCCGAGGGCCTGAAGCCGACCGTGGCTGCCCTGCGCGGCAAGGATGTGACGGCCGCGATCACGCTGGTCCACGGCCCGTTGCAGCAAAACTTCCTGCCATTGCGCGCCAACATGAAAGCGTTGATCAAGCTGCAGCTCGATATCGGCAAGCAGGAATACGAAGCGGCGATCGGACGTTTCGAAACGGCCAAGATGGTCTCGATCGGCCTGATCGCCGTCGGCCTGCTGGCCGGCCTGTCGATCGGCTTTTTCCTGATCAGCGGCATCACCCGCTCGCTCGGCGAAGCGCTGCGCGTGGCCAACAGCGTCGCCGCCGGCGACCTCACCGAACAGATCCGCATCGATTCGAACGATGAAATCGGCCAGCTGCTGGCCGCCTTGCGCAAGATGAACGAGGGCCTGGTGGCCATCGTTTCGGAAGTGCGCGGCGGCACCGACATGATCGCCACCGCCTCGGGCCAGATCGCCGCCGGCAACCAGGACCTGTCGAGCCGCACCGAGCAGCAGGCCAGTTCGCTGGAAGAGACGGCCTCGTCGATGGAAGAGCTGACCTCCACCGTCAAGCAGAACGCCGACAACGCCCGCCAGGCCAACCAGCTGGCCGTATCGGCGTCGACGGTGGCCTCAAAAGGCGGCGAGGTGATCGGCCACGTCGTGCAGACGATGGATGAAATCAACGAATCGGCGCGCAAGATCGTCGACATCATCGCCGTCATCGACGGCATCGCTTTCCAGACCAACATCCTGGCGCTGAACGCGGCGGTCGAGGCGGCACGCGCCGGCGAGCAGGGCCGCGGCTTCGCGGTGGTGGCCTCCGAAGTGCGCAACCTGGCCCAGCGCTCGGCGGCGGCGGCGAAGGAAATCAAGACCCTGATCGGCAATTCGGTCGAACGCGTCGACGCCGGCAGCAAGCTCGTCAACGAAGCCGGCACGACCATGACGGACATCGTCGACAGCGTGCGCCGCGTCACCGACATCATGGGCGAGATCACGGCCGCCAGCGCCGAGCAGACTTCCGGCATCGACCAGATCAACGTGGCGATTTCGCAAATGGACCAGGTCACGCAGCAAAATGCGGCGCTGGTGGAAGAGGCGTCGGCGGCATCGGAAGCGATGCAGGAGCAGGCCGCCAAGCTGGCGCAGGTGGTCAGCGTGTTCAAGCTCGACAATATCGCCGCGGCGGCGCCGCGCAGCGCGCCGCCGGCCGCGCGCCGCGCCGTCAGCGCCCCGCCACGTCAGCCAAAACCGGCTGCGCCTACCCGCATCGCCGCGGCAAAACCGAGCGTCGCCTCGACCGCCAAGGCCGACGAGTGGGAAGAGTTTTAAGACGCTAGTCCGTAACGAAAGCGACAGTAGGGGTCTGACGTCCCCGTCAGCCCCCTTTTTTCAGGCCGCTTCCCTGCCAAGGCTCCAGTCCCTCCAGCGCCCGCAGCAAAACCGCCTTCTGCTCCTGCCCGGGCCACCCATCGATTCTCCTGCGCAACTGGCCATTTTCGAAAATGAAAAAGGCCGGCACCGCCGTCGCATCGACATCGCGCCATTCTTCCGCGCTGAACGGTGCCCGTAATGCCAGTTGTGGGTACTGTCCATTCCACTCCGCCATGAACTGGGTCGGAATGGGAGTCCGCGGCGAAGTGATCACCAGCAGGTCGGCGCTGCGCATCCGCTCGTAGAACGCGGCATCGGTACCGATCGCGCGCAATGCGTTTGCGGAAAAACGGCAGCCCGCATCGACCACCATCACCACCTGGATCCCTTGTGCGGGGGCGACGGCCGTGCGTTCAAGTGTATTGGCAGCGGCATCGAACCGGTAGACACTTCGGCCGCGGAAGTTCGCGTCCAGCGCGTCGACTTCGAGCGGGATTGCGGCGCGGCCTCGCCGGGGATGCGCATCGCCAAAGGCGCGCGCTTTACCGAAGCGGCGCGCCGCCATCAAGGCGTGCAGCATCGCATCGTCGAGGGAACGCCGGGTATCGATGCGGCGCCGGCCGAATTCGGCAAATATCGCGCGCATGCCCTGCAGCGCCCGGGGATCGCCGCCCGTCATCACGACCTGGTGGGCGACGTCAAACAGCAGCAGCAGGTCGGCGCTCTTGCGCGCAATTAATGCGTTCGGGCGCATGTGCGCGTCAAACGCCGCATGGTAATACCGGACCAGTCCTGCCGCACCCGATGCGGTGCCGCCGTCGGCACTGTCGTGGCGGCTCGCCGCATCGTCGTCGTGAAACTTCTTGAACGCCTTGCTCGCCGCTCCGATGTCCGCTGTGGGCGCCGCAAACCGCAGCGGTGCGCCGTCCAGCTTGCGTGTCAGCATGTCGATATACGCTTCCGACTCAAGCAAGCGCAGCACGTCGGCGATCTGCGCCGCGTTTAGCTCCCGCACCAACGGCGCCGTGGAAAAGCCGCTTAGTCCCTGCTGGCCCCACCTGAGGCTGTCGATGAAGGCGCGCTTGCCGTGGGGCGTGAGCGCGTCCAGCGCGGTCGGTCCCGCCGCCATCAGCACGGTCAGCTGTTCGCGCGAGTGCGCGCCGGCCTGCGCTGGGCTGGCGCCGGCAAGGCACATTGCGATGACAGCGCACCCGATCAGTCGCGGTCTGCTCATATCACCGCAGGCTTGGCATCGCGAGCGTGGGCTTGCGCAATGCCAGCTGCCTTCCGGAAGGACATGATGCCACCCACTAGAAACCCACCTCCGAGCGCAAGAAAAATATACAGCGCGGTGAAATCATCGCGGAAAATCATCGCTCTCCGCGGGTCGGATTGACTATATCGAACCTGAATTGGCGCGCCCGGATGCCACCGTTCAACCCGAGCGGCGGTGATGTCTTTGTCACGACTGCAAGAGTCATTGCTCATCACAGAGGTCGACAATCTTTTTGAAGAGAACACCGTATTGTCGACGACGTAGCGGTAATGTAGGGCGAAACACCAGCGACGAGACCGATTCTCCTGATAAATCTTGCTGTTGATTACGGTGCCATCGGTCGAAGGCCAGGACTCCGAATCGCGCCTGTCAATAATTCTGCTCAATGAAGAAAACAGGAGTAATGCAGAAAAGGCGATGAAAAACCATCCGAGGAACTTGGTCCCTAGGAAGTTCGGGGGCGGTCGGTCAACGCTCATTCCAGTTTCTGGTCAGCGCACGTTCTGCATCACGAACGTCGCCTTGCGGCAGGTGTTCATCGACCGCCGCACCTCGCCCGCGCTGCAACTGGCCGAGCCGCCGCGCTTGTCGTAGCAGACGTGGATCTCACGCAGGAACCGGCCGCCGTCGGCGCAGAACGGCAACACCGCGTTGTCGGCCAGGCGCGGGTTGGCTGACCGGAACGCCTGCACGAATTCGCCATAGCTGGTGCGTACCGGCATCGCCGGCCGCTGGTAGGGCGCCGGGATCGCCAGCTGCTTCTGCAACTTCTCCGACAATTCGAAATACGCCGCCGGATTAAGCCCGGAGCAGGTGCCGTGTTTGCTCCACTGGTGGCCGATCATCTTCGGCGACGGAAACAGCGGCGCGTATTTCTGCTTCTCGCGCTCCTGCAGCCGCTCGGTCGAGCATTGCTGAGGATACCCGTGCGCGTATTGCGGCCACAGGCCATGCAGCACGAAGCCATGGCGGCGGCCGGTGTCGCACTGGTTCGGATCGTCGTGCGTCGCGCAGTAGGAAGGCGACCAGCTGAGCGCGACCGCGTAATGATCGAAGCGCCCCGGCTCACCGACGTCGCGCTTGTCCCGAAACTGCTGGGCGCTGGCGCTGAGGGCCACGCACATCAACGCGGCCGACAACAGTTTTCGCGATAGCGGCATGCATGACTCCTGATTTGATTGGCGATAGGAAAGGTTCCTTGCGTTACATTTTATAACGAGATGCCGTGCGCGCCCGTCGCGTTTAAACGTTTAATGAAGGACACAGTAGCGTCAATACGCTTGCGTTCGCTGCCGTACCGAAATTCTCTTTACGCGGCTGCACGATGACGGTGCGTACCTGCTGTTCCAATTCGAAAGCGAGACCACATGAAAAATATTCCGACCTTCAAGCGCGTTGCCTTTGCCGGCATCGGCGCCATCCTGCTGGCCGTCGGCGCCCCCGCGCTGGCCGATCCGCCGAGCCGCATTGCGCGCCTGGCCTACGTCAGCGGGCCCGTCAGCTTCGCGCCGGCCGGCGAAAACGACTGGGAAAACGCCGCATTGAACCGTACCCTGATCGCCGGCGACCGCTTGTGGGTCGACAATGGCGCGCGCGACGAAGTGCAGATCGGCGGCGCCGCGCTGCGCATGGGCGGCGGCACCCTGGTGACGCTGGCGCGGATGGACAGCCGGCTCACTCGCCTGCAGATGTCGCAGGGACGCCTGAACATCCGCGTGCGCCGGATCGCGCCCAATGAAGTATTCGAGGTCGACACGCCCAACCTGGCGCTGACGATCCGCCAGCCGGGCGACTACCGCATCGAGGTCGACCCCGTCGGCGACGCCACCATGGTGGCGGTGCGCCGCGGCCAGGCCGACGTCTACGGCGACGGCAATGCCAACCGTCTCGGCGGCGGCCAGGCCTATCGCTTCGGCGGCTCCGACCTGCGCGACGCGCGCCTGGTGCGCGCCGACGTCGACGAATTCGACCGCTGGTCGGCCACGCGCGACCGCCGCTTCGAGCAGTCGCGCACCGCGCGCTACGTCTCGCCCAACCTGGTCGGCTATGAGGACCTCGACGAGCAGGGCACATGGCGCAGCGTGCCGAGCTACGGCAATGTCTGGATGCCGGCCAATGTCGGTCGGGACTGGGCGCCCTACCGCGACGGCCACTGGTCGTACGTGCAGCCGTGGGGCTGGACCTGGGTCGATAACGCGCCGTGGGGCTTCGCCGTGTCGCACTACGGCCGCTGGGCGCGCTTTCCGCAGGGCTGGGGATGGGTGCCCGGCCCGCGCGCCGCAAGCCCGGTGTATGCGCCGGCGCTGGTCGCCTTCATCAGCATCGGCAGCGGCGCCTATTCACAGCGCGAGCGCCCGGTGGCCTGGTTCCCGCTGGCGCCGCGCGAAGCCTACCGGCCGTCGTACCGCGCCAGCCCGGCCTACGTCACTAACATCAACATCACCAACACCACGTTCGCCCGCAACCAGATTCCGCGCCAGAGCCAGCGTGTCGATTACGCCAATCGCCGCGTCGGCGGCGCCGTGACGGCGGTGCCGCAGACCGCGTTCGTGCGCGCGCAGCCGGTGTCGAAGTCGGCGATCGCGCTGCCGGTGGCGGCGCTGGCCGGCGCGGCGGTTGCCAATGCGGCGCCGGCAGCGCCCGAACGCGGCGCGCGCGGACGCGGCGACGCTAATCGACAGCCGCCGGCTGCCGTGATCGCCCGACAGCAGCAGGCCGGGACGGCGCCTCCGCCGCCGGTGCTGCGCAATGCGCCGGCGCCGGCGCCGGTGCCGCCGAATGACCGGGCTGAACGCCGCGAGGACAGGCGCGAAGCGCGGGTTCAGCGCGAACTGCGGGATCCTCGCGAGCAGAGGCCTTTACCGCCGCCGCTGGCACGCGCGCCGACACCGGCGACGCCGGCCGTTGCTCCCGCCGCGCCGGTCGCTCCGAACGAACGTGTCGGCCGCCGCGAGGATCGGCGTGAAGGCGGGCGCGACGCGCGTACGGCGCCGCCGCCGCTGGCGAATGCGCCGGCGCCGGTGACGCCGGCAGCTGCGCCGGTTCCGCCAGTGCCGCCGAATGACCGTGCCGGCCGGCGCGACGATAGGCGCGAGGCACGTCCGCCGTCGCCGCCGCCGCTTGCGAATGCACCGACGCCGGCGGCTCCGCCAGCGCCGCCGGCGGCAGCGCCGGTGCCGCCGAACGACCGCGCCAACCGGCGCGAAGAGCGTCGTGAAGAGCGCCGCGAGGCGCGGCCGCCGTCGCCGCCGCCGCTGGCACATGCACCGACGCCGGCGCAGCCGCCGTCGCCAACTGCAGCGGCGCCGGTCCCGCCCAATGATCGGGCGGCACTGCGCGCCGAAATGCGCGAAGCGCGCGAACAGCGGCGCCAGGAAAGGGCGCCGCAGCCCGCGCCTGCAGCGCCGCCGCCGGCCGCGGCGCCAGCCCCCGCTGCAGCTGCCCCGCGTCCGCCTGAACCGCCCAAGGCGGAGCAGGCGCGCGCAGCCCAGCCGCCGCAGCAGCAGCAGCCCGGCCAGAATGGCCGCGGCAATGAAAAGAGGGGAGAAAAGCGTGACCGCGATCGTCCCGAGAAGGACTGACGCGGTGGATGGACGCGCGCGGCGCCAGCAAAGCCGGCGCCGCGCGGTCTTGAGGAGGGATTACTTCATGAGATCGGGCACTGGCGCCGGTTGCACCGCTACCGGCTTGTTGCCGCGCATCCGCTGCACCGTGCGGCGCAGGAAATGCTCGAAATCGTCGACGAAGGTGAACACCGCCGGCACCACCAGAAGGCTCAGCAGGGTCGACGTGATCAGGCCGCCGATGACCGCAATCGCCATCGGCGAGCGGAAGCTCGGGTCGGCGCCCCAGCCCAGCGCCAGCGGCATCATGCCGGCGCCCATCGCGATGGTGGTCATGATGATCGGCCGGCTGCGCTTGTGGCAGGCGTCGACCAGCGCGTCGAACCGGTTCATGCCGGCCTGGCGCGCCAGGATCGCATAGTCGACCAGCAGGATCGAGTTCTTCGTCACGATCCCCATCAGCATGATCAGGCCGATCATCGACGGCATCGACAGCGCCTGCCCGGTCAGCAGCAGTGCCACGAAGGCGCCGCCGATCGACAGCGGCAGCGCGGCCAGGATCGTCATCGGCTGCATGAAGTCCTTGAACAGCAGCACCAGCACGCCGTAGATGCACAGCACCCCGATCATCATCGCGATGCCGAAGCTGGCGAACAGCGCCGCCATCTCCTGGGCGTCGCCCAGTTCGGCGATCTTCACCGATGCCGGCAGGTTCGCCATCGACGGCAGCGCGCGCGCCTCGGTGTTGACTTCACCGAGCGAGCGGCCCGACAGTTCCACCTCGAGCGTGACGTTGCGGCTGCGGTTGAGGCGGTCGATCTGCGCCGGCCCGCTTTCCATCGTGATCTCGGCTACATTGGCCAGCATCACCGGGCCGTTCTTGCCCGGCACCGTCAGCCGGCCGATCGCGGCCAGGTCGGCGCGCACGGCGTCGGGCAGCTTGACGCGGATCGGTACCTGGCGCTCCGACAGATTGAGCTTGGTCAGCGCGGTGTCGTAGTCGCCGGCGGTCGCCACGCGCACGGTTTCGCCGATCGCCGACGCCGTCACGCCAAGGTCCGCGGCGCGGGCGAAATCGGGCCGCACGATGATTTCGGGACGCACCAGCGAGGCGCTCGAACTGACGTTGCCGACGCCTTTCAGCGTGCGCAGCTCGCGCTCGACGCGCTGCGCCGATGCATTCAGCGCCACCGGGTCTTCGCTGCGCAGCACCAGCTGCATCTTGACGCCGGTGTCGGGCGGGCCGACGTTGAAGCGCGCGCCCGGGATCTGGTCGAGCCTGGCGCGAATCTGGCGCTCCAGAGCGTCCATCGATTCCTTGCGGTCGGTGCGGTGCAGCGTGGTCAGGGTCAGCACCGCGCGCCGCGCTTCCGCCGCCGCGCCCGGAGCGAAGGCGTCGCCGCTGGAGCCGCCGCCGATCGAGCTGAATACGCCGGTGATGCCCTTGACCTGCATCGCCGCCAGGCGCGCGTGCTCGGCCACCACCCGCGTTTCCGCCAGCGTCGAGCCGGGCGGCAGTTCGAGGTTGATCTGGGTCTGTCCGCGGTCGGCCGGCGGCACGAAGCCGGTCGGCAGCAGCGGCACCAGCGCGATCGAGCCGATGAAGAACAGGCCCGAGGCGATCGCCGTGATCACGCGGTGATTCAGGCACCACTTCATGGCGCGCATGTAGCGCTGCATGATCCAGCCGTCTTTCTCCTCGCGGTGCGCGGTCGGCTTCATGATGTAGGCCGCCATCATCGGCGTCAGCAGCCGCGCCACCACCAGCGAGGCGAGGATCGCCAGCACCGCGGTCCAGCCGAACTGCTTGAAGAACAGGCCCGGGATGCCGCCCATGAAAGCGGTCGGCAGGAACACCGCCACCAGCGCGAAGGTGGTGGCGATCACCGCCATGCCGATTTCGTCGGCCGCTTCCATCGCGGCCTGCATCGGCGTCTTCCCCATCCGCAGGTGGCGCGAGATGTTCTCGATCTCGACGATCGCATCGTCCACCAGCACCCCGACCACCAGCGCCAGCGACAGCAGCGTGACGGTATTGAGGGTGTAGCCGAACAGGTACTGGCCGAGGAAAGCGGGAATCACCGACAGCGGCAGCGCCGCCGCCGCCACCAGCGTGGCGCGCCAGTCGCGCAGGAACCACCACACCACCAGGATCGCCAGCAGCGCGCCTTCGTACAGGAGTTCCATCGAGCCGACGAAGTTTTCCTCCACCGGCTTGGCGTTGTCGATCACTTCCTTGAGCACGACGTTGGCGTGTTCGGCCTGCAGCAGCGCCACCGCTTCGCGCGCGCCGCGCGCCACTTCGACTTCGCTGGCGCCCTTGGTGCGGAACACTTCGAAGCCGACCACCCGCTTGCCGTCGTGCTCGGCGAACGAGCGCGGCTCGGCCACCGTGTCGGTGACCTTGGCGACCTGGTCGAGACGCACGCGGCGGCCGTCGGCCAGCGGAATGTCGAGCGCCGCCAGTTCGGCCGCGCTCTTGACGGTGGCGATGGTGCGCACCGACTGCTCGGCGCCGCTGACGTCGCCGCGCCCGCCCGGCGCTTCGCGCTGGACGCTGCGCAGCTGGCGCGAGACGTCGACCGCGGCAACCTGCAGGGCGGCCATGCGCGCATCGTCGAGTTCGACCCGCACTTCGCGCGTCACGCCGCCGACCCGCTTGACCGCGCCGACGCCGGGAACGCTGAGCAGGCGCTTGGCCACCGCGTTGTCGACGAACCAGCTCACTTCCTGGTCATCGAGTTTGGCGTTGCCGGCGCGCTCCGCGGCCATCGCCACGAACGTCATCACCACGCGCCCGGCGGTCGACGCCTTGGTGACGGTGGGGTCGCGCATCTCGGCCGGCAAATCGGCCTTGACGCGCGCCACCGCGTCGCGCACGTCGTTGACGGCTTCGGCGATGTTCTTCTCGAGGACAAATTCGACCGTGACGTTCGCCACGCCGTCGAGCACCTTCGAATAGATGTTCTTCACACCCTGCAAAGTGGCGACCGAGTCTTCGATCTTGCGCGCCACTTCGGTTTCCAGCTGCGCCGGCGCGGCGCCGTCGAGCACCGCGGTGACGGTGACGATCGGCAGTTCGATGTCCGGGAAGTCCTGCACCTTGTTGGCCTTGTAGGCCAGCAGTCCCGCCAGCGACAGCAGGATGAACAGCATGATCGCCGGTACCGGATTCTTGATCGATAGTGCGGAAAAATTCATGGCCAATCCTTATTTCGCGGCCACGGCCGCTGCCGTTGCCGGTACATTGCGCACCAGGTCGCCGTCGTTGAGGAAGCCGGCGCCGCCGACCACCACCAGCGTCTCCGGCGTCAGGCCGCTGACCACTTCGATGCGGTCGGACAGCCGGCGCCCGGTCTGCACCTTGAGCTGGCTGACGCGCTGGTCGCCATTCAACCGGAACACGTAGCTGAAGCCGTCGCGCACCACCACCGCCTGCTGCGGCACCGTCATCGCCTCCGACGTGCCCAGCTCGAACTGGCCGCTGGCGAACATGCCGGCCTTGAACGGCGCGCTGGCGCCCAGCATCGGCGGCAGGTCGACATACACCAGCGCCGAGCGGGTCTGCGGGTCGATGGTGGGCGCGATCATGCGCACGCGCCCGGTCAGCTCGGAGCCGTTGGCCGCCTTCACCAGCGCGGTCGCGCCGGGCTTGACGCGCGACAGTTCCGATGCCGTCACCTCGGCGCGCCACTCGAGCCGGCCCTGGCGGATCATGCGGAACAACTCGGTGCCGACGCCGACCACCGAGCCGACGGTGGCGGTGCGCGCCGAGATCACGCCGCTGTCGGGCGCCACCACCTGCGTGTACTTCAGGCGCAGCTGCTGCGCCGCCAGCGTCGCCTGCGACGCCGCGATGCGGGCATTGGCGGTCTGCTCGGCCGTCATGTACTGGCTGATCTGCTGGGCGCTGAGCGCGCCGGAGGACGCCAGCGTGCGCGCGCGCGCCGCGTTGGCCGCCGCTTCCGCCGCATTCGCGCGCGTCTCCTGCAGCGCCGCGCGCGCCTGTGCCACGTCGGCGTTGACGCTGTCGGCCGAAAACACCGCCAGCACCTGGCCCTTCTTGACGACGTCGCCGACATTGACGCGCACTTCGGTCAGGCGGAAGCCGCCCGTCTCGCTGCCGATGATCGCTTCCTGCCACGCCACCACGTTGCCGTTGGCGGCCAGCTTGATCGGCAGCCGCGCCGGCGACGCGCGCACGGTGGTGACGGTCAGGGCCGGCCTGGCCGCGCCGGGCTTCTTGTCGTCGGCGGCGTTCGAGCTGGGCGACACCAGCAGCGTGGCGGCGGCGCAGGCGGCCACCACCCCGAGGACGAGGGCGGAAGCAGGGTTCAATAACAGGTTTTTCATGGTCTTGTTTCCGGGTATGAGGCGGTTGATTCGGTATCGGTATCGGCGAGGCTCAGTGCACGGCGGCGGCGTTGAAGCCGCCGCCGGCGGCGCGGTACAGCGCGATCCAGGCGGCGTTGCGTTCGCGCTGCAGGTTCACCAGGGCGATTTCGGCGCCGAGGTAGGTGCGGCGCGCGTCTTCCAGCTGCAGCAGGCTGGCCAGGCCGTTCTTGTACAGGTCTTCGGTGGCGCGGAACGAATAGCGGTAGCCGTCCAGCGCAACCTGGGCGTCGCCGCTGCGCCCGGCGGTGCTGTGCAGGTTGACCAGCGCTTCCTCCACTTCGCGCACGGCCTGGCGCGCCACCGCGCGGTAGGCGACGACGGCGTTGTCGTAGCGCGCGGACGCGGCGTCGACGTTGGCGGCGCGCCGGCCGGCGTCGAACAGCGGCACCGTCAGCGCCAGCGGGCCGATGGTCCAGGTGTCGGCGGTGGTGTTCTCGCCGTTGGCGCGGAAGCTGCCGGCGCCGACCGAGCCTTGCAGCGCCAGGCGCGGATAGCGCTGCGCCTGGGCGCTGCCGACGTCGGCGCTGGCGGCGGCCACTTCGCGTTCGGCGTTGAACACGTCGGGGCGCTGCGCCAGCGTCGCCGCCGGCAGCGCGCTGATCTCGATCGGCGCCGCCGGCACGGTCACGGCGCTCGCCAGCTGCTGGCGCAGTTGCGCTTCCGGCAGCGCCGTCAGCGCCACCAGCGCCTTGACGTCGAGGTCGCACAGCGCGCGCTGCAAGGTGGCGCGGCCCTTGCCTTCGGCCGCGCTGGCGCGGGCCAGCGCGGCGTTGGCTGGCGACTGGAAGCCGGCGTCGGTGGTGAGCTGGGTCAGGCGCGCGGTATCGGCGCGCGAGGCGGCGTCCTGGTCGGCCACCGCCAGCAGCATCGTGCAGGCGCGCAGCGCGTAGTACTGGTTCGCCACTTCGGCGGCAACCGAGACGCGCGCCTCGTGCCACAGCGCCTCGGCGCCGGCCAGCCGCGCCTCGGCGGCGCGCCGCTCGGCGCGGCGGCCGCCGAACAGGTCGATTTCCCACGCGGCTTGGAACGCGGCCTGGGTGGTGGTGCCCATCGGCAGGGCACTTTGCTGGCTGCTGCGCACGATGCTGGCGCCCGCGTCGACCGTCGGCAGCAGCGCCGCGCCGGCGGCGGCGCGCTCAAGGCGCGACTGCGCGATGCGCGCGCGCGCCGCCGACACCGTCGGGCTGGCGCCCTGCGCCGCATCGATCAGCTGGACCAGCAGCGGGTCGCCCTGGCGCTGCCACCAGCTGGCCAGGTCGGTCAGGCTGCCGTTGTGCGCCGGCGAGGCGAACCATTGCGGCGGCACCGGCGCCGTCGCCTTCGGCGCCGGCGGCGACAGCGCGCAGGCGCACAGCGCAAGCGGTGCGGCAGCCGCGATCAGGGTCTGGACTATCTTCATGCTTTCTTCTTTCGTGGCGGTGGTAGTTGGGTCGGCGCAGCAAGGCGCGCCGTTTCGTTGCCTCGCCTGGCGCCGGCGAAATAGTTTCGGGGAATAGGGTGGATCATTTCGCGCAACCCACGCCGTCCGATGATGCTGGCGACGGGCAGCAGGGATGCGGCCTGAATATTCCATTGGCGAATTACACCATTTAATGACCGGCCGGTCAATTGTACCTATTTCGTTAAATCAGCTTACATTTGGTTACAGTTGAAACACAGCAAGCTTTAACTTAGATGTCAAATGAGATATAAATAGTCTGTGCCGGGATTGCCGACGGCAACAACATTCGAGGCTGAGATGAAAAAACAACAACTATCCATCGTCGTCATCGGTGCGCTGCTGCTGGCAATATTGCCGGCCCGGGCCGCACCCGCCGGCGCCGACCAGCAGGCGGCGCACGTGCTGAACCGCCTCGCCTTCGGCCCCAAGCCGGGTGACATCGAGCGCGTCAAGCAAATGGGCGTGCAGCGCTATATCGACGCCCAGCTCGATCCGGCGTCGATTCCCTATCCCGCGGCGCTGACCGAGCGCCTCGCCGCGCTCGACGCTGCCAACCGCAGCGCCGGCGACGTCGTCGCCGAGTTCACCGAACTGCGCAAGGAAGTGCGCGACGAAGAAGAAGGCGCCAAGCAGCGCCGCCGCGCCGGCCTGGCCGCCATCACGCTCGACACCGCCGAAGCGCGCCTGCTGCGCGCGCTCGACAGCCCGCGCCAGCTCGAAGAAGTGCTGGTCGATTTCTGGTACAACCATTTCAACGTCTTCGCCGGCAAGGGAGTCGACCGCGCGCTGGTGGCCAGTTACGAGCGCGACGCCATCCGCCCGCACGTGATGGGCTCATTTCGCGCCATGCTCGGGGCGACCGCCAAGCACCCGGCGATGCTCTACTACCTCGACAACTATCTCTCCACCGCGGCCGGCTTCACGCCCGCCAGGCAGCGCGGTGCCGGCGCCAGGGCGCGCGGGCTGAACGAAAACTATGCGCGCGAACTGATGGAACTGCATACGCTCGGCGTCGACGGCGGCTACAGCCAGAAAGACGTCACCGAGCTGGCGCGCATGCTCACCGGCTGGACCTACGACCAGCGCGCGCTGATCCGCAACAACCAGACCTTCCGCTTCGATCCGCAGCGCCACGACCAGGGCGTCAAGCACTGGCTCGGCCGCGAAGTGGCGGCGCAGGGCCAGCTCGAGGGCGAGATGGCGCTCGACGTGCTGGCGATGCATCCGGCCACCGCGCGCAATGTCAGCTTCAAGCTGGCGCAGTACTTCGTGCAGGATAATCCGCCGCCGGCGCTGGTCGAGCGCATGGCGCGCGCCTTCCTCGACTCCAAGGGCGACATCCGCTCGGTGCTGCGCACCTTGTTTGCCAGCGCCGAGTTCATGGCGCCGGCGGCGCACGGCGCCAAGTTCAAGACCCCGTACCAATACGTCATTTCGGCGGCGCGCGCCAGCGCCGCGCCGGTGGCGAACGTGGCGCCGCTGATGGCGGCCATGGGCCAGCTCGGCATGCCGCTGTACGGCTGCCAGACGCCGGACGGCTACAAGAATACCCAGGATGCCTGGCTGAACCCGGACGCGCTGACGCGCCGCATCACGTTCGCCACCGCGCTGGCCGGCGGCAGGCTGCCGCTGGCGACCCGCCCCAAGGGGCCGGTCCCGCTGCGTCAGATGAACGGCACGATGGAAGGGCCGATGACGGCGCCGCCCGACGTTGTCGCCATGACGCCGGCGGCGGCGGCGGCAGCGCTCGATCCGCTGCAGCTGCAGGCGACGCTGGGCGGCGCCATCTCGGACCGCACGCTGGCGTCGGTCGCCACCAGCGCCGCGCCGCTGCGCGCGGCCATGCTGCTCGGCAGCCCTGACTTCATGCAACGCTAAACGCGGAGGACACGACAATGAAACGCAGAGACTTCCTCAATTCGATGGCGCTCGGCGCCAGCCTGGTAGTGCCGGTCAGCCGCAGTGCCTGGGCCGCCACCACCGCCAATCCGACCAAGCAGAAGCTGGTGGTGGTGATGCTGCGCGGCGCCGTCGATGGCCTCAACGTGGTGGCGCCGTTCGGCGACGACAACTACCTTCGGCTGCGGCCGACCATCGGCCTGCCCGCCCCGGGGCTGGAAGGCGGCGCGCTCGACCTCGACGGCTACTTCGGCCTGCATCCCGCGCTGGCGATGCTGCAGCCCTTGTGGCAGCAGAAGAAGCTCGCCTTCGTGCACGCCAGCGGTTCTCCCGACAGCACCCGCTCGCACTTCGATGCGCAGGACTACATGGAGTCGGCCACGCCTGGCCGGAAGAATACCCCGGACGGCTGGATGAACCGGCTGGTGGCGACGCTGCCCGGCGCCTCCTCGCCGACCCGCGCGCTGAGCATCGGCCCGGTGATGCCGCGCATCCTGTCCGGCGCCTCGGCGGCGATCAACCTGCCCAACGGCGCTGCCGGCACGCGCGCCAACATCCTCGACCGCCCGGCGATCGGTGCCGCGTTCGACCAGATGTACGCCGGCCATGACCGTTTCGGCCGCGCCTACAAGGACGGCAAGGACGCGCACAAGGAGGTGATGGAAGCGTCGATGAGCGGCGAGATGAAGATGGCCGATGGCGGCGCGCCGCTGCCTAACGGCTTTCCGGACGACGCCGCGCGCCTGGCCACGCTGATGCGCAACGATCCCAAGCTGCAGCTGGCCTTCGTCGCGCTGGGCGGCTGGGATACCCACGCCAACCAGGGCGCCGGCCGCGGCCAGCTGGCCAACCGGCTGGCGCCGCTGGGGCAGGGCCTGGCGGTGCTGGCGCAGCGTCTGGGGCCGATGTTCGATGACACGACCGTCATCGTCATGTCCGAATTCGGCCGCACCGCGCGCGAAAACGGCAACGGCGGCACCGACCACGGGCATGGCAATGTGATGTGGGTGATGGGTGGCGGTGTCGCCGGCGGCAAGGTATACGGCGACTGGCAGGGTGTCGGTGACGGCGCGCTCAACGAAGGGCGCGACCTGCCGGTGACGACCGATTTCCGGTCGGTGCTGGCGCAGGTGGCCGAGCGCCATTTGCGTCTTTCCGACCGTCAGCTGGCGCAGATTTTCCCGGCCATGCCGCAGCGCAGCGCGGGTTTCCAGATTATACGGGGATAGCCTAGTAGTTTTACGGTATTGCACTGCACAATAAATCGGACTATATTGGAACTGTCTCCTCCAATTTTCCCGCAAAATTGGATTGCCGCCCGCCACCGCAAGGTCGCGGGCGATTTTTTTTGGTGACCGATCATTGACACGTCGTTCCCGCGCAGGCGGGAATCCCTGCCACGCCGGCTCAGTGACGCAACAATTATCTGGCCTCAGCCGGCAGCCGCAGCGTGAACGTGCTGCCGGCCCCGAACTGGCTCGAAAACACCAGGCTGCCCCCCATCAGGTTCGCCAGGTTGCGGCACAGGTACAGTCCCAGCCCGGCGCCTTCGACGTGCCTGGTGGACGTCGAATCGAGCTGCGAAAACGCCTCGAACAACTTACCCTGGTCCTCGGCGCGGATCCCGGCGCCGCTGTCAGCCACGCTAAATTCCGTCACCACGGCGCCGCCGGCCACGCGCTGGGCGAGCGCCACCTTCACCGTTCCGTGTTCGGTAAATTTGATCGCGTTGTTGACCAGGTTGATGACGATCTGCGTCAGCGCGCGCCGGTCGGAGCTGATGACGATCGGTTCGGCCGGCATCTCCACCGTCAGCGCCAGGCCCTTTTGCGCCGCCAGCGGCCGCAGCGACTCCACCGTTTCCGCCAGCAGCGACTGGCACTGCACCGGCGCCAGCGACAGCGTGACCTTGCCGGCCTCGATCTTGGCCATGTCGAGCAGGTCGTTGATCAGCGACAGCAGGTGGCGCGCGCTGGTGCGGATCGTCGTCAGCTGCTTGTCCTGGTCTGCCGTCAGCGGCCCCGGGAGCTTCATCAGCAGCGTGCCGGTAAAGCCGATGATCGCATTGAGCGGCGTGCGCAGCTCGTGCGACATGTTGGCGATGAACGCCGACTTCATGCGGCTCGCTTCCGCCAGCTCGAGGTTCTTCTGGGCGATCTCGCGGTTCTGCTCCTCCAGTTCGGCGGCATGGTGCGACAGCCGGACATTGAGCTCGACGACCTGGCGCTCGCGCGCCTGCAGTTCGGCGTTGACCTGCACCGCCTGCTCGTAGGTGGAGATCAGCAGGTCGAGCATCTGCTGGCGGCTGGCGTTGATGAAGTGCTTCTGCTCGCCGAGGTAGACGCCGATGCCGGCCTCCGGCCCGGCGTCCTGGCGAAGGCGCTGATTCTGCAGCACCTGGCTGACGCGGTTCAGCAGGTACTCTTCCGAATACGGCTTGCGGATGAAGTTGTCGGCGCCGCTTTCGATGCCGCGGATGATGTCCTTGGGGTCGTTCAGCGCCGTCACCAGGATCACGGGAATCGTCGCCAGCGCCGGATCGGCCTTCAGCGCGCGGCATAAATCGTAGCCGTTCATCTCCGGCATGACGATGTCGGACACGATCAGCTGCGGACGGCGTTCGCGGATCAGGTTCAGCGCGCGCTGGCCGTTCGAGGCCACGCGGGCCCGGTAGCCGGCCGACTGGATCAGGCGCCGCAGGCGCTCGGCCTGGGTCGGGCTGTCCTCGACGATCAGGATTTCGTATTCTTCCGCCTGTATCTCGTGTGCTTGTTCCACTTGTTCTCCGATGCGTTTCCTGCTAAGTGTCTTCGCCCTGGAACGCGCCGGCGCGCCAGGTCAGCACCAGCGTATCACGGTAGCCGTCCTCGCCGATTGGCTGGATCGGCGTCGATTCGTGGATCACGACGGCGTCGTCGAGCAGCAGCAGCGTCCAGGGTTCGAGCATCGTGAAGCGCTTGCCGCCACTGCCGGCGGCTTCGAAAATGCGCGTCTCGCCGCCCTTGATGTTATGGCGCCCGACCAGCAGTACCGCGACGAAGTCGACGCCGTCGCGGTGCGCGCCCTCCGGCGTCGGCCGGCCGATGCCTTCCAGGGTATCGATGCGGAACTGGTGCGCTTCGACGTGCCACGGGTGGGCCGCTTTCACTTGCGAACACGCCTGGCTGAGCGCATGCAGCAGCGCGCTCCACGCCGGATGCGCGATGGTCGCCGGATCGATCGGCTCGAACAGCCGGTGCATGCCGCCGTGCAGGGCGTTGTATTCGACCGGCTGCCAGTGCGCGCGGTGCGCCGTCAGCGTCAGCGTCGCGCCATCGTCGGTGAAGCAGGAATGGCGCCGCCGCCGGTAGCGGCCGCCGTCCTTGAGGTAGTTGTCGAGCGCGAGATCGTTCCAGCTGGGCGCGAGCGCATTGAGCTCATCGAGGCTGCAGCCGGCCAGCGCGGCGACGTCGACGGGACGCAGCAGCGCGTAGCCGGACGTGCGCAGGTCATCGGCCAGTTGGGCCGGATCGGTATAGGGGGGAGGAGTACTCATCGCGCTAGCGTAGCATTTTTGCCCGGCCCGCGTAAGGCCGGGCCCCACTTCGGCGTTACCAGTTCTTCACCAGCGTCAGGCGCGCCGAGCGCGATTCGACCGGGTGGAAATGGATGTCGTCGCGCGCCGCCGCTTCATTTTTCAGGCGCGACGCGTACAGGTAGTCGATCGCCGAGTCGCGCCGGTTGGCCAGGTTGAAGCCCTCAAGCTCGACCTTCATGGTCTTGCTGATCCGGTAAGCCAGACGGCCATTGATGGTCACGCTCGGCGCCGAGCGCACGCTGTTGTCCTCGATCAGCGGGCGCGGGCCGAAGTAGCGCAGCCGCAGCGCGCCGGACCACGGTCCCAACTGGTCGACGGTGAAGGCGAGCTGGCCGACGCCTTCCACCGCGCCGGGAATGCGGCTGCCTTCGGGCGCAAAGTCGCGCGAGCGGGCGCGCGCGAACGCCAGGTCGAAATCGACCGACAGCCATTTCAGCGGCTTGTAGTAGTTCGAAAATTCGATGCCGTGACGCCGGCTCGGACGGCCCGCCTCGGTGGTGCCGGCATCGCCCACGAAGGTAAGCTCCGACTCGAAATCGAGGCGGTACAGCGACAGCGACGTTTGCAGCTGCGGGATGATTTCGCTGCGCACGCCAAGCTCCATGCCGCGCGAGCGCACCAGGCCGGGTACCTTCTCGGCCGCCTCGCCCGAGCGCGGATCGATCGTCGTCAGCGTGCCGCGCGCATCGTTGCTGTGAAAGCCGCTGCCGGCATTGACGTAGAATTCGGTCTGCCGCCACGGGCCGAACACGGCGCCAAGCGAAGGGCTGAGCTGGTGATCGCTGGAGGTGCCGGAATTGGCCGCCAGGTCGCTGCCGACCTTGAAACGATAGCTGTCGCCGCGAAGGCCGGCCACCGTGCGGAACGTCTCGCTCCAGCGCGCGCGGTGTTCGACAAACAGCCCAAGGCTGGTTTCGACGACGTGGTCTTCGCGCGTCGTCGCCAGTCGCTGGCGCGCTTTGGTGTTATGCAAGCCGGTGAACGCGTTATCGTGTTGCAGCTGCATGCCCACCATCACGTCGGCATTCACGCCGCCCGTGTGCGTATGCCACGTGTGGCTGGCGTTGACGCCGGTGGTGACGCGCCGGTCCGGCTGGCTGAACTGGTCGCCGTTGACCGGATCGTCAAGGAAGTAGGTGAAGTTCGAATACAGGTCAAGCTGGTTGCGGATCAGGTAGGCGCTGACCTTCGACGAGGCGTCGGTATCGCTCTTGCGCCATACGCCCGACAGGCTGTAGCGCTGCGCGTTGCCGCCGTCGGTCGGATCGATCGTGTCGAAGCGGCCCAGCGAGCCGTCGGCCACCGCGCGCAGCGGGATCTGGTCGGTCGAGTTCCACTTGCCGCGGTAGGCCATCGCCGTGACCGAAAAACCGTTGTTGTCGAAGCCTTCGCTGTAGCGCAGCACGCCGTTGAGCTTCTGGTAGTCCTCGGGGTGGACGAACGGGCCGTCGCTGTGCAGTGCTTCCAGCGCGTACATCAGGTGGCCCTTGCCCAGTTCGGGCGACGCCGCCAGCGCGGCGCGCGCGTAGCCGTTGCTGCCGGCGGTGGCGATGGCGACGCCCTGCGGCAGCCGGCTCGAATAGCTCATGGCGGCACTGCCGGCGGAGGCAAAGTCGCCATCCTGCGCCGAGTACGGCCCCTTCTTGTAGTCCAGCCGCGCGGTCAGTTCGGGGATGACGAAATTGAGGTCGGTCCAGCCTTGCCCATGCGCGTGGCTGCGCTGGTTGACCGGCATGTCGTCGAGCGTGGTGCGCAGGTCGGTGCCGTGGTCGAGATTGAAGCCGCGCAGGTAGAACTGGTTGGCCTTGCCTTCGCCACTATGCTGGCTGACGATCAGGCCGGGCGCCGCTTCCAGCAATTCACCCGGCCGGTACACGGTGCGCATTTCGAGCTGCTTCTGGCTCACGGTGCCGGCGTTGGCCGTGTCCGCGATGCCGAGCTGGCTGGCGCGCGAGCCGGTCACGACCACGCGTTGCAGCGAATCGTCGTCGGCCATGCACGGTGAATGGAACAGCATCGCGGCCAGCGCGAACGGGATCGGGCGGAGTGTCGGCATGATGGGCAAGCAGGGTGTCCGCGTATTCAGCGCACGGCCTGGTCGATGTTCTTTCGGTCGAATATCATTGATCGGATCATACCGTTGTCCTGGACGTTGAGCGTGTTCGTTTGCTCGGCGATGAAGTCGATCAGGACCTCGTCGTGGATCAGCGCCGCTTTCGAGAGCGGCGTGTTCTCGATTTCCTGGTAGACCACGACCTTCTGCGCGTCCACCGTCAAGCCCACCCAGCGCAGCGGCAGGCGCGTCTTGTCGGCCGCCTCCACCCAGAATTTCTTCTCGACGTACTTGCGCAGGATCGCTTCGTCTTCCGGCTGCGACAGGTCGAACTGGCGCTGGTACAGGTTGGCCAGCAGCGCCTCGACATCGTGCGTCATGTAGGTGTGAACGAACTCCGTGCTGCCGGTCTTCGGATTGAACGAGACGTCGGTGATCCCGACGTGGAACAGGTGCGCCTGCGCCGCCAGGCAGCCGCAGGCCAGCGCCGCCGCCAGCAAGGCCTTCAGGCGCGCCATCACTGGGCCGCCTTCGGCGCCGGCTTCGCGTCCTTCGTCTTCAGCGGCGTCTTGTAGTCCTTCATCAGGTCGTTCATGCCGCGCTCGGTCTTGAACAGCTCGACGCGCGACGGCGTGATCTTGCGCGGCCAGGCGTTGTTGCTCACGTCCGTATCGGCGGTCTCCCAGTACGGGTCCTGTACCAGGCCGACCATCGGCTCGTCGGTGACGATCAGCTTGGTGATCTTCTTCGACGAAAAGCGCCACACTTCGGCCGGAATGCGCTCGATGGTCTTCTTGCCGCCCTTGAGTTCGATCTCCAGCACCAGCGGCGACACCAGCCCGCCGAGGTTGGAGAAGTCGACCAGGTACAGGTGCTTGCCTTGCGCGAGCAGCGCCTTTTCCCACGGTTCCAGCGTTTCGATGGTCTCGTTGTACTTGTTGCGGTCCTTGTTGGTGACGGTGAAGTCGCCGTTCTCGTTGTAGAAGTCCTTCAGCTCCGGGTGCGCTTCGACGCGGCGCGCCATGCCCTTGTTGCGCTGGGCGGTCAGCGACACCGGCTCGAGATCCTTCTGCGCCTTGCGCCAGGCCTTTTCCACTTCCGGGTTCTTGCTGCTGACGCCATACTCGGTGATGCCGTCGACGCTGACGTCGACCGCGTCGGTGGTATAGAACCAGCCGCGCCAGAACCAGTCAAGGTCGGTGCCGGAGGCGTCTTCCATGGTGCGGAAGAAGTCCGACGGCGTAGGGCGCTTGAACTTCCAGCGCTGCGCGTATTCGCGGAAGGCGAAGTCGAACAGCTCGCGTCCCAGCACCGTCTCGCGCAGGATGTTGAGCGCGGTGGCCGGCTTGGCGTAGGCGTTGTTCCCGCGCTGCAGCACCGACTCCGAGTTCGTCATGATCGGCACCTGGTTCTTGCTGCGCATGTAGTCGACGATGGCGCGCGGCTCGCTGCGCGAACGCGGATAGTCTTCTTCCCACGCCTGCTCGGCGAGGTACTGCACGAAGCTGTTGATGCCCTCGTCCATCCAGGTCCACTGGCGTTCGTCGGAATTGACGATCATCGGGAAGTAGTTGTGGCCGACCTCGTGGATGATCACGCTGATCAAACCATACTTGGTCTGCTTCGAGTAGGTGATGTCGCCGGTCTTCTTGTCCCTGGTCGGACGCGGGCCGTTAAACGAGATCATCGGGTATTCCATGCCGCCGACCGGGCCGTTGACCGAAATGGCGGTCGGGTAGGGATAGTCGAACGAGTACTTGTTGTACTGGTCGATGGTGTGGATGATCGCCTGGGTGGAGTACTTCTCCCACAGCGGGTTGCCTTCCTTCGGATAGAACGACATCGCCATCACGTCGGTCGCGCCGTTCTTGTAGCCTTGCGCGTCCCAGATGAACTTGCGGCTCGACGCCCACGCGAAGTCGCGCACGTTGGCAGCCTTGAAGTGCCAGGTCTTGGTGGCGCCGCTGCGCGATTTTTCGGCCAGCTCGGCTTCCGCCTGGGTGACGATCAGCACCGGCTTGCCGGCGCTGCGGGCCTGCTGCAGGCGGTCGCGCTGGGCGGCGCTAAGCACCGCGCCCGGATTCTGCAGCTCGCCGGTGCTGGCGACAATATGGTCGGCCGGCACCGTCAGTTCGATGTCGTAGTCGCCGAATTCGAGCGTGAACTCGCCGTCGCCGACGTACTGCTTGTTCTGCCAGCCGGCGGCGTCGTAGTAGGCCGCCATGCGCGGATGCCACTGGGCGATCTCGAACAGGTCGTTCTTGTCGCCGTCATCGAAGCGTTCGTAGCCGCTGCGCCGTCCCAGCACGTTCATCTCCGGCACCTTGAAGCTCCACTCCATGGCGAACGTAAAGCGCGAGCCCGGCTTCATCGGCTGCGGCGGGTCGATCCGCATCATGGTCTTGTTGATCACGTATTTGAGCGGCTGGCCGCCGGCGCCGGTGACCGACTTGATGCTGAAACCGCCGTCGAAGGTGCGGCTTTCGAGGTTGAAGCGCATCGCTTCGAACTTCATGCCGTCCGTTTCGCCGCGCCCTGTTGCCCAGGCTTCGCGCGACGCCACGGTGGCGGTCTTGCGGTTGTCCGAATCGGCGCGGAACATGTTCTGGTCCAGTTGCACCCACAGGTAGGACAGCGTGTCCGGTGAATTGTTGTGGTACGTGATCGAGCCGGCGCCGCTGATGGCGCGGTTGGTTTCATCGAGCGTGGCGCGCAGCTTGTAATCGGCGCGCTGCTGCCAGTAGGCGTGGCCGGGGGCGCCGGAAGCGGTGCGGATGGCGCCCGGCGTCGGCAGCAGCTCGTCGAGCTGGCGGAACTTGTCGTCGAACGGCTCGGCGGCGAAAGCCGACAGCGACAGGCACAGGGCGGCGAGAGCGGCGGGGAGGTGGTTGATGTTCATTGATATAGGCTGGTGCTGGTCTGGAACGAGCGCCGGCAGCGGCGCGATTGCGCGGCTGCCGGCGTGCTTGAGCTGCGGTCCGGTTACTCCGCTTTCTTCTCTTTGGCTTCCTTGTCCTTCGCGTCTTTCGACTTGAGTGGCGTCTTGAAGTCCTTCATCAGGTCGTTCATGCCGCGCTCGGTCTTGAACAGCTCGACGCGCGACGGCGTGATCTTGCGCGGCCAGGCGTTGTTGCTCACGTCCGTATCGGCGGTCTCCCAGTACGGGTCCTGTACCAGGCCGACCATCGGCTCGTCGGTGACGATCAGCTTGGTGATCTTCTTCGACGAAAAGCGCCACACTTCGGCCGGAATGCGCTCGATGGTCTTCTTGCCGCCCTTGAGTTCGATCTCCAGCACCAGCGGCGACACCAGCCCGCCGAGGTTGGAGAAGTCGACCAGGTACAGGTGCTTGCCTTGCGCGAGCAGCGCCTTTTCCCACGGTTCCAGCGTTTCGATGGTCTCGTTGTACTTGTTGCGGTCCTTGTTGGTGACGGTGAAGTCGCCGTTCTCGTTGTAGAAGTCCTTCAGCTCCGGGTGCGCTTCGACGCGGCGCGCCATGCCCTTGTTGCGCTGGGCGGTCAGCGACACCGGCTCGAGATCCTTCTGCGCCTTGCGCCAGGCCTTTTCCACTTCCGGGTTCTTGCTGCTGACGCCATACTCGGTGATGCCGTCGACGCTGACGTCGACCGCGTCGGTGGTATAGAACCAGCCGCGCCAGAACCAGTCAAGGTCGGTGCCGGAGGCGTCTTCCATGGTGCGGAAGAAGTCCGAAGGCGTCGGGCGCTTGAATTTCCAGCGCTGTGCGTATTCGCGGAAGGCGAAGTCGAACAGTTCCCGTCCGAGCACGGTTTCGCGCAGGATGATCAGCGCGGTGGTCGGCTTGGAGTACGCATTCGCGCCGAACTGCAGCAGCGACTCCGAGTTCGTCATGATCGGCACCTGGTTCTTGCTGCGCATGTAGTCGACGATGGCGCGCGGCTCGCCGCGCGACTGCGGGTAGTTCTCTTCCCACGCCTGCTCGGCGAGGTACTGCACGAAGCTGTTGAGGCCTTCGTCCATCCAGGTCCACTGGCGCTCGTCGGAGTTGACGATCATCGGGAAGTAGTTGTGGCCCACCTCGTGGATGATGACGCCGATCAGGCCGTACTTCGACTGCTTCGAATACGTGATGTCGCCGGTCTTCTTGTCCTTGACCGGACGCGGGCCGTTAAACGAGATCATCGGGTATTCCATGCCGCCGACCGGGCCATTGACCGAAATGGCGGTCGGGTACGGATAGTCCAGCGAGTACTTGTTGTACTGTTCGATGGTGTGGACGATCGCCTGGGTCGAATACTTCTCCCACAGGGGATTGCCCTCCTTCGGGTAGTACGACATCGCCATCGTGTTGGTGCCGTCCTTCTTGTAGCCTTGGGCGTCCCAGATGAACTTGCGGCTCGAGGCCCACGCGAAGTCGCGCACGTTCTTCGCCTTGAAATGCCAGGTCTTGGTGGCGGTGCTGCGCGATTTCTCGGCCAGTTCGGCTTCGGCCTGGGTGACGATGATCACCGGCTTGGCGGCGGTGCGCGCCTGGCGCAGGCGGTCGCGCTGGGTGGCGGTGAGCACGGCGTCCGGATTTTGCAGCTCGCCCGTGCTGGCGACGATGTGATCGGACGGCACCGTCAGCGAGATGTCGTAGTCGCCGAATTCGAGCGTGAATTCGCCGTTGCCGAGGAACTGCTTGTGCTGCCAGCCGTAGACGTCGTAGTAGGCGGCCATGCGCGGGAACCACTGGGCGATTTCGAACAGGTCGTTCTTGTCCTGTTCGTCGAAGCGTTCGTAGCCGGCGCGCCCGCCGAGCACCTTGGCGTCGTTGATCCGGTAGCTCCAGTCGATGCTGAAGACGTACTTGGCGCCCGGCTTGAGGCCGCGCGGCAGGTCGATCCGCATCATCGTCTTGTTGATGACGAACTTGAGCGGCTGGCCATCGCTCTTGACCGACTTGATGTTGAAGCCGCCGTCGAAGGTGCGGCTCTCGAGGATCGAGCGCATCGCTTCGAAGCGCATGCCCTCTTCGGCATTGCGGCCCTTGGCCCACGCTTCGCGCGACGGCAGGGTAGCACTGGTGCGGTTGTCCGAGCCGGGCGTAAACAGGTTCTGGTCCAGCTGCAGCCACAGGTAGTTCAGGGTGTCGGGCGAGTTGTTGTGATACGTGACAGTGCCGCTGGCGCTGATCGCCCGGTTCGCTTCGTCCAGCGTGGCGCGGATCGAATAGTCGGCGCGCTGCTGCCAGTAGGCGTGGCCGGGGGCGCCGGAGGCGGTGCGGATCGCGCCTGGCGTCGGCAGCAGCTCGTCGAGCTGGCGGAACTTGTCGTCGAACGGTTCAGCCGCGAATGCGGACACGGTGAGGCATAGAGCGGCCAAGCTGAGCGGCAAACGGATCATTTCTACCCTGACTTTTTAATTGAATTTGGGATAAGTATTCTAATGCGACCCCCCGGGAAATTGTTCGCGCGAATTGTAAAAAACCTGAAACAATCGGGGCGCCCGCAACGTAAAATGACCCCTGGCGGGTTATCATGGATGAGGCCGTTATCAAAGGAGTCACGCAGGGATGGATACTAAGCTCAAGGCAACCATTTTGATGGTCGACGGTTCGCCCGACAACCTGGTGCTGATGAAGGAGCAATTGCAGGGGCGCTACCACACCAAGCTGGCCCGCAGCGGCGCCGACGCCTTGCGCCTGGCGCAGCTGGCGCCCCGTCCCGACCTGATCCTGATCGATGCCGGCCTGGCCGACATGGATGCGCACGACGTGCTGCGCGAGCTGCGCGGCGAATTCCTCAACGCCGACATCGCGGTGCTGTTCCTCACCGCCGAGGGCGACCGCGACGGCGAACTGCGCGCCTTTCGCGCCGGCGCCAGCGACGTGATTGCGCGTCCTGCCAGCGCCGAATCGTTAAAATCGCGCGTCGCCCTGCACCTCGAACTGAAGTCGCTGCGGGCGATGCACAAGGATCACGACAGCCAGCTCGATTACCAGGTCGCCGAACGCACCCGTGAAGCGGTGTGCATGCAGGATGCGACCATCATGGCGATGGCCACGCTGGCCGAATCGCGCGACGCCAACACCGGCAATCATCTGCGCCGCACCCAGCTTTTCTTCACCGTGCTGGCGCGCCAGCTGCGCTTCCACGCGCGCTTCGGCGCCGAGCTGACCGACGCCAGCATCGCGCTGATGTCGAAGGCGGCGCCGCTGCACGACATTGGCAAGGTCGCCGTTCCCGACGCGATCCTGATGAAGCCCGGCCGCCTGACGCCGGACGAATTCAACCTCATGAAGCAGCACACGGTGCATGGCCGCGACGCCATCGCCGGCGTCGAAAAGACGCTCGGCGGCACCAATCCTTTCCTGCGCTACGCGCGCGAGATCACCTACTCGCACCAGGAGAAGTGGGACGGCAGCGGCTACCCGGAAGGGCTCGAGGGCGACAGCATTCCGCTGGCGGCGCGGCTGATGGCGGTGGCCGACGTCTACGACGCGCTGATCTCGAAGCGCATCTACCGGCCGGCGTTCACCCACGAGACCGCGGTGGAACTGATCCGGCAGAGCAGCGGCGAGCACTTCGATCCCGACATTGTCGACGCGATGCTGGCTGTGGAAGAGCAGTTTCGCGTGATCGCCGCCGAGTTCCCCGACGCCGAGTAGGCCGGCGCGCCCATGATCAAGGACCCGATCCGCGCTCACGGCCTGCTGGCCTTCGCCGTCGGCATCTGCATCACGGTGTGGACCTGCTTCATCGTGGTCGAGGCGCAGGACGCCCAGATCCGCGGCAATTTTGCGCGCGACACCGAGAAGGTGGCGACCGACACCAGCGCGCGCCTGCGCACCTATTTCGACATGCTGCTCAGTCTCAAGGGCCTGTTCGCCGTTACCGGCGAAGTCGATCGCCAGCAGTTCCAGCGCTTCGTGCAGCAACTGCGGCTGGCCGAGCGCTACCCGGGTTTCCGCGCCATCCAGTTCGTCCGCGCGGTGCCGGGCGCCGACATCGACGCCTTTGCCGCCGATGTGCGCGCGGAGTCGGGCGCCGGCAGCGGAACGATGCCGCCGTTCGTGGTCCATCCGGCCATGCCGCGCGACGAGCACTTCATTATCGAGTTCAACGAACCGATGAAGGGCAACGAGAACGCCTTCGGCCTCGACCTGGCCAGCATGCCCTCGCAGCTGGACGCGGTGCTGGCGGCGCGCGACAGCGGCGAGATCGTCGCCACCGGCCGCACGATGCTGGTGCAGGACACCTCGCGCCATCCTGGCTTCGTGGCGCGCGCGCCGATCTATCGCCAGAACATGCCGATCGCCACGGTCGAGCAGCGCCGCGCCGCGTTCATCGGCGTGGTGGCGATCGTGTTCCGCGTCGACGACCTGATGCGCGAGGTGATCGAGCCGTCGCTGCTGCAGCACATCGCACTGCGCATCATCGATACCGGCGACACGGCGCGGATGATGCCGGCCGACCGCGAGAACATCCTGTTCGACAGCCTCGAGCCAGGCCGGCGCATCCTGGCCAAGCGCGTCGCGCAGGGGCATATCAGTGTCGCGCAGCGCCACTGGCTGGTGCAGTACAGCGCGCTGGCCGGCAGCCGCTATAGCCGCGACATCACGCCGCTGTTCCTGATCGGCGCCGCCGGCATCCTGATCAGCGCCCTGATCGCCGCCTTGTTGATGGCATCGCGCCGCAGCCGCATGCTGGCCGAACAGCTGCGCGCGACGCTGGTGGAGCAGCGCGCCAGCCTGGCCGAGCTGGAACAGCAGAAGGCCCATGTCGAGCTGGCGCACGGCGACCTGTCGTCGGTGCTGGAGACGCTCAGGCAGGCGCAGGCCAGCCTGATCACGTCCGAAAAGCTGGCGTCGCTCGGCGCGCTGGTGGCCGGCATCGCCCACGAATTGAACACCCCGATCGGCAACAGCCTGCTGACGGCGACCGCGTTGTCGGACATGGTCAACGAGTTCGAGAAAAAGTATGCCGACGGCGGCATCAAGCGCTCGGCGCTGGAGGCGCACATGGCCGACACCCGTCTCGCCTGCGGCATCATGGCCAGTTCGCTCAGCCGCGCGGCCGACCTGATCACGTCCTTCAAGCAGGTCTCGGTCGACCAGACCAGCGACAAGCGCCGCGCTTTCGAACTGGGCGAAGTGGTGCGCGACACGCTGGCCACGTTTGCCGCGCAACTGCGGCGCGCCAACTGCCGCATCGAGGTCGACGTGGCGCCGAAGCTGGTGCTCGATTCCTATCCGGGCGGGATCGGGCAGGTGCTGTCGAACCTGATCAACAACGCGCTGCTGCACGCTTTCCAGGGCCAGCAGTCGCCGAAGATCGTCATCAGCGCGCGCGAGATCGAGCAGGGGCAGGTGCTGCTCAACTTCAGCGACGACGGCATCGGCATGCCGCAAAAGACGCTGCACCAGGTGTTCGATCCTTTCTTCACCACCAAGATGGGGCAAGGCGGCTCGGGCCTGGGCATGAACATCGTCTACAACGTCGTCACCGGCATGCTGGGCGGCAGCATCGGCATCGCCTCGACGCCGGGCAACGGCACCAGCGTGACGATCATGATGCCCATGCGCGCACCGGACCAGCCTGTCGTGGAGGCCCCCGCCCGCCTGGGTCGACCCCAGATCGCGTGAGATGCATACATTTTAGCGACATATGCATGTTCTAATTATAAGCTTGACAATAAGCTTCCGTTTGATCGAGTATCTCCTTATCTTCAAAAGGGAGCTCCCATGTCGCTGTCCACTTTCACCCGCCGCACCTTACTGACATCTCTCGTCGCCCTGGCCGCAAGTGCATCGGTTCCGGCCTACGCCGCCGAATTCAAGTCCGATCGCATCAGCGTCGCCGCCGAGGGTACCGGCAGCGACGTGATCCTGATTCACGGCCTGGCATCGTCGCCGCGGGTGTGGCGCGAGATGGTCGCCGCGGTGCCGGGATACCGCTATCACCTGGTGCAGATTTCCGGCTTCGCGGGGCACGATCGTGGCGGCAATACCGATGGCGCGGTGTCCGCGCCGGTGGCCGAAGAAGTCGCGCGCTACATCTCCGCGCGCGGCCTGGTCAAGCCGGCTGTCATCGGCCACTCGATGGGCGGCACGATCGGCATGATGATGGCGGTGCGCCATCCCGATTCGCTGTCGCGGCTGATGGTGGTCGACATGGTCCCGTTCCTCGGCGCGCTGTTCGGGCCGCCCGGTACCTCAGCCGACACCATCAAGCCGATGGCCGACGGCATGCTGACGCAGATGCGCGCCGCCGATGCGAACGCGCGTGCCTCGCGCGCCACCATGAGCATCAACGGCATGATCGATAACGTGTCGATGCGCCCCGGCGCCATCGACGACTCGCTCAAGAGCGATCCCGACGTCGCCGCGCGCTCCTACCACGAGCTGGTGGTGACCGACCTGCGGCCGGACTTGGCCAGGATCACCGTGCCGACGACGGTGCTGTACGTGCTGCCGAAGGCGCCCGGTCTGACCGATGAAAAGATCGATGGCGTGTACAAGGCCGCATTCGCGCCGCTGAAGGGCGCCACGCTCAAGCGCGTTGCCTCCAGCGCGCACTTCATCATGTGGGATCAGCCGCAGCAGTTTCAGTCGGAAGTGAAGGCTTTCCTGGGCCAGTCGAAATAGCAATCCAGGCGGGGTCAGTGCCGACAATCGTACACGGCCTCGTCTTTAGCGACCAGGAATTTTGTTTAGACTGTCGAGCTTGTTTCCGAATGTCGGCACTGACCCCGCGCTGACCCCGCGCTAAGAAACGAGCAATCCAGGCGGGGTCAGTGCCGACAATCGTACACGGCCTCGTCTTTAGCGGCCAGGAATTTTGTTTAGACTGTCGAGCTTGTGTCCGAATGTCGGCACTGACCCCGCTCGAAGAAACGTGGTGACCTAGCCAAATCCGCGCGCCGCAAACGTGGCATCGCGCTGAATCCAGTTCTGCGGCGAATACGCGGTGCGGCCATCTGTCGCGTGCAGCGTGTACGCATGGCGCGACACGGCCGACCGGTTCGGCGCGCTGTAGTGCGGCAGCAAGCCGTGGAAGCACACCAGGCTGCCGGCCGCCGCTTCCAGCGGCACCGCGACGCTGTCGTCGGGCCACGGCGTGCCGTCCAGCTTCTCCATCCTGATGGCGTCGCCATTGCGCACGAAGCGCTCGCGCATCGGCGTGCGATGTCCGCCCGGCTGCACCCACAGGCAGCCGTTGTCGACGGTGGCGTCTTCGAGCGCGAACCAGAAGGTGGTCACGCTGATCGGCATAGTCTCGAAAAAAGTCGCGTCCTGGTGCCAGCGCACTTCGCCGCCGATGCCCGGCTGCTTGAAGATGTACATCGACTGCCAGATCAGCGCTTCGGCCAGGCCAAGGTCACGCGCCACCGCCGCCAGTTCAGGGCCGCGCGAAAAGCGCTCGAACACGGGATCGAGGTCGTGCAGCGCATGGCCGATCTTGTTGATCGACAGCGATTTGTCCTGGCGCAGCCGGCCCTCGCCGTCGAACGCCTCTTCCTCGAAGAAGCAGCGGATCGTGTTATCGGACCGCAGAAAATAGTCGTCGGTCGCCGTGGCCTGGTTCTGCGTAGTGAAGATCGAACTGCCCTGGCCGGGATCGAAGTCGTCGACGATCTGCGCGGCCCGCGCGCGCACCGCCGCAATCTCCCGCGCGCTCTTGAAGCCGGGGAGGACTATGTAGCCGTCGCGCTGATAGCTTGCGCGCTGTTCGTCGTTCAGCATGTGGTGCTCCTTTCAGACCTGCCAGGCGCCGTCACTGTACACCAGGTCGTCGTCGAGGTACACGGCTTCGGTAACGGCAAAGATATCGACGTGATAGCGCGCGTCCTTGCGCTTGAAGCCGGGCTTTGGATAGACGCCGTGCTTGGCGCCGAGCGACAGGTGGATGCCGCACATGCGCTCGTACGTTCCGATGTCGTTGACGCGGCGCTCGCGCGTGAACGCACGGTTCATGCCGAAGCCGAGTTCGCGCACCCACACTTCGCCTTCGTCGGCGCGGATGATGTCGAGCAGGCGCTCGAATTCCGGCGTCGCATTCTCGGCGCCCACCACGCGCCCGCGCTCGATCACCAGCGTGATCGGCGTGTCGGGGCGGTTGACCAGGTAGGAGGTGTCGCCGAACACGTGCACTTTCACGCGGCCGTTCACCGCTTCCAGGTCCTGCGCTTCGGTGAACACTTCGCCGATCGGGAACATGCCGCCGACGTTGTTCATGCCGCTGTAGTCGCCGATATTGAGCTTGGCCGGTTCCAGCTTCGACGCGAACACCAGCGTCTCGCCGCCGCTGTCCACAGTCGCCGACGAGGCGCCGTCGATGCGCGCCTTCAGCGCCTGGCCGACGCCGCGGTAATAGGCGGGGTCGTACGCCAGCGACTCGATGTAGTGCGCGCCCTGCGCACCCGGCATGCGCGACAGGTGCAGGTGTTCGATGACCTTCAGGCCGAGCTTGAACAGCTCGACGCGGATGCGGAACGCCTCGAGCCGGAAGCTGGTCGACTGCACCAGCACCACCAGGTCGGAGGCGGCCAGGCGGCGAAATTCGGCCAGCACGTCATCGGGGGAGACGTTGTCGAAGTCGATGAAGGCGGCATCGGGCAGGTTGCGCTGGTAGCCTTCGGCGAGCGCGCGCGCCAGGTCGCTGCGGGTGTCGTAGACCACCAGCGCGGCATTGGCCGGGCCATGTTCGACGACCAGGTCGAGGACGTCGCGCAGGTGCGCCGCGGCGGTATCGACATCGTGCGCAGGGATGTCGCCCCAAGGGGAATCAACGGTGGAGGTCATGGTCGGGCAGGCGGTGAGGTCGAGCCCGCAATTATACGTAGATGCGGTCCCCCTTGCGCTTGATCAATGCGATGCCGCGATGTTGATGCAAAGTTGTTTGTCGGAAATCATATCTTGTGGAGGAATCATGCGGAATTGCCATTGGCCGTTTTCTGCCAGGACCTTGCGCGCGCTGGTCGTGGGCGTGCTGGCGGCATTGATCGTGGTGGCGCAGCTTTTTCTGGCATCGCCTGCGATGGCGAAGTCGCAGCCGCCGGAACAGGCGGCCGTGCAGTTCTACCGCTGGTACATGCAGTCGCTCACTATCAATCAGGATCCGCTGAAGCAGTCGCCGGTGCAGATGTCCGCGTATGTGGAGAAGAGGCTGATGAAGGAACTGAGACGGCGCACCAGTCGCAAGGGCTTGCACGCCGACTACTTCATCCAGGCCCAGGAGCACATGGAGGACTGGGCCACTCACATCAAGGCGGTGCGGCCTGTGGTTCAGGGCAACATCGCCAGCGTCGTCGTGTTGCTGGGCGCGACGCCGGACACCCGCCGCATCCTCGCGCTGACGATGTCGCGCGAGGAGGGCGACTGGAAAATCAGCATGGTGCGGCTGGTGTAGCGCGCTGTTGCCGACACTCGACGCCGAGCATAGAATATGGCTATGTCAGCGTTAAGTCGGGGAAGCTGCCCAGCGACGCTCTCAGCAGTGCCTCCGGCGAGCTGATCCGTTTGCCGTCGATCGCCCAGCGCCATCCCAGGTAGTTCGGCAAGTAGCGGCTGGCGACGCCATGAAAATGGCGCAGCCATTGCTTGAAGCGGCTGTGATACGCATTGACGTTTTGCACGTGCAGAGCGCCGGCAACCCGCGCGCCGGCCGACAGGTTGACGGCGCGATGGGCGATGCCCGCCTTGCGCGCGAAGCTGCGATAGGCTGCGTGGCCATCGGTGACCAGCAGGATATCCGGCGCCACCACGGGCGGCAGGCAGTTGTGCAAGTGGCCTGGCCGTAGCGGGGCGCGGCCCGTGACGAAGTCGACTGTCCTGCCGGACCGGTCGCGCGCCACCAGGATGCAGTCGTGCTCATGCGAGAGGCCGCGCCGCGTGGCGCTGCCGCCGCGCCGGCGCGCGGGCCGGCTCAAGGTGCGCGAGCCCTTTTGCGATTCCAGCAAATAGGTCTCGTCGGCTTCGGTAATGCCGGCCAACGGCACGCTGCGGTCGCACTTCGTCGTGTGCAGGAAGCGGTGGCGCCAGCGGAAGCTGGTGGTCTTGTCGACGCCGACGGCGGCGGCGGCGCGGCGCACCGTGCCCGATTGCAGCATGCAGTCGAGGTAGGCCAGCCATTTGAACTTGTGACGCAGCCGCGCCAGCGCGGTGCCGCTCAAGTCGTTGAAGGAGCGGGCGCAGTCGAGGCAGCGATAGCGCTGCAGATCGTTTTTGTGGCCGTCGCGGTGGACCCGCGGCGATTGGCAGCGCGGGCAGGGATGCGGCGCGCGCGCCGCCTCGATCACCGCGACGGTTCGCTCCCGCCGCGCGCGGCGATCGAGGGCGTCGGCCAGCTCGGCCCGCTGGGCCGGCGACAAGCCATCGGCTTGCTCAAGGAACTGCTTGAAATGACGCGCTTCCACGCTGGCTCCGGCGGCATAGGGTCTGGTTCAGACCTCAGCCGCAGGCGCTAGTTCAATATCCCCGACTTAACGCGCACATAGCCGAGAATATCTCCACAGCTTACGCATTTGAACGTGCGCGTCTAAGGATTGACATGGACGCGATAGAGGTTGATATTCAGGAGTTCCGTGCGGATCTCGCAAAGTACATTGCTTTGGATTCGTCGGTGGCCATCACGCAGGACGGAAAAAAAGTTGGCTATTTCACCCCTGTGGCCAAGTATGGCGCTGCAGAGGTGGCTGCGTTAAAAAAAGCTGGCGAGGCGCTCGATCACGCATTTGCCGGACGGGAAATTGACGTCGAAGAGGCCGTTGCCGACTTCGAGATGCTTCGGAAGGAATCGAGGCCCTCCTGATCCCGCACCCCCTGACGCCCCGCAACACGGGGCGTTTTCTTTCATGCATAGCCCGCCATCCGCCCCCCGCGAGCGCGCCACGCGGTACCGGCCAATCAAACCTCCATTGCCTCCCAGTTGCGCTATGATTTGAACGGCAAAAGCGGGCCCCGCAGTAGCAACCAACGGGCCGCGTTCAACATGCATACAACGGCGAGCAAATGGCATATCGATGGGAAACGCCAGCAAGTGTCTGGCTGGAAGACGAGAAGAGCGGCGAGTTCGACCTGGCGGCGAGCGAAGGCTTGTCGCGCATCGACTGGCTGGGGCAGGCGCGAGCCCGCCTGCCGGACGTCGCCCACCTGCTCGGCGCCTCGCTGCCGGCCGCCTGCCACTGCGCGCCGATCTACCCCGAAGGCTTTGCGTTCTGCCCCACCTGCGGGCGCGCGCTGACCAAGCTGGCCGGCCAGGTCAAGTCGCAGCCGGATTGGTGGGGCCCGTGGTCGGACCAGTTCGTGCCGCGCCACGTGCCGCATGGCCTGCCGGTGACATCGCTGGCGCTCGGCGACGCACTCGAAGAGCGGCCGGCCGCTCCCGCCATCGGCCGCTTCGACGCCAGCATGCCGGCGCCGCCGAACGCGCAGTGCGTGTTCGCCGCCGGCAGCTACGGCTTCCCGACCCCGCGCCTGCTGGCGCTGGCCTACACGCGCAACGTGCTGCAGTACTGGGATCCGCTGGCGCAGATGTGGCACGTGATGACGCCGGAAGACCACAGCGCGGAGCTGACCTTCACCGGTTCCGCCTACGGCTGGCTGCCCGTCGCTAACCCGCGCCGCGGCGAAGTGGCGATCGTCCCGACCGACAAGGGCCTGTGCCGCCTGTGGATCAACCCGGTCAGCGAAACCTGCCGCGCCGAATCCGTATTCGATGCCCGCCTGGCCAGCGCCCCGGGCGCCGTGCGCCGCCACATCGCCTGCCTGTTCACCAGCGCTGCCGGCACGCGCCTGTGGACGGCGCACGGCGACGGTTCGCAGGTCGAGCTGCTCGATTGCGGCGCCGCTCCCGCCGCCGGCTGGATGCGTCCGATCAGCTACGACGGCCGCCTGCTCTGGCTGCACCAGATGGGCCAGCTGATCTGGCAGCCGGGCGCGCCGCCGCAATGGCTGCCGTGGCCGCGTGGCTTTTCGCCGCGCCTCGAATTCGGCGGCCCGACCCAGAGCCGCGACGGCCGCCTGTGGCATATCGGGCACACCGGTCAGGAGTACTCGTTCATCGAACTGGGCAAAGAGAGCCCGCAGTGGGAAGCGATCAGCGGCGCGCGGCTCGGTTTCGCCAACTTCCTGTTCCGCCGCGGGCACGAGGTCGTCAACGAGCCGTGGGAAGTCGAAAACGTCGAAGACCTGCACGAAGACGATTCGCTGGTGCTGCCGCTGCTGCGCGGCTTCAACAACAACCGCAGCCAGCCGAGCGGCCTGGTGCTGCGCTTTCACAAGTACACCGGCCGCGCCGAGGAAGCGCTGGCCGGGCGCACCATCCCGCGCACGACGGTGGAGTGGATCGGCCGGCGCAACGTGATCCTCGATGAGATCCCGCGCCTTTCGCGTCCGCTCGAATGCATGCCGTTCGTGTACCAGGACTGCCTGTGGCTGCACCATCCCGACTGGAACCAGATCCGCGGCTGGCGCCTGGAAGACCTGCCGTGAAGCCGCTCACCGTCAAAGCCGCCGCGCTGGCTGCGCTGCTGTGTTTCAGCGTGCCGGCGGTGGCCGGCTCGCACGTTTTCCTGGTCCAGAATTCGGGCTGGATGGATCCGTTCTATACCGATCCGGCGTCGCAGTACAAGCCGCTGGTAACGGAACTGGTGATGGCCGCTACCCAGCCGGGCGACCTGATGGTGCTCGCCTCATTCAACCAGAGCCTGCCCGGCGCACCGTCGCCCAAGGCACTGCTGTCGCAGAAGGTGAACGCATCGAGCCGCGCCGAAGTCGGCGCCGCGCTGGCCGCGCTGCACACCGCGAAAAAGCCCGGCAGCAGCGCGCTGGCCGACACCGACCTGGGCGAAGCGGTCAGCGCCGCCATCGGCACAGCGCTGGCCGGCAAGCCTGGCCTGGTGTGGCTGTTCACGAACAACCGCAACAGTCCGAACAACGACCAGGCCACGGCGCGCCGCAACCGCGAATTCTATGAACTGATCCACCAGGGCGGGACCATCACCAAGGCGCTGGCGTTCCCGCTAAAGATGCCGGTGAAGGGCGAGCACTACCGCGCCAACGGCCTGATGGTGTATGTGTTCGCGGTCGGCGCGGAGGGCGCGCGCGAGCTCGATCGGCTGCTGGCAACGGGCCGCATCGCCGGCGTCATCACCGAGCCGCCGGCGCGCCTCAAGCCGCTCGACCGCGACACCGTGCGGCTGGTGCCGCGCCGGGTCGACGACGCGCCCGGCGTGTCGTTCTCGATGGCCCCGGGGGGCATGCTGCGCGCCGACGTCGACTCAGGCGCGCGCACGCCGGCCGCCAGGATCGGCTGGAATCTCGAAAACACGATGTACCCCTACACCATCGCCAGTGCCCGCATCGGCGCGCGCTCGGTGCTGGCGCAGCAGGACCGCCCGATCGCGCTCGCCAACGACAAGGTCGGCGCGCTCGCGCCCGGCAAGAGCGCGCCGCTGTCGTCCGTGATGCAGCTGCCGGTGGCGCAGCTGCCCGGCAAATGGTCGATGCAGGCGCTTGGCTCGGCCGGCTCGGCGTACGTGATGCCCGGCCGGATCGAACTGCAGCTGACCGACCAGAAGCTCGAACTGTCGCAGGCCTTCCGCCAGCGCATGGCGGCGCTGTTCCCGGGCGACCCGCTGCCGGAGATTTTTACGCCGCCGGCGCGCATCGAGGGATCGAGCGCGGTGCTGCCGATCGAGGTGCGGGTGCATTACGGCGTCGGCCCGCTGCTGGCGCTGATCGGCGCCGGGCTGGCGCTGGCCGCCGCCGCCGGCGCCGCCGCGCTGGCGTACGGCCGGCCGCGCCGGACACTGGTGACGGTGGAGGACGAACTGCGCACCGTGCAGACGCGCGCCGGCCTCACCCAGCCGATCTTCGACAAGGCTGGCATCAAGGTCGCCCAACTGAAGACCACCATTTTCGGACACCAGCTGATCGACCTGCGCGAAGGCGCGCAGGTACGGCTGGGCCGCTGATTTTTTCTAGAACTCCAAGGAAGCACACTCCATGCAAAACGACCAGGTCCCCGCATCCGCCCCCGCCGCCGATCCAGGCTTCAAGCTGCCCGGCCAGGCCGGCGCGCCCGCCGACGCCGTGCCGAAGCAGGGCGGTGCGCCGATCGAGGTGGCGCCGGCGCCGGCGCCGGTGGCGACCGACACCTCGACCCGCGACCTGGCCATCGGCGGCGCGGTGTTCGTCATCCTGCTGGTGATCTACTTTTTCGTCCGCAACGCCTACGTCCACCATCTGGTGGTGCGGCGGGTGGCGCCGTCGGCGGCCGGCAGCGCCGGCTGGCTGATGTTCGTCGGCCTGTGCTTCCTCAGCGCCGCGGCGGTCCTGGCGATCATCAACGCCAGCAAGTTCCTCACCTTCGCGGTCACCGGACCGCTGGTGGCGGTCGGCCTGATCGCGCTGGTCGCGACGCTGTTCATCGGCCGCCGCTGATCCACTTCCATCTGAAAGAACGACATGGCTGAATTTCCCAACACCGCAAGCGCCGACAAGAAGGCCGAACTGAAGGTCGACCTGCGCCCGACCCTGTTCATCGGCGCCGGCGGCACCGGCATGGAAGTGATGATGCGGATCCGCCGGCGCATCATGTCGGAGGTGTGGAACCGGCATAACCCGACGCGCGTCGAATCGATCGCCGAATTCCCGGTGGCGCGCTTCCTGCACTTCGACCTCGACAACCACGCCATCATCGACGAGGGCAAGTCGCTGCGCACCGACCCGTGGTACGAACTGGTCAAGCTATCCGACGAGGAGCGCCTGGTCGAGCCGCTCGACCTGCCGCAATACCACGAGTCCGACGACAGCCTGGCGCGCTTTCCGCTGATCGAAAACTGGATGCCGCTGCGGCCGAAAAAACTGCGCTCGCTCGGCATCGATCCGTCCAAGGGCGCCGGCCAGATCCGCGCGCTGGCGCGGCTCTACCTGTTCGACAAATATCCGAAGCTGCGCGGCCGCATCAAGGGCGCGCTCAATTTCTTGAGCAGCAATGCCGGCAATGAGCGCAAGGAAACCTACCAGCGCCTCGGCCTGCAGGTGGACACCTCCAAGTTCCGCATCGTCGTCATCGCTTCGTGCGCAGGCGGCACCGGCGCCGGCAGCGCCATCGACCTTGGCTGGATCTCGAAAGCGATCGCGCGCCAGGAAGTGTCGGACAACCAGGTCGACCTGGTGATGTTCATGCCGTCCGGTTTCGCCAAGGCCAACAAGGAACGCACCGAGGCCAATGCCTACGCCACGCTGATGGAGCTCGAGACCACCATGCGCGACATGAACGCGCAGGTGAAGTGGATGGATCCGGACAGCGTCGTCGGCAAGGGCGCGCCGTTCGACGACGTCTATTTCGTCGACACCGCCAACCTGGCCAACAAGGCGACCCAGGACATCAAGGACGTCTACCAGATGGTGGCCGACACGCTGTTCGAGGACTTCGCGTCGGCCGATTTTGCCAACCGCAAGCGCTCGATCGCGGTCAATCAGCAGCAGCACAAGCTGGGGCCATTCAACCCGCGCGTGCCGGAGCAGCGCTTCGGCGACATGCGGCTGTCGTACTCGAAGGTATATTCGGCGTTCGGCCAGGCGGTGCTCGACACCCAGCAAAGCCTGCGCGACGACATCCGCGCCTACGAACTGTCGGCGCTGATGGTGAAGGCTTTCTTCGGCCTGATCGGCACCGACGGCGCCGCGGCGCGCCGCGCCGGCGACCAGGAGCGCGACGTCTTCATGCGCGAGCACATGGCGATGAGCGAGCGGCCGTTCGACGAGTTCCCCGACTTTAAGAAGGGCACGGTCGACGTCACGCCGTTCCAGGAATACGCGCTGACCGACCAGCTGCTGATGGACAAGGACCAGCGTTCGCTGCTCGAACGCGTCGAGAGCAAGGTGCAGCTTGAGGTCGACCGCATCATGGGCGCCTACGACCTGAAAGTCTGGCGCGAGAAGGTGGCCGAATTGCTGCCGCAGCTCGAGCGCGACGCGATCCGCGAGGCCGGCGCCACCGCCGAGACCAGCGAAGACCGCATCAAGCGCCATACCGCCGAACTGATGACGCGCCTGAAGGGCCGTTCGCGCCAGCAGCTGTATGCGCTGCTGGACGACCGCAAGCAGGGCGGGCTCGAATTCGTGCTGTCGCTGCTGGAGCAGGTCAAGGCGCGGCTGCTGCAGCGCGACCTCGCCGGCGCGGACCGCAACAGCAAGCGCTATCGCGACATCCGCGACGCGCTGCGCACGCGCCAGGTCGAGGAGTCGCTGAACAACCTGTCGCAGGCGGCGAGCAAGTTGTTCGGCAAGGACGCGCAGGCGCGCGAAGTGATGACGCACCTGAAGCGCGACATCGCCGACTATCTGCGCTTCCACCTGCTGGCGGTGGCGGCCGGCCAGGCGGTCGAGGTGATGCGCGGGATGTCGGCCTGGCTGGGCGACCCGCAGTCGCCCGACGAGCATGGCCAGCCGGTGTGGAGCGGCATCGCCGGCGAATTCCAGGAGGGCCGGCGCAGCGTGCAGGCCATGCTGGGCGCCGTCGACCAGCGCATCGGCCAGCTGCGCGCCGACGCCCAGCACGAGCACGCAACCTACATCAAGCTGGCCAGCGACGTGCTGCCCGAGCCGGTCAAGCTGACCGGCGACATCAGCGCCTGGAGCGAGGAAGTGCTGCTCGAATTCGGCGGCTCGGCGCGGCTGTTCCCGCAGCTGGGCGACGACCGCCTGCGCGCCAGCCTGCTGCTCAAGCTGTTCCGCCGGGCGCAGACCCAGCTGACGGTCGAACAGATCGGCGGCGCCGAGCCGGCCGACCCGCTGCTCGAACGGCTGGCGGCGATGTCGCCGCAGGAGCGCCAGCGCGTCTTCAACGAATTGCTGAAGAGCGCGATGCCGTGGATTAATGCGCGCTTCTCGGCCGAGTTCACGCCGCGCGCCGACCAGTTCAAATGCTTTATCGGCGTCGGCGACGCCAACGCCTGGCGCCGGATGGAGGCCGAAATCCGCGCGGCGGTGCCGACCGGCTCCTTCCACGGCGACCTGGTCACCATCGTCAACACCGGCATCCCCGGCAAGGCGGTGTGCTACATCGAGCTGTCGGGCTTCCCGATGACGGTGCTGCGCGGCCTGCCGACATGGCGCACCTCGTACCAGATCGAGAACCCGAAGATCCCGACCCATTTGCATTTCGATTCGACCCGCTTCCGTCATCCGATTTCGCCGTCGATGGACGAACTCAATCGGCTCGCCGACGACTACGAGTGGTTCCTGCAAGCGAACGCGCTCGGCGTCATCAAGCGCAAGCCGGACCTGGCCGACCGCGAAGCGTCGTTCCAGCCGCGCGGCCAGTACCTGTTCGAAGTCGAACCCGGCTCCGGCGAGTGGCTGCAGATCGGCAACGAGTTCGCGATCCGTTCGAATGGCCTGCCGCCTTACTACCGCGACCAGGTCATCACCGCGGTGCAGCGCAAGCTGGCCGCGATGGGGCCGAACCAGCTGGTGCTGCTGGCCGCGCTGATGCGCCATTACCAGCAGCGGGTGTACGAGCCGAAGCTCGAGGTCGACGAAACCGGCGCGCAGCTGCCGTCGCCGTCGCTGCCGAACATCACCGCGCGGCGGCTGTACGACCAGTGGCTCAAGCGCGCGCGCGCGCTGAATCCGGAGCTGGCGCCGGCGCTTCTCGACACTGCGGCCAGCACGCTCGCGCAGTGGTCCGAACTGGTGCCCGATTCGTCCAGCGACGCCTATCACTGGGAGGTGGAGCGGGTGGCCGACAAGCGCGTGATCCGCCAGGACCTGCTCGCCAGCGACGAGCACGCAGGCCAGGCGCTGGCGGTGCAGGCGCCGGCAGTGGCGCACATGCCGGCCGCGCTGCGCTACAAGCTGTTTTCGGCTGGCGCCCAGCATGGGCCGTATTCGGCGGACGACATCGCGCTGCGCATCGCGCGCGGCGAAGTCACCGCCGACACCCGGGTGTGGAACATGCAGTGGAATCCAAAGGCCGACAAGTGGCAGCTGGCCGGCCAGATGCCGGAATTGGCGCCTTTGTTCAACGATACGATTCCGGATCCCGATGACGGTATCCCCGATCCGCAGTGAGGCGCGACGACGTGCAAGATGAAGTAATCTACCGCTGTGTGAGTGGTGCTTGTGTGCGGCCGTTGCCCCGCAGGGTCAACTATTGTCCGTATTGCGGCACCAGCCAGAACACCGGCCTGGCGCGGCCGGCCGATGCCGCCGCTGCTGCCGTTACGCCTGCGGCGCCGGTGTCGATCGCCAAGCCGTGGGCCATGCCGCCGGCGCCGGCAGCGGCGCCGGCGCCGGCGCCGTCACCGCCGCCGCCACCCCAGCCGGCGGCGGCGCCGCGCGCGGCGCAACCGGCCCGTCCGCCCCAGCGCGCGCCGGTCCGGCTGCGCTACTGGCTGCTGGCGCTCGGTGTGCTCTGGCTGATCTGGATCACCCAGCGGCCGACGCCTCAGAAGATCGATGCGCGCATCGACGGCGCGATCGCGCTGGCGACCGCCTGCAAGGCCGGCGAGGCGCAGGCCGAACTGATCGCGCTGAAGGACACCTCGGCGACGCCGGCGCAGCTGCAGCGGCTGCAGTCAGCGCTTAACGAAGCGGACGCCGCCTGCGCCCGCAAGCGCGCGCGTCCGGCGCCGAAGCCGGCGCGCCCGCTCGCGCGCGACCAGGCGCAGTCGGTGCGCAACCTGATCACGGACGCGCGCCAGGCGCTGGCGCGTGGCGACTACAAGGCTGCATCCGACAAAATGGAAGTGTGCACGGCGATGGTCGATGCCGGCAATCGGGAATGCAGCGCGCTGAAGGCGAGGGCCGATCGCCTGCAGGGCGAATCGCAGCGCTGCCTGGCGAACGGCGGCGAATGGATCGCCGACCGCTGCCAGTAGCATTACCGTCAGGCGCCGCCGCGGGCGCAGGCCAACAGCTTTTCCTTGGTCCACATCCGCTTGGCGACCAGCAGCAGGATGCAGGTGCAGGCGACCAGGGTGACCGTGTAGAAGCCGCCGGCGGCGGGTGCTTTCCATAAGGTGGCGTGTCCGACGGCCCGGGCGTAGACCCAGAGCCCGACAAACAGCAGGCCGGTGAACGTTTCCACCGCGAGGCGCCGCGGAATTGCGCGGATCACCAGCCCCGCGCTTACCGCAAAGCCGATTGCGGCCAGGACCGGTACATGACTTACAACGGGTTCGATCAACGGCTGCACTTCCGTCCCCAGAACCAGGCGCACCCACAGCATTTTCGTCAGCAATACCCCCGCCAATGCCAACAGATAGATGCCCACAGTAGGCACGAAGATTCTCGACACGATGCTTCCGGCGCGTCCGCCTGGTGTCAGCAGCCAGCGCCAGTGCAGGTCGCGCGCCACCAGGGTGTTCGACATGATCAGGCATAACAGCGCCAACGACACCAGGTGGCGCAGATCGGGTTGCTGGTCCCAGCGCAGCGGCACCAGCATGCCGTAGAACAGGAACCAATAGAAGGCGTTTTTGCCAGCCCAATTCAGGCGGCTGCGAGCGGTGGATTGCTGAGCATGGGACTGCCGCGCCCAAGCCGCGTCAAGCGGTGCGTAGCGTTGTATGCGCTTGCTCAGGGACGCCAGCCATTTTCGGCCTGAAGCGGAGGGCAGCGCGCTCCCGGCCACCGGCGTGCGGCGCCATTCCAGGGCCAGCACAACGGCGAGCAGCGGCCATGACAACGCCAGCATCGCAAGCAACGGCAAGGGCAAGTCGACGAACCATGCGAGCGCGCGGGGGGGCCCGAAGTAAAGGGCCGCAAGCAGCATTGCGGCAGCCACCACGTTCGCCAGCCATCCCAGATTTTTGGGCGCCATCGAGTACTGCGCCAGCATGCAGGTCGCGCCCACGCACAGGCCTGACGAGAGCAGCGCGATTGCGGCCGGCCAAGGCATGCTCGAGCCACGCGACGCCAGCAGCAGAGCCATACCGACGCCGACGAACGCCCACAGCAGCGACGTTTCGACGATGCATGCGCGTACCCACTTGCGCCACAGTGCGGCAGGCATCTGTTGCGCGCCGATGACTTCACCGGCGCGCGCCAGGGCCCGCATCTCGGTGGCGCCAATGGCGGCGACCAGCAGGAACCCGGCAACGAGCACCCTGGAGATGCCGCTCGAGACGCCGCGCGCCATGTTGGTCGAGGCGAACATCATGACGATCCAGACCACGCCGAAGATCGAGACCAGGCCGTACATGAAGGCGCGTTCGCGCACGGGGAATTGGCGCAGCGGGAAAATGCCGTTCATGCGTTTAGCTCCACGAACAGTTCGTCCAGGGTCAGCGCACGGCCGCCATCGGCGTCTGGAGCTGCGCGCCGCATGTCGACAACACGCTCACCGCTGCGATGGTTGACGCACACGACTGCTTCGCGCGGAATGCCGCGCGCTTCGTAAGGCTGCAGCCGGAAATACTCGAGCAGCGTGTCCCACGCCTCGAACAGCTGGATCGCGCCGTCGCGCATGAAGGCGACGTGCGAGACCACGCGCTCGAGGTCGGTGAGGATGTGGCTTGAGATGACGATGGTGCGTTCGCGCTCCGCCGCGTCGCCTTCGGCGCCGAACAGAGCGCGCATGAATTCGCGGCGGGTCAGCGGATCGAGGCTGGCCACCGGTTCGTCGAGCAGCAGCAGGTCGGGATCGTGCGCCAGGGCGAGGACGACGGCCAGCTTCTGCTGGTCGCCGCCCGACAGTTCGCTGACCTTGCGGTCGAGGCGAAGATCGAGCCGGCGGGCCAGTGCACTGACGCGCTGTTCGCTCCAGCGCGGGTAGGCGCGTCCGATCGATTCGAGCATCTCGTCGGCCTGCATCCAGTCGAACAGGTCCGGCGTCTGGGCGACGAAGCCGAGCCGTTCGCGCACGGCGTCGGTCAGGTTGGACGACGGGCAGCCGAGCAGGAACGAAGTTCCGCTAGACGTCGCGGTCAGGCCGGCCAGGCAGCGCAATAGTGACGACTTGCCGGCGCCGTTGCGTCCGACCAGGCCGACGACCGCGCCGGCCGGGATGTCGAGGGTGATGCTTTTGAGGATAGAGGCGTCGCCGCGCACCAGATTGAGCCTGGTGGTGGCGATTGCCGCTTCAGTCGATTTCATTGGCGTCCTTGAGGGAGGATTGGTTGAGACAGGATTGGAACAGCGCGAGGGCGTCTGCATCCGACATGCCGAGCTGGCGCGCCATGCTGGCGGCAGCGTCCAGCGCGGGCCGCAGCATGGCGCTTTTTTCGGATTTGCCGGACTTGCCGCGCTCGGCGATGACCATGCCGAGGCCGCGCACGCGCATCACCAGGCCCTCGGTTTCGAGCAGGCTGTACGCCTTACTGACAGTCATCGGGTTGATCGCGTGGTGCAGGGCCTCGGCGCGCACCGACGGCAGGTAGTCGCCCGGCCGCAGCTGTGCGCTGGCGACCATGCGATGGACCTGTTCGACGATCTGTCGATAGATCGGGGTCGGCGCGGTGGGGGTGATTTCGAAGTGCATGTGAATTACTGTATCACTGCATTGATACACATGGCAAGATATTTTGAATGCGCGGTGTGGCGCGCGCTCAAGGCAGTGCGGTTTAGAGCGGCGAGAGCTGCACCGGCACGCCCGACAGCACCGCATTGCCGGACAGCGGATCGCGCAGGTTTTCGTCGAGCAGCGCGTTGAGGTTCGCGCCCGGGCGCTCGGCGGCGACGTTCAGGCGCACTCCGGGCAGGCTGTGGCCCCAGCCATGCGGCAGGCTGACCACGCCCGCCATCATCTCGGCGCTCACTTCGACCTGCGCTTCGATGCGGCGCGCGCCGTTGCTGATCGCCGCCATGCCGCCATCGGTAAGACCCAGCCTGAGCGCATCGACCGGGTGGACCAGCGCGGTGCAGCGGAAGGCGCCCTTGGCCAGCACCGGCAGGTTGTGCATCCAGCTGTTGTTCGAGCGCAGCTGGCGGCGGCCGATGATGACCATGTCGGGCGCCGGCGCGGCCAGGTCGGCGGCGGCGCGCGCGAGGTCGTCGAGCAGCGCCTGCGGCGCCAGTTCGATTTTGCCGGACGGCGTGCGCAGCACTTCGGGCACGCGCGCCGTCATCGGCCCTAGGTCGATGCCCGAAGGCGCGGCCTGGATCGCCGCCAGCGTCAAGCCGCCCGGGTTGCGGCCGAACTGGTCGCCGTACGGGCCCGTGCGCAGCGCCAGCTCCAGCATCCGTTCGGTGCCGCGCAACGGTGCCAGCGCCGCCATGATCTGCGCGGCGCTATCGCCGGCGGAGCGCTGCAGGTCCTCTTCCAGCGCGGCGTCGTCGATGGCGTCGATGTCGGCGTGGGCGCCCAGACCCTTGGCGATGGCGGCGATGCGCAGCAAGCTCTCCCACTCGTCGGGCTGGCCGTCGGCGCGCGGCAGAACCGGCGCGCTGTAGCGCGCGTGATTGCGGTGCGAGAACTGGGTAAAGCTGACGTCGTAGTGCGAATCCTCCAGCGGCGATGGGCCGGGCAGGATGACGTCGGCGTGGCGCGATGTCTCGTTGAGGTAGATGTCGAGGCTGACCATGAAGTCGAGCCGGTCGAGCGCGGCGGCCAGGCGCGGTCCGTTCGGGCTCGATAGCACCGGATTGCCGGCGATGCTGATCAGCGCGCGGATCTGGCCCGGGCCCGGCGTATCGATTTCCTCGGCCAGGCAGGTGATTGGCAGCTCGCCGCCCACTTCCGGCGCGCCTGACACGCGCGACGCGTAACGGCCGGTGACCACGCCGCGGCCGGAGCCGGGCTTGCCGCGGGTGTTGGCCGCGAATGCCGCCGCCTTCGGGAACATCGCGCCGCCTTCTTCGTCGAGGTGGCCGGTAAGGACGTTGACGACATCGATCAGCCACGAGGTGAGCGTGCCGAACTGCTGGGTGCAGGTGCCGATGCGGCCGTAGACGGCGGCGCGCGGGGTGGTGGCGAGCGTGCGCGCGAGCTCGCGGATGACTGTCGCCGGGATGGCGCAGCGTTCGGCCACGCGTTCGGGCGAGTAGGGCGCGAACGCCGGCTCGAGCTGCTCGAGGCCGGCGACGTGGTCAGCCAGGCGGCCGAGGCGCACCAGCTTCTCGTCGAACAGCGTGTGGGCGATCCCGAGCAGGAAGAACACGTCAGAACCTGGCCGGATGAAGTGATGGGCGTCGGCGACGTCGGCGGTCTCGGTGCGGCGCGGGTCGATCACCACGATCCTGCCGCCGCGCGCGCGCAGGGCCTTGGCCTTGCCGCGGAAGTCGGGCACGGTCCACAGGCTGCCGTTGGAGACCATCGGGTTCGCGCCGATCACCAGCAGCAAGTCGCTGCGCTCGATGTCCGGGACCGGCACCGACAGCCAGCTGCCGAACATCAAACCGACCGCCAGCATCTTCGGCACCTGGTCCACGCTGGAGGCGGAGAACATGTTGCGCGTGCCGAGCGCGCGCGCCAGGCGCGGAAAGTACAGCATCAGGCTCATTTTGTGCGAGGTCGGGTTGCCCAGCACCGTGGCGACCGCGTTGGCGCCGCCGGCGGCGATGACCGGCGGCAGGCGCCGCTCGATCTCGGCGTACGCCTCGTCCCAGCTGGCTTCGACGAAGCGGCCGTCGCGCTTGATCAGCGGCGTGCGCAGCCGGTCCGGATCGTCGTGCAGCTCTTTCAGGCCGATCGCTTTGGGGCACAGGAAGCCGTTCGAAAAAACGTCGCGCGCGTCGCCGCGGATGCGCACGACGCGCTGCTGTTCGATGTCGACTTCGAGCCCGCAGCAGGCTTCGCAGAAAGGGCAGATTCGGTACGCGGTGGTCGCTTGCTCGGTCATGGCTTCGCTTTCTGAAAATCGAACGGTCGTGCTATTGTCGGGATAAGCGCCACAACTGTCAACCGCAATCTGGCTGCTGCTGTTATGCTTGTCGGCAACAAAACCCCACAGGAAAAATCATGCGAGCAAGTTCAATATTCGGCGCGGTGTTGGCGGCGGCGCTGGTGCTTGGTGCGGCCGGTTGCAACAAGCGCGACGAGGCGATGGGTCCGGCGCAGAAGGCCGGGCAGGCGGTCGACAATGCCGGCGACAAGGTGGCGAAAGGGATCCAGGACAAGCTCGACCGCGCCAACGCGGCCGCTCAGCAAGTCGCCGATTCGGCTAGCCAGACCAAGGACAAGATTGCCGAAGCGACGGCTGACGCGGCGGTCGATGCCAGCAAGGGCCTCAACCAGGCCACCGCGGAAGTGGGCAAGAAGGTTGAGCGCGCCGGCGAAAAGATCCAGGAAGCCGCCAGCAAATAATCAAATGCTGGTGTCAGGTCTGACAATCGGACATTTGTGAATTCGGCGGATCAATGGATCTTTACAATGTCCGAATGTCAGACCTGACACCAGAGTTTCAGGCGTTGGCCGCTTCGGCCGGCGCCACCACCGGCTGCGGCCATTCGCCCAGCACCACCGACAGGTCGACGAAGCCTTCGCGCCAGGCGCGCTCGAGGTCCTGCTCGATCTGCTCCATCGAGGTATCGCCGAAATTGGCGAAGCCGCGCACGCCGTAGGCGCGGTTGCGGCCGTGGCCCTTGGCCATGTAGAGCGCCATGTCGACCAGGTTGACGGCGCGCTCCCACGGCAGCGGGTGCTCGCCCGGCGACAGCGGGAACGGCGCGAAGCCGATCGAGACGTTCACCGATATCCGATGGCCCTGGTAGTCGATCGTCTGCGCCGATATGCCGGCCAGCAGGCGCCGCGCGATCTCGTCGACGCCGCTGCGCGGTATCGCCGGCAGGAAGGCGAGGAATTCCTCGCCGCCCCAGCGCACAATCATGTCTGTCTCGCGCAGGATGTAGCGCAAATTCTCTGAGATCATCGTCAGCACCGCGTCGCCGGCCGCGTGCCCGTAGGTGTCGTTGACATGCTTGAAGTGGTCGACGTCGAGCAGGAACAGCGCGCCGACGATTTCCTCGGCCGATCGCACCGCGCCGCGCTGTTCGAGCGGCACGTTGGTGCGCATGAATTCGTGGAAGTGGCGCCGGTTGTACAGCGACGTCAAGGGATCGCGCGAGCTTTGCTGCTTCAGCTCGAGGTTCTTCACCTTCAGCCGCGCGTTCGCCTGCCGCACCTTGCGGTACAGGATGCCGACGATCGCCGACGCCAGCGCGAACACCACCGCCAGCAGCCACCACACGCGCTGCTGCAGCCGGCGGTTGTCGATCTCCACCGACTTCACTTCGTTCTCGCGGCGCAGCAGCTCGATCTGCCGTTCCTTCTTGTCGGCCTCGTACTTGCCCTGCAGTTCCAGCACCGCCTTCTGGCGCCGCACTTCGAACAGCTCGTCGGACAGATTGCGCTCGCGATGGTAGGCCTGCACCGCGCCCGCCATGTCGCCGGCCCGCTCCAGCGCCTCGCCATACTCCATCATGACGACCTGCAACTGCGGCTTGTTGCCAGATTTCTCAAATACTGCCAGCCCCGCTTCGAAACTGCGCTTGCCGTCGGCCAGCCGGCCCATGCCGAGGTAAGCCTGGCCGATATTGACGCGCGCGGTCGCTTCGATCGCCTCCTCGTTGAGGGGGCGCGCCGCTTCGATCGCCTGGTTCGCGTAGCTGAGCGTGCGCGCGTAATCGTGCGCCTTCAGGTAGCTGTCGGACAGGTTCACCAGCGAGGTGGCGATCATCCTGTTGGCGCCGATCTTGCGCTCCAGTTCAAGGCCGGCCAGCAGCGCGGCCCGTGCGCGTTTGGGCTGGTTGGTATCGATCGCCAGCGCCGATTCGGTCCTCTTCAGCGTCGCCATGCGTCCCGGCGAATTGGTCAGCGCCGCTACCGGCAGCGCTTCCTCGAGCGCTTCGAAGCCCTTGTCGTACTCTTTCATCGAGGTGTACAGCACCGCCAGCGCGTTCAGCGCCATCACCGTCTGAATCGGGCGTGCATGCTGGCGCGCCAGCGCGGCGGCGGCCTGCAGCTTGATCAGCGCCTCGGGGAAGTTGCCTTCCTCCTCGTACGAATGGCCGGAGGTGATTGTCGCAGTGATCCGCAGCGCCAAGTCGCCGGTGGTGTTGGCCAGGCGCTCCGCTTCCCACGCGGCCAGGTGCGAGGCCCTCAGCTCGTTCATCGCGAACAGCACGTAGGCCTTCGCCAGCATGCCCTTGGCGAGAATCGCATTGTCCTTATGTTCTTTGCCGAGGGCGATCAGTTCTTCCGCCAGCGCCAGCGCCGGCACCTTGCCGCCGACGGCGAGCGTGGCCTGGCTTAGCTGGTTGAGGAATTCGGCCTTGGTGGCGGGAGCGGCGGCGCGGCCTTGCGGTTCGAGCTTGATCAGCATGCGCAGCGCCTGGTGCGGCACGTAGCGGTTGACCTCGCGGATCTCGGCCACGCGCTGGTCGAGGTTGGGCTGTGACTGTGCCTCCGCCAGGCCGGTTGCCAACGATAGCGACACCAGCAGCGCGCCATTGCAGCGGCGGTGCCAATTGCGTTTGAAGCCAGCCAACATCGTATCCCTAGGTGATTGCCGATCGAGACGGTCCCTTTTGGGACTCTTGAGTAATTATATTCTTGTTGCAGCTAGGAAAAACTTAATTTGGTGGGATTGTTCAGGAAACCACGAAATCGGCGCCGCGGCGATACCAGATGCATACCGCCAGCATCCTGTGACGTGGTTTTGACGGCCTGTCGCAAACACCGCACGCAAGTGGCCGCCCGCGCATACATTCTGGTCATAACAACAATCCAGGAACGCTCATGCTTGAAATTCGCAACGTGGTAAAAACCTTCGGCAAAGACGTCACCGCGGTCGACGGCGTGTCGCTGAACCTGAAAACCGGCGTGGTCGGCCTGATCGGCCATAACGGCGCCGGCAAGACGACGCTGATGCAGATGATCGCCACCCTGACCCGGCCCACCAGCGGCCAGATCCTGTTCCAGGGGCTCGACATCGCCGCCAGGCCGGATGCGATCCGCCGCCGCCTCGGCTACCTGCCGCAGGACTTCGGCGTCTACCCGAACCTGACGGCACTCGAATTCATGCAGTACTTCGCCGCCCTCAAGGGCGTGCGCGATCCGGCCCGCATCCGCCACCTGCTCGAACTGGTCAACCTGCACGAACACGCCAAGCGGCCTGCCGCCGCCTTCTCGGGCGGCATGCGGCGCCGGCTCGGCATCGCCCAGGCGCTGCTGGCCGATCCCGACATCCTCATCGTCGACGAGCCGACCGCGGGCCTCGACCCGGAGGAGCGCCTGCGCTTTCGCAACCTGCTGGCCGAACTGGGATACGACAAGCTGGTCATCATGTCGACCCATATCGTGTCGGACGTCGAGAGCATCGCCGGCCAGCTTGCCATCATGCGGTCGGGGAAGCTGGTGGCCTTCGAAACGCCCGCCGCGATCCTCGACAAGGCGCGCGGCCAGGTGTGGTCGGCCAGCGTCGGCGCCGCCGAGTACGACGAATTACGCGCCAGTGTCCACGTGCTGCACGCGCAGCGCCAGGGCGAGACGATGGCGCTGCGCATTGCCCATTCAGGTTCGCCCTGCGCCGGCGCCAGCATCGCCGAACCGTCGCTGGAAGAGGCGCTGATGGCGCAGCGCTACGCGGTGAAGGAGGCGGCATGACCGCTTATCTCCTCAAGACGCTGGCGTTGAACGAAGTGCGCCTGCGCATGCGGCGCCTGTCCACCCTCGTCGCGCTGCTGGTGGTGGTGGTGCTCAGTTGGGCCGGCCTCGAGGATCCGGCCGGCGGCCATGCCCTCATCGTCGTCAATGGCGCACGGGTGCTCTACACGAGTTCCGCGCTGGCACTCGGCAGCGCGGCGATGGCGTCGATGCTGTTCGCGCTGGGCGGCTTCTACCTGGTGCGCGGCCGCATCGCCGAAGACATCCGCACCGGCGCCGGCGGCGTGATCGGCGCGACCCCGGTCGGCAACGCGCTGTTCCTGGCCGGCCGCTGGCTCGGCGCCGTCGCCTACCTCGTCCTGCTGATGCTGGCGGTGATGGCCACCATGCTGGTGTGCCACGCGTTGCGCGGCGACGGCCCGATCCAGCCGCTGCTCTACCTGTCCACTTACTGCCTGATCCTGCTGCCGGCGCTGTTGTTCGCCGCCAGCTGCGCGATCCTGTTCGACAGCTGGGCGCCGCTGATGGGCAAGGGTGGCGATATCCTGTTCTTCTTCCTTTGGGTGGGACAGATGGCGATCATGGCGGTTTTGCAGACTTCAGGTTCGCTCGAATCGACGTGGGCCTTATTCGACTTCATCGGCCTCGCCGCGACCATGACCACGCTCGCCGGCCATTTCGATATCAATCACACCTCGCTCGGCGGCGGCGTCGCCTTCGACGCGGCGAAAGCGCCGCTGCTGCTGCCTGACCGGCCTTGGGCGCAGCAGGTGGTGGCAATGCGCTTTGCCTCGGCCCTGCTGGCTGTTTTGCCGCTGCTGGCGGCGGTGCGGCTGTTCCACCGCTTCTCGCCCGACAAGGTGAAGGTCTCCAGTTCGAGCCAGCGCCGCTCGCCGCTGGCGATGCTCGATGGCTGGCTGCGGCCCTTGTCGGGTCTCGTACAGCCGCTGTTCGCGTTGGCTGCCCGGCTGCCGCGCTGGTGCGGCCAGATGCTGGCCGATGTAGCGCTGACGCTGGCGGCGTCGCCGTCCGCGATCGCGGCCTTGCTGGTCGCGGTATGCGCCGCGGCGCTGGTGGACGCGCGCCTGCTTGGGCCTGTGCTGATGGCATGCGTGGCGGCCTGGGGCATCCTGGTCAGCGACATGAGCACGCGCGACTTCCAGGCCGGCCTGGAGGACCTGACCGGCGCCGTCGCCGGAGGCGGCACGCAGCGCTATCTGCGCCAGTTCGGCGCGGCGGCGGTGCTGGGTTGGATGTTCATGGGGGTGGCGGCGCTGCGGTTCGCGCTGCACGAGCCGGTGCGGGCGGCCGCGGTAGCCGCCGGCATTTTCGCGCTGGCGGCGCTGGCCAGCCTGCTGGGGCGCTGCAGCCGCACCCCTCGCACGTTCGTGGCGCTGTTCCTGTTTGGCCTTTACGTCGCATCGCAGGCGGTCAAGGTGCCGATGATCGATGCGGTCGGGTTCAACGGCGCGGCCAACCTGCAATCGGTGCTGACATACGTCGCCATCGGCCTGGCAGCGCTGCTAGGCGGGTTTGCCTGGAACCGGTCTCGCGTGTAGGGCTACACCGCCAGCTGCTGCAGCAGATACAGCCGCTGGTACAAGCCGCCGTCGATTTGCATCAGCGCCTCGTGCGTTCCTGATTCCTCGATACGGCCATGATTGAGCACGATGATGCGGTCCGCATCGCGAATCGTCGACAGCCGGTGCGCGATCGCCACGATCGTCACCCGCCCGCGCAGCTCGTCCAGCGCCACCTGCACGATCTGCTCGGTGGCGCTATCGATGTTCGACGTCGCCTCGTCGAGCAGCAGGATGCGCGGCTGGCCGGCCAGCGCCCGGGCGATCGCAATCAGCTGTTTCTGCCCGGTCGACAAGCGCGAACCGCCTTCTCCCAGCGATGTGTTGTACCCCTGCTCGAGCGCGGCGATGAAGTCGTGCGCATGCGCCGCGCGCGCCGCCGTTTCGACCTGCAGCTGCGACAGGCCGCGACCCATGTCGATGTTCTCGAACGCCGACGCCGCCAGCAGGAACGGGTCCTGCGGCACCAGGCCTACCTCGGCGCGGAAACGTTCGTTGTCGATGCCCCCCAAAGGCTGGCCGCCGATCTCGATGATGCCGTCCTGCGTCGTGTAGTAGCGCAGCAGCAGCGACAGCAGCGTCGACTTGCCGCTGCCGGTGTGGCCGACGATGCCGACAAAGGCGCCCTGCGCGATGTCGAGGCTGAGCTGGTGCAGCACCGTCTGCCCCGGCACATATGCGAACGAGAGGTCCTCGATGTGGATCGCCGGTACGTTGGCAGCCACCTGGCGCAGCGCTGCCGGCGCCTTGCCGGCCGCATGCTCGGGTGCGCCCGGCTCGTCGAGCAGCGCCGCTACCCGCGCGGTGGCCACCACCGCCTGCTGCAAGCCGCTGAACTGCATGGTGATCTGGATCAGCGGCTCGACGACGCGGGCGATGTAACTGATGAAGGCGTACAGCACGCCCACTTCCACCGCGCTCATCTCGCGCTGGCCGAAACTGAAGATCACCACCGCCAGCAGCACCACGTTGAGCAGGTCGAGCGCGGGGCGCAGCAGGAAGGCGTTGGCGCGCAGCTCGGCCAGGCGCGCCGTGTAGTGGGCGTGGTTGGTGTCGGCGAAGCGCTGCGCGAAGCGCGACTGCGCGTTGTTCGCCTGCAGCACGCTCATGCCGCCGATCGACTCCGCCATCTGGCCGTTGATGTCGCTGCGCAGCGCGCGCGCCCGCGTCACCGCCGGCGCCGACATGCGCTGGTACAGCCAGACGATCAGCACTACCGCCGGCACCAGCGCCAGCACGATCAGCATCAGGCGCCAGTCGAGGAACGCCATCGCCGCCAGCGTGCCGACCAGGACGATGGTACTGTCGAGGATCACGAACAGCACCTGGATGTACAGCGTCTTGACCGCTTCGGTGTCGTTGGTCACGCGGCTGACCAGCGCGCCGGTGATGGCCTGGTCGAAGAATGCCATCGGCAGGCGCAGCACGTGGCCGTACACCCATTCGCGCAGGCGCTGCACCGAGCGCATCGCCAGTCCCGACAGGCGCACCAGTTGCAGATACCGCAGCCAGGAGGCGATCCAGCCGCTGACCAGCATTCCACCCAGCAGGGCCGTGATGCGCGGCCAGTCGAGCCGGTGCGGCAGCAGGTGGTCGTCAATCAGTGCCTTGCCCAGGATGGGGCCGAGCACTTCCAGCAGGGCGGCCAGCGCCAGCCACAGCACCGCCCAGCCAAGATGGCGGCGGTCGGGATGCGCGGCGCGGCGCAGCAGCCCGATCGCGCGGGCGGCCTGGGCGCGCATGGTCTTCGCTTCCGAATCAGAGCGCATCGAGGCTTGCCTCCAGTTGTTGGTAGCGCCACTGGCTGGCGTACCAGCCGCCGGCGGCGAGCAGCGCGTCGTGGCTGCCCGACTCGGTGATGCGGCCTTCGCGCAGCACCACGATCAGGTCGGCGCCGGCGACCGCCGAAAGGCGATGGCTGGCGATGATGGCGCTGCGGCCGGGCTGTTCGCGGCGCAGCTCTTCCAGGTGTTCGAGGATGCGCGTTTCGGTGCCGGTGTCGACCGCCGACAGCGCGTCGTCGAGCAGCAGCAGCGCGCTGTGCGCCAGCAGCGAGCGCGCGATCGCCACGCGCTGGCGCTGGCCGCCGGACAGCGTGATGCCTTTTTCGCCGACGTGGGTCTCGTACCCTTGCGGGAAGCGCAGGATGTCTTCATGGATCGCCGCCATGTGGGCCGCATGTTCGACCTCCGCGCGCGTGGCGCCCGGGCGTCCCAGCGCGATGTTGTCGGCGATCGTGGCGGAAAACAGGAACGACTCCTGCGGCACCCAGCTCATCGCCGAGCGCAGCGCCGACAGCGTGTAGTCGCCGAGCGCGTTGCCGCCCCAGGATACGCGGCCGCGCTGCGGCGTGGCCTGGCGCAGCAGCACCCGCAGCAGCGTCGACTTGCCGGCGCCGGTCGGCCCCACCAGCCCGAGCGTCTGGCCGGCGCGCAGGGACAGCGAGACGCCGCGCAGCGCCGGCGCATCCTGGCCGGCGTAGCTGAAGCTGACGTCGTCGAGCGCCAGCGTGCCCGGCACGACGGTGGCAATCGTGCCGTCATCGGTCACCGACAGCGGCGCATCGAGCAGCGGCTGCACGCGCTGCCACGCCGCGCGTCCGCGTTCGATCAGCGACAGCACCCAGCCGGCGGCGAACATCGGCCAGATCAGCTGGCCGAGGTACATGGTGAAGCTGGTGAGGGCGCCGATGGTCAGTTCGTTGTGCCACACCAGGTAGCCGCCGAGGCCCAGCGTCAGCACGCCGGCGGCGGTCAGCGTCAGGCCGACCGCCGGCTCGTAGGCCGCTTCCCATTGCTGGGCGGTGAGGCTGGCTTCCGAGGCGCGCGCGGCCAGCTCGCCGAACTGCTTCGCGCTGCGCTGCTCGAGCCCGAGCGCGCGCAAGGTGCGCACGCCCGACAGCGACTCCTGCACATGGTCGTTGAGGGCGGCGAAGCGCTTGAGCGAATCGGTGGAAGCGGTGTGGATCTGGCTGGAGATGCGCCAGAACGCCAGCGCCATCAGCGGGAACGGCACCAGCGCGATGGTCGCCAGGCGCCAGTCGACGCCGAGCATCATGATCGCCAACACCATCAGCAGCGTCAGGCTGCCGTCGAAGCCGGCCAGCATCGCTTCGCCGGCCGCCATTTCGATGGCGTCGATGTCATTCGTCGCCAGCGCCATCAGGTCGCCGGTTCGCTGCTTCTGGTAGAACGCCGGCCCCTGGGCCGACAGGCGCGCATAGAACCGCGTTCGCAGCTCCACCCCGAGCTGGTAGGCCGCGGCGAACAGGCGCAGGCGCCAGCCGACCCGCAGCACGTAGATGGCCACGCCGAGCGCCAGCAGCTGCGCCAGTTCCACCCACAGGTCGTGTTCGCTCAGCCGATGCGCGGCGAGGCCGTCGATCATCGTGCCGATCTTGCGCGGCACCCAGACCGTGCAAAGGGCGACGCCGGCCAGCATCAGCGCCGACGACGCGTACGCTCGCCAATGGCGGCGCACGAAAGCGCCGATCAGCCTTGATAAACTCATGATGTCCTTGCTGCGGTGGGGCACACGCGGCCCACAAACGAATAGCGGGCCGAAGCCCGCTAATTTACTACCTTTGGGAGAGCGGCGCAGCCGCGCCTCTTGCTTACTTCTTGCGCGACGCTTTGCCGGCGGGCGCGGCGGCCTGCTTGGCGACGAACGCCGGGGTGCCCGATACCGGCGCCGGCGGCGGCTCGGCGTCGACCGGCTTCACCTGGGTGACTTCGATCGGCTTCGACGACGACGGAACCGGGAACGATGCGGCGGCAGGCTTGGGTAGTTCCAGCGTGCCGGCGGCCTTGGCGATCGGCGTCGGTTCGGCGATCGGTGCTGCGGCCTGCTCGCTGACGACGACTTCAGGCGCCAGGGCGGGAGCGGCTTCCAGCAGCGGTTCAGGGGCGGCCGGCGCCGGAGCGTTGGCGCTTGGCGCCTCGGCCGGCGCGGCGGCGACAATGCCGAACAACTGGCGGCTGTAAGCGAGCGCGCTGTCGAACTGCGACTGGCTCTGCTTGGTCACGGCGAACAGGTCGCGCGGATCCTTGGCCGACATCATCTGGCGCATCAGCGCCGACGACTTCTCGAGCGACTGGCGCGAAGCATCGAAATTGAGTGCGATCAGCTTCTCGACGCTTTCGAAGGCCTTGCCGGTAAATGTCTGGAAAAAATTGAATTGCGCTTCGAGCTGCGCCTTGCGTGCTTCGGAAAACTGTTCAGGAAGGTTGGTCATCGGGTTTTTCCTTTTCGTTCGATTATGATGCGCTGCAATATAAACCCTAGTTTATCGAGTAATGCATGGCTTGAGAAGTATTATTTTGGCTAAGTTCCGGGAATAAATATTGCGTTGCAGCACGGATTTTCCTGTCCGCAATTTTGCTCCTTGCAGGTGCCCGCAGCGGCTACAATCGGGTCGTGCCCCGTCCTTCCCCCGCAAACAGGAGCGAAAATGGATCTCGTCATCCGCAATGCCAGCCTTGCCGACGGCCGCCGCCAGGTCGATATTGCGATCGCGGATGGCCACATTGCCGCTGTCGGCCAGCGCCTGCCGGTCGCCGGCGCGCGCGAGATCGACGCCGGCGGCGACCTGGTCACGCCGCCGTTTGTCGACGCCCACTTCCACATGGACGCCACCCTCAGCTACGGCCTGCCGCGCGTGAACCAGTCCGGCACCCTGCTGGAGGGGATCGCGCTGTGGGGCGAACTGAAGCCGGTGCTGCGGCAGGAGGCGCTGATCGAGCGCGCGATGCAGTACTGCGACTGGGCGGTGGCGCGCGGCCTGCTGGCGATCCGCTCGCACGTCGACATTTGCGACGACCGCCTGCTGGCAGTGGAGGCGCTGCTCGAAGTGCGTCGCCGCGTCGCCCCCTACCTCGATTTGCAGCTGGTGGCCTTTCCGCAGGACGGCATCCTGCGCAGCGCCACCGCGTTCGACAACCTGCGGCGCGCCATCGCGATGGGTGTCGACGTCGTCGGCGGCATTCCGCATTTCGAGCGCACCATGGCCGAGGGCGCGCAGTCGGTGAAGCTGCTGTGCGAATTCGCCGCCGAGCGCGGCCTGCGTGTCGACATGCATTGCGACGAATCGGACGACCCGATGTCGCGCCACATCGAGACGCTGGCATCCGAGACCTATCGCCTCGGCATGCAGGGCAGGGTGGCCGGATCGCACCTGACGTCGATGCACTCGATGGACAACTACTACGTCAGCAAGCTGCTGCCGCTGATCCGCGAGGCGGGCGTGGCGGCGATTGCGAACCCGCTGATCAACATCACGCTGCAGGGGCGCCACGACACCTATCCCAAGCGGCGCGGCATGACGCGCGTGCCGGAACTGATGGCGGCCGGCGTCGACGTCGCCTTCGGCCACGACTGCGTGATGGACCCGTGGTACAGCCTCGGCTCGGGCGACATGCTGGAGGTGGCGCACATGGGCCTGCACGTGGCGCAGATGACCGGGCAGGAGGCGATGCACCAGTGCTTCCTGGCGGTGACGGAAACGCCGGCGCGCATCCTCGGCCTGGAGGGTTACGGACTTGAACCTGGCTGCCACGCCGACCTGGTGCTGCTCGACGCCGGCAGCACGGTCGAGGCGATTCGGCTGCGCGCGGCGCGCCGGCTGGTGGTACGGCGCGGCCTGGTGGTAAGCGAGTCGCCGCGGGCCGGCGCCACGCTGAACCTGCCGGGGCGCCCGGGCGCTGTCGATTTCCGCCTGGGGCGCTAGGCGGGGCGGTGCTAGAATCAGCGGCGTTAAAACATCTGGGGACCACCTTGGAAGACATCAGCATCCGCCCGGCCCGGGAAGAAGACCTCGACGCGATCTGGGACATCTTCCATTTTCACCTGGCGGCCGGCGTCACCTATTCGTTCGAGGCGCATACGCCCAGGAGCGCGTGCGAAGAATACTGGCTCGGGCCGACCGTCACCAGTTTCGTCGCGCACGATGCGGGCGGCCAGGTGCTCGGCATGTACCGCATCCTGCCCAACCAGCCGGGCCGCGGCGCCCATGTCGCCAATGCGTCGTACATGGTCGCCGATGCCGCGCAGGGCAAAGGCGTCGGCGCCCTGATGGGCAGGCATAGCCTGGTCGAAGCGCGCCGGCTCGGCTACCTGGCGATGCAGTTCAACTACGTCGTCAGCACCAATGCCCCCGCGGTGGCGCTGTGGCGCAAGCTCGGATTCTCGATCGTCGGCACGCTGCCGAAGGCCTACCGCCACGAGCAGCTCGGCTATGTCGACGCGCTGGTGATGTATCAGGTGCTGAGCGACCCGGCGAGCTGGCCTGGCCAGGAAGCGTGATGCACATCCTCGACACTGAACGGCTGCGTCTTCGCACTTTGGAGCTGGACGACGCCGAGGTCTACCTGAAGGTGGTGAACGAGCCGGCTTTCATCGAATTCATTGGCGACCGCGGCATCCGCACGCTGGAAGCGGCGCGCCAGGCGATTGTCGACGGCCCGGTCGCGATGCAGCAGTCGCTCGGCCACTCGCTGTATCTGGTCGAACGCAAGGACGATGGCGTGGCGATCGGCATGTGTGGCCTGATCAAGCGCGAGACGCTGCCCGAGGTCGACATCGGCTACGCCTACCTGCCGCGGTACGGCGGCAAGGGCTACGCCACCGAGGCCGCCGCCGGTGTGCTGGCCTACGCCGGCGGCATCGGCATCCGGCGCCTGCTGGCGATCACGTCGCCCGGCAACGCCGCCTCGAACGCGGTGCTCAAGCGGATCGGCATGCGTTTCGACGAAGTGGTGTACCTGACGCCGGAAGACCCGGGCACACTGCTGTACTCCTACGATTTCCCCGCCACCGCCTGATGCCAAACCCGCCGGGGTCAGTGCCGGCAATCGTACACGGCCTCAGCTGCCAGAGGCTTGGCCACGGCCGGGCTCGTGTCCGATTGCCGGCACTGACCCCGGTGGATTAGTATTTCGTGCTGCCCCACGGGAAGAACCAGGTGAGCGGCTTTTCGACGCGCGCGGCCCACGAGGCTTCGTTGTGCTTGCCGCCTTCGGCGGAGTAGAACAGCAGGTCGGCACCGGCGCTGTAGCCTTGCGCGAGCATGGCGTCGCGCATCAGCAGCGTATCGTCCAGGCCGTCGCCGTTAGTGCCCGCGTCGAGGTAGAACTTGACCGGCACGCGCGCCGCGGCCTTCTTGATCGGCGCCCGTTGGTTCCACCAGAACGAGCTCGATACGCCGCCCGCCTTCGAGAATACATCCGGTCGGTGCTGGGCGATCAGCACCGACGCCAGCCCGCCCAGCGACGAGCCCATGATCGCGGTGGTGTCCTTGCCGGGCAGGGTGCGCAGCGTCTTGTCGATCATCGGCTTGACGGTGTCGACGACGAAGGCCTCGTAGGCATCGAGCTTGCCGCCGCCGTGCTTCGGGTCGCAGCACGGCGTGTACTCGGGGATGCGGTCGGGCGTGTTGTCGATGCCGACCACGATCACTTCATCCATGATGCCGGTGGCGACCAGGCGGTTGACGGTCTCGTCGATGCTCCATTCGACGCCGTACGACGCGGTCTTGGCATCGAACAGGTTCTGGGCGTCGTGCATGTACAGCACCGGGTAGCGCTTGGCCGAATTCTCTTGGTAGCTCGCCGGCAGGAAGATGCGCAGCGAGCGGCTGTTCTTCAACTGCGGCGACTCGACGCCGGCGACGATCGTCACCTTGCCGAACGGCGGCCCGAAAAACGGGTAGATGTCCGCGCTCGCGCCGGCCGCAATCTTGTAGGTGCCGCCGATCGAGACCTTGTCGCCCAGCGCCGGCTTCATCGTGATGTCGCCCAGTTCGTCGGGCCAGGAATAGGTCCATACATTGTCGCGCGCCGCTTTGGCGGCGGCGCCTTTGGACCAGGTCATCGGGCCCTTGTCGCCCAGGATTGCGATGCTGCCTTTGCCGGCGTCGTAGTGCACGCGCACCGTGGTGGCGCCGGCGCTTGCCGACATCAGGAGCAGGGCCGCGAGCGCGGCGATTGTGTTGTTCTTCATTTGACCCTTATTTGACCCTTAGCAGGCGGACGCCGTAAATATCGAAGCGGTTGGACGCGCCATCGACGCCGCCTGCCGCACTGAAGGTGCTGTTACTTTGCAGGTAGCTCATATTATAGAAGTCCTCGAGTTCGATGCTGTAGGTGCCGGCGCCCAGGCGCGCGGCGAGCGGCGTCGAATACACCGGCGCCGTACGCGAGTGAGGAAGCTGGACCACCTGGCGCGCGACCACCTGGCCGGCGTGGTCTTTCACCGCCATCCATTTGACGCCGCCGCTGATGCCGAGGTTGATCTGGTTCGCGCCGTTGTGATAGCGGACCTGCACCCGGTAGTTGCCCGCCGCGGGGATGACGACGCCGCCGATCCTGAATCTGTCGCCTGGCTTGCCCCAGTCTTTGATTGCCCGCGCGATGTCGATGCCCTGGTCGGCGCAGCTCGACGGGCTGTGATGGCTGCGGTTGCCCGATGCGCGGAACTGCGCCTCGACCGAATAGCACGCGCTTGCGCTGCGGTCGTTCCAGGGGCCGGCGGCGATGCCGGCCGCGGCCAGCTTGCCGTCGCGGTAGACGTTGTAGACGGTGTCAGGTCCGCGCTTTTCATCGGCGATGTCGAAGCGCACGCCGCCGGCGCCGTCGCGCTTAAAGTTGACGATTGCCGGCTCGCGCGGCGCGAACACGGCGTTCGACTGCGCATACGGATCTGCGCCGACGCGGCGGATGCGCTGCTGCCCAGGCGCCAGCGTACCGAGCACGATGCCGACGGCGCTGTCGGCCGGCAGCGCGCTCCAGTCGACATGCTGGGAGGCCCGGGCGCCATTGACGGTGATGCTCTCGACAAGGTAGAAGCCATCGCCAGGCTGCGCCGGCGGCATCTGGACTGTCACCGATATCGTCTTGTCGCGCAGCCGCAGGCCGTACAGGGCAATCGACGTCGAATCGCCGAAGGCTTCGCGCCGCAGCTTGGCCGTGATGAATGGGCGGATGCTGATGCCGTCGGCCGTGGTCGAGACGCCGAACACGTTCTCGGTCACCATCCCCAGGTAGGCGCCGACTGACCACAGCTGCCGGCGCGAATTGATGACGGGCCCTGTCAGCGCCGGGTTCTTCTCGTCGAGCAGTAGCGGCTGGCCGGTCAGCCATTCGAGATTTTCCATGTTCGACAGGTTCAGCGCCGCGCCGCGCATCAGCGACTCGTACGCGGCGTCGGCCACGCTGACGTTGCCGACAATGGCGGCCGCCTTCAGCCCGTACGCGGTGACGAAGGGCCACATCGCGCGGTTGTGATAAACCGGCACATCGTGCTGCTGCGGGTAGATCACCGGTGGTCCCATCGGGCCGTGCGGATAGCGCTCCAGGATGCTGCGCGCGCGCTCGCCGGTGGCGACGCCGGTGACGATCGCCAGCGTCTGGCCTAGCCAGTCGAACTTGTGCATCGACGCGCCGTCCAGGTGCGGCGCGGTGAGGCTGCTGAATATGCCTTCGTCCCGCAGCCACAGGCGCTGGTTGATTGCACGCTGCAGGTCGAGCGCCCACGCGCTGTACTTTTTCGCCAGCGCGCGCCGGCCCTGTTCGTTCGCCAGCGATGCCGCCAGCGTCAGCGCCTTGTAGTGGCCGACGTTGGTCGACAGCGCTTTCGAGCTGGCCAGCGACGCGAGGTCGCCGGTGATCCAGGCGGCGTAGCTCTGCTCGCGCCAGTCGAGGAAGGATTGTTCGCCCGTGTACAGCCGGTCTACGAGGTCGAAGGCGGCCAGGCGGTCGTTCTCGATGGTGTTGACGAGAGCGCGCAGCGCGCGTTCGGCAAACGCCTTGCGCTCGACCGGCGGCAGCGTCTTGAGCACTTCTTCGGCGCCGAAAGCCCAGGTGGCGCGGTCGGTGCTGACCGGCCAGCTGCCGCCGCTGCCGGTATCCTGGATAATCTGCAGGCCGTCGGCGCTGCCCGCCACGTTCGCCGGCTTGACGATGCCCTGGCGGTAGCCGGACAACTTGAAGTCGAGCGAATTCATGACGCGCCGCGGGTCGAGAATGGCCAGGCCCAGGTCGGCCGCGTACGACAGATCGCGCGTCCAGACGTAATGCCACTTCTCGCCGGTGGCGAAGCAGTCGCACGCGATCGGCGCGCCGCCGTTGTAATTGCCGTCCCTGATTTCGCTGACCGAATTCTGCTTCATCTCCGCCGTCGCCAGCGCGAACAGCGCATCGAAGGCGAGGTTGCCGCTGCGGACCGTCGGCAGGCCGGCACTTTCCTTGTAGCTGACGAACTGCGGTCCGGGATCGCGCAGCTGCATCGTGGTCGAATGCGTGTATTCGCGCAGCGGCGCCGCCGGGTCCTTTGCCGAGAAACGCGCGGTCTCCTGCCTGCCGTCGAAAGTGGGGTAGACCACTGACAAAGCACGCGGATGATCGACATGCGGATCGATCGTGACCTCGCGGGCGGAGGAGAGGCGCGTCACGCGCAGTACCGGCGCCGGCTTCGATGCGTCGATGCGGAACAGGTAGGTGCCAGTCTGTTTGACGAACAGGAAGTCTTCCGGCCCGGGTGTGGTGCGCATCGTGTAATCGGTATCAGTAGCTACCGACACGCTGGCCGCCGGGTCGATCACCCATTCGACCGACCAGTCCTGGTAGCCGACCTTGAAGCCGTGGTTGCCCGGGCCGACGACGATCTGCGTCTCGTACACGCCATTGCCCTTGTCGACGAGGACGTTGTCGGTGCCCCAGCCATTGAAGGCGCCTCGCAGGTACAGGTCTTTCGGCGCGCCGAACGCGGCGCTTGAAACGAGAAGGGCGCCGATTAGAAAGTGCGTCTTCAACGGTATTCTCCGCGTTCGACGATCCCCTTGAGGACATCCTTCGACTCCAGCATCGGGAAGTTCGCGGGATCGTAATGCGCCGGCTGGCGCAATTTCAGCTTGCCGATCACGCCGCGGTACGAAGCCTGCGCCGGCCGCACCGCCAGCGCGCGGCCGTTCAGCGATGCGCTGCGCGCGCCCACCAGCAGCGTGGCGCGCTTGCCCGCATCGAGCCTGAACGAGACTTGCGAGCGGCTCTTGTCGCGATTGAGGAAGCTGAAGCGCACGGTCCGCGCGTTGGCACCCTTGAGCCGGAAATCCCAGCGTCCCGGCTTGTAGTCGACCTCCACGGATTCGTCGCGGCCGAAGGGCAGCACGGCGTAGAACGACGTCCATGCGGCGGGAACCGCCGGCGTGAACGCCAGCGTGTTGGCGGGCAGGTCGGGCTTGAAGCCGACATAGTCCTGGTAGCCGTTGCGCGCGTATTCGGCCACGCTCCACGATTGCGCCCAGGTGCCGGAAGGCTTCGGCGCGCCCGCCGCATCGGGCAGCGCATCGAGCAGTTCGCTCATCGTGCCCAGTGTGCCGAGACCGAGGATCTGGCGGCCGAGGTTCTGCGTGACCGGCCACGCCAGGTCCTGGTAGCCGAACTTGTTCAATGCGGTGACCGTGAAGCCGGCGTTCCAGCCCCAGATCGTGCCCTGGTGGTAGGCGGCGTCCTTGTGATGGAAGGCCGCGTTCTCGTGGCGCGGATGGAAGTAGCGGTCGTCCTGGCTGAGCGAGGCGATGCCGTACGGGTAGAGCAGCTGCGACACGGCGCTGCGCGTGACCTTCGCCTGCACGGCGGCAGGGACGAAATCGTCGAACGGGATCGACACCAGCATCAGCTGGTTGGGGCGTACCTTGGTGTCGCGGCTGCCGTCCTCGCGCAGGCGGTCGGCCATCACCCGGCCGTCCCAGAACCTCGACAGGAAACTGCGCTGCGCTTTCGCCGCCAGCGCGCTCCATTCGCGCGCTTTGGCGTGATCGCCCGCCTGCCGTGCCAGGCCAGCGCCGGTCTGCAGCGCGGTGTGCCACAACGCCTGGATTTCAACCGCGCGCGGCCCGCGCGCCGACCACGGCTGCTTGTTGTTGATGCGCGCATCCATCCACGTGTCGGCGCTGTCGTGCGTGAGCAGTCCCTCGCGGTCGGTGTAGTTGGCGATCGCGCCGTCGAAGTAGGGCACGGCCAGCTTGTACATCTGCGCCGCGAAGTCCTTGTCGCCGGTGTAGCGGATGTATTCGAGCGCCTCGCGCAGCATCCACGGCGTGCCGTCGACGGTGTTGTAGATGGTCTTTTCGGTGGCCGACACGCGGTTCGGGACGCGGCCGTATTCCTTGTCGCGCGCATCGAGGTTCTGAAAACGGGCAAAGTTCGACAGCACCGCTTTCGCCTGTTCGAACTGGCCCGAGACGAGCAGTGTGCCCGGCAGCGCGATGAAGGTGTCGCGGCCCCAGTTGTCGCGGAACCACGGCAGGCCGGCCCAGATGCCGGTGCCGAACTCCTCGACCACGAACATGGCGGCCGACGCCTTCGCCCAGTTCAGCGCCTTGTTGTATTCGGCGTCGCTGGTGGCGAGGTAGCTGCGGGTGAGGGCGGCGTGGCGGGCGGTTTTCTCGGCGCGGATCGGATCGGTGGCGACGAGCCGGCGTGCGCGCTGCGCGGCTTGCTCGGCACTGGCGCCGAAGGCGGCCACCACGGTCATCGACGTGACCGGATTGGCGCTGCGCAGTGTCAGCGGCTGCTCGAGGGTAAATTGCTGGTCGGCGGCGAACGCGGCGAACTGGCCGGCCCCGGCGACGATGACGACGTCGCCTTCCTGGCGCGCGCTGCCGGCATCCTTCAGCAGCGGCGCGATGGCCAGCATCGCGGCGCGCGGACTGGCGACGGAGATGGCGATCGCGTGCTGCTTCGACAGCAGCGCCATCTCCTCGGTCGCGCCGTTGGGATAGCGCGCCCGGTGGCCGTACGGCAGCACCTGCTCGGCCGAGCGCGCGCGGTCGTTGGCGGCGCCGTCGACGAAGCTGGCGTAGTCGAGGAACAGCGTGCCCTCGCGCCTTACGTAACCTTCGCCCTTGCCCTGGCTTTGCGTGCGGCCGGCGAAGTAGCCGGCAACGTTGTCGCCGCTGACGAACCGCGCCTCGCGGCCGGGCGCAACGGCGATGGCCATGGATTCAAAGTAGGCATCGACGCCCGGCACCACACCGGGGTCTGACCCCGCGGGGTCAGACCCCAGGGCCAGCGCCGCAGCTGCCGCGATCAGCATGCCGCTCACGTCAGATCTCCAGAATGACGACCGCGCGCGCGGGCAGCGCCAGCGCATCCTGCAGGTCGAAGGTCTTGCCGGTGAGGGCATCCACGCCGCGCGGCGCGCCCTTGAGCATCTCCTGGAAGCGCGCCGTCGGCAGGCTGACCGCCTTGGCGTTCTTGTTGAACGCGACCATGACGCGCTTGTCGCCCTGGTAGCGGAAGTAGACCCAGGTGTCGTTCTCCGGCCCGAACTGCATCAATTTCCCGTGATGGATCACCGGATTTGTCTTGCGCCAGTTGACCAGCTTCCTGACGAACGCCTGCGCGTTGCGCTGCGCGTCGGTCAGGCCGGCGCCGCTGAAGGCGTTGACCTTGTCGCCGGCCCAGCCGCCGGGGAAGTCGCGCCGGTAGCTGGCGTCGTCGCGGCCTTTGGCGGTGCTGGTCATCAGGATCTCGGTGCCGTAGTAGAACTGCGGGATGCGTGGCATCGTCATCGTGAACACGAGCGCCATCTTGTACAGGTCGACGTCTTCGCCGACGGCGCTGAACAAGCGCGCGATGTCGTGGTTGCCTTCGAACAGAACCAGCTTCGATGGATCCGGATACAGGTAATCGAGCGACAGCGTTTCGTACGCCTCGTTGAAGCCTGCCTCCTGGTCGGTCAGCGCGGTGCGCATCGCGTACATCATCGGGAAGTCCATCAGGCTTGGCAGCGAATTGGTGTAGCCGTTGGCGTTGACTTTGCCGCGCTGCCAGTGCGCCACCACCGCCGGCGACTTGTGCCACTCTTCGCCGACCAGGTTCAAATTCGGGTATTCGGCCACGATGCGGCGCGTGTATTCGGTGAGGAAGGCGCCGTCGTTGTAGCCGTAGGTGTCGATGCGCAGGCCCGCAAGGCGCGCGTACTCGATCCACCAGATGTTGTTCTGTATGAGGTAAGTCGCCACCAGCGGATTGGTCTGGTTCATGTCGGGCATGTGCGGACCGAACCAGCCGGTGGTGAAGTTCTGCCGGTCAGCCTGCGATCCGTACTGGTCCTGCACCGACACGCGGTGGTGCGCCGTCGGGGCGAATTTGCCGCCATGGTTGGTCCAGTCGGGCGTCGGCATGTCCTTCATCCACCAGTGTCCGAGGCCGATGTGCGACAGCACGACGTCCTGGATGATGCCGATGCCTTTCTTGCGCGCCTGCGCCGACAGGCGGAGGAAGTCGTCGTTGCTGCCGTAGCGCGCGTCGATCTTGTAGTGGTCGGTCGCCGCATAGCCGTGGTACGAGTAGTCCGGCATGTCGTTTTCGACCAGCGGCGTTGGCCACAGCTGGGTGAAGCCCATCGCGGCGATGTAGTCGAGGCGGTCGATGATGCCTTCGATGTCGCCGCCGTGGCGCCCGCCGCCGAGCTTGCGGTCGGCCTTTTCAAGCAGCGCCGCCACGCTGTCGTTGGCCGGCGTGCCGTTGGCGAAGCGGTCCGGCATGACCTGGTAGATGGCGTCGCCGGTGTCGAAGCCCTTGCGCTGCGCCGAACCGGGTTCGCGCGCCATCAGCTGGTAGCGGTACTTGACGGCGGCCGCGCCGTTGCCGAACACGATATCGAAGGCGCCTGGCGCCGCCTGGTCGGCGAGGACCAGGTCGATGAACAGGTAATTGCGGTTCGCCACCCGCGTAACGCCGCCGATGCGCACGCCCGGATAGTCCAGCGTCGGCGCGAGGTCGGCAATGCCTGCGCCGTGCACCATCAGCTGCAGCGTCTTGTGCTGCATGCCGGCCCACCAGAAAGGCGGCTCGAGATGGTCGATGCGGTATTGCTGCGCGCTGGCGACGACCGGCGACAGGCAGGCGCCGGCAAGGGTGATGGAGGCGATCAGTCTGCCGGCGAGCGGTCGGGTCATGCGGTCTCCGTGTATTCGGGATGGATTTCGTAGTTCTGCTACATAGACTGCATGAACCCGCTTCGCGAATCCTGCCGCCTTGCAGTGTTCCATGCAGCAAAAGAATACTATGGAAACCGTGCCGTATCAATTGCTGCCAGCGTAATGACGGCTAGTTTAAGTACACGTCGTTTTCGTTGCGCCGACCCTGTTTAGCACTAAATTGGGCAAAATGTAGTGCAACTACACCACGAATCCAGCATTGTTGTAGCTGAAATACAACGCGAAAATCGCCGTCTCCGCTATAAGTCGGTAAAAAACGTCGCCGAGATGTAGTCGCGACTAACTCACGTTGACAGTGAATCTAGTTTTAGTACAAAATCTTCATCAGGACGTCTCAGAACGTCTACTTCCGGCTCCCGTGTTGTACGCTTTTTCAGGCTGTAGTTGCGGGGAATATGTAGTTCTAATGAAATTGAGGGGACAAATGAAAATTTTCGCAAACAAGCCTGCGGGCACGGCCCGGGCCGGCCTGTTCTTCCAGTTGAGCCCTGTCGCCGCCGGCTGCGCCGTGCTGGTGTCGGCCATGGCCGGCCAGGTGCACGCGCAAACCGCGACATCCGCCGCCGCCGACGCACCGATCGCCACTGTGACCGTGTCGGGCATCCGCCGCGGTATCGAAGACGCGATCTCGGTCAAAAAAGATTCCAGCTCCATCGTCGAAGCCATTTCGGCGGAAGACATCGGCAAGCTGCCGGACGCCAGCATCGCAGAATCGATCTCGCGCCTGCCAGGCCTGGCCGCGCAGCGCGTCGGCGGCCGTGCGCAGGTCATCAGCGTGCGTGGCTTGTCCCCAGATTTCGCCACCACCCTGCTGAACGGCCGCGAGCAAGTGAGCACCGGCGACAACCGCAGCGTCGAGTTCGACCAGTACCCGTCCGAGCTGCTCAGCGGCGTGACTATCTACAAGACCCCTGACGCGGCGCTGGTCGGCCAGGGCCTGTCCGGCACGATCGACATGCAGACCGTGCGTCCGCTGTCGTTCGGCAAGCGCACCGTCGCCATGAATGCGCGCGCCGAGCACAATTCGCTGGGCAAGATTTCGAACGCGAAGGCCACCGGCAACCGCTTCAGCATCAGCTACATCGACCAGTTCGCCGACCGTACCATCGGCCTGGCGATCGGTTTCGCCCACCTCGATTCGCCAGTGCTCGACAACGAGACCGGCCTGTACGAGCCGTGGAAGACCGACGGCCGCCCAGGCGTGCCGGCCGGCACTTCGCTCACCGACGGCATCAAGTCGGTCGCGCGCAGCGGTCGCAACGAACGCGACGGCCTGATGGCGGTGCTGCAATACCGTCCGTCGAAGGCATGGAACAGCGTGCTCGACCTGTACGGTTCGAGCGCCAGGCGTGAAGAAACCGCTAACCAGCTCGAAATCAACCTCGGCGATTACAACGGCGGCTTCACCCCGGGCCTGATGTACAGCCCTGCAACGACGCAGAACGGCATCCTGACCGGCGGCGTCGCCAATAACGTCTATCCGCTGGTGCGCGGCATGTACAACGACCGCAAGGACGACATCCGCGCGGCCGGCTGGGCCAACACATTCAAGCTCAACGACATCACCCTGGTTGCCGATGTCAGCTACTCGACCGCGAAGCGCGACGAGCTGAGCCTCGAGAACAATACCCAGATCAGCACGCTGGCCGGCGCGCCGTTCCTTGATTCGGTAACGCTGCGCATCGGCCAGGGCGGCTTCCCGACCATTTCGCCGACGCGCAACTACAACGATCCGGCGACCCTGTTCGTGCGCAACACCATTTACGGCTCCGGCTACGGCAAGACGCCGCTCGTCGAAGACGAACTCAAGAGCATGAAGTTCTCCGCCAACTTCCCGCTCGACGGCTTCCTGTCGAGCGTGGACGTCGGTGTCAACTACGCCGACCGCTCGAAGATGAAGCGCCAGCCTGAGGGCAGCATCGACCTGAAGGGCGCGCCGTCGACCATTTCGAGCGACCTGCAGTATGGCGCCGTCGACCTCGGCTTCTCCGGCACCGGCATGATCCCGTCGTGGAACGTTCCTGGCGTCGTCGCGAAATACATGATCTTCGCGCCGACCGATACCAAGGACTACCTGATCGCCAAGGGCTGGGACGTCAACGAGAAAATCACCACCGCCTACGCCAAGGCCAACATCGACAGCGAACTCGGTTCGGTGTCGCTGCGCGGTAACTTCGGCCTGCAGATGCAGCGCACCGAGCAGTCGTCGGATGCGAACTACTGGGATGGCACCGCCGCCGCCGGCAAGCAAGTCAAGCCGGTGCATGACGGCAAGAGCTACACCGACGTGCTGCCAAGCGCCAACCTGGTGTTCGGCTTCGACGGCGGCCAGACCGTGCGCGTCGCTGCTGCACGCCAGATCGCCCGTGCCCGTGTCGACCAGTTGCGTTCCGCCCTCGATTTCGGTGTGAGCAACGTCAACTTCAAACCGGGCGGCAGCGGCGGCAACGCCCAGCTCGACCCATGGCGCGCTAACGCGTTCGACATTTCGTACGAGAAGTATTTCGGCACGAAGGCGTATGTCGCGGTGGCTGGATTCCACAAGAAGCTGGTCAGCTACATCTACACCCAGACGATGGACTACGATTTCTCGAAGTTCATTCCAGGAACCATCGCCAGGACGCCGATTGGCAACTACACGGCCCCTTACAATGGCCAGGGCGGGACGCTGAAGGGTATCGAGCTGTCCGGCTCGCTGCCGCTGAACCTGGTCACGCCGATGCTCGACGGTTTTGGCGTACAGGCCAGCTACACCCACAGCGACAGCTCGATCACGATTGAAGATCCGAGCGGCAGCATCGGCAGCAAGATTCCGCTGCCGGGCCTGTCGAAGAAGGTCAGCAACCTGACGGTGTACTACGAGAAGGCCGGTTTCGAGACGCGCATCAGCCAGCGCAAGCGTTCCGACTTCGTCGGCGAGATCGGCAACTTTGCCGGCGAGCGCAGCCTGCGTTACGTTGTTGGCGAGAACGTCGTCGACTTCCAGATCGGTTACACCTTCCAGGGCGGTCCCCTGAAGGGCGTCGGCCTGCTGGCCCAGGTCAACAATCTGACCGATTCGGCCTACGAGACCTACAACGGCGACCGCAGAAAGCAGCTCGAGTATCAGAAGTATGGCCGCACGGTCCTGATCGGCGCGAACTACAAGTTCTAAGCGTCGGCAGGGCGACTTGCCAGAAGGCCCCGTCACGCAAGTGGCGGGGCTTTCTTCATTTCCGGTGCCCGTGTGCTACTGCGGGAACTGCACTGCCGGTCCGGTCGCCTTCTTGCCTGGCGGGACAAAGGCAGGCGCCGGCGCGCCACCCGGCCCCAGCGAGCGGGTGTAGGCGTAGATGGCTTTGAGGTCGCTGTCGGTCATCGCCCGCAAGTTGAACCACGGCATCGGAGGCCGCGGTTTTATTGTGCGCGCGCGGCTCAGCCATTCATTCTCTGTCAGGCCGTCCAGCAGCAAGCGCAGGTTGGTCGCGTAGGTCGTTCCCCAAGGGCCGGCCCAGCCCAGTGCGTCTCCAGTCAGCCAGAGCTTCTCGTCGACCTTGCCGTCCATGGCGATGTATCCGGGCGTGTGGCAGTCATTGCAGCCGGAAGTCTGGACCAGGTAGCGGCCGCGGCTGATCTGGTCGCCCTTGCCGGCAGCCATCGCTGACGCGGCCAGCATCATCCAGCCGAAAAGCACGGTGGCGCGCGCCAGGCGTGTGCGTCGTACCGCGGGCGTGGTGTCGGCAATGTTCATCGGCTATTCTCCGAAGGATGGGTTGTGCAAGGAGGCTTCAGCTATCGAGTCGTTCTCCCAGCGCGGTAAGCAATTGACCGCCATCTCCTTGCCATGCGCTGCCGTGCATGCACGCAAGGACCGACGGCTGGGCGGCCGCCAGGCGCGAGATCAGGGAGCGCACGTTCCTGGTGTGCGAGTAGTAGTCCATCTGGTGGCGAAACGCTTCGCTCGGCTCGAGGATGTCCGACGAGACCAGCGGCGGCAGGTCGGCGCCGCCCTGGGTAAACAGGTCGCCGCACAGCAGCGTGCCGGTGGTTTCCTCCATCAGGTAACCGCACTCCCAGGCGTGTGGCAAATGAGGGGTGTCGAACCAGCGAAGCCGGTATTTGCCCAGTGCGAGCGTTTCGCCATCCGCCAGCGCGTGCGCCGGCCTGTCGAAGCAATCGCCATTGAGCATCGCATTGACTCGGCCACACAAAGGCGCCGCGGCCGGGGCGAGGGTGAGAAACTCGTTGAGCGATCCGCATTCGTCCGATTCGTTATGCGAAAAGCCGATGTAGCGCAGGTCTTTCACGTCGATGACGCTGGCGATCGCGTCCTGAACGAGCGGGCGCATTCGCTTCGGCCCGGTGTGGAAAAGCATCGGCTGATCGCCGGCTAGCAGGAACTGGTTGAACGAGAAGCCGGCGGCGATGTCCCGCACAGGTGTGCTGATCCGGTAGATGCCGTCGCTGATTTCATCGATCCGGGTGCCGGATTGCTCGTTGACGATGCCCATGAGATCCTCCATTCCAAGTGCCGCATGACTCGAGTTGGACACCTTCGTGGCCGGAACGGTTCCAGGCGAAGTGCTGGTGTCAGGTCTGACATTCGGACATTTTCGGGCGCATTCCTTTGCCGGACAGGCCTGAATGTCCGAATGTCAGACCTGACACCAGCGTTGATTTGCTGGCGGCCAGCACGCGCGCGTGGCGAAATTAGTACGTGTCGCGCGTCAAGAGAGTAAACTGTCACCTTTACGCGTTAATTAAGTGAGCATCTCCATGTCCGACACCCCCCTTCCGCAGTTTTCCGACCTGAACCTCTCCGCCGCCGTTTTAAAGGTGATCAAAGAGGTCGGCTACGAAACGCCATCGCCGATCCAGGCCGCCACCATCCCGCTGCTGCTGGCCAATCGCGACGTGCTCGGACAGGCCCAGACCGG
>JAZKFW010000004.1:0-120644 GCA_040386255.1 Pseudomonadota bacterium
GGCAGCGCGCCTGGCGGCATCGGCTATGGCGACGTGTTCCTGTCGAAAATCTGGAATCCGTTCGGCACCGATTCCCACCACACCAGCGACAATGCCGCCAACGGCACGTTGTGGAAGTACGGCATGAGCCTGGACAACCGCTGGAGCAACACGGGCGGCGATTTCAAGCTGTACCAATTGAACGGCGCCACGAACGCGGCCAACATCTACAACTCCGAAAAATTCATGACGTGCGCCATCGGCAGCGCATGCTACTACCGCGACGGCCAGGCCACCGCGGTGAACCGCACCTCGAGCACGGTGCAGGACACCGGCGTCACCGGCAAGTGGACCGTGACGAACGACACCGAACTGCGTTTCGTCATCAACATCGGCTCCACCGACCTGGTCAACTTCTCCTCGTTTGCGATGCACTGGGGCGAAACGTGCCAGAACGACGTCATCGAAGGCGCCGTCAGCATGGTGTCCACGCCAGGCAGCGTGCCGCTGATCGCGCTGGGGTTTGGCGCTCTGCTGTTGCTGCGCCGTCGCCAGTCCGCCGCGATTTAGATCGCCCCCACTGGCAATACCCCTTCCGGCAAGGTGAGGCAGCGAACAGATATCGTTCAAACAACCGTGCAATCTTCCAGTACCGACCAATTGGTCAATCCTCTGGAGGAAAGCAATGTCAGACAATCTGCAAAAAGCCGGCTCGCAGGACCGCAGCCGCATCAACGTCAACGAAGCGTGGGAAGTGAAGCACTGGACCGAAGCGCTGGGCGTGACGAAAGAAAAGCTGGAAGAAGCGGTGAAGGCCGTCGGCCCGTCGGTGACCGCGGTCAAGGCGCATCTCGGCAAATAATCCGCGCGCAAAAGCTGGTGTCAGGTCTGACAATCGGACAAAATGTCCGATTGTCAGACCTGACACCAGCTTTTTGTTTTTCAGCTTTTAGACGTCGAGATTGAAGGTGGACTTCAGTTCGGCGATCTGAGATGCGTCGAGCGGCCTCGCCGGCACGTCGCGCAGCAACAGGAACAGCTTGGCCGTCTCTTCGAGTTCCTTGGCGGCGTAGATGGCCGACTCGAGCGTCAGCCCGGTCGGCGTTTTCGGCGCCAGCAATTTCCCGCTGGCGTTCTCGGTCGCCGGCGGCGACACCGCGTCGGCGCTAGCTGCCGGCTGCCCCGTCATCGTCAAGGCCCATTCGGCCCACCCCGGCACGTCCGAGCTGGTCGGCCGCGCGATCCCATCAGCCGCCAGGTCCAGCACATGTCGAGCCTCGTCGACGACCTGCTCGACATCTCGCGCGTCACGCGCGGCCTGATCGAGCTCGAAGGCAAATCGGTCGACATCAAGCGCGTGGTGGCGGACGCGGTCGAGCAGGTGCGCCCTCTGGCCGAGGCGCGCAACCACCAGCTCACCGTCATCTTCCCGGCCCACTCGCCGTTCGTCATCGGCGACCACATACGCCTGGTGCAGGTGCTGTCCAACATTCTCAACAACGCCGTGAAATACACCCCGCCCGGCGGCAAGATCGCCGTGCGCACGGAAGAATCGGCGTCCGAGGTGATCATCAGCGTCGAAGACAACGGCGTTGGCGTTTCAGCCGATCTGCAACCGTACGTGTTCGACCTGTTCTCGCAGGCGGCGCGCAGTTCGGACCGCACTCAGGGTGGCCTCGGCATCGGCCTGGCACTGGTCAAGAGCCTGGTGGCGCTGCACGGCGGCCGCGTCACCTGCGACAGTGGCGGCGCCGGCATGGGCAGCCGCTTCGCAGTGACGCTGCCGCGGGTGACTGCCGCGCTGGCGAACCCGAAGAACGAGCCGGCCGAGGTGCGCGACGCGTCGTCGCGGCGCCTGCGGATCCTGGTCGTCGACGACAACGTCGACGCCGCGGAAATGCTGGCGATGCTGCTGGAAGCGGCCGGCCACGAGGTCCTGGTCGAACACAATGCCCTGCAGGGCCTCGAGCGGGCGCGGCGCAACCGGCCGGACGTCTGCATTCTCGATATCGGCTTGCCGGACATGGACGGCAACGAACTGGCAAGGCGACTGCGCCTGCATGCCGACACCGCCGGCGCGCTGCTGATCGCCGCCACCGGCTACGGCGGCGTGCATGACCGCGAGAGCACCGTCGCCGCCGGATTCGACCACCACCTGGTCAAGCCGATCGACTCCGCCGTCCTGGTGGGGCTGCTGGCGCCGGCGCGCCAGCAATGACGCCGCTCCGACGCTACATCACATGCTGATTTGAAAAGAGGCATACTACGGATCCGACGATCCGTGAAGCCATGCATGCCCAGTTCTGTTCAAGATTTTGAGTTCCTGCCTCAGGAAGGCCAGATGGTGGCGCTGTTGCGCAGCACCGACTGGTCGCAGAGCAGCCTGGGAACGCCTGACACCTGGCCGGAGAACCTGCGCCTGCAGCTCAATGTCTGTTTCGACTCGCAGTTTCCGATCGCAGTCTGGTGGGGTCCTGAGCTGCTCCAGTTCTATAACGATGCCTACCGTCCGATACTCGGCGCCACCAAGCACCCGGCCGCGTTCGGCCGTCCGGCGCTCGAGACCTGGCCCGAAATCTGGCCCACCATCGGCAAGATGGTCGAACAGGTGGTGCAGCAAGGGATCGCGGTGCGCGGCGACGACATGCCGCTGGTACTCGATCGAAACGGCTATCCCGAGCTGTGCCACTTCACTTTTTCGTACAGCCCGATCCGCGCCATCAGCGGCCGCATCGACGGCATGTTCACGGTGGCGGTGGAGACCACCGCGCGGGTAATGGCGGAACGCCGGCAGGCTTTTCAGCTGACGCTGGCCGACAAGCTGCGCGGGCTGATCACGACCGACGACATCATCGCCACCGCGACCGAGCTGGTGCGCGGCTACCTCAATGTGACGCGCGCGTTTTACGCCGAAATCGATGACGACGCCGGCAGCTTTCACATCCACCGGCAATGGACCCAGAGCGGCGTCCTTCCAGCGCTGCCATCGAGCGGAAAAATCGCCGACTTCAGTGCGCACCTGCTGCAGACGCTGCGCCGTAACGAACCCGTTGTCGTCGAGGACGTGCATGCCGATCCGCGCCTGAGCGCCCATGCCGACGCCTACCACGCCCTCGGCATCGGTTCGCTGGTGATCGTGCCGCTGATCCGCGCCGGCACCTTGCGCGGCAACTTCAACGTCGCCGACGCGCAGCCGCGCCGTTGGAGCCCGGAGGACGTCGCCGTCATTGCCGATGTGGCCGAGCGCACCTGGGATGCGGTCGAGCGGGCCCGCGCGGAAGAGGCGCTGCGCCTGTCGAGCCGGCTGAAGGACGAGTTCCTGGCGATGCTGGCGCATGAACTGCGCAACCCGCTGGCGCCGATCAGCGCGGCGGCGGACCTGCTGTCGGCGCCCAACCAGGACGAGGGGAGAATTCGCAAAACCAGCGCCGTCATCAAGCGCCAGGTCGCGCACATGACCGGGCTGGTGGACGACCTGCTCGACATCTCGCGCGTGACGCGCGGCCTGATTACGCTGGAAGACAACGAGATCGACCTGCGCGACATCCTCGCCGACGCCGTCGACCAGGTGCGCCCGCTGGTGTCGATGCGCCGCCATACGCTGCATCTCGACTTGCCGCCCGATGTGGCCATCGTGCGCGGCGACCGCAAGCGGCTGGTGCAGGTGCTGGCCAACCTGCTCAACAACGCCGCCAAATACACGCCGGCCGGCGGACACCTTGCACTGAGTGTCCTCGTGCGGGATCTGCAGGTATCCGCCACCATCAGCGACGACGGCATCGGCATGGAGCCTGAACTGGTCAGCCGCGCGTTCGAACTGTTCGCACAAGGCAAGCGCAACGCCGACCGCTCGCAGGGCGGCCTGGGCATCGGCCTGGCGCTCGTGAAGACCCTGGTCGAACTGCACGGCGGTACGGTGCGTGCGCGCAGCGATGGCATCAACCGCGGCAGTCAGTTCGTCGTGACGTTGCCACGCGTTGCGCAGGCGCCGTCGTCGGGCCTGCAGGCGCCTGCTCGCGCGAACGGCGTGGCCTCGGCGTCGCTGAAGGTGCTGCTGGTCGACGACAACGTCGACGCCGCGACGATGCTGGCGATGCTGCTGGAATCGGTGGGCCACGAGGTGGCGGTGGAACACAGTTCAGTGGCTGCGCTGGCGCGGGCGCCGTCGATGCAACCGGACGTGTGCCTGCTCGATATCGGGCTGCCGGACCTGGACGGCTACGAACTGGCGCGGCGCCTGCGAGCCGAGCCATCGGCGGGCGCGCCGGTACTGGTCGCGGTGACCGGCTACGGCCAGCAGTCGGACCGCGACGCCGCGCGCGGCGCCGGCTTCGATCATCACTTTACCAAGCCGGTCGACAGCAGCGCACTCGTCGAGCTGCTGGCCGGGCTGCGCGATCGCGGCTAGGGGCGCGGCAACCTAGCAGCTTCTGTTGGGAAGCGACTTGAAATCGTCGCTATGGTCAATCGCGCGCAAGGACGTCAGCAGGTCGTCCGGCGGCGACTTCGTCCTTCATGACGACCGGACCGAGCTTACGGCGCACGAATTCGGCCATCGGAAAGCCATTCTCGGCAAAATACATCATGCGCACATCGGCCGACTTGTCGAGGTAGGCCGTGTTGCGCATGTGCGCGTTGAAGTCCATGTCGCCCCAGCCGGCGAACAGCGTTTAGTCGAACATGATGTAGTCCGTCCCGTCAATGGTGGCCGCATCGCGCCGGCGCCTGCGGCCAGTTTATCGCAATCGGGATGCGGGCAGTGCGCGCCAAGACCGCCTAGGCCGGCACCGGCGCCTCCGGCGTCATCAGCGCCACGCCTTCCTCGAACGTGCGCAGGACCATGTCGACGCTCTGCTCGACGGCACCCTGGTCGGCGTCCCTTTTGTCGGGATCCAGGCGGATCGTGACCAGCAAAGCCTGCGGCAGGCGCTTCCTGAACTGGTCGGCGACTACTTGCCAGCGATCGAGGGTGTCCTTCAGCGGGTAGGTCAGGAACACCGTCGACACCAGGTCGCCTCGATCCGGTGCGGGGCTCTCGTCCGGCGCCGCGACCGCTACGCTGCGTGCGTCCAACCCCGCTTCCCGCAGCGAGAGGACGAACAGTTCGTTGAGCAGGTCGTCGCGCTCGTTCGGCAAGCCCGCGCACAGCGCGATCGAGCCTGGCGGGACGTCCAGTGAACCCTGCCAGCGGCCGAGATGGACCTGGCGCATCTGGCGCAAGTGGGCGCCGACGTTCGCATCGAGCATCGAGATGCGGCGCAGCCCGCGATGTTTGCGCGCAGCGCCGGCGGTCGGCACCGCCGCCTCGGCCAGCGCCGCGATCGTCGCGCGCACCTTGTTCTGCTGCGCCTTCTCGATGCGCCCCGTTGCATATTCATCCGCACCCAAGGCCAGTCCGGGCAGCAGGATCTGGTCGCAATAGCGGGCGAAACTAGATTTGCGCAAGTAGGCGTGGGCGTCGCGGATAATCGTGTCCGCGTCGCCGGATATGATGCGGTGGTAGAAGCGCTGCGCTTCGCTGGTGTTTGGCGTATCGGAGAACAGGATCGTGATCGGCTCGAGCGAGCGCACGTGACGGCCGGCGACGACGAGGCACAGCGTCAGCGGTGTCGACAGCAACAGGCCGACCGGGCCCCACATGGCGCCCCAGAACAGCGCGGACACCATCACCGCCAACGGCGACAGGCCCGAACTGTGGCCGTACACTTTCGGTTCCACCACGTTCGCCACGATCAACTCCAGGGCAACGAAGATCGCAAGGCAGGTCAGCGCGAGGGTCCAGCCAGGATCGATGGCCGCAGCGAACAGGGCGATCGCCGCGCCGGCGACGAGCGCGCCGAGGTAAGGGACGAAGCGAAGCAGCCCGCTGAGGGCGCCGAACAGCGCTGCGTGCGGGACATCGGCGGCCCACAATGCGGCGCCGATCACGGCGCCGAAGACCACGTTGACCAAAAACTGGGAAAAGAAAAAGCGCGAGACGCCTTCCGTGGCATCGCCCAGCGCGCGCATGGTTCGGCCGACTTCTCCCTTACCTGCCAGGCGGACAACGCGGTCGCGCAGCGATTCGTGTTCGAGCAAAATAAATACCAGCAGCACCAGGATCAGGCCGACTTTGCCGATCGGACCGGCGATCTGCGACAGCAATCGCGTGACCGTCTCGGTCGGGGAAAGCTCCGCAGTACGGATTTCGACAGGAACAGGCTTGTTTTGAGCGGCTGCCAGATTGGCGCTGCCTCGCCGGGTCACCGCGGGTGCCGGCATGGCCGGCGCGACCGCCCGCAATTCGGCCTGGATCCTGGCGAACGGACGCTCCGTCAGTTCCCTGACCTTTTCAAGCTTGGTTTGAATGGCGGCGCGGTACTGCGGGAGGTCGGCGGTGACGGCGACGATTTGCGAGGCCAGGATAAGGCACACACCCAGTACGCAAACAGCGCTGAGCAAAACCGCAATCAACGTCGCCGGAAGCTGCCCAAGCCCGGTTCTGGCAATCATGCGGACCAGCGGCGCGATCACCAGGCTGAGGATCAGGGCCAGGGCAAGGGGCTCGAGGACGTCGCGTCCGAAATAGAGCAGTCCGAGGACGCAAGTAGCGGTGAGAACGGCGCCCGAGGTCATCTTGGCACTTGAAGGGCTGTTGCTCATGCGTGGGCTCGCTGCAGGAAAGGATGACTCCCCTGACGTGGATAAAGGTGTTGACTATAACCAAAAACGCACACCCCATCAATGCGGCGCTGTCACTACCGGATTAAAGGCCGAGGATTGCTTGCGCAGCGCGCGGAAGCACGCCATGCTGGGCGGTTTGTTGATGCGCTCATTGGCGCCAGTAAAAGTGACACCGGTTGTAGCAGCTGGCTCGAGCCAGTTTTGGCACGATGCTGCCTACCCTGTGAACGACGGCCCCTTGGGTTTCTTCGAAAACCCTACCCGCGGTGCTTTGCTCGCCAGCATCCGTTCCAGTTTCGCCAGTGGATCCGGTTGTGGATTCGACTCGAAATACCTTCTCATTGCACGATGGAAACTGACGTGGCGTTGGGCTTTCATTTGGGTGACGAACTCGAGCCTGCGCCGAACTTCGGCCGGCGCGAGCTGCAAAATGACATGCCCCATGTCGTCAAACATCATTGTCGAACTCGTGGTGATTCCGAGTGCGCTCGCGCAGATCAACAGCGCGTCTTCGCCGTACTCTTGCTTCGTTTCCGCGTCCAGCAACGAGTTCAACAGCTGAAACAGTCTCGGTCGCGTGAGCTGATCCAGATCGGTATTCATATCCACCCCCGCGTCCGAAAGATTGCATCGATTTCCTGGCCGACCACGGTGAAATGGGCGCCGTGCCAGTGTGTGGCCGCAGTCAAGGGATCCACCGATTTCCGAATTTTGTTGAGTGCGTCGAGCAGCGTGCTGTCACCCGAGCGCATGGCTACCCATTGAGTATAGCTTCTCGCCCACAGTTCGCTCACATCGAGATAGTAGCCGACCCGCGCGGCGTTGGCGCTGCTTTCCCCTAACAAGCCCAGCTGTGCGACTTCGGGAGTTTGCAGGATCGCCCGCGCCCACGCTGAAAGACCATTGTTGGGGATGTTTGCCGTTGCGCATCCGGGGGTCGCTCGAACGAGCGCCCGGTGGTCAAGCAAATGCCCGACTTCGTGGATGAAGCTCAATTCGCGGTCGGCACACGGGTAGCGCACCAGGATTTCCGGCGATCAGGGACCCGAGCCAACATACATGCCGTTGAAGTTGCCTTCGTAGGATGCGGACACGCGGATCAAAGGAAGCACGCCGTCGCTATGGACGGAATCGATAATCTTTAACGCACGCGTCAAGGGCGCGGACTCCTTGTCTAGTTGCATTACTGCACTGACGAGAACGTTGGACATGCTATCCCGGGGGTAAAGGATGAGGGCAAACTTCGACGACGCAAACCGAATTGCGCTTAAGGAAAGATCGCTCGCTGCTGCGCCAGGCGCATCCACTGACGAAAATACAAAAAGCCTCCGCGCAGGCCTTTGTTGTAAAGGGAATTATTGGTCGGGACGGAGTGATTCGAACACTCGACCCCTTGCACCCCATGCAAGTACGCTACCAGGCTGCGCTACGCCCCGACGAAGTCGAAATTATAGCAGACGGTGTGCCACTTTTGCCAACATTCCGTCCCGCCGCAGCAACCAACGGCTACACTCCGCCCCGACAAATCGTTGCAACAATGCCACGTTTCCTACTGGCCTACACGGTCGAGCCATCCAACTGAACGCCAAGCGAAAGACCATTCATGTACCATTTATTATAAAAAATATTGCCCTTACTAAAGTTCAAATTCGGAAAACACGGACGCCACCACGATGGAAAATCAAAACAGCGACACCACTCGCTTTCTCTCCACCGGCGTTCCCGGATTGGACACCATTCTGGGCGGCGGCCTGACCAGCGACCGTCTGTTCCTGATCGAAGGCGAGCCTGGCACTGGCAAGACCACCCTCGCCCTGCAGTTTTTGTACGAAGGCGTGCGCCGCGGCGAGTCCGTCATCTACATCACCCTCGCCGAAACGCGCGTCGAATTGAACTCGGTGGCGGCGTCGCACGGCTGGTCGATGGATGGCATCCACGTCGAAGACATCATCCCGGACGAGAACATCCTCCATCCGGAGCAGCAGTTCACCATCTTCCACCCGTCCGAAATCGAGATGGGCGTGACCACCCAGCGCATCCTCGACGCCATCGAAAAATACAAGCCGACGCGCGTCGTGCTCGACTCGCTGTCGGAACTGCAGCTGCTGGCCGAAAGCCCGCTGCGCTACCGGCGCCAGGTGCTGGCGCTGAAGCAGTACCTGTCCGGCAAAGGCTGCACCACGCTGTTCCTCGACGACCGCACCGCGCTGTCGGGCGACCTGCAGGTGCGCAGCGTGGCGCATGGCGTCATCACGCTCGAACTGATCAACCAGGACTACGGCTCCGAGCGGCGCCGCGTGCGCGTCGTGAAGTATCGCGGCATCGCCTTTCGCGGCGGCTCGCACGACTACAAGATCATCACCGGCGGCCTGGTGGTGTACCCGCGCCTGATCGCGGCGCAATCGCGCGTCGTGGTCGAGCGCAAGCAGCTCTCGAGCGGCCTGCCGCAACTCGACGCCCTCACCGGCGGCGGCCTCGATGAAGGCACCAGCACCCTGATCTCCGGGCCGCCCGGCACCGGCAAATCGTCGCTGTGCTCGCAGTACGCGTACGCCGCCACCCAGCGCGGCCAGAAGGCGGCGATGTTCCTGTTCGAGGAAGCGGCCAACAACCTGCTGCTGCGCTCCAGCGGCCTTGGCATGGACTTGCGCGGCGCCTGCGACAGCGGCATGCTCGACATCCAGCAAATCGATCCGGCCGAGATGGCGCCCGGCGAATTCATGCAGAGGGTGACCGACGCCGAAGCGAACGGCGCGCGCGTGATCGTCATCGACAGCCTGAACGGCTACCTGAAAGCGATGCCGGACGAGCGCTTCCTCGCCACCCACCTGCACGAGCTGTTGACCTACCTTGGACAGCGCGGGGTGGTCACCATCCTCGTTGGCGTGCAGGCCGGCATCATCGGCGGCAACATGTCGACATCGGTCGACGCCAGCTACATCGCCGACAGCGTCATCATGCTGCGCTACTTCGAGGCGCGCGGCAAAGTGCGCCAGGCGATCTCGGTGTTCAAGAAGCGCGTCGGAAAGCACGAGCGCACGATCCGCCTGTTCAGCATGAGCAGCGCGAAAGGCATCCGCGTCGGCGAGGTGCTCACCAATTTCCACGGCATCCTGACAGGCGTTCCGACGTTCGATGAAGGCGCCTTCTTTGTGTTCGACGACGAGAACGAATAGGCATTCATGGAAAACCGCGTTCTCATTTACGCTCCGTCCGGCCAGGATGCGGCGCTGGCCTCGAAGATGCTCACCATGGCCGGCGTCGAATGCCTCGTCACGGCCAGCGCCGCGGAGCTGGCCGAACAGCTCACGCGCGGCGTCGGCGCCGTGCTGACGGTGGAGGAAGCGCTGTCGAACGGCGGCCTCAAGGCGATCGGCGAATTCGTGCAGTCGCAGCCCGGCTGGTCGGACGTGCCGATCGTGCTGCTCACCAATCGCGGCCCGGATTCGCTCAGCGTGCGCCAGGCGATCAGCGTGCTTGGCAACGTCACCCTGCTCGAGCGGCCGGTGCGCACGCTGACCTTGATGACATCCCTGCAGTCGGTGCTGCGCGCGCGCGCCAAGCAGTACCAGGTGCGCGAGACCGACCGCCGCAAGGACGAATTCCTCGCCAGCCTGGGCCACGAACTGCGCAACCCGCTGGCGCCGATCCGCACCTCGATGGGCGTACTCACGCACATGTACCCGGACCTGGCGCCGATCCGCAAGGTCAGCGAAGTGGTGGAACGCCAGGTCACCCACCTGACGCGCCTGGTGGACGACCTGCTCGATGTCGCCCGCATCAACAGCGGCAAGATCGAGCTGCAGCGCGCCGACACCAGCTTTGCCGCCGTCATCGGCCACGTCATCGAGCTGTGTTCGGCGGCCGCCGCGGCGAAGCGCATCCGCATCGAGCAGTTCCTGCCGACCGAGCATATCGCCCTGTTCGCCGACTATGCGCGCGTGGTGCAGATCGTTTCCAACATCCTGTCGAACGCGATCAAGTTCACCCCGACGGACGGCGTCATCACGGTGCGGGCGGAAGTCCTTGATGGCGACCTCAAGATTTACATCAAGGACACCGGCATCGGCCTCGATCCGCAGGCGCTGGACAGCATCTTCGCCATGTTCGAGCAGAGCCGGCCGCCATCCGGACAGATCGCCAGCGGCCTTGGCATCGGCCTGTCGTTGTCGCGCCAGTTCGCCGAGATGCATGGCGGCAGCGTGCAGGCACGCAGCGAGGGCCTTGGCAAGGGCAGCGAGTTCGTGGTGTCGCTGCCGGTGCTGTGCGTCGAGCGCGAAGCTGGCACCAAGACCAACAGCGCCGAGATCCACATGGAGACGGCGCGCCCGAAAGTGCTCGTGGTCGACGACAACCGCGACGCCTGCGAGTCGCTGCAGGCGCTGTTCGAAATGGAGAACTGCCAGGTCGCCACCGCCTACGACGGCCAGGAAGCGGTGCTGGCCGCCGAGCAGGCGATGCCCGACATGATCGTCATGGACCTCGGCATGCCGCGCATGGATGGCTACGAGGCGGCGCGCCGCATTCGCCGCCAGCCCGGGTCGAAGGAAGTACTGATGATCGCCGTCACCGGCTGGGGCCAGAGCGACGCCCGCCAGCGCACGATGGAGGCGGGGTTCGATCACCACCTGATCAAGCCGGTCAACTTCGAAGAGATCAAGCAGCTCGCCAACGCCCAGCTGTTCAAGCGCCAGCAGCTGCGCCGCGCTTCGTAATGCCGGTGTCAGGTCTGACATTCGGACATTTCGTATTCGAAATGTCCGAATGTCAGACCTGACACCGGCTTTTTGCTACTTCCACTCGCCGCGCAAGTCCTTGACCTGCTGGTACAGGAACTCGGGCGTCGCTTCCTGCGGCGCCACCGGCGCGCCGACGGCCAGCGCCAGCCGCGAACGCGGCCCACGCGTGAAGGAGCGCTCGAACAGGTTGCCCGGATCGCGCGTCAGCAGGCTGCCCCACAGGCCGCGCAGCGCCATCGGAATCACCGGCACCTTGCTGCGCTCGACGATCTTGACGATCCCGCCGCGAAATTCGTTCATCTCGCCGGTACTGGTCAGCTTCCCTTCGGGGAAGATGCACACCAGGTCGCCCTCGTGCAGCGCCTGCGCGATGTCGATGTAGGCCTTCTCCATCAGCCACGGGTCTTCCTTGGCCGGCGCGATCGGGATCGCTTTTGCGGTGCGGAAGATCCAGCCCAGCACCGGCATCTTGAATATCTTGTGGTCCATGACGAAGCGGATCGGGCGCGGACTCGCCGCGCCGATCACGATCGCGTCGACATAGCTGACGTGGTTGCACACCAGGACCGCGGCGCCCTCGTCCGGGATGCGGCTGGCGTCGATGATCTTCACGCGGTGGATGGTGTGGATCAGCAGCCAGGCCAGGAAGCGCATCAGGAACTCCGGCACCAGCGAGAATATGTACAGCGCCACCAGCGCATTCAGGATCGCCGTCGCCAGGAACATCTGCGGGATCGTCGCGCCCATCTTCAGCAGCACCATCGCCATCAGCGCCGAGGCGACCATGAACAGCGCATTCATGATGTTCATGCCGGCGATGGTGCGCGACACGTGGGCGGGGTCGCAGCGCGTCTGGATCAGCGCGAACAGCGGCACGATGTAAAAGCCGCCGAACACGCCGATCATGACGATGTCGGCGAGGATGCGCCAGATGCCTGGCTGCGCCAGCAGGCCGGCGATGTCCACCGCGGCGGTGTTGGTGTAACCCAGGCTGGCGAGATACAGGTCGACGCCGAATACCGTCAGGCCGATCGAGCCGAACGGCACCAGGCCGATTTCGACCTTGCGCCCGGACAGCCGCTCGCACAGCAGCGAGCCGGTGCCGATCCCCAGCGAGAACACCGTCAGCAGGAGGACGAACACGCCGTGGTCGCCGTGCAGGTAGTCCTTGGCATAGACCGGGAACTGCGACAGCATCAGCGCGCCGTAGAACCAGAACCACGAATTGCCCAGCATTGACAGGAAGACGGTGCGGTTCTGGCGCGAGAACGACAGGTTGCGCAGCGACTCGGCGAACGGGTTGCGGCTGATTTTCAGCGTCGGCGCCGGCGCCGGCGACAGCGGGATGCGGTAGCTGGCGACCAGCCCGATTACCGCCACCAGCAGCGTGCCGCCGGCGACCAGCTGGATGCCATAAGGCTTCTGCGACACCAGCAGCGCGCCGACCACTTCGCCGAGCAGGATGCCGACAAAGGTGCCCATCTCGATGACGCCGTTGCCGCCGACCAGCTCTTCGGGCTTGAGGTTCTGCGGCAGATAGGCGTACTTGACAGGACCGAACAGCGTCGAATGCACGCCCATGCCGACCAGCGCCACCACCAGCAGCCACAGGGAATGGCTCATCCAGCCGATGCCGGCCACCAGCATGATCGCCACCTCGAACCATTTGACGGCGCGCGCCAGGCGCGACTTTTCGACCTTGTCGGCGATCTGGCCGGCGGTGGCGGAGAACACCACGAACGGCAGGATGAACAGCGCCGGCAGCACGATGTTGAGCGTGGCCGGGCTGACCGACGTCCAGCTGATCGCCTCGAATGTGAGCATCACCAGCAGCGCGGTCTTGAACAGGTTGTCGTTGAAGGCGCCGAAAAACTGGGTCCAGAAAAACGGCGCGAAGCGGCGCTGGGACAACAGGGAAAACTGGCTCGGCTGGCTCATGCTGGGGCACTCGGGAAGATAAGACTCGTAAAATACCCCACATCGCCGGCATAAACAAACAATGTTTCCGCGCGTTATGCGGGCGCACAAGCCGATACGTCCGGTAGCGCGCTGCGATACCTGGCCGCTATCGCTTGAACCAGCCGCGGAAAGCGCGAATGATGCTTTTGCCAACCCGGCAGGCCTGACGAAAGCACGACCATGAAACCGATCCTCCTGATGCTGCTGCTGTGCCTCGCCGGCACTGGCGCGGCGGCCGAGCAGCAAGGCAGCACCGAGCTGTCGAACGCTTCCGAGCTGGCGACGGAGGGTTCGGCGCTGGTGGTGTATGGCTCGCTGTCGGCGGTGGCCGCATCCGGCACGGTGATGGTCGAAAGCGTGGAGGCGGCCGGCGACGCCAGCGTGGTGGTGCTGGCGGGCGCCTCCGACGCGGCGCAGGCGGCGCTGCGCCTCTCCGGGCGCGTCGCGCGCGACGCCTCGCTGGCGGTCGGCACGTCGGTCACCGTGGTGGCGACATCGACCGGCCATATACTGGTCGCCGCCGGCAAGGTGGTCGCCTTCATTCCGAATGAGCTGGGCAAGGCGCTGCTGCACCACTCGCGCGTGGCCGCCAGGAGTGGCGCGTGAAGCGCCTGACTGCATTCGCGCTGGCCGCGGCGCTGACGGCTGGCGTGGCCGTTGCCGGCACCCCGTGCGAGCCGAAAAAAGCCGATGCGGCCAGCTTCGTCAAGGCGATGAAGCTGGCCGAGCGCACCTTGACGGCGCTCGACAAGTCCGGCGCCCAGGTCGCGCTGATCGCGCGCGCCGGCCAGGACCTGTCCAAGTACGGCCTGCGCTATTCGCACATGGGCTATGTGTGGCGCGACCATCCGCAGGGCCGCTGGCTGGTGGTGCATGAACTGAACCAGTGCGGCAGCGCGCGTTCGGCGCTGTTCGACGAAGGGCTCGGCAATTTCTTCCTCGACGATATGCACGCCTACGAGACGCGCATCGTGGTGCCCGGCCCCGCCGCGCAGGCGCGCATCGCCGCGATGCTGTCCTCGACCACGCCGCTGCGGCTGCACGACGGCCGCTACAACATGGTGGCGTTCGCCTATTCGACCGACTACCAGAACTCCAACCAGTGGCTGCTCGAAACCTATGCTGCCAGCGTGTCCGACATGCAGATCGACGGCCGCGCGCAAGCGCAGGCCTGGCTCAAGCTCGCCGCCTACCAGCCGATCACGCTCGACATCCCGGCGTTGACGCGGCTAGGCGCGCGCATGTTCCGTGCCAACGTGTCGTTCGACGACCATCCGCTCGAGCGCCGCATGGCCGGCAAGATCGACACGGTGACGGTCGATTCGGTGCTGCGCTTCGTGCACCAGCGCGACCCGCAGGCGTGGGAGATCCTGGTCATGCTGCCGCGCTAAGCCTGCATCCCGTTACTTTCCCAGCGGGGTCAGTGCCGACAATCGGACACGGGCTCGACAGTCGCTGGCCTTCTCCGCGGGGTCAGTGCCGACAAACGGACACGAACTCGTCACGCGGCTGCGTCTCATGCCTTCTACGGCCAAGGCTGGGTCGGTGCCGGCAATCGGACACAGACTGGTCCATAACGGCAGATCACTAGGAGATTCGAAGTGAGCTCGCGAAGAAACGCGCGCTTGTGCGGAGCATTGTCTTGGCCGTCTTCGCGGGCTAGCCGTGAAGACGGCCTTCGTATCGGCGAACCGCGCGGCTGACCGTCTTGGATGAGACGCCAAAATGCGCGCCTATTTCGGCCATTGTGAATGCCGTCGAACGATACGCGCGCGCCATCGCCGCCTCGCGCGGCGCGAAATCAGCCTCGTATTGCGGCAGCGTTAGCGCGGCGATCCTCCGCTGGACTTTCGATACTGCGACGAACGCCGTGCGGTCCCGGTGCTCGCGATGCTGGGCCGCGAAATCATCGTCGCCGAGCACCAGCCGATATCGGGTGCGTCGCAAGGGACTCTCCGCACCCACCCCGGCAGCAACAAATTTCCGATACGCCTCCACAGAACGGTCAGCAGGGCCGAACTGCCCCAGCAGCCATTCGGTGGCGAGCCAATCGGGCGCGCAGGCACGATCGAACATCGCATGGTAGCTGCTCCAACGCCACTCATCGTGGCGTTCCACCATTCCCGCGCGTAGAGGATTTAGAATGATGTAGCGCGCCAGTTCCAGAAGGTGCGAGTCCTTCTGGACTAGCACAGCGTGGTAGCGTCCTTGGAACACGTGGCCGACAAGCGTGTGGCGTCGATTGACGCGCTGCGAATACATTCCGTTCAATTGACGCATGCCCTGCGCCAGGTTGCCTTCGACGGTCTCCAGCATCACATGAAAGTGGTTCGTCATCTGGCAGTACGCATGCACGACAAAGTTAAACCGCTCGCAGACAAGGCCGAGCACTTCAAGCCACATTCTCCGATCGGTATCGTCGCGGTATATGGCATTGAGCTGGTTCCCGCGCGATGTAACGTGATACAGCGCACCGGGGAACTCGATTCTGAGCGGTCTGGTCATCGGAAGACTCTAGCATGGGCTAGCATGCATAGACATGAGCAACCGCATGCGGAAGGACCGTGCCTTGCACCAGCTCGCGGCGGTAGGTGGCCGGAGCCCGCATCGCGAAGCCGCTAATGCTCAGCTCGTGTCCGATTGTCGGCACTGACCCCGGCGGGAAGTTGGAGTGCCATCCACCAGCTCGCGGCGGTGGTCGGCTGGAGCGCGCATCGCGAAGCCGCTAATGCTCAGCTCGTGTCCGATTGTCGGCACTGACCCCGGCGGGAAGTTGGCCGTTTGGCGCGCTATTTTTTGAGCGACAGGCGGTAGAGAGGGCCGATCAGCAGCACCACCGCCACCATGCGCGAGACGTGAAACGCGGTGACGATCGGCACGCCCAGATGCAGGTTGCGCGCGGTCAGCGACATTTCGGCGATGCCGCCAGGCGACGTGGCGAGGATCGCGGTGCCGGGGTTGATGCCGCCAAGCGCGGCCAACGTCGCGCCGAAGGCGGCGCCCAGCGCCATCATCAGCAGCGTGCAGGCGGCGCAGGCGGCCAGGAAGCGCGGCGCCGTATGCATGAAGCCTGGAGAGAAGCGGGTGCCGAGCGAAATGCCGATGAACAGCTGGCCCGCGGCCACCATCCACTCGGGCAGGCGGCTCAGGTGCACGCCGCTGGCAGTCAGCGCGATCGATACGAACAGCGGCCCAATCACCCACGCATTCGGAACGTCGATGCGCAGGAACACTAGGCCGCCAAGCGCGGTCAGGATGATCAGCACCAGCAGCGCGCCGTAGCTGACCGCCGTCGCGCCAGGGACATACATGTCGAGGCCAGGTCCGAGCCCGTGCCCGCTCCACCAGCGAATCAGGAACGGGATGGTCCCGACCACCATCATCAGGCGCAGGCTGTGCGAGGCGGCGACGCGGTCGACCGCGGCGCCGTGGCGCTCGCCCTGGGTCGCCATCTCGGCGGCGCCGCCGACGGCCATCGCAAAGAAAGAGGTGCAGCGGTCGGCGCCCGACAGGCGGTGCAGCAGCACGCCGGCGCCAAATCCGAGCAGCAGCGCGAACACGATCCCCAGCCCGATCCAGCCCGAGTACGACACCAGCGCGGCCACCACCGGCGTGGTGAAATACAGGCCGAGCGTGGTGCCGATCGCCCACTGGCCGGCGGCCCGTACCCCTAGCGGCGCATACAGCGGCGCGCCGAGCATGCAGGCGATCGCGGTGGCAAAAAGCGGCCCGATCATCCACGGCAGCGGCGTGTCGATCCACACGCACAGCTTCGCGGCGATCAGCGCCAGCAGCAGCGCGCCGATAAGGGGCAGGCGCCGATGCGGCTTCAAAACACCCAGAGCTTCTCGGCCGGCATCTGCAGCCAGTAGTTGCCGGCATCGAGGCGGTACTGGGAATAGGCGCGCAGACTCAGTGCGCCGCGCGTGAACAGGCACTCCCAGCGGTCGCCAAGGTACATGCAATGCAGCAGCGGCATCTCGAGCGCGTTGTCCGCTTGCGTCGCGCTGACGCGCACTTCCTCGACCCGGATCAGCGGCTGCACCTCGCCGCTGATGTTGGCGCCGCGCGCGGTGCCTTGCATCGTCACGCCGTCGACCAGCAGCTGCACGCTGGCGCCGTTGCGGCTGACCACCTTGCCCGGCAGGCGGTTGTTGGAGCCCATGAATTCGGCGGTGAACAGCGTGTCCGGCGTTTCGTACATGCTTTGCGGCGTGCCCTGCTGCTCGATCTTGCCGTTATTGAGCAGCAGGATGCGGTCGGAAATGGCCATCGCCTCGGCCTGGTCGTGGGTGACCATCAGCGCCGACAGGCCAAGCCGCACGATCAGTTCGCGCAGGAAGGCGCGCGCCTCTTCGCGCAGCTTGGCGTCGAGGTTCGACAGCGGTTCGTCGAGCAGGATCACCGGCGGGTTGTAGACCAGCGCGCGCGCTATCGCCACGCGCTGCTGCTGGCCGCCCGACAGCTGGTGCGGGTAGCGCTCGCCCAGCTGGCCCAGGCCCAGCTGGCTCAGCACGTCGTTGACCTTGGCGGCGATGTCGGCCTTGCCCATCTTGCGCAGCTTGAGACCATAGGCGACGTTGTCGAACACGGTCTTGTGCGGCCACAGCGCGTACGACTGGAACACCAGTCCCAGGCTGCGCGCCTCGGCCGGCATCTCGTAGCCCTTGGCGCCGTCGAACACGCGGCGCTCGCCGATGTCGATCTCGCCCGACTTCGGGCTTTCGAGGCCGGCCACGGCGCGCAGCAGCGTGGTCTTGCCGCTGCCCGACGGCCCCAGCAGCGCGACCACTTCGCCGCGCTTGAGGTGCATCGAGACGCCCTTCAGGATCTGGTTGGCGTGGACGCCGGTGCCGTAGTCGAGATGCAGGTCGTTGACGGATAATTCATTCATGATGTTGTCTCGTTATATATTAGTTGTGCAGCTTGACGCCGAAGCGCAGCGCGATGCCAAGGCCGATCGCGACCAGTGTGATGTTGATGAACGATAGCGCCGCCACCAGGTCGGTGGAGCCGCCGGCCCACAGCGACACCAGCATGGCGCCGATCACCTCGGTGCCGGGCGACAGCAGGTACACGCCGGTCGAGTACTCGCGCTCGAAAATCAGGAACACCATCAGCCAGGCACCAAGCAGGCCGTATTTAATCAAGGGCAGCGTGACGTCGCGCGTGACCTGGCCGCGGCTGGCGCCGACCGCGCGCGCCGCTTCTTCCAGTTCCGGACCCACCTGCAGCAGCGCCGTCGAAATCAGGCGCATGCCATAAGCCAGCCACACCACCGAATACGCCAGCCACAGCGCGAAGATGGTCGAGCGCACGGAACGCAACGCCGGAATCAGGTGTTCGCTGAGCCACATGGCGATGCCGCTGTCACTCATCTTCAGCAAGCCATCGAGCCAGCTCGGCACGAACAGAAACACCCACAGGAACGCAAGGCCGGCCAGCAAGCCCGGTACCGCACGCGGTACCAGCACGCTGTAGTCAAGCAGGCGGGTGATGCCGTCCGGCTTGCGGTGCATCGCCAGCGCAATCGCGCAGTAGCACACGACCGCCAGCGCGCCGCCGATCACGCCGATCAGCACGGTGTTCAAGATACCGCGCATCAGCGAATGCTGCTCGAAGATGTCGCGGAAGTGCTGCAGCGTCAATACGTCGGCCAGCCGCACGCCTTCGCCCCAGTACTGCACGAACGAGCGCAGCACGATGCCGGTGATCGGCAAGATGATGGTGAACGCCAGCCAGGCAGCCAGCACGGCGAACGCCAGCCACTTCCAGCGGCCCAGCGGCATCGCCTTCTGGCGCGCGCCCTTGCCCTTGATCGAGACGTACTTGTTGGCCGACTTGAGCAGCCAGCGCTGCGCCATCACCAGCGGCATCGTCACCATCACCAGGCACACCGCGACCGCCGCCATCAGGTGGTACGACGGCGTGCCGAGCTTGTTGGTCAGCTTGTACAGGTAGGTCGCCAGCACCAGGTGGCCTTCCGGGTCGCCCAGCACCAGCACCAGGCCGAACACCTCGAAGCCGAGGAAGAACACCAGCACGCCGGCATACGCGAGTGCCGGCATGATCATCGGCAGCGACACGTTCATCATCACCTGCAGCGGCGAGGCGCCGGCGACGCGCGCCGCTTCCTCGACGTCCGAGCCGAGGCTCTTCAACGCCGACGACGCGTACAGGTAGACGTGCGGAACGTGGGTCAGGCCGGCGATGATGACGATGCTGGTGAAGGAGTAGATATTCCACGGCACGAAGCCGAGCAGCTCCTTGGCCCAGGTCGAGTAGAAGCCGACAGGCCCCATCGACACCACGTAGCCGAAGCCCATCACCATCGGCGAGACGAAGATCGGCACCAGCAGCAGCGGCGCAATCCAGCCGCGGCCCGGCAGGTCGGTGCGGATCATCAGGAATGCCAGCATGCCGCCGAGCGGCACGGCGATCGCCGCCAGCCCGGTCGCCATGATCAGGCCATTCTTGGCGGCCATCCAGAAGTCAGGGTCGTCGAAGATGAACTGGAACGCTTCAAGGCTGAGCGTCCTGGCCGGCATGAAGAACGGCGCCGACAGGAAGCTCTGGTAAAAAATCAGGAACAGCGGCAGGAATACGGCGATGCAGGTGAGCGTCACCACCAGCCCGCGCGGCCAGTTAAGGCGGCGCGGCCCGGGCAATGAAAAAGTAGACATGAGAATTTCCGGTGAAGGATGGGGTGCGGCGACAAGCGAACAAACAGACAAGCAGGCAAACGGGCAAACAGGCGGCGGGCCGGCTGGCGGCCCGCCGTCGTCAGATTACTTCTTGCCGGCGGTTTCTTTCCACTGCTTGAGGAAGGCCATGCGCTTGGCCGGCGCCAGGTACTGCAGCACGATCGGATGCACCGGCACCGGCTTGATGTTCTTCTCGCCGACCAGCTTGATCAACTCGGCCGACGTGGTCTCGCCCTTCACATCGGCGCGGATCGCATACAGCTTCGATTCGTTCGCGATGACGGTCTGGCCGCGGTGCGACAGCATGTAGTCGGTGAACAGTTTGGCCGCGTTGACGTTTTTGGCCGCCTTGTTGATGAACAGGACGCGCGACAGGATCAAGGTGTAATCCTTCGGCAGCACCACGCCGAGCGATGGATCGGTCTTGGCGCGCACCAGTGCGTACGAACCGAGCACGTTGTAGCCGATCAGGTTTTCGCCCGACGAAATGCGCTCGAGCATGGTGCCGGTCGACGACTGCACCCGCACGCGCGACGCGCCGAAGGCCTGCTCCAGCGCCGCGAACTGCGCATACTCGCGCGCATCCTGGGTCATGAACATGAAGCCGACACCGGACTTTTCGATGTCGTAGGTGGTGACCTTGTCCTTGAACTTTTCGGCCGTGATCAGCTTGGCGAAATCGGCGTGCGTCTGCGGCACTTCGGCGGCCGTCACCAGGCGCTTGTTGTAGACGATGGCGGCCGGCTCGAACGTCGTGCCGTAGGCCATGTCGTTCCACATCGCCCAGCCAGGGATCTTGGCCGCTTCCACCGACTTGTACGCCATCGCGTAGCCGTCCGAGGCAAGCTTGATCTGCAAGTCCATCGCGGACGACCAGACCGCGTCGGCGGTGTTGCCGCCGGCCGCCGCTTCGGAGATGAAGCGGTTGTACACTTCGGTCGAATTCATGTCGTTGTATTCGACCGTGATGCCAGGGTAAAGGGCGCGGAAGTCGGCGATCAGCGGCTGGGTCGCCTTGCTGTCGGTCGCGCCGTAGATCACCAGCTTGCCCTCCTTTTTGGCGCCGTCGATGAGCTTCTGATAGTCGGCCGGATAGCCGGCCGGTACCTGGGCGAACGCGCCCGTCGCGGCGCCGGCCAGGGTGGCTGCGACGGCAGCGGTCATCAGTGTCTTGGTAAGGTTCATGTCGTCTCCTGTTGAATCGTTGTAGTTTTGTGTGTGTTATCAGCGAACCAGCTTGAATTGCGTGGCTTGCCGGTGGTAGTCGTCGACTGCTTTTTTCACGTATCCGGTCAGTGCCGCGCCGGTCATGCTGAACGGGTAGAGGCCGTAGGCGGCGCGCATCTGGGCAAACTCCGGCGTCGCTTCCATCTGCTCGAAAGCATGGACCCAGCGCTGGTAATCGGCTTCCGGCACTTTCGGTCCCATCCACACGCCGCGGATGATCGGCCAAACCAGGTCGATGCCCTGCTCGCGCGCGGTCGGCGCGCCGGCCAGCACGCCCGGCAGGCGCTTCTCCGACAGCACCGCCAGCACCCTCACCTTGCCGGCTGCCGAATACAGCGTCGCTTCCGACGCATCGCCCGGCACCACCTGCACGAAGTTGGCGTCCATCGCGGTGAAGGCTTCGCCGCCGCCTTCCAGCGCGACGAAGCGCAGCACTTTCGGATCGATGCCGGCCAGCTTCGCCAGCAGCGCCATCTTCAGCCAGTCCTGGCTGCCGATGGTGCCGGAAACGCCGATCAGCACTTTCTGCGGGTGGCGCCTGAGCGCGTCGAGCAGGTCGGCCAGCGTCTTGTACTGCGAGTCCGACCGCACCGCGATCATGCCGTAGTCGGCGCCCAGCGCGGCCACCCAGCGCACGTCGCCGGCGGTAGCCTTGCCGAATTTTCCCTGCGCCAGGTTGAGCAGCGAGCCGCCCGAAAACGCCACCAGGGTGTTGGCTTCGCCGCTGCGCTGCGACACCAGCGAGTGCCACGCCACCGCGCCGATCCCGCCCGGCAGGTAGGACAGGCGCATGCTGCCGGCCCCGGGTTGCCCCTGCAGCGCCTTCTGCGCCAGCTTGCACGTCAGGTCCATCGCGCCGCCCGGCTTGGACGGCACGATGCATTCGGCGTCGGCGCCCGGCGCCGCGGCGGCGCCGGCCGACAGCGCCACGCCGGCGATCAGGAACAGGATTTTTTTCATAGTGCCGGCCATGATAGTCCCGATCCGTCCGCCCCGGCGATCAGAAGCGATGCTGGATGCCGGCGGTGACGCCGGTCTGCGAGGTGGCGAAGCCCGGATCGTCGCGCGACAGGCTGACCAGCTTGCCGTTCTTCGATTTGGCGTAGGCGGCCGCGGCGTACAGGTCGGTGCGCTTGGACAGTGCGTACAGGCCGCGCACGACGTACATGGTCGGATCGGCATCCTGGCCGCTAGCGACGTTCTTGACGTTGACGTGGTAGACGGCGCCGGTCAGCGTGATGGCCGGCTTGATGTAATAGCTGACGCCGGCCCAGTAGGTATCGCCGCGGACGTCGGCGGTGTTGGCGCGGCCCGATTCGAGCTTGTAGCCGCGCATGCCGGCGGTAGCGCGCCAGTTGCCGGTCTTGTAGTCGGCGGCGAGGTGAAAGGCGCTGGTTTCGTCGCGGTTGAAGGTGGCCGGCAGCGTGTTGCCGTTGATTTGCTCATACGCCGCCATGACGCCCAGCCCGGCCTGGGTCCACGACGCGCCGACCGAGTACCTGCGGCTGTCGGCGGCGCCGCCGGCCTGCTCGCCCAGGCCGATGGTGGCGCCGTATTTGAATGCGCCGGTGCTGCCCGAGTACTTGATCAGGTTGTCGAACGCGGTCGTCATGCCGTACTTGGACGGGCCGCTGGCGTTGGTCGACGTCGCCCACGAGTAGTTCGGCGCGTAGCCGAGCGGGTCGAAGCCGATGACGAAGTCGTAGGTGGTGGTAAACGAACGGCCGATGACGATGCGCCCGAAGCTGCCGTCGAGGCCGACGAAGGCCTGGCGCTTGAACAGCGGGCCGTCGGCGGCGCCGGTGTCGAGCAGGATGCCGCCTTCCAGGCCGAACACGGCTTTCAGGCCGCCGCCCAGGTCTTCGGTGCCGCGCAAGCCCCAGCGCGACGTATTCTTCCCGCCGGAGACGACCTTGGTGACGCTGTTCTGGTTGGCGTTGGCGTGGTTCAGGGTTTCGACGCCGGCGTCGATCAGTCCGTACACCTGGACGTTGGTCTGCGCATGGGCGGCGGCGCCGATGGCGAAGGCCGCGAAAAGGGCGAGCGAAAGCACTGATTTGTTCATACATGTCTCCTGATTTATGTTTTATGGTTTTAAGTACGGTGGTTCGAGACGCACTATATGAGACTCATCCTTTCAATTGCCTTTCAACCCGTGTAAATATCGCAGTTGGCCGGACGCCCTGCTTGGGCTTACACTCACGCCATGCGCATACTTTTAGTTGAAGACCATCTCGAACTGTCCCACTGGCTGGCCAAGGCCCTGCGCGACGCCAACCTGACGGTCGAAACGGCGAACAATGGCGCTGACGCCGACGCCCTGCTCCACACCCAGGACTACGCGCTGGTCATCCTCGACCTGACGCTGCCGAAGATGGATGGCCTCGATGTGCTCAGGCGCCTGCGCGCGCGCGGCGGAGCGCGCGCCAAGACGCCGGTGATGATCCTGACCGCGCGCGGCGGCCTGGAAGAGCGGGTGCAGGGCCTGAACCTTGGCGCCGACGACTACCTGGCCAAGCCGTTCGAGCTGGCCGAACTGGAGGCGCGCGTGAAGGCGCTGCTGCGCCGCAGCCAGGGCAACGAGGCGCTGGTGCACCAGTGCGGCTCGCTCAGCTTCGACACCGTGACGCGCATGTTCGCCTACGACGGCGCGCCGCTGGCGCTGACCCCGCGCGAGCACGCGGTGCTCGAAGCGCTGATTGCGCGGCCCGGGCGCGCGGTATCGAAAGAGAAGCTGTTCGACGAGGTGTTCGCGCTGGCCGACGACGCCAACCTCGACGCCATCGAGCTGTACATCCACCGCGTGCGCAAGAAGCTCGACCGGGCAAGCAGCAACGCCGCCGCCATCACCACGCTGCGCGGCATCGGCTACCTGTTGCAGCCGCGCGACGCCGCCTGACATGCGGCCGCTGCTCGCGCGGATCCAGCAACGCTTCGGCGCCAGCGCGCCGCTGGGCAGCCTGCGCAACCAGCTGCTGCGCTGGCTGCTGATCCCGCTGGTGCTGCTGGTGGCGGCCAACTCGGTGTCGGTGTACAGGAACGCGCTGGAGGCGGCCGACCTGGCCTACGACCGCTCGCTGCTGGCGTCGACCCGGGCGCTGGCCGAGCGCGTCTCGATCCGCGACGGCAAGGTGGTGGCCGACGTCCCCTACGTCGCGCTCGACAGCTTCGAGACCGACACCCTCGGGCGCATCTACTACAAGGTCACCGGCATCAAGGGCGAGACCGTGTCCGGCTTCGACGACCTGCCGCCGGTGCCGGCCAACGTGCAGCGCTCGGAAGCGTATCCGGCGCTGGTGCGCTTCTACCATGCCGACTACAACGGCGACCAGGTGCGCATTGCCGCGCTGCTGCAGCCGGTGTACGACGACTCGATGCGCGGCATCGCCCTGATCCAGGTCGGCGAGACGCTCGATGCCCGGCGCGGCCTGACGCGCAAGATCCTGTTCGACACCTGGCTGCGCCAGGCGGTGATGCTGCTGGCAGTGGGCACGCTGGTGTGGTTCGCCGTGCGGCTGGTGCTGCGCCCGCTGATGCGCCTGAAGAGCGAAGTCGAGAACCGCGCGCTGGGCGACCTGTCCGACGTCGACCAGGCGCTGGTGCACAAGGAGGTGCGGCCGCTGGTGGCGGCGATGAACGGCAGCATGGCGCGCATGCAGAACCTGATCGCCAGCCAGCGCCGCTTCATCGCCGACGCCTCGCACCAGCTGCGCACGCCGCTGACGGTGCTCAAGACCCAGGCCGAACTGGCGCTGCGCGAAAACGACGCCGGCGCCATGCGCGCGATCGTCGAGTCGATCGCCGTCACCACCGACTCGACCGTCCACCTGGCCAACCGGCTGCTGACGCTGGCGCGGATCGAGCATGGCAGCGAGGCGGCAAGCATGGCGCCGGTCTCGCTACCCGACATCGCGCGCCAGGTCGGCCTGGCGCTGGCGCTGCCGGCGGTGCAGAAGAAAATCGACCTGTCGCTGGAAGCGCCGGCGGCGGCCGTAATCGAAGGCCAGGCCCTGATGCTGCACGAGCTGGTGACCAACCTGGTCGACAATGCGATCCGCTACACGCCGGCCGGCGGCCAGGTCACGCTGCGGGTGCTCGCGCTCGAGGGCGCCGCCGTGCTGGAGGTGGAGGACAGCGGCCCGGGTATCGCCGCGGAGGAGCGCGAAAAAGTGTTCACGCCGTTTTACCGCTCGACGTCGTCGATGGAAACCAACCAGGGCGGCACCGGGCTGGGCCTGGCGATCGTGCGCGACATCGCGTCGTTGCATCGGGCAAGCATTGCGCTGTCGGAAGGCCGCGATGGCCGCGGATTGAAAGTGAGTATCTCATTTCCGACCGCGCAGCAACTAGATGCTCTAGCGCTATAAACCCGGTGTGCAAATAGGAGCGCGATTGAGCACTCTCAAAAGACGCGCTGCCTGCGGGGTTTCGCCAAGCGTCTCCGCGCGTAAAATCTACGGATGAAAACGCCAAATGCAAAGACAATCGCGCTCGATACGCTCGGGCCGGACGACGAAGACCAGGATCTTCGCGCGCTCATTACCGTGGATCTGGACGAGGACGACGGGACGCCGGGGCAGCACACGGTCGATGAGTTTTCGGATGAGTTTCTGATGCAGGCGCCGAAAGGGCCGAAGCCGGCGGGGTGATCGCGCGGTGCACTCGTCATCCTCGCGCAGCGGGGACCCATGTTGAGCGATTATCGCAGGTGATGCATGCTCGGTATGGGTCCCCGCTGCGCGAGGATGACGGATTGATGGCTGGCGCTTGCAGCAGGCGTTAGCTCAGGCTTTCGAGCCTGATGCGCGTCACATTGCCCACCACCGTATCGAGCGCCTCGATCTTGCCGATCGCCTCGTCGATGTTCTTCTCGCGCGTCTGGTGCGTCAGCATGATGATGTCGAGGCGCGTGGCGCCTTCCGCCGGTTCCTTCTGCAGCACCGCGTCGATCGAAATACGCGCGTCGGCCAGGATGCGCGTCAGGTCGGCCATCACGCCGAGCCGGTTCTTCACGTACACGCGCAGGTAGTAGCTGGTGGTGATCTCGGACATCGGCCAGATCGCCACATCGGTCATCTGGTTCGGCTGGAACGCCAGGTGCGGCACCCGGTACTCGGGATCGGCGGTGGCCAGGCGCGTGATGTCGACCAGGTCGGCGATCACCGAGGACGCGGTCGGCTCGGCGCCGGCGCCCTTGCCGTAATAGAGCGTGGCGCCGACGGCGTCGGCCTGCACCAGCACCGCGTTCATCGCCCCTTCGACGTTGGCGATCAGGCGCTTGGTGGGAATCAGCGTCGGATGCACGCGCAGCTCGATCCCTTCGACGCCGTCGATCACGGTGCGGCGCGTGATGCCCAGCAGCTTGATGCGATAGCCCATCTGCTCGGCGTACTTGATGTCGACCGCCTGCAAGGAGCTGATGCCTTCCACGTGCGCCTTGTCGAACTGCACCGGGATGCCGAACGCGATCGCCGACATGATGGTCAGCTTGTGGGCCGCATCGACGCCTTCGATGTCGAAGGTCGGATCGGCTTCGGCGTAGCCGAGGCCCTGCGCCTGCGCCAGCGCGGTGGAGAAGTCGAGGCCCTTGTCGCGCATCTCGGAGAGGATGAAGTTGGTGGTGCCGTTGATGATGCCGGCGACGGACTCGATGCGGTTGGCGGTGAGGCCTTCGCGCAGCGCCTTGATGATCGGGATGCCGCCGGCGACGGCGGCTTCGAACGCAACCATCACGCCCTTTTCCTGGGCGGCGGCGAAGATCTCGTTGCCGTGCAGCGCCAGCAGCGCCTTGTTGGCGGTGACGACGTGCTTGCCGTTGGCGATCGCGCGCATGACCAGCTCGCGCGGCAGCTCGTAGCCGCCAATCAGTTCGATGACGATGTCGATGTCGGGATGGTCGACGACGGCGAACGGATCGCTGACAACTTCGCACTCGCCGTGCACCAGGCGGGCGGCGCGCTCGGTATTGCGGGCGGCGACCATGGTGATCTCGATGCCGCGGCCGGCGCGGCGGCGGATCTCTTCCTGGTTGCGTTTGAGGACGTTGAACGTGCCTTCACCGACAGTGCCGATGCCTAACAAGCCTACTTTGATGGGTTTCATATTCTTTTTTGCTGGTGAGGGTTTCAGCCGCGCCCGTGGCGTCGACGGTAGCCGTCGAGGAAGCGGGCAATGCGGCCGCATGCATCGGTCAGGTCGTCCGAGTTCGGCAGGAACACGAGGCGGAAGTGATCCGGCGCGATCCAGTTGAACCCGGTGCCTTGAACGATCAGGACTTTTTCCTCGGACAGCAGGTCGCAGGCAAACTGCTGGTCGTCCGCGATCGGGTACATCACGGGGTCGAGGCGCGGGAACATGTACAGCGCAGCTTTTGGCTTGACGCAGGTAACGCCCGGTATATCGGTCAGTAATTGGTGCGCCAGGTCGCGCTGCTTGAGCAATCGCCCGCCGGGGCCGACCAGGTCGGCGATGCTCTGGTAGCCGCCCAGCGCGGTCTGGATCGCGAACTGGCCCGGCGCGTTGGCGCACAGGCGCATCGAGGCGAGCATGTTGAGGCCATCGATGTAGTCCTTGGCGTGGCGCTTTTCGCCCGACACCACCATCCAGCCAGCGCGGTAGCCGCACGAGCGGTAGTTCTTCGACAGCCCGTTCAGCGTCACGAACAGGACGTCGTCGGCGAGCGCGGCGATCGACTCGTGCTCGGCGCCGTCGTACAGCGTCTTGTCGTAGATTTCGTCGGCGTAGATGATCAGCTGGTGCTGGCGCGCCAGCTCGACGATCTCGAGCAGCACCTCGCGCGGGTACAGCGCGCCGGTCGGGTTGTTCGGGTTGATGACCACGATCGCCTTGGTGTTGGGCGTGATCTTGCGGCGCATGTCGTCAATGTCGGGGAACCAGCCGGCCTGCTCGTCGCAGACGTAATGGACCGGATTGCCGCCCGACAGGCTGACCGCGGCGGTCCACAGCGGGTAGTCCGGCGCCGGCACCAGCACTTCGTCGCCGTTGTTGAGCAGGCCGTTCATCGCCATCACGATCAGCTCGGAGGCGCCGTTGCCGAGATAGATGTCGTCGATCGACACGCCGGCGATGTTCTTGCCCTGGGTGTAGTGCATCACCGACTTGCGCGGCGCGAACATGCCCTTCGAGTCGGTGTAGCCGGCGGCGCCGTGCATGTTCATGATCATGTCGCGCACGATTTCGTCCGGCGGATCGAAACCGAAGACGGCCAGGTTGCCGATGTTGAGCTTGATGATCTTGTGGCCCTCTTCTTCCATCTGCCGGGCCTTTTCCATGGCCGGGCCGCGGATCTCGTAACACACGTCATCGAGCTTGTTCGATTTCAGAATCGGTCGCAAAATAATTTCCTGTCCAGGTGACGCGCTATGTTGCAGTGCGAAAAATACCCATTCTGCCGAAAGCGACCGATTTAATCAACCGCCAGCACCCGCCAATTGATGGTCAAAACAATAAGAACGGTATTAATTGACGTCAGATCGCGGAAATTCGCGCTTTTATATAGTTTGTGGCATGCTAACGCCCGCACGCGGTGAACAGCCGCCCTACAATGCCGCGCCAACCACGCGCTCGCACAACAGACGCCTACGCCCATGAAGCTCCATTCCAGCTCGACCCAGCAGTACCAGACCGTCACCGGCTACTTCGACGGCGGTGTCGAAATCAATGCGACGCCGTACCAGCACAGCCTGACCGTGATGCCGGAAACGCCGCCGCAGCCGTGGCCGGTGGCCGCGTTCGAGGACCTCACCGAGGCGCACTTCGAAGCGATCGCCGCCGTTTCTCCCGACGTCGTCATCCTCGGCACCGGCGAGCGCCAGCGCTTCATCCACCCGCGCCTGGTCGCCAGCCTGTCGGGCCGGCGCATCGGCGTCGAATGCATGGACAACCAGGCCGCCTGCCGCACCTACAACATCCTGATGGGCGAGGGCCGCAAGGTCACCCTGGCGCTGATCCTGAAAGCGCCGGCCGCCTGATGAACGAACTGCACAAGTCAAACACCGTCATCTGGAGCCTGCTCGCCGCCTTCGTCATCGCCACGCTGTACCTGCTTGGCGTGCGCACGCTGGTGCCGCCCGACGAGGGCCGCTACGCCGAAATGGCGCGCGAGATGTTCGTCAGCGGCGACTGGGTCACGACGCGCCTGAACGGCATCAAGTACTTCGAAAAGCCACCGCTGCAGACCTGGATGAACGCGCTGTCGTTCACGCTGTTCGGCCTGGGCGACTGGCAGGCGCGCTTGTGGACTGGCCTGTGCGGCATCCTCGGCGTGATCCTCACCGGCTACGCCGGCGCCAAGGTATTCGGCCAGCGCGTCGGCTTTTACGCCGCGCTGGTGCTCGGCTCTTCCTTCTACTGGGTTGCGTGCAGCCAGATCGACTCGCTCGACATGGGCCTGTCGGGCATGATGACGATCGCCCTGTGCGCCCTGCTGCTGGCGCAGCGCGACGGCGCCACCCCAAGCGAACAGCGCAACTGGATGCTGGTGTGCTGGGCCGGCATGGCGCTGTCGGTGCTGTCGAAAGGGCTGATCGGCCTGGTGCTGCCGGGCGCCGTGCTGGTGCTCTACACGGTGTTTACGCGCGACTGGCAGCTGTGGAGCCGGCTGCACCTGGTCAAGGGCCTGCTGCTGTTCTTCGCCATCGCCGCGCCGTGGTTCGTGCTGGTCGGGATGCGCAACCCCGAGCAGCCCTACTTCTTCTTCGTGCACGAGCACTGGAACCGCTTCTTCCTCAAGGAGCACCACCGCGAGCAGTCCTGGTACATCTTCTTCGTGCTGACCGCGATCGGCATGGTGCCGTGGGCCGGCGTGCTGCTGCAAAGCCTGCGCCTCGGCGTGCAAACCGACAAAGGCCGCTTCCGCCCGCGCCTGATGCTGCTGATCTGGGCGGTGTTCATCCTGCTGTTCTTCACCAAATCGAACTCCAAGCTGCCCGGCTACATCTTGCCGATCTTCCCGGCGCTGGCGCTCCTGGCGGCGAACTACCTCGAAGTGGGCACGCGCCGCAGCCGCATGCTGACGGCCGGCTCGATGTCGCTGGTCGGCGTGGTGCTGATGGCCATCGTGCCGTTCATGGCGAAGCTGTCCAAGCACGGCGAGGAAGCGCTGTACCAGGCGTTCCAGCCGTGGGTGCTGGCGGCCGGCTTCGTGGCGCTGGCCGGCGGCGCGCTGGCGATGGTGTACGCGCGCCAGATGCAGCGCGACCTGATGGTGGCGGTGCTGGCGATTACCGGCTTTGCCACCACCGGCCTGATACTGGCCGGCTTCGAGCCGCTCGGGCAGGCGCGCGCCGGCGCCGGCATGCTGCCGGCGATCCGGGCCGAACTCAAGCCCGACACCAAAATCTACTCGGTCGGCACCTACGAGCAGTCGATGACGTTCTACCTGCAGCGCACGACAGTGCTGGTGAACTACACCGACGAATTCTCGTTCGGCCTGAAGCAGCAGCCCGAACTGGGCATCCCGACCGTCGACGCCTTCGTCGAACAATGGAAGCGCGACGCCGCCGCCGGCGTGCGCGACATCGCCTTCATCCGCGCCGACATCTATCAAGACCTCCAACAGAAAGGCGTGCCGATGCGCGTCGTGGCGCGCGACCAGCGCCGCACCGTGATCGCCAACGACATCCGCAAATGACCTGGTCCACCTTCGCTTTCATCATCACCGGCGTGCTGCTCAATGCCGCCGCCCAGATCTTCCTCAAGGCCGGCACCAACGCGCTCGGCGGCGCCATCCACCTGACGGCCACCAACTGGTTCGCCACCGGCATCAAGGTGATCACCCAGCTGCCTATCCTCGCCGGCCTGGTGTGCTACGCCATTTCGCTGGTCGTGTGGATCATCGGCCTGTCGCGCACCGACGTCACGATCGCCTATCCGATGCTCTCGCTCGGCTACGTGGTCAGCGCCGCCGCCGCCTGGTTTTTCCTCGGCGAAACCGTATCGCTGCAGCGCCTGATGGCAATCGGCGTCATCATGATCGGCGTCGCGCTGCTGGCTCGAACCTGAGATATCGCTGCCTGGAACGCTGCTAAAATGCCCATTTCGGCGCCGCTTGCCGCGCCGGCAAAAACTATTTAACAAGAGAAATTAATGACCGCACAGCTGCCCTTCCTGCCCTTCTCCCGGCCGACCATCGACGAAGACACCATCGCCGCGGTCGGCGACGTGCTGCGCTCCGGATGGCTCACCAACGGCGGCCCGCAGGTGGCGGCGTTCGAGGCGCAGCTGTCCGAGTATTTCGGCGGGCGCCCGGTGCGCACCTTCAACTCCGGCACCTGCACGATGGAGATCGCGCTGCGCATCGCCGGCGTAGGCCCGGGCGACGAAGTGATCACCACGCCGGTGTCGTGGGTGGCCACCGCCAACGTCATCCTCGAAGTCGGCGCCACTCCGGTGTTCGCCGACATCGACCCGGTCACCCGCAACATCGACCTCGACAAGCTGGAAGCGGCGATCACGCCGCGCACGCGCGCCATCATCCCGGTCTACCTGGCCGGCCTGCCGGTCGACATGGACCGGCTGTACGCGATTGCCGACAAGCACAAGCTGCGCGTGGTGGAAGACGCCGCCCAGGCCTTCGGCTCGACCTGGAAGGGCCGGCGCATCGGCGCCTTCGGCGACTTCGCCTCGTTCAGCTTCCAGGTCAACAAGAACCTGACCACCGGCGAAGGCGGCTGCCTGGTGATGAACACGCCAGAGGAAGCCGTGCTGGCCGACAAATACCGGCTGCAGGGCGTGACCCGCAGCGGCGTCGACGGCATCGATGTCGACGTGCTCGGCGGCAAATACAACATGACCGACATCGCCGCGGCCATCGGCATCGGCCAGCTCAAGACCATCGCCGCGGTCAACGCGCACCGCCGCAAGCTGGCCGAGCATTACTTCGCATGCTTCGGTCCGGAGTTCGAGGCGCAGACCGGCGCCCAGCTGCCGCAGAAGGCGTTCGACACGTCGAACTGGCACCTGTTCCAGATTATCCTGCCGGACCGCGGCCCGACCACGCGCGCCGATTTCATGACGCGCATGAAGAGCGAGTTCAACGTCGGCACCGGCTTTCACTACGCGCCGATCCACCTGTTCACGCTGTACCGCGAGCGCGGCTTTGGCGAAGGCATGTTCCCCGAATCGGAACGCATCGGCCGCCTGACGGTGACCTTGCCGCTGTTCTACGCGATGACCGAAGCGGACGTCGAGCGCGCGGTGGCCGCGGTCAAATCGGTGCTCGCTCAATGAACGCCAGCGTCAACGCCATGAAGCCCGAGCTGTCGGTCGTCATCCCGATCTACAACGAGGAAGCCGGCCTGGCCGCGCTGTTCGCGCGCCTCTACCCGGCGCTCGACAAGATCGGCATCCCGTACGAGATCGTGTTCGTCAACGACGGCAGCCGCGACAACTCGGTGTCGATCCTGGCCGAGCAGTTCCGCCAGCGCCCGGATGTCACGCGCGTGGTGCTATTTAACGGCAACTACGGCCAGCACATGGCGATCCTGGCCGGCTTCGAGGCCACCCGCGGCGAGATCACCGTCACGCTCGACGCCGACCTCCAGAACCCGCCCGAGGAAATCTACAAGCTGGTCGAGAAGATCCGCGAGGGCTACGACTACGTCGGCTCGATCCGCCGCAAGCGCCACGATACGGCGTGGCGCACGATCGCCTCGAAGCTGATGAACCGGCTGCGCTACCGCATCACCAACATCCAGATCACCGACCAGGGCAACATGCTGCGCGCCTACGGGCGCAACGTCATCGACCTGGTCAACCAGTGCGGCGAGGTGAACACCTTCGTGCCGGCGCTGGCGTACAAGTTTTCGCGCAAGCCCACCGAAATCGTCGTCGAGCACGAGGAACGCGCGGCCGGCGAATCGAAGTATTCGCTGTACAGCCTGATCCGCCTGAACTTCGACCTGGTCACCGGCTTTTCGCTGGTGCCGCTGCAGATCTTTTCGATGCTCGGCATGATCATGTCGCTGCTGTCGGCCGGCCTGGTGGTCATGCTGCTGATCCGCCGCTTCCTCCTCGGCGCCGAGGCCGAAGGCGTGTTCACGCTGTTCGCGATCACCTTCTTCTTCCTCGGCGTGATCCTGTTCGGCATTGGCCTGCTGGGCGAATACATCGGCCGCATCTTCCAGCAGGTGCGCGCGCGGCCGCGCTACGTGGTGCAGACGATTCTGCAGCACGTGCCCGGCAAGGACGAGCAACTCGACCTGGCGGTGGAAAAACGCCAGGTGGCGCGCTGATGGCGGGCCGCCGCGCGGTTGTCTTCGCGTACCACAACGTCGGCGTGCGCTGCCTGAAGGTGCTGCTGGCCGGCGGCGTCGACGTCGCGCTGGTGGTCACCCACGAGGACAGCGCCGACGAAAACATCTGGTTCGAATCGGTCATTTCGCTGTGCCAGGCCGAAGGCATCCCATTCATAACGCCGCCCAACGCCGGTGCGCCCGAACTGCTGGCGCAAGTTCGCGCCGCTCAGCCGGACCTGATGTTCAGCTTTTACTACCGCCACATGCTGCCGGCGGCGCTGCTGGAGGTGGCGCCCGCCTTCAACATGCACGGCTCGCTGCTGCCGCAGTTCCGCGGCCGCGCGCCGGTCAACTGGGCGGTGCTGCACGGTGCCACGCAGACCGGCGCGACCTTGCACGAAATGACGGTCAAGCCGGATGCCGGCGCCATCGTCGCGCAGAGCGCGGTGCCGATTCTCCCTGACGACACCGCGTTCGAAGTGTTCGGCAAGGTCACCGTGGCGGCCGAGCAGGCGTTGTGGCAGGTGCTGCCGCAGTTGCTGGAAGGAACGGCGGCGCGCCGCGTCAACGACCTGTCGCAAGGCGCTTACTTCGGCGGGCGCAAGCCGGAGGACGGCCGCATCGACTGGTCGCTGCCGGCGCAACAGGTCTACAATCTGCACCGCGCGGTGGCGCCGCCCTACCCCGGCGCGTTCACCGACGCCGGCGGCCAGCGCTTTATTATCGAACGCGCAAGATTATCCCGACTCGTGCGTAGCGAGTTGCCTCTCGGGCTGGCTGTGGTGGATAATCGGATCGTTGGCGTGTGCGGCGATGGCCGCATGCTCGCCATTTCCAGCCTGCTGGCCGATGGCGCGGTCGTGACGCCGGCCCAGCTTCAGGCGCGCCTTGCCGGTGCCGGCGCCTGAAGTCGATAACCAAGAGAGCGCGCGCATTCCCATGAAAAAAGTCCTCATCCTCGGCGTCAATGGCTTCATCGGCCATCACCTGTCCAAGCGCATCCTGGAAACGACCGACTGGCACGTGTACGGCATGGACATGCAGTCCGAGCGCATCAGGGACCTGCTGGAAAACGACGCTTACAAGGCGCGCCTGCACTTTTTCGAAGGCGACATCACGATCAACAAGGAATGGGTCGAGTACCACGTCAAGAAATGCGACGTGATCCTGCCGCTGGTGGCGATCGCCACGCCGTCGACCTACGTCAAGGAACCGCTGCGCGTGTTCGAGCTCGACTTCGAGGCGAACCTGCCGATCGTGCGCTCGGCGCACAAATACGGCAAGCACCTGGTGTTCCCGTCGACGTCCGAGGTGTATGGCATGAGCCCGGACGCCGAGTTCGATCCGGAAGCCTCAAGCCTGGTGTACGGCCCGATCAACAAGCCGCGCTGGATCTACGCCTGCTCCAAGCAGCTGATGGACCGCGTGATCTGGGGCTACGGGATGGAAGGCCTGAACTTCACGTTGTTCCGGCCGTTTAACTGGATCGGCGCCGGCCTCGACTCGATCCACACGCCGAAAGAAGGTTCGTCGCGGGTGCTGACGCAGTTCCTCGGCCACATCGTGCGCGGCGAGAACATCCAGCTGGTCGACGGCGGCGCGCAGAAGCGTTCGTTCACGTATGTCGACGACGGCATCGACGCGCTGGTGCGGATCATCGCCAACGTTGATGGCATCGCGACCGGCAAGATCTACAATATCGGCAACCCGGGCAACAACTACTCGATCCGCGAGCTGTCGTCCATGATGCTGAGCCTGGCTGCCGAGTACCCGGAGTACCGCGAATCGGCGCGCCAGGTCGCCATCGTCGAGACCAGTTCCGGCGCCTATTACGGCAAGGGCTACCAGGACGTGCAGAACCGGGTGCCGAAGATCGGCAACACCTGCGACGAGCTGGGCTGGTCCCCGCAGGTCGGCATGGCCGATGCGCTGCGCCACATCTTCGACGCCTACCGCAGCCAGGTAGCCGAAGCCAAAGCCTTGATGGATTGATGATTTGACTGAACAACTCCGCACCAAAGGCCCGCTGCTGACGCTCAAGATCGACGTTGACACCTATCGCGGCACGCGTGAAGGCGTGCCGAACCTGGTACGCGTGCTGCGCGCGCACGACGCCCATGCCACCTTCCTGTTTTCGCTCGGCCCCGATCACACCGGCTGGGCGCTGAAACGCGCGTTCCGTCCGGGCTTTTTCAAGAAAGTGTCGCGCACCTCGGTGCTCGAACACTACGGCCTGAAGACGCTGATGTACGGCGTGATGCTGCCGGCGCCGGACATCGGCCGCCGCTGCGGCGAGCAGATGCGCGATGCGCAGTTCGCCGGCTTCGAGTGCGGCATCCACACCTGGGACCACGTGCGCTGGCAGGACAGCGTGCGCGGCAGCAGCGGCAGCTGGACGACGCACATCATGCGCCAGGCCGAGGACCGTTTCCGCATCGTGTTCGGGCGCCCGGCGCTGACCCACGGCGCGGCCGGCTGGCAGATGAACCAGCACGCTTTCAAGGAGCACGACGGCGCCGGCTTTGCGTACGCCTCGGACGGGCGCGCGATGCTGCGCGACGACGGTTCGCTGCTGGACGAGCGCGTCGGCCCGCACCGGATTGCCGGCACCCATTGCGTGCAGCTGCCGACAACGCTGCCCACGCTCGACGAACTGCTGGGCCGCACGATCGACGGCGTGACCATCACGACGGCCAATATCGCCGCCCACCTGCTGAAGCTGACGGCCGGCGCCGGTCGCGACCACGTATATACCTTGCACGCGGAGCTTGAAGGACAAAAACTCAGCCCCATATTCGAACAGCTATTGTCCGGTTGGAAAGCCCAAGGCTACCAGCTGGCGTCGATGGCCGATTATTATCAGAAAGTAAAAGACTCGCCCTTGCCCGACTATCCGGTAAGCTGGGGCGAATTGCCCGGCCGTTCAGGTGAACTGATCGTGGCCGACCCGACCGCAGCGCGTCCAGGAGAGCCCCGTGGCTGACAGCCAAACAGCATCCGTTTCCGATTTTTCCGCCGCCATGACCGGCGACCAGCAGTTCCAGCTTGGCGGCCGCCCGGCGCGCTACACCGTGCTGTACTTTTACCCGAAAGACAACACGCCGGGCTGCACCACCGAGAGCATCGCGTTTCGCGAACTGCACGATCAGTTCGTTGCCGCCGGCACCGAAATCTACGGCATCAGCCGCGATTCGCTGCGCTCGCACGAGGGCTTCAAGTCGAAGCTGGGACTGCCGTTCGAACTGATCTCCGACCCGGACGAGGCGGTGTGCCTGCAGTTCAACGTCATGAAAATGAAGAATATGTACGGCAAGCAAGTTCGCGGCGTCGAACGTAGCACGTTTGTAATTGACGCTGAGGGCCGATTGGTGAAAGAATGGCGAGGCGTGAAGGTTGCAGATCACGCCGATGAAGTGCTGGAGTTCGTGAAAAGCCAGCCCTAGCGAGGATGGCTTCCCGTTGATCAACCTGCTGTAGAACATCGATTGCATCCGTCCATTTTGAGTCACCGCTTTCTCGTCCTGCATCATCCCAATCTGGCGTCCTGCCGGCCCGGCCACTATGCCGCGCCTGACCAGCGCCTCACCCATGCAATACGACCATCCGCTGCACGCGTTGTGCCGGGCGCAGCTTGCGCCGTGCCGAGCGGCCCGTCGGAACTTTTTTAGATTGAGACCCTGATGCCACTGCCAAAACTTCCTACCAAGCCGGCCGCGCTGCTGCTGGCAAAAGACTATCCAAAAGCCGAACGCGGCGCCAAGCCCGCGGTACGCGCGGTGGCGACGGCCGCGGCGCCGCTCGACCCGGTCGAAGACCTGATCAGCGGCAAGGCCGTGGCGGCGCCAAAAGCCATCCGCGCCGTCAAGACCGCCAAGCCCGCCGCTGCCGCGCCGGCGGCTGCGACGCCGCTGCCGGTGGCCGCCGCGCGTCCTGCCGCGCGCGCCAAGGACCCTGTCGACAGCGAGCGCGATGCGCCGCATCCGGCCAAGCACAAGCCGGTCGAAGCGGTCATCAAGTCGTCCACCAGCCGCCTGGCCGACAAGGCCGGCATCACCAAGATGTTCGTGCTCGACACGAACGTGCTGATGCACGACCCGTCGTCGCTGTTCCGCTTCGAGGAGCACGACGTCTACCTGCCGATGATGACGCTCGAAGAGCTCGACGACCACAAGAAGGGCATGTCCGAAGTGGCGCGCAATGCACGCCAGGTGTCGCGCACGCTCGACGCGCTGATCGCCAACATCGACGACGACGCCATCGAAGCGGGCATCCCGCTGGCCAAGCTGGGCAACAAGGACGCCAAGGGCCGCCTGTTCTTCCAGACGCGCCTGCAAAGCGGCCCGACCCTGCCGGAAGGCCTGCCGGTCGGCAAGGCCGACAACCAGATCCTCGGCGTTGTCCGCAACCTCGAGAGCGAACTGCCGGGCCGCGCGATCGTGCTGGTGTCGAAAGACATCAACATGCGCATCAAGGCGCGCGCGCTGGGCCTACCGGCGGAAGATTACTTCAACGACCATGTGCTGGAAGACACCGACCTGCTGTATTCGGGCATCGTCCAGCTTCCCGACGACTTCTGGAACAAGAACGGCAAGGACATGGAGTCGTGGCAGGAGAACAAGAATGGTTCGTCCGCCACGTTCTACCGCGTCACCGGGCCGACCATTCCGACGCTGCTGGTGAACCAGTTCGTGTTCCTGGAACCGAAGAATGGCGAAGCGCCCTTCTATGGCCAGGTCAAGCAGCTCAACGGCAAGACGGCCGTGCTGCAGACGCTGCGTGATTTCAGCCACAGCAAGAACAACGTGTGGGGCGTTACCGCCCGCAACCGCGAGCAGAACTTCGCGCTGAACTTGCTGATGAATCCGGAGTGCGACTTCGTCACCCTGCTCGGCCAGGCCGGCACCGGCAAGACCTTGCTGGCGCTCGCCGCCGGCCTGGCGCAGGTGCTCGAGACCAAGCTGTACAACGAGATCATCGTCACCCGCGTCACGGTGCCGGTCGGCGAAGACATCGGCTTCCTGCCAGGTACCGAGGAAGAAAAGATGTCGCCGTGGATGGGCGCGTTCGACGACAACCTCGAGGTGCTCAACAAGTCCGATTCGGACGGCGGCGAGTGGGGCCGCGCGGCAACGCAGGACCTGATCCGTTCGCGCATCAAGATCAAGTCGCTCAACTTCATGCGCGGACGCACCTTCGTCAACAAGTTCCTGATCATCGACGAAGCGCAGAACCTGACGCCGAAGCAGCTCAAGACGCTGGTCACGCGCGCCGGTCCCGGCACCAAGATCCTGTGCCTCGGTAACATCGCGCAGATCGACACGCCGTACCTGACCGAAGGCTCGAGCGGCCTGACCTACGTGGTGGACCGCTTCAAGGGCTGGTCGCACAGCGGCCACGTGACGCTGGCGCGAGGCGAGCGTTCGCGCCTAGCGGACCACGCGAGCGAAGTGCTGTAAGCGTTCTCTGCTCTCACCAAAACCCTGTGCGCCTTACGGCCCACGGGGTTTTCTTATTGTAGGGGCCATTTCTTGCAAAACCGGCTATCATCGAACTAATTGCAACGCGAGCATACGCGCAGATGTTACGAAAAAATTAATTGGTTCAAGCCGGGAAATGAAATCATGAAATTCCGTTTCTGGGGGGTGCGCGGATCGATACCGTCGCCTGGTCCCCGCACCGCGCGCTATGGCGGCAACACCACCTGTATCGAAGTGTGCACCGACGACGGCACGCTGATCATTCTCGACGCCGGCACCGGCATCTTCGCGCTGGCGCAGCAGCTGGTTTCCCGCCTGCCGGTGCGCGCCAATATTTTCATCACCCACAGCCACTGGGACCATATCCACGGCCTGCCCTTCTTCACGCCGTTGTTCAACCGCGGCAGCCTGGTGCGGCTGCACGGCGCCGTCGACCGCGCCACCGGCAAGGGCATCGAGCACGTGCTCGGCGTGCAGCTGCAGAACAGCTACTTCCCGGTCGGCGAAGCGCAGATGGACGCGACCATCGAATACCAGACGCTAAACTTTGGCGAGGCGATCGCGGTGGGTGACGCCGTCGTCGACAATGTGCTGATGAATCATCCGTGCACCAATCTTGGTTACCGCATCACCTGCAACGGCAAGTCGATGTTTTTTACCGGCGACCATGAGCCGTTCTACAACCTGTACACCACGGAGGACGAGCGCCACGCGCCGTACCAGGCGTACATGGCGCAGCGTCAGGGCGAGATCGAGGCTGCGATGCGGGGTGTGGACGCGCTGATCGTCGACTGTTCCTATACGGTGACGGAGTATCCGGCCAAGCAAGGCTGGGGGCACGGCACGCTGGATTCGGCGCTGGAGATGGCAGTGCGGGTCGGAGCGAAGACGCTGTACATTACGCATCATGAGCCGACGCGGTCCGATGATGACTTGGAGGCGGTATTTGCGGATCTGTTAGCGCGGCATCAGCCGCTGCCGGCATCGCTGAAAGTGGTGCTGGCGTATGAGGGGTTGGAGGTCGAGCTGGCTTGATATGGGCCTGACTTTTTTACGCAATGCTTTGCTTTCGAGCTCAGAAAAAGCTGGCGTTAATCATCCGCCGTAACGTTAATGCGTCGGTTCGTTGCGCCCGGCAGCGCAAAATTGACGTTTCAAATTTACTACCAACACCGAACGTCACAAGGCCCGTCGCCTTCGTTCTCTAGTTCTAACCAGCGGAAAGAAACTCCATCTACTATAACCTCCTCGGTCGCGCTTAGCGAAAGCCCTTTAAGGGTGACTGAAAAATCGGCGATCGCATCAATAAAATCTTCGTCGTACTGCGGTGGCAAATAGCCTTCCCGTCTGTCCCACTGAAAATTCTCACTAATAAATTCAGCCACGCTTGGATCAACGGACTCTGTGATCTCCCCTTTTATCGCAGCCGTAACAATTGGCAATGTAATTGTGCGAAAACAATAGCGATCATCATTCAAGGGAACCTTTCGCTCAATTTGGTCGCGTAATTGGATTGCCTTTCGCTTCAATCTGACGGGGTCCACTTCGAGAAAGTGCCGACCATCGTGTCTGACGAGTTTTCTATACATACTTGCACCTATGGAAATTTGATTTTAGTCACGACAGGAGGGGAAAATGCGCTGCGATCGATCAGAAGCGTCTGCACACGCCCGCCCTCCTGAAGCCATGGAATACCCTTCGCCCCAATTTCGGTTGTCGGCGCAATGATGGAACTGAAACTAGTACCGCTTCGCAACGCGGTAATTTCGCTCACTTGGAACCTTGTTCCCTGCTGCGAAATTAAGGGCATACCAAGCTGGTTAGCAATTTTGTCATAACTCTTTCCTTCCAAAGCTAAAATCTCGTCCTTTGTAGCCCAGAAGGCGCTGTTCTCCCCTATGCTGGCGCCCTCGGTCACGAGCTTATAAAACTTATCACCAACTTCAATGGATTTAGCAACGGGCAAAGATGCTCCCGTTTTCATTAACAATTCGGTTTCTTCGATAGCCCGCGCGGGTTTCAAACCTTTTTTTTCAAATTCAGCGATCATTCGGCGTCCCTCTGCGGACAAGATCGGATCAGCCTCAATGCCGTTCGTCTTGTAATTTTTCCAATCGCCGCTAAACGCCGGTTTTTCGGGCCTCCCGATATGGACGCCGTCGTCAGCCTTAGCGACAACTGCATCCACCGCAGGAATTTCGACGGCTGCGGGCCTGACCCCGGCCCGGGCTACCTCCTGCGCTTTCGCCGCCCGCGCTGCCCTGCTTGCCTTAAGCCAGCCCAGCAATAACGAGCCTGCCTCGGTAGTAGCGCGCGTGACCGCTTCAACATAATGCCCTTTCGCCCAAGGATCTGTCACTGGCGCGATGACAGCCTTGCCGAGGTCGAGCGCAGTTCGCCCCACTCCCCCCGGCGTTACGTTCCCAAGCCTCATGTCTTCCACAAGGATTTGGGCGTCAAGTTGAGCCTGCATCCGCCCACTTTGCGTTTGCGTGAGTCGGACGAGCTTTGGCACGCCCTTGATGGTTTCATACGCTAACTCACCAAGTCCTAGCGCAGCATCTTTGCCAAAGCCTAGGAGGCCCCGCGCGACTTGTGCTGCGTAGTCGCGGGCCGAACCTGGCGTGCCGCTGATCTTATTGATAAGCCCGTCCAACTCCTCGTGTGACCGTTCAAAATTAACATACTCATCAAGGGCGTCAAGGTCGGTCATGCCGGCTACGACCGCATCGCGAGCTTTCTTAAGTGCTTCGAGTTTTGCGCTGGTACGCTGCCCTGGAGGATTGACAGGCTCTTCCGGTGGCGCAACCGTCCCCGCTGTCTTCTGCTCGGTAACTAGCTTGCCTTGCGCTCCTCCCGCTCCGGACGCGTCGCAATTGATCAAACAGCGACTGTCATGACGCGCCACCGGTGCACCGTTCACCTTCACATTTGCATGGCCATCTAGTATTTTGACGTGACCACTGCCAAGCGACGTTCCTGACACAACATGTTTGCCGGCGTCCGCCTGTACAGATTGGAGCACATCGCCTTTGCGATAAATCGGTGTGCCACGAGCCTTTACGTTCTGTGACGCAGTCAGCTGCTGATCAAGCGTTGCGAAACTGTTAAAAGCAACCACGTCTTTGCCGACTCTACAAAAATCTGGTGCGGTGCAAACGGCTTGCCAACCTTCCGCGTGGGCTATATGACGAGCTTTTCCTTGCCCACCGGATTTAGCTTGCGGTTTTGGTTTCCCGTTTTGCTCCAAGCTTTTCTTAAGTTTGGCAATGTTCCGTTCCAGCTGCTGAATACGTTTTTCGTACTCGGCGCGTTGCAGCGACTCCGCAATTTGATCCTCGATCGACTGCATGCCGAAGGCCACATTTCCACCCGTATTCGAGCCCCTTGGATCCGATAGCTTCAGCTTGCTCGCACCATCATGGCCGCCGCTCATGTAGCAGCCTCGCCTGTTGCGAGTGCGCTCATTGAGGACGAATCGCGCTCAAAAGTCGTCGTTGTGGCCGCCAACGAAATTTCGGTGACCGGGTCATCAGACTCGAAATAATTGGCTCGCCAGACCAGTGATGCCTGGCCCAGGTCCAGATCGAAACGCACGGTGTCGAGTACCGGAAGACTAACGGTGCTTTCACCGCTCGCTCGCGTCACCACTGCAATCACACGCCACCCCGGCAAGCGCATGTCGCGTTTCTGGGTGAGCAAGCCTGACAACGTCACACTTTCGTCGCCTCTCAGATGTGGAACGGCAACAAGATCAGGATGTGCACATTGGTAAAAGCGCGAATCGAAGTCCTTCGGCAACAGAGGATAACGATTTTTAAGCCACAACTCCCCGCAGCTTCCCTGATAGGAAAGCCTAGGCGCCCACCATCTCGCAATTGGACCAAACCCATCCGGGGCGGCGGCCTGACAAGGCCGCCGTATCGGCTCAAGCGCATTTTCGATCTGCGGCGCGGCGATCACCTTCAGACTGTTAATCGTCTTGTCGATGTGCCTGCGCGCACGTTTATCCAGCTTTTTGTACGCAGACGGTATGGGCAGCCAACCACAACCGGCAGGATTACAAGGGTGCTTCACAGTGCCGGGCTCGCCGTCGAAAGAATGTTCGGCCGGGATATCGAAACATCCGCCAAAAGCGAGGCGATAGTCGAGTACTACACTGGTAGTTGCTTCGGCAAGCCCAAGCCGCCATCCGAATAGCTTCTTGCGAAACTTCCGCGGTCCGTACAGGCGAAGTATTTTCTGTGTTTTCCCAACCCGTATTCCCGCAATCCATTCTGTGTGGGCGCGGCCATCGGGTGCCTGCGCATGGCCTGCCACTAGGATGTCGGTGCCGGGCTTGTACGGCAGCAGGTCGCCGTCATCTTTTACTACAGCGCGGAGAGGGTCGCTGGCGATCGGACCGGCAAAGCTATCGCCGAGCACGATTGGCTGCTGATCGCGCGCAATGGTCATTAATTTGCCCTCGGCGGCGAAATCGAAGGTCGCGCGCAGAATGAGCACGTCCAACCGCTCTCCTTCCGGACCTGTCTGTTCAAACCAGAAATGCGGTGCGCCAGTGTGATTTTCGATGGTGGTCATAGACAACCTTTACGAGTCACTTCAAGAGGACAAAGGTGGTGTCGCCTTACTCGAGACCGCTCCCCTCGTCCCCGACTTCAGAATCGGCTGGAAAGCTGATGGCCGGTGCCCCGTCTGCCGTGCCCGTATTGAGGTAGATATCCGCCGGTGCGTCAGCGTGCATATTCTGGTGCCCTTTGATGTGGACGTTATTCGCTTCGAGGTAGATCGCATCGGGGGTAATGCTGATTCGCGAGCTACCGACGGACAGGGTGATTTGTTCGTTCGCTTCAAGGCCAAACTTGCTGCCGACTTGCACCGATTTGTGCAGCCCAACTTGTTCGGAACTCGACATCACGACGCTGGTGTTCATGGCGCCCCCGACGGTTGTCTGGTACAGCCCCCCGATTGACAGCGCTTTGGCAAGGCCGACGGCTTCGCTCTTGGCCATCGCCACGGTTTCGTTTCGATTGCCGTCAATGCGAACGGATTCGTTTTTGCCGACCCGTTCGGTTCGGTTGCCGCCAACGGTGATCGCCTCGTCGCGGCCTACCTGTTCCACTCTGTTGTGCTGTACCGTGATTTTTTCGTCGTGGCCGACCGTTTCAATACGGTCGCTTTTCACCTCAACCGTTTCATCGTGGTCAACCGTCTTCTTTCTGTCATGGCCGACTGAGTGAGCCTCATCGTTCTCGACCTCGATGCGCTGGTTTTTCTCGGCGTGCAGCCAGACTTCCTCAGCGCCCTTCTTGTCCTCAAAACGGAGCGCGTTCGCCGTAGCCGGCCCGCCGCCAACGGTAGAGCGCGTCAGAATGCCGCTCTGCGTCTTGCACGCTGGCAGATCCCACGGCGGCATGTTGCGCGAGTTGTAGACGCTGCCGATGATCAGCGGCCGGTCGCAGTTTCCATCCAAGAATTGCACCACCACCTCTTGCTCGATTCGGGGAACGCTGATCTGGCCGAAATTGGCGCCCGCCCAACTTGAGACCACCCTCACCCACGGCGAACTGGCGGCGTCGAAGGTCCCGTCGCGGTCCCAATGGAACTGCAGCCGAACCCGTCCGTATTCGTCGGTGTGGATTTCTTCACCGGGCGGCCCCACGACAGTTGCGGTCTGCACCCCGAAGATCTTCGTCGGCTCGCTATTCCAGCCGCGGGTCGGGCGCCATGGAATCGTTTTGCGCATGCAGCGGAAGTCGTTTTCGTAGTCCGATAAGGCGTCCCGGCCATCCTGATAATTGTTGCGCGCGCGGTGATGAACGCGCAGTAGCAGATATGGCCGCTCCGATCTGTCATCCGGTTGCCCGGCCGCGCCCTGCTCGCGCCTGCGCGAACCGCCGCTAAAATGCCCCGACAGTTTGAACCAGCGGCCAGGCTGCGCCGTACGATCGTTGCTTTGGGCGGCAAAGTCCTGATCGCGTGCTTCGATTTCTTCGGCGCGCAGGCAAGCCAGCCGTTTGCTGGACTCGTGATTGAAACCGTAGGCGCCAGTGTTTTCGTAGATTTCGAGGTCGGCATCGCCGTCGTGCTTTTGGACCGATGGAAAAAAGACCGAGGGCACCCGATGGATATTCTTGAAGTTGAAGCTGCCGAGGGTCACTCTCCCTGCGGCGATTCGACGCATCGCGCTCCATTGGTGCACGCCGTCGTCCTCGAGCGAACCGGCGGCACTCTGAAACGCCATTTCCGGCGCGCTGCCATCTATCGGTTCCGCCTGCGTGCTGTCGTCGCTCACCCACAGCGTATGCCCATCGAGGCGATGCTCGTACCAGTAAAACAGGCCGCTAGCCTCAAGCCGGCGATGAAGATGGTTATGGTCTGTCTCGTTGTATTGCACCGATAGCGTCATCGGTGAGTGCTCGCCGAGAATGCGATATTTGACGTCGCGTTGGTTGTAGTTCCGGAAGGTCTTGTCGCAAAGGTCAAGGACACTCGCGTTTTGAAAAACAGCGTTGTCCTGACGGAGCCGGAGGAAGGCAAGCCACGGCTTCAGCACCATGTGGTAGAACGCGAAGCCGCCATCGGTTCGGACGAAATGGAATTCGAACACATAGCCATTGAAGTAACGCAGGCTGCCGTCGTCGCGGACCAGCGATATCGTCACCATTTTCCCCATGACCGACCTGAGGGAGATGTTGGTATCGTTCGAAAGAACCTCGACCGTGTAGGTGAAGTCGCGCGACAGCTCTTCCACCGCGTCGAGCGTATTGGCCAACATGGCGGCTTTGGGACCGTCCTTGCGTGGGAATTCCATTCGCAACAGTCGCTTGCCTTGGGGATCGCTGAGCAAAGCCGCAAAGGCGGCTACCCCTTCCTTGAAAGCATTCATGGTCTCTTCCGTTCGCAGGAGGATTGGCGAAGTTCGTCAGTATGGAACTCTTGCGTTTCAACAAATTGAGCTAACGCAATAAATCCGATCGGGAATCGGCGGTGCCCGTGGTGGCGACGTTGGCGCAAATTTAAGGTAGAGTCTTGCTGCAGTGACCACTCATTAAAGGCGCGAATTGAAGAAGATTAATTACGCTGTATTCATCCGGCTGCTGGCAGGCGCCCTCGCCTTGCCGGCGCCAGGTCTTGCCTACGCCCAGACGGCGATCCCGGTCTACAGCTTCATGGTCAAGCACGCCTATCCGCACGATACGAAGGCGTTTACCCAGGGGCTGTTCATCAAGGATGGCGCGCTGTACGAAAGCACCGGCATGAAGGGCGAATCGTCGATCCGGCGCGTCCAGCTCGAAACGGGCCGCGTGCTGCAGAAGATCGACTTGGCGCCGGAGTTTTTTGGCGAAGGGATCGCTCCATTGGGGAACGACATCGTCAGCCTCACTTGGCAGTCTAAAGTCGGCTTTGTTCACGATGCCAAGACGCTCAAGCTCAAACGAAAATTTTCCTACGAGGGCGAAGGCTGGGGACTGGCCAGCAACGGCACGCAGGTGTTCATGAGCGACGGCAGCCCGGCGATTCGGTTGCTGGATCCGAAAACGCTGAAGGAAACGAAACGCATCCAGGTTACTGCCGGCGGCAAGCCGGTGCCGAACCTGAATGAGTTGGAGTGGGTCGACGGCCAGCTGTTTGCCAACGTCTGGGGAACGAACGTCATCGCACGGATCGATCCGGTGTCGGGCAACGTTGTCGGCTGGATTGACCTGACCGGCCTGCTGGACCCGTCGTTCAAGGTGGGCACTGACGATGTGCTGAATGGTATCGCCTGGGACGCCAGCAGGCGCCGGTTGTTTGTGACCGGCAAGCACTGGCCGAAGCTGTTTGAAATTGAGCTGGTTGAGCGGAAGCGATAGCGAACGGGTAGTAATAAAAAAAGGGGGAAAGGCTGCCAGTGCCTTTCCCCCTTTTTGCTGACCCGCGCTCGATTACAGCACGTGGGTGCCAATCCACCAGGCGATCGCGGCCATGAAGGCTGACGCCGGAATCGTGAAGACCCATGCCCACACGATGTTGCCCGCCACGCCCCAGCGCACGGCCGACATCTTCTGGGCCGAGCCGACGCCGACAATGGCGCCTGTAATGGTGTGGGTGGTCGATACCGGAATGCCCATCGCGGTCGCCGCGAACAGCGTGATGGCGCCACCGGTTTCCGCGCAGAAGCCGCCTACCGGCTTGAGCTTGGTGATCTTCTGGCCCATCGTCTTGACGATGCGCCAGCCGCCGAACAGCGTACCGAAGCTGATGGCCGTGTAGCACGAGATGATCACCCACATCGGCGGCTCGGCGTCGCCCTTGGCGGTCACGCCGGCGACGATCAGCAGCATCCAGATGATGCCGATGGTCTTCTGGGCGTCATTGCCGCCGTGGCCGAGGCTGTACGCTGCAGCCGACGCCATCTGCATGCGGCGAAACCACGTGTCGACCTTGCGCGGCGTCGAACGCACGAACACCCAGGACACAATCACCATGATGATCGAACCAAGCAGGAAGCCCACCAAAGGCGACACGACGATGAACAGCACCGTCTTGATCAGTCCGCTGCCGATCAGCGCGCCGGTGCCGGACTTGGCCACCGCGGCGCCGACCAGGCCGCCGATCAGCGCGTGCGAGGAGGACGACGGAATGCCGTAATACCAGGTGATCAGGTTCCAGATGATGGCGCCGACCAGCGCGCCGAAAATGACGTACTGGTCCACCACCGCCGGGTCGATCGTGCCTTTGCCGACGGTCGCCGCCACCTTCAGGCCGACGACAAAAATAGCGATGAAGTTGAAGATCGCCGCCATCGCCACCGCGGTCTGCGGTTTAAGAACGCCGGTCGACACCACCGTCGCGATCGCATTGGCGGCGTCGTGGAAGCCATTCATGAAGTCGAAGATCAGCGCCAGCGCGATAAGAAACGCGAGCACATAGATGCTCATTTGAAGAGTTTGCATGTAATGGCTTCCGCTTACGCGTTTTCGACGATGATGCCTTCGATGATGTTGGCAACATCTTCGCAGCGGTCGGTGACGGTTTCCAGGATCTCGTAAATGGCCTTCAGCTTGATCAGGTTGCGCACGTCCGGCTCGTCGCGGAACAGTTTCGACATCGCCGCGCGCATCACATGGTCGGCGTCCGATTCGAGGCGGTCGATCTCTTCGCAGATGGCGACGATCTTGTGCGAGTTGTCCATGTTGTGCAGCAGCGCGACGGCGGCCTGCACTTTTTCGCAGCAGGCCAGGCACAGTTCGGCCAGGCGCTTCGCTTCCGGCGTGACCGCCTTCAGGTCGTACAGCGACACGGTCTGGGCCGCGTCTTCCATCAGGTCCAGGATGTCGTCCATGCGCGTGATCAGCTTGTGGATGTCGTCGCGGTCGATCGGCGTGATGAACGTCTTGTGCAGCATGTCCACGGTGGCGTAAGTGATCTTGTCGGCCTGCTTCTCGATGCCTTCGATCGCATGGGTGCGATTTTCCAGGTCGTCGAAATTGGTCATGAGGCCGACCATTTCATGGGCGCCCTTCACGCACAACGCGGCGTGCTGATTAAACAAGTCAAAAAATTTGCCCTCGGTGGGCATCAAACGTCCAAACATTTTTATTCTCCGTTAGTCGTGCTGGGATTGCTCGGGGAAGCCGCTCGTCGCGGCGCCCCCTCTTGGGTTTAGTCGCCCTGATACAGCGCGAGGCCGCCGCTGTAATTGCCGAACTTGGTGTACTGCCCGATCCAGGTCAGGCGCACGGCGCCGATCGGGCCGTTACGCTGCTTGCCGATGATGATCTCGGCGGTGCCCTTGTCGGGCGAATCGGGGTTGTACACCTCGTCGCGGTACAGGAAGATGATGACGTCGGCGTCCTGCTCGATCGCGCCCGATTCGCGCAAGTCGGACATGATGGGACGCTTGTTGGGGCGCTGCTCGAGCGATCGGTTCAGCTGCGACAACGCAATCACCGGGCAATGCAGTTCCTTGGCGAGGCCCTTGAGGCCGCGCGAAATTTCGGAAATCTCGGAAGCGCGGTTGTCGCCCGGCTGGTTGCCGGTCATCAGCTGCAGGTAGTCGACGATGATCAGGCCGAGCTTGCCGCACTGGCGCGACAGGCGGCGCGAACGCGCGCGCAGCTCGATCGAGTTGAGCGCCGGCGTCTCGTCGATGTAGAGCTGGGCATCGTTCATTTTCTGGATCGCATGGGTCAGCCGCGGCCAGTCTTCGTCGTTCAGCTTGCCTGTGCGCAGGCGGTGCTGGTCGAGCTGGCCGACCGAACCGAGCATACGCATCGCCAGCTGGGTGCCGCCCATCTCCATCGAGAACACGGCCACCGGCAGGCCGGAATCGATGGCGACGTTTTCGCCGATGTTGATCGAGAACGCGGTCTTGCCCATCGACGGGCGGCCGGCGACGATCACCAGGTCGCCCGGCTGCAGGCCGGAAGTCATGCGGTCGAGGTCGATGAAGCCGGTTGGCACGCCCGTGATCTCGCTCTGGTTGTCGCGGCTGTAGAGCTCGTCGATGCGCTCGACCACCTGGGTCAGCAGCGGCTGCACCGCGACCCAGCCCTGGGCGCCGCGCGAGCCTTCTTCGGCGATGGCGAAGATCTTCGACTCGGCCTCGTCGAGCATCTGCTTGACTTCCTTGCCCTGCGGATTGAACGCATTGCCGGAGATTTCGTCGGCCACGGTGATGAGCTTGCGCAGGATGCCGCGGTCGCGCACGATCTCGGCGTAGCGGCGGATGTTGGCCGCCGACGGCGTGTTCTGTGCCATCGCGTTCAGGTACTGCAGGCCGCCGACGTCGTCGGCCTTGCCCATGTTGGTCAGCGCCTCGTAGACGGTGATGACGTCGGCCGGGCGGGCGGCGTTGATCAGCTTGACGAGCTGCTCGAAAATGATGCGGTGATCGTAGCGGTAGAAATCGTCGGCGTGCATGAAGTCGGCGATCCGGTCCCAGGCGGCATTATCGCGCAGCAGGCCGCCGATGACGGACTGCTCTGCTTCGATGGAATGCGGCGGAATGCGGATGGCATCGACTTGCGGATCGGAAGGGGCGTTCATGGCGCGAATTATACCCGCTCCGGGTGAACAGGCTGCAATAATCGGCGAGAAATCGCGTCGCGACAGACGTAAAAAAGCCGGGATGTACCCGGCTTCTTGACCGGATAACCCGGCATTATGGCGTCATCTCGCGGGCACATGGCCCGCGCTGGCGCTTGTTACTTTATGCTGCTTCGCCGACAACAGCGATCGTGATGTCGACAACGACGTCGGTGTGCAATGCGACTGCAACAGCGTGGTCGCCAGTCGTCTTCAGCGGGCCGTTCGGCATGCGAACTTGTGCTTTTTCGACTGCGAAACCCTGCTTCGTCAGCGCTTCAGCGATGTCGAAGTTGGTGACCGAACCGAACAGACGGCCATCGACGCCCGCTTTTTGAGCGATCGAGATGGTCATGCCGCTCAGCTTTTCGCCTTGGGCTTGCGATGCGGCCAGCTTGGCTGCAGCAGCTTTTTCCAGCTCGGCGCGCTTGACTTCGAACTCGGCGATTGCCGAGGTCGTTGCGCGGCGGGCCATGCGCTGCGGGATCAGGAAGTTACGTGCGTAACCGTCTTTGACTTTGACGACGTCGCCGAGGTTGCCGACGTTGACGACTTTATCTAACAGAATAACTTGCATATTTTTCTCCAGGTTCTCTGCAACGCTTAAGCGTGGTGCAGGTCGGTGTAAGGCAGCAGCGCGAGGTAGCGGGCGCGCTTGATGGCGGTGTCAACCTGGCGCTGGTAGTGCGCCTTGGTACCGGTCAGGCGTGCTGGCATGATCTTGCCGTTTTCCTGGACGAAGTCTTTCAGGGTGTCGACGTCTTTGTAGTCGACCTGCTCGACGTTTGCTGCGGTGAAGCGGCAGAATTTCTTACGCTTGAACAGTGGGTTCTGTTGCTTGCGCTTCTCTTTGAGTTTGAGCTTGTTCTTGTCGAACTTTTTACCGAATGCCATTTGAGGCTCCTGTATCTAAAATGTGCTCCGCTTAGGCGGCGGCACTGAAATCAATGATGTGAAACACCAACGCTTTGCTGCTGCGACTCTTCTTGGCCAGAAAACCGGTGAACTGGTGTGCTGCGCCCAACTCGGCCCGGGAGAACCGGCCTGAAATCTCGCCCGCGGCGAACGCGGTGATTTCAAACTCGGTCAACCTGTTCACCCCTGCTTCCACCTGCTGCGAACTATGCGTCAGGGTGGCGGACACGATCGGCACGCCGGCCGGGGTATAGCGCAATACGTCGCGCTCCGAAATTGATGCTACAAACTGAAGTTGATTCACTGAAGTTTATTCACTGCGGTGATTCACTTCGCCAGCGAAGGTTTCGGCCAAAAATCAGGCAGCTGCTGGGGCTGGTGCTGGAGCGGCTGCTGCAGGAGCCGGAGCTTCCGAGCGGTGGCTCTTGGCTGCGTCTTCACGTTGTACCGACTTCATCATCGGCGACGGCGTGGTTTCAGCCTTCTTCATCTTAACGGTGAGGTGACGCAGCACGGCATCATTGAATTTGAACGCGGTTTCGAGTTCCACGAGGGTCTCGTTGTCGCATTCGATGTTCATGCAGATGTAGTGCGCTTTTGGCAGCTTCTGGATCGAGTAAGCCATCTGACGACGGCCCCAGTCTTCAACACGGTGAACCGAACCGCCGCGCGTGGTAACGCTGGCTTTGTAACGTTCGATCATCGCCGGGACTTGCTCGCTTTGGTCCGGGTGGACGATAAAAACGATTTCATAATGACGCATGCATAACTCCTTAGGGACGTTTAAACAAGTGCCCACCTCGGCGTCAAGACGAGTGTGGGAAGGGAAAGCCGGCAATTATAGCGCGGAAGTGGGCAGGCAGGCAAGCGTGGGGCTGACTCGACAGGCAATGCTGTGGTTTTCGGCGGTCAGGGCATGTAGTCGAAGTCGAGCAACTGGTCCCGGGAGTAAGGATTAGTGGCGGGAAAAGCTGCGCGCGGCAGGCCCGTTTCCGTTGCGGCACCATGCACCGCGCGAGGATACACTTTAGCCGCCGCCTGCATTAGTCCTGGGCCGAGGCTCGGATTTTCGGTGATCAGGTCAGCAATCTCGCCGCGCTGCTCTAAAAGAGTTCCGCGCCAGCTCCCGGAAATTCTGTCGTGTTGAAATTGGCACTTCAGCAGATGCATCAGCAATACTCGAAGCCGGCTGTTCAATTCCCTGCGCAGATTTCCCACGGCGACTTCCAGTTCCTCGATGAGGTTGTCCAGGTCAAGCTCGTCGAAACGGCGTGCGCGCAGCAGATCGGCCTGGCGCTGATACCACATCGCAAGATCCTCTTCATATGCCGAGCCCGTCAGCTTGTCCGTCTTCAGTTCCAACATGGCCGTTCCTCCTCCGCGTATCACGTTAGCACCACGGCCCCGGCGAGTCTAGCGGGACACCTCGATCAAACTCTGCGGCAGCGCAATGGTCGAAGCGCCAAGCTTGAAGTTTCGCCATTCGGCTCTGCTATCGTGACTTACCTGTTCAATAACGTCAGAAAGAGAATCTATCATGCGATTGCTACGACGCCTCCTGGCCATCATGTTGCTGGCCACCTCTTGCGCGACGATGGCCGGCGACATCGTCAAGGCGCCCGACCTCGGCGCTTTCTATAGCCCGCTGTCGAGCGGCGGCAGCTTTACCTACGCAAACAGCTTTGTCGCGCCCGACAGCGGCGCCGTCAGCGGCCTCGGCTTCTGGCTGCGCGGCGGCGCTTCCGAACTGCAGTTCAAGGTGTTCGGTTCGATCGGCGGCAATTCGTCACTGGGACCGGACTCGAGCAACGTGCTGGCCAGCACCGGCGTCCTGCCGGGCCAGGTGTACAACGACCTGACCTTCGTCGGCATCACCAGCGGGATTGCCAGCGGCTTGCTGGTGGCCGGCCAAACCTACTGGTTCGCCGCGACCACGGTCGGGCTTGGCGGCACCGGCGAGTACACCGCGGGCGGGCACACGCAAAACTCCGGCGGCATCGTCGACAACGGCACTTTCCGGTATTCGAACGACCCGACCGGCGCGGTGTTCGGCGGCATGAACTTCACGCCGGAAATGGCGTTCAGCGTCAGCGTCGTTCCCGAGTCGTCGCGCACGGGGACGCTGGCGTTGGGACTGGGCCTGGTCGGCTTGCTCGCCGCCCGGCGCCGCTCCGGCGACGGAAAACCGCCGAAAATCAGGTAAATCGGTCACTGTTCACCTGTTTATGCATAAAAATAGCGGCTTGGCCGCGATTTTTTTGTGAATTCACTTGCGCTGGGCGAAATACTGTACAAAAATACAGTCTGTTTATATAACCAGCCCCCGCGCACCCCCAATGATCAAGCTCACCGCACGGCAAGAAGAAATCCTCAACCTGATCCGGGAAGCAATCGAGAACACCGGCTTCCCTCCGACGCGCGCTGAAATCGCGGCAGAACTGGGCTTCAAGTCGGCCAACGCAGCCGAGGAACATTTGCAGGCGCTGGCACGCAAAGGCGCGATCGAAATTTCGCCTGGCACCTCGCGCGGCATCCGCCTGACCGGTCCGGCCGTGGAAGCAATCCCGATGCCGCCGCCGACGCTGATGATGGCGCTGCCGCTGGTGGGCCGCGTCGCCGCGGGTTCGCCGATCCTGGCGCTCGAGCATGTGGAAGCGACCTACAGCGTCGATCCGGCCATGTTCTCGTCCAAGCCGGACTACCTGCTGAAGGTGCGCGGCCTGTCGATGCGCGACGCCGGCATCATGGACGGCGACCTGCTGGCTGTGAAGAAGGTCGATACCGCCAAGAACGGCCAGATCGTGGTGGCCCGCATCGGCGACGACGTCACCGTCAAGCGCTACAAGAAAACCGGCTCGCTGATCGAGCTGTTCCCGGAAAACCCGGACTTCAAGGTCATCAAGGTCGATCCGGCGGTGGATGACTTCACGCTCGAAGGCCTGGCCGTCGGGCTGATGCGCACCTGGCACTAAGCGGGGTTAGTTGTCGTACTTGCGCTTTGGAGTGACGGCGGGCATGCTCTTAACGAGTTCGTTATGCTCGCTGACATACTTTTCGGTCGCAGCGCGCCATGCCTCGAAATCGGCCAGCAAAAGCTTGGCGCTGATGCTGGCGTCGGCGCCGATGCGCGTATGGACTTCGCCGAGGCGGGCCGTAGCGGCTTCGAGTTCCTGCTTGTTGAGCAGCTTTGAAATGTCGTCCGGAATGCGCTTGGTGAGCGGCGCATTTGCATTCAGGTTCGCGGCAAAGGCGTTGTAGCAATCCTGCCATGCAGTCATGTTGGTCGCGATGCTGGTGATCTCGTCGTTCACCTTCGATATCGCCGGGATGCGCGGCGCCGGGCAACGGAACTTGCCGGCCTTCAGGTCGGCGCCGTCATACTTCGCGACCCAGTACTCGATGTCCGCGCGGCGCAGTTCGCGCTGCTTCATCACTTCCAGCGAGGCAACGGCGGTCTTGTTGCCTTTTGCCGCCGCTTTCCTGAACCAGGCATCTGCCTTGACCAGGTCGATCGTCCCTGCTTCTCCGTACCAGTACATTTCGCCCAGGTGCAGTTGCGCTTCGGCGTTGCCGGCATTGGCCAGCTTGGTGTACAGCTGCAGCGCCTGCGGATAGGCCTTCTTTTCAAACAGGGCATTGGCGTCGGCCAGCTCGTCGGCATGGGCGAGGCCGGCAAAGGCAAGGGCGAGGCAGAAGACGATTTTTTTCATGTAGGTCTCGGCAAGTAGATGTTAGAGCGGTCCCAGCGCATCGCGGAAGTCGGCCAGCAGGTCGGCGCTATCCTCGATGCCCACCGACACCCGGATCAGCGATTCGGCGATGCCCATGCTGGCGCGGCGCTCAGCGCCCATCTCGAAGAAGATGGTGTGGGCGACCGGGATCACCAGCGTGCGGGTATCGCCCAGGTTGCTGGCGGGGATGCCGATCTGCAGGCGGTTCAGGTAGTCGAAGCAGTCGATGCCGTCCTTCAGTTCGAAACTGAACAGCGAGCCGGCCGCGCGGAACAGCTCACCAGTCAGCGCGTGCTGGGGATGCGACTCCAGGCCCGGATAGTGCACGGCCGCCACGCGCGGATCGGCTTCCAGCATGCGCGCCAGCGCCAGCGCACTGGCGCAGGCGCGTTCCATGCGCAGCGCCAGCGTTTCGGCGCCGACCGCGATGTGGTGCGCCGCTTCCGGCCCGAGCGAGGCGCCGAAATCGCGCAGGCCCTTGGCGCGCAGCTGCGCCATGCCCCACTGGGCCGGCGGATTGCGCTTGTAGTTGGCCGCGATGTGCGGGTAGTTGCTCCAGTCGTATTCGCCGGTGTCGGTCAGGCTGCCGCCGAGCGCGATGCCGTGGCCGCCGATCGACTTGGTCAGCGCGTTGACGACGAGGCCGGCGCCGACCGATTTCGGCCGGAACAGGTAGGGCGTCGTCATCGTGTTGTCGACCACGAACAGGATGCCGCGCTCGCGGCACAGCTGGCCGATGCGCGCCAGGTCGGCCACCTGGGTGCGCGGGTTGGCGATGGTTTCGACGAACACGATGCGCGTCGCCGGCATCAAGGCCGCTTCGACGTTGGCGACGTCGGTGGCGTCGACGAAGGCGACTTCGACGCCCTGCCCCGCCACGGTTTGCCACAGGCTGTTGGTGTTACCGAACAAGAAGGCCGACGACACCACGTGGTCGCCTGCGCGCAGCAGTCCCTGGAACACCGCGCCGATCGCGCCCATGCCGGTAGCAAAGCACAGCGTCGCGACGCCGTCTTCCATGCGCGTGACCTTGTCCTCGAGCGCCGACACTGTCGGGTTGCCCTGGCGCCCGTAGCGGAAGCCCGGTTCCTTGCCCTGGAACACAGACGCCAGCTGGCGCGCATCGGTATAGCCGAACGCGACCGAGGTATGGACCGGCTTGTGCAGCGAGCCATGCTCGATCGGCTTTTGCCTGTCGTTGTGCAGGATGGTGGTGGTGAAGCCGAAATTTCTCGTGTCGCTCACGATGCCGCCTTATTCCGCCGTCGCCAGCGTGAGGTTGAGCTGGGTGCGGGCGGCGTCCTCGGCAGGCGCTTTCTTCGGATTGTGGCGCGCGAATTCGAGGCGGTCGAGGTATTCCTGGGTGACGTCGCCGGTGACGTAGATGCCGTCGAAGCAGGACGCCTCGAAGTTCTGCAGCGCCGGGTTGACATCCGAGATCGAGCGCTTGAGCGCGTCGACATCCTGGTACACCAGCTTGTCGGCGGTGATCTCGCGGCAAATCTCTTCGTTGCTGCGGCCGTAGGCGATCAGTTCGCCACGGGTCGGCATGTCGATGCCGTACACGTTGGGGAACAATACCGGCGGCGCGGCCGAGGCGAAGTACACATTGCGGGCGCCGGCTTCGCGTGCCATCTGGACGATCTCGCGGCTGGTGGTGCCGCGCACGATCGAGTCGTCGACCAGCAGCACGTTCTTGCCCTTGAATTCGGAGCCGATGGCGTTCAGCTTCTGGCGCACCGACTTGCTGCGGATCGCCTGGCCGGGCATCAGGAAGGTGCGGCCGATGTAGCGGTTCTTGATGAAGCCTTCGCGGTACTCGATGCCGAGCTTGAGCGCGAGCTGGATGGCGGCCGGCCGCGACGAATCGGGGATCGGCATGACGACGTCGATTTCGCCGCTCGAAAATTCCTTGCGAATCTTTTCGGCGAGGTATTCGCCCATTTTCAGGCGCGTCGCGTAGACCGAGGCGCCGTCCAGGATCGAGTCCGGGCGCGCCAGGTAGACATATTCGAACGCGCACGGGTTGAGCGACGGGTTGTCGGCGCACTGGCGCTGGTGCAGCTTGCCGTCGTTGTCGATGAACACAGCCTCGCCCGGTGCGATATCGCGCAGGAAGCGGAAACCGATGCCTTCCAGCGCCACCGACTCGCTGGCGACCAGGTACTCGTTGCCTTCGTCGGTTTCATTGACGCCGATGCACAGCGGACGGATGCCGAACGGATCGCGAAACGCCAGCAGGCCGTGGCCGGCAATCTGCGCCACCACCGCGTAGGCGCCGCGCACGCGCTTGTGCACCATGGCGACGGCCTTGAACAGCGAGTCCGGATCGAGCGAATAGCCGGTGGTCGATTCCTGGATTTCGTGGGCCAGCACGTTGAGCAGCACTTCCGAATCGGAATCGGTGTTGATGTGGCGGCGGTCGTTCTGGAACAGCGCCTGCTTCAATTCTTCCTGATTGGTCAGGTTGCCGTTGTGCGCCAGCGTGATGCCGAACGGCGCGTTGACGTAGAACGGCTGCGCTTCTTCTTCGCTGGACGAGCCGGCGGTCGGATAGCGGCAATGGCCGATGCCGGAGTTACCCTGCAGCGAACGCATGTTGCGGGTGCGGAACACGTCACGCACGAGGCCGTTGGCCTTGTGCATCGAGAACATGCTGCTGTGATTGGTTGCAATGCCCGCCGCATCCTGGCCGCGATGCTGCAACAGCAGCAATGCATCGTAAAGAACCTGGTTGACGGGATTATGCGAGACGACGCCGACGATGCCACACATGGAGTGCTCCTAAGACTGGACAGCCTGATATTGAAAATAGGTTCAAAAACGCACGTGCTGCGTCAAGGCAGCAGGCAAGAAAGGTTTGACGGTACGCGCTCCGGTTTCCGCCAACGGCGAGAGCAGCGCGTGCTTCCAGAAATCCTGTTGCGGGATCGACGTCATGCCACACAATATGACGCCAAACAGCACAATTACAATGCCTCGCGCCAAGCCGAACAGGCCGCCGAGGCCGCGGTCGGCCAGGCCAAGTCCGCTTGCCTTGATGAGCGCGTCTACCGCCAGCATCAGCAGGCCCATCAGGATGCGCACACCGAGGAACAAGGCGACGAAGGCGACCATCAGGCGCACTGCCTCGCCGGGTATCATGGCCGGCAGCATCGGCGCCAGCGTCGCGCCGTACAGGTTGGCCACCACGAAGGCGACCACCCAGCTGACCAGCGAAAGAATCTCCTTGACCAGTCCGCGCATGGTGCTGATCACCACCGAAGCCAACAGGACGAACAATACCAAATAATCGAAAATGGTCACGCCCGGCGAGTCCTGGTTTGTCTACTTTCCATCGGGCTTGACGATGCTGCCGGACATGCCGACCTTGTCGAGCTTGGCGCGCATCCGGTCCGCTTCTTCGCGGCTGAACGGGCCGACTTTCACCTGGATGCGTTCGCCGCCCGGCGTCGATACCTTGTGGGTGAAGGAACGGATGCCCGCCTCCTTCAGCTTGCCCTGCAATTCGGCGACCTTCTCGGCGGTTCCAAGCGCGGCCACCTGCACGACGAATTTCTCGCTGGCGGCCGCAGCAGGCTTGCCTTCGAGGATGTCGAGGGCGCGCGCGGCCTCTTCCGGCTTGGCGGCCGGTTTGTCCTCGGCCTTGACGACCGGTTTGGCGGCCGGCTTCGGCTCGGCCGGCTTCGGCTCGGGCTTGACCACCTTCGGCTCAGGCTTGGTTTCCGCCTTCGGTTCCGGCTTCGGCACCGCCGGCTTCGGCTCGGCGACGGCGACCGTCTTGATCTCGCGTTCCTCGGTCTTCGGCGGATCGATGAACTCTTCACGCTTGTCGAGCGAATCGGCGGCGGCCACGGCCACCCCGGGCGCTGCCGGCACCGCCAGCGGCGGCGCCTTGTCGCGCGACGGAATCTGGAAAGCGATGTCGCCGGCGAGCGGCTTCGGTTCGGAATCGAGCACCATCGGCAGGCCGACGGCGACCGCCAGCGCCAGCGCGATCGCGCCTACCAGCCGGCGCCGCGCGCGCTTCTTTTCGGGTAACACAGGATCGTCGGCGCCGCGCGATTTGCGGTCACGCCGCGGGGCGGCAGGCTCGCCGGCGCTGGAGGCGCGCTTGGAGCGGGCGCGGGTGGCGACGGAATCTTCGTCGCGGGAATAATAGCCACTATCTTCGCCAGCGGTCTCTTGCTTGTTTTTATTGAGGAACGAGAACAAGCCCATGCGGTATATTTTCAGTGAGAAGAGGATTTTCGGGCTGCCATGACGCCTGCTACCGTATAGAACGAGCCAAAGACCACAATTCTATCATTCTCGCCAGCCCGGCTCATCGCATTCTCAAAAGCTTTTGCCGGATCGGAAAATTCCTTGATTGAACGCTCGCCCGGCTTGCCGTCGTCCGGGCTCAGGCCGGCGATGGTGGCCGCCAGGTCGCCGGTATGCGAAGAGCGCGGCGACGGCAGTTCGGCAACGCACCAGTGGTCGACAAATTGCGCCATCGGTTCGATGACGCCGGCGATATCCTTGTCCTGCATGACCCCGAACACGGCGTAGGTGTAAGGATGGAAACCCATGTTGCCGAGGTTCTGCGCGAGCGCGGACGCCGCGTGGGGATTGTGGGCGACGTCGAGGATCACGGTCGGGCGGCCCGGCAGCACCTGGAAACGCCCCGGCAACTCCACCGTCACCAGCCCGGTGCGGACTTCCTGGGCGCCGACCGGCAAGTCGAGCCGCAGCACCTCGAGCGCGGCGAGCGCGGCCGCGGCATTGAGCAACTGGTTGGCGCCACGCAGGCTCGGGTAGGCCAGCGAATTGCGGCGCTGGCTGCGGCCGCCGTAATTCCACTGCTGCTTGTCGCCGGAATAGTTGAAATCGCGCCCCAGCAGCCACAGGTCGGCGCCGATCGCTTCTGCGTGCGCCACCAGCGACGCGGGCGGAACGGGATCGCTGCAGATGGCCGCCTTGCCCGGCCGGAAGATGCCGGCTTTCTCGAAGCCGATTTCTTCGCGCGTGGTGCCGAGGTAATCGGTGTGGTCGATGTCGACGCTGGTGACGATGGCGACGTCGGCATCGATGACGTTGACCGCGTCGAGCCGGCCGCCGAGGCCCACTTCGAGGATCGCGACGTCGAGGCCGGCGCCGGCCAGCAGATGCATGATGGCCAGCGTGGTGAATTCGAAATACGTCAGCGAGACATCGGCGCGCTTCGCTTCGACGTAGTCGAAGGCTTCGATCAAGGCCTGGTCGGAGGCAAGCTCGCCCTTGATGCGTGCGCGTTCGTTGAAGTCGAGGAAGTGCGGCTTGATGTACAGGCCGACCTTATAGCCGGCGCGCAGCAGGATCGACTCGAGCATCGAACAGGTCGAGCCCTTGCCATTGGTGCCGGCCACCATGATTACCGGGCAGGCAAACTTCAGCCCCATCGCCTCCTTGACCGTGCGCACGCGGTCGAGGCCCATGTTGATGTGGGCTTCGGCGTGGCGCGACTCGAGCAGGGCCAGCCAGTCGGGCAAGGTGGTGGGGAGCGTTTGCATGGGATCGACTTCGGGTGGAGAAAGCGTGCGCAAGGGGCTTGCGCACGCAGCTGCAACAATGCAACTAACGTGCAGTGTTACGCGATGACTTCAGCCGGCTGGTCCTGCAACAGGGCCAGCAGGCGGGCAATTTCTTCGCGCATCTTGCGGCGGTCGACGATCATGTCGACGGCGCCCTTGGTGACGAGGAACTCGGCGCGCTGGAAGCCTTCAGGCAGCTTTTCGCGCACGGTGTTTTCGATCACGCGCGGGCCGGCAAAACCGATCAGCGCCTTCGGTTCGGCGATGACGACGTCGCCCATGAAGGCGAACGACGCCGACACGCCGCCCATGGTCGGGTCGGTCAGCACGCTGATGAAAGGCAGTTTCTTTTCAGACAGCTTGGTCAGCATCGCCGTGGTCTTGGCCATCTGCATCAGCGACAGCAGGCCTTCCTGCATGCGCGCGCCGCCGGTGGCGGTGATGCAGATGAACGGCACCTTTTGCTCCAGCGCCGCCTGGGCGCCGCGCACGAAGCGCTCGCCGACGACCGAGCCCATCGAGCCGCCCATGAATTCGAATTCGAAGCAGGCCACCACCACCGGCAGGCTCATGATGGAGCCGCCCTGCACGATCAGCGCATCGGTCTCGCCGGTCGCTTCCATGGCCGCCTTCAGGCGGTCCGGGTATTTCTTGCTGTCTTTGAATTTGAGCGTGTCGACCGGCAGGGTTTCCTGGCCGATTTCATAGCGGCCGCCTTCGTCTAGCAGGCTGTCGAGGCGCTGGCGGGCGCGGATACGCATGTGGTGGCTGCACTTGGGGCACACATGCAGATTGGATTCGAGGTCGGTACGGTACAGGACCGCTTCACACGACGGGCATTTGACCCAAAGGCCTTCCGGCATGGTCTTGCGGGAAGCGGCATCCGAGCGCTGAATCCGGGGTGGCAGCAGTTTTTCCAACCAACTCATACATTCTCCTTCTGCGGCGATTCTTGGGTTGGCGGTAGTTTAGCCGCTAGAGGCCAGATTGTCGAACATAAACACCCAAAGTTGCATATACAACAGCATTGCCAAAGATGCAGCAATGATGGGCAGCTTAACACCCCGCGCGCCGGCGTGTCGGGCGATTGCCGTGCGTTTACGGGCGCGGTTGGAAGCGGACGGCGTTGCGTGCCTTGGCGCGGCGCGCCTCGACGTCGCGGTCGCGCGGATCGGCGTTGGTGACGAGCGAGCCGATCAGCGCGGTGGCCGCCTTTGCGACCTCCTCGACAGCATGGTCGAACGCTGCCTGGTTGGCCTGCGACGGACTGTTGAAGCCCGACAGTTTGCGGACGAACTGCAGCGCCCCGGCGCGGATTTCGTCATCGGTGGCCGGCGGTTCAAAGTTGAACAAAGTTTTGATATTGCGGCACATGATGGCTCCTTTCTCTGACAGGGTCTGACCCCGCGGGCCAAACCAGCGACGCGACGTCGGCTACTCGCTATCGAGCGCGCTGCGGATGCCGGCGACGAACGCCTGCACCGCCGCGACAGCGCCCTCCTTCGGCGTATTCTCCAGCTCCTGGATGATCCGGCTGCCGATCACCACGGCGTCCGCCACCTGCGCGACCGCCTTCGCGGTGGCGCCGTCGCGGATGCCGAAGCCGACCCCGATCGGCAGCTTGACGTGCTCGCGGATCGCCGCCACGCGGCGGGCGACATCGTCGGTGTCGATCGTGCCGGCGCCGGTCACGCCCTTCAGCGAGACGTAATAGCTGAAACCCGAACCGACCCGCGCCACCTGCGCGATGCGCGCCGGCGTCGACGTCGGCGCCAAGAGGAAGATCAGGTCGAGGTCATTCGCGCGCATCGCGGCGGCAAACTCCTCGCATTCCTCCGGCGGATAGTCGACGACGATGGCGCCGTCGGCGCCGGCGTCTTTCGATGCGGCGATGAAGGCGTCCGGGCCGATGCGCTCGATCGGGTTGGCGTACCCCATCAGCACCACCGGCGTGTCCTTGTTCGTCTTGCGGAACTCGCGCACATAATTAAAGACGTCCGGCAGGCCGATGCCGAACTTGAGTGCGCGCTCGCAGGCGCGCTGGATCACCGGGCCTTCGGCCATCGGGTCGGAGAACGGCACCCCGAGTTCGAGGACGTCGGCGCCGCCGGCGACCAGCGCGTGCATCAGCGGCACCGTCATCTCCGGCCCCGGGTCGCCGGCGGTAATGAAGGTGACGAGACCGGTCTTGTTTTGCGCCTTGAGCGCGGAAAAGGTAGCTGCGATTCTGGACATTATTCTGCTTTCATGGGATTGGATGGGAAGGCGGTTCAGCTTAAAAAAATGATCAGCTGAAATCGAGCCCCATCCGTTCGGCCACGGTGTGCATGTCCTTGTCGCCGCGTCCCGACAGGTTGACCAGGATGATCTGGTCCTTCGGCAGCGTGGCAGCCAGCTTGGTCGCATAGGCGATCGCGTGCGACGATTCGAGCGCGGGAATGATGCCCTCGATGCGGCAGGTGTCGTGGAAAGCGGCGATGGCTTCGTCGTCGGTGATCGACACGTACTGCGCGCGGCCGAGGTCCTTGAGCCACGCGTGCTCGGGCCCCACGCCCGGATAATCGAGGCCGGCCGAAACGGAGTGGGTCTCGATGATCTGGCCGTTCGCATCCTGCAGCAGGTAGGTGCGGTTGCCGTGAAGGACGCCGGCAAAACCGGCGCTCAGCGACGCGGCGTGCTTGCCCGACTCGATGCCCTCGCCGGCCGCTTCGACGCCGATCAGCTTGACTTCCTTCTCGTCGATGTAGGGATAGAAAATCCCCATCGCGTTGGAGCCGCCGCCGATACAGGCGAGCACGTAGTCCGGCTGGCGTCCGGTCATCTCGGGCATCTGCACCAGGCACTCTTCGCCGATCACCGACTGGAAGTCGCGCACCATCATCGGATAAGGATGCGGGCCGGCGACGGTGCCGATGATGTAGAAGGTGTTTTCGATGTTGGTGACCCAGTCGCGCATCGCTTCGTTGAGCGCGTCCTTGAGCGTCTTCGAGCCCGATTCGACCGGCACCACGGTAGCGCCGAGGAGCTTCATGCGGTAGACGTTCTGCGCCTGGCGGCGCACGTCTTCGCTGCCCATGTAGATCACGCACTCGAGCCCGAAACGGGCGCAGATGGTGGCGGTGGCGACGCCGTGCTGGCCGGCGCCGGTTTCGGCGATGATGCGCGGCTTGCCCATGCGCCTGGCCAGCAAGGCCTGGCCAATCACGTTGTTGATCTTGTGGGCGCCGGTGTGGTTCAGATCCTCGCGCTTGAAATAGATCTGGGCGCCGCCGATCTGCTCGGACCAGCGCTTGGCATGGTAGATCGGCGAGGGACGGCCGACGAAGTGCTTCAGCTCGTAGCGATACTCGTCGAGGAATTCAGGGTCCTGGCTGTAGCGCGCGTACGCTTCGCTCAGTTCGGCCAGCGCGTGGCTGAGCGTCTCGGCGACGAAGGCGCCGCCGTAAGGGCCGAAGTGGCCGCGGGCGTCGGGAAGCTGGTAGTCGGTGGTCTTGAAGATTGGCGCGGCCGGGCCGCGTTCAGGAACTGCTTTCATGGGAGTCGTCGCTTTCAATGGTGGCGTCTGCCGCCCGCACCGCGTCGATGAAGGCGGCGATCTTGCGGGCGTCCTTGATCCCCTTCTGCTGCTCGACACCACTGCTGATGTCGACGGCGAAGGGACGAACACGGGCAACCGCGTCAGTCGCGTTGCTTACGCTCAAGCCACCACTTAAAACGACCCGAGGCGCGAGTTCTTTTGGAATGAGAGACCAATCGAAGACCTTTCCTGCGCCACCGTAGGCGTCCACATAGGTGTCGAGCAACAAACTCGAGAACAAGGGACTGGCGGCGCGGTATTGATGCTCGTATTCTAGCAAATCGGCCGCGCTCGTGTCGGCACGCATGCGGAACACGCGCATGAACGGCCGATTGACGGCGCCGGCGATCGCCGCGCACTCGGCCGCGGTCTCGTCGCCGTGGAACTGCAGCAGCGCGAACGGCGCCAGCCTGGCCACCTCCACCACCTCGTCGAGGGTGGCGTTGACGAACAGCGCGACCGCCGTGACGAACGGCGGCATCGCCGCCATCAGAACGCCGGCGCGCGCCGCGCTGACGTAGCGCGGGCTGGGCGCATAGAACACGAAGCCGAGCGCATCGGCGCCGGCCTGCACGGCGCTGCGCACGTCCTCCTCGCGGGTAAGGCCGCAGATCTTGATTCGGGTACGTTGCATGTCGAAGTAGTGGTGGCTTAGCTTCCCGGCACGAACCAGGGCAAGGGACTGGTCGCTTCCTGCGGCAGTCCCCACTTCGGATCGTAATCTATTTTGGCCAGGTACAGGCCGTCGGGCATGAAGGTGGGCGCGGCGTCGTTGCGGTCGAGCCCCGCCAGCACGTCGCCCAGCCACGACGGCGGATGGCGGCCATTGCCGACGTAGATCAGCGATCCGATCAGGTTGCGCACCATGTGGTGAAGAAAAGCGTTGGCGCGCAGCGTGAAGACGATCACCTCGCCGTGCCGCGCGACGCTCACTTCGTGCATCTGCTTGATCGGCGACTTGGCCTGGCACTGCGACGAGCGGAACGCCGAAAAGTCGTGCACGCCGACCAGGTGCCGCGCCGCTTCGCGCATCAGGTCCAGGTCGAGCGGGCGGAAGGTCCAGCCGGCGCGGCCGACCAGCAGCGGCGAGCGGACCGGGTTGTTGTACAGGACGTAATGGTAGGTGCGCGCGCGCGCCGAAAAGCGCGCGTGAAACTCGTGCTCGGGATCGAGCGGAATTTCGGTCGCCCAGCGCACCGCGATCGAATCGGGCAGGAAGGCGTTGACGCCGCGCACCCACGACTGCATGCCGCGCGTGAGGTCAGTGTCGAAGTGGACCACCTGCTCGAGGGCGTGGACGCCGGTGTCGGTGCGGCCGGCGCAGGTGGTGGCAAGATCGACCCGCCCGAACTCCTTGAGGGCGATTTCGAGGCGGTCCTGCACGGTGTTTCGATCCAGCTGTTTCTGGTAGCCGTTCCACGGCGTCCCATCATACTGGACGCCGAGTGCTATCCGTTTCAAGTCATATCCAATTGCGTTGTCGCGTTTCAGGCCAGTTTGGAGCGCATCGCGCTGGCCTTGCTGACCTGTTCATTGCTGCCGCCCTTGATCACTTCATCGAGCAGTTCGCGCGCGCCTTCCTTGTCGCCGATTTCCTCGTAGGCCATGGCCAGGTCAAGCTTGGTCTCCATCTCCATCTGGGTGGCGGTCATCTCCGCGCCCGACGCCGACGCGATCTCTTCGGCAGCCGGTACGTCGGCAGGCAGGTCGAGGTCGATGCCCGACATGTCGAACTGCGGCGCCGCGGCGTAGCCTGGCGCAGCCGCCGGCGCGATGTCCGGGGTGGCGGTCCGCTCGACGTCCGGGAAGTCCGGCAGCGCGAACGGGTCGTCGGCCGGGGCGGCGGCGGCAGTGGCCGGGGCCGACGGCAGGTCGAAATTCATGTCGCCGAAATCGGCGAAGTCTTCGGACTTGGCAGTGGCAGGGGCAGGCGCAGCCGGCGTGCTGTCGGGCAGCGTCGGCAGGTCGAACTCGTGCGCCAGGTCTGCCATGTTGAATTCAGGGACAGGCTCGTTGGCGGCCATGTCGAGGCGAATGTCGTCGAGCGACTTCGGCTGCTCGGCTTCCGGCTCGGCCGGCACTGCCGCCACAATGGTCTTGTCGGCATCCGGTGTGTCGAAGGCCATGTCGAAAGCCAGGTCGAACGATTGTTCTTCTTCCTTCGGCGGCGCGGCGGCGACGATCGGCTCGGAGGTGAACTCCATGTCGTTGGCGTCCAGGGCCGGCATCGGCGCGGCCGGCGGCGCTTCGCTGGCGGCCGGCTCGAAACTGAGCCCGCCCAGGTCGAAGTCGAGCGTGTGGTCGTCGGCCGGTTGGGCGGCAGCCTGCACCGGCTGCGGCAGCGCGGTCGGTGTATTGTCCGCCAGGCCAAAGTCCATCAGGGCTGGCTCGTCCGACACGCCTTCGGCGTGCATCTGGTTCAGGATCGCCTGCTCGGCGATGGCTTCCGGCGTCGACGGCAGGGCGGCCGGCATGGTGTCGCCCGCGGTGGCGTACAGCGGATTGTGCGGGTCGATCGACAGGCCAAGCGCTGCCGCCTGCGCCCATTCGTCGCCCTGCCCTTTGGTCATGCCGTACATCTCGCCGGCCTGCGCTTCGAACGAGCGCTGGTCCTTGCGGGCGGCGTAGATCTCGAGCAGCTTGAGGCGCACCGGCGCGCGTTCCGGATGGTTGCGCAGCGCTTCCTTCAGGATCTCTTCGGCCTGGGCGTCGCGGCCGTAGGCGATGTAGACATCGGCTTCGGCGACCGGGTCGACTTCGTTGGTGTCGAGTTGGCTGGCCGATGGCGCGAAGCTGGAATTGAAGACGCTGTTGCTGGTGTCGATGCTCTGGCCGCCGGTTTCGGCGAACAGCGAATGGGCCTGGTCGGTCGGCGCGCCGAGGATCGACGGCTCGCCCGGCGGGGTGTCTTCCTTCTTCTTGCGGCGCGACAGGCCAAACAGCGCCAGCAGGGCTATGGCCAGGCCGGCGCCGACGTAGGTGATGTTATCCATGATCATGTCGGCGAATGTCGGCTCGACCGGAGCCGGCTCCTTCTTGACCACCACCGCAGCGGGCTTGGCCGCCGGCGCAGCGACTGGAGCAGCAGGCACCGGCATCACTTCGGCCACCGGCTTCGCTTCCGTCGTCACCACCGGCACCGGCGCAGACTGCGCGTCGCTGCCGGCCTTGTTCTTCACCGACATCAGCTTTTCGAGGTCGTTGACGTTGCGTTCGAGTTCCTTGACGCGAGCGGTGGCATCGGCCAGCGCGCGGTCCTTGGCGATCTTGTCTTCCGCGTCGGGCGCGGCGCCCTTGCCGGCGGCGCCGGCCGGCGCGGCCTTCGACAGCTTGAGCTGGTCCTTCGATTCGTTGGCGGCGGTGGGCCGCTCTTCGACCTTGGCGATGATCTTGCCGGCGCCGCTTTGCGTGCTTTCCTGCTCCTTGCCGGGAGCCGCATTGGCCACCTGGCCGGCCAGCTTGTTGCGGTAGGCGTTGAAGTCGGCCGCATGGGCCACCACCACGCCGCGGGCATCGCCTTCGCCGCCGCCGCGAATCGCTTCGGAGTCGGGCACCGACAGGATCTGTCCCGACTTCAGGCGGTTCATGTTGTTGCCGATGAAGGCGTCCGGATTGGCGCGGTACAGCGCCACCAGCATCATGTCGAGCGAGATGTCGACCGGCTTGATCTGGCCGGCGATGCGGCCGAGCGTGTCGCCGCGCTTGACTGTGTATTTCGATGCCGCGCTGTCGGCCGGTTTGGCTTCCGTCGTAGCTGGCTGTTCGACTTTGGCGCGCGCTTGCGGCGCCGGCGCGGCAGGCGCCGGCTGGCTGGCCTGGCGCGTTGGCGCACCACCCTGGCGCGTCGGCTGGCTCGCTGGCGTGCTGCTACGCGCACCCTGGTTCGCCGCATCGACCGCGGTGGCGGCCACCTGTGCCGACTGCGTCGTGCGCAGTTCGGCCGGGTCGAGCAGGAAGGTATATTCGCGCACCAGGCGCCCGCTGTTCCACGACAATTCGAGCAGCATGTCGACGAACGGTTCGTTGACCGGCTGCGACGACGAGATCTTGATGTACTGGCGGCCGTTGCGCTGCTCGACGACGAAGCGCAGCGACAGCAGTGCGGGATTGAATTCGATGTTCGCCTGGCGGAAGGCCTCCGGCGCGGCCAGCTTGGCAACCAGGCCGGCCGCCTCGTCGTTCGATACCGACGTCAACTCGATCTCGGCGCGCAAAGGCTGGCCGAGGGAGGACAGGACGGTCAGCTTGCCGAGTCCCGCAGCGCATGCCGCGGAGGACAAAAACACTGCGCTGGCAACCGCGCCATAAAGTGTTTTCAGCGCGAGCGACATGATCCGGGGGCGAGTTTTTAAAGGCATGATTGGGGGCGTCGTAAGAGTTGTCGAGGGAGAATGCAGGTTTCCCGGAGGTCTCAACATATCATCATGCTCTAGAGCATGCAAGCTTTAGGAGTGTTTCTCCGGCCACAACGCAAGGTATGTGAGCAGTATGCTCAGTTAACGCGACTTTTCAACAAATCTTGCGCTGTCCATTTGCCATTCTACAGAGTGAAAACACCGGTCCAAAAACAACTCGGGCCGGATAAATCCGACCCTTTCGATGGCTTGCAGTTAACGACCGTTAACAGAACTTTACTTGTCGAGAACGATGCGCAACATGCGCCGCAGTGGTTCGGCCGCGCCCCACAGCAACTGGTCGCCGACGGTGAACGCCGACAGGTATTCGCCGCCCATCGACATCTTGCGCAGGCGTCCGACCGGGATCGTCAGGCTGCCGGTGACGGCGGCCGGCGACAGGTCGCGCATCGACGCTTCGCGCGTGTTCGGCACCACTTTGACCCACTGGTTGTTCGACGCGATGATGTCGTTGATTTCGTCGAGCGGCACGTCGCGCTTGAGCTTGATGGTGAGCGCCTGTGAGTGGCAGCGCATCGCGCCGATGCGCACGCACAGGCCGTCGACCGGAATCTCCTTGGTGCCAAATGCGGCGCCGAGGCCGAGGATCTTGTTGGTCTCGGCGCCGGCCTTCCACTCTTCTTTCGACTGGCCGTTGCCGAGGTCCTTGTCGATCCACGGAATCAGGTTGCCGGCCAGCGGCGCGCCGAACTGCCTGATCTCGTCGGGCGAGTAGCCATGCTGGGTCGCCAGCACGGTGCGGTCGATCTCGAGAATCGCCGAGGCCGGGTCGTCGAGCAGCGGACGCACGGCGGCGTTGATGGTGCCGAACTGGGTCAGCAGTTCGCGCATGTGCTGGGCGCCGCCGCCGGATGCGGCCTGGTAGGTCATCGACGTCATCCAGTCGACCAGCTTGTGCTGGAACAGTCCGCCCAGGCCCATCAGCATGCACGACACGGTGCAGTTGCCGCCGACGTAGTTCTTGACTCCCTTCGTCATCGCGTTCTTGATGACGTCGAGGTTGACCGGGTCGAGCACGATGACGGCGTCGTCGTTCATGCGCAGGGTCGACGCGGCGTCGATCCAGTAGCCGTTCCAGCCGGCGGCGCGCAGCTTGGGGAACACCTCGCCGGTGTAGTCGCCGCCCTGGCAGGAGATGATGATGTCGCACTTCGACAGCTCGGCGATGTCGGTGGCGTCCTTCAGCGTGGTCTCGTTCTTCGCCATCGGCGGCGCTTTGCCGCCCGCGTTCGAGGTGGTGAAAAACACCGGTTCGATGTGGGCGAAGTCGCCTTCATCGCGCATGCGCTGCATCAGCACCGAACCGACCATACCGCGCCAACCTACCAAGCCAACTAATTTCATCATCTTCTCTCTAAAAATTAAAATCTATGCCAAAGCCTTAACGACAGCGTCACCCATTTCCTCGGTGCCGACGCGGGTCGTGCCCTGCTCGTAAATGTCGGCCGTGCGCAGGCCTTGCGCCAGCACTGCCTTGACGGCGCTCTCGATGCGGTCGGCCTGCTCGGCGCGGCCGAGCGAGAAGCGCAGCATCATCGCCGCCGACAAGATCGTCGCCAGCGGATTGGCGATGCCCTTGCCGGCGATGTCGGGCGCGGAACCGTGCGACGGCTCGTACAGGCCCTTGTTGCTGGCGTCGAGCGACGCCGACGGCAGCATGCCGATCGAGCCGGTCAGCATCGCGGCGCAGTCGGACAGGATGTCGCCGAACATGTTGCCGGTGACGAGGACGTCGAACTTCTTCGGCGCGCGCACCAGCTGCATCGCGGCGTTATCGACGTACATGTGATCGAGTTCGATGTCGGGATACTCCTTGTGGACATCGGTGACGATGTCGCGCCAGAACTGGAACGTCTCGAGCACGTTGGCCTTGTCGACGCTGGTGACGCGGCGGTCGCGCTTTTGCGCGGCCTGGAAGGCGACGTGGGCGATGCGGCGAATTTCCGTTTCGGCGTAGCGCATCGTGTCGAAACCCTCGCGTTCGCCCTTGAACGGGCCGTCCGGGCACTCCCGCACGCCGCGCGGCTTGCCGAAGTAGATGTCGCCGGTCAGTTCGCGGATGATCAGGATGTCGAGACCCGACACGACTTCAGGCTTCAGCGTCGAGGCGCCGGCCAGTTCGGGATACAGGATCGCCGGCCGCAGGTTGGCGAACAGCGAGAGTTCGCGGCGCAACCCGAGGATGGCCTGCTCGGGGCGCAGCGAGCGCTCGAGCGAATCGTACTTGTAGTCGCCGACGGCGCCGAACAGCACCGCATCGGCGGCGCGCGCCAGCGCCAGCGTGGACGCCGGCAGCGGGTGGCCATGGCCGGCGTAACCGGCGCCGCCGACATCGGCGGTCTCGAGCTCGAAGCGCTCGCCCAGCACGTTGAGCACCTTGACCGCCTGCTTCATGATTTCAGGGCCGATGCCGTCGCCGGGCAGGATTGCGATCTTCATGTTCTGGTTTCTCGTTTGTTAGATGGCGTTGGCGAGCCACGGCTGGGCGGCCAGGTGGCGTTCTTCGAAGGCGCGAATCTCGTCGGCGTGGCGCAGGGTCAGGCCGATGTCGTCGAGGCCATTGATCAGGCAGTACTTGCGGAACGGGTCGATGTCGAACTGGTACGACAGGCTGCCGCTGGAGGTCGACACGCGCTGCTGTTCGAGGTCGACCACCAGGCGAAAGCCCGGGAAGGCCTTGACCTCGTTGAACAGGTGGTCGACCTGCGCTTCGGTCAGCACGATCGGCAGCAGGCCGCTCTTGTAGCAGTTGTTGAAGAAGATGTCGGCGAAGCTGGGCGCGATGACGGCGCGAAAACCGTACTGGTCGAGCGCCCACGGCGCGTGTTCGCGCGAGGAGCCGCAGCCGAAGTTCTTGCGGGTCAGCAGGATCGAGGCGCCCTGGTAGCGCGGCTGGTTCAGCACGAAGTCCGGGTTCAGCGGGCGCACGCTGTTGTCCTTGCCCGGCTCGCCGTGGTCGAGGTAGCGCCATTCGTCGAACAGGTTGGGGCCGAAGCCGGTGCGGTGGATCGACTTGAGGAACTGCTTCGGGATGATGGCGTCGGTGTCGACGTTGGCGCGGTCGAGCGGCGCTACCAGCCCTTCGTATATCGTGAATTTATCCATGGTTCTTGAGCTCTCAGCGCAGTGCGCGCACGTCGACGAAATGGCCGGCGATGCCGGCGGCGGCGGCCATCGCTGGCGACACCAGGTGGGTGCGTCCGCCCTGCCCCTGGCGGCCTTCGAAATTGCGGTTCGAGGTCGACGCGCAGCGCTCGCCCGGCTCGAGGCGGTCGGCGTTCATCGCCAGGCACATCGAGCAGCCAGGCTCGCGCCATTCGAAGCCGGCGTCCTTGAAGATCTTGTCGAGTCCTTCGCGCTCGGCCTGGTCCTTGACGAGGCCCGAACCGGGCACCACCAGCGCCAGGCGCACGTTGGAGGCGCGCTGCTTGCCGCGCACAACCGCTGCCGCGGCGCGCAGGTCTTCGATGCGCGAATTGGTGCACGAGCCGATGAACACCTTGTCGATGCGGATGTCGGCAATCGGGGTGTTGGGCTTGAGATCCATGTAGACCAGCGCTTTTTCCATCGCGTCGCGGCGCACCGCATCCTTCTCGTGGTCGGGATCGGGCACGCGGCCGTCGATCGAGGTGACCATTTCGGGCGAGGTGCCCCAGGTGACCTGCGGCTTGATCTCAAGGGCGTTGAGCGTGACGACCAGGTCGAACCTGGCGCCGGCGTCGGAGTGCAAGGTGCGCCAGTAGCCGACGGCGCGCTCCCAGTGCGGTCCGGCCGGCGAATACGGCCGGCCTTTTACATAGTCGATGGTGGTGTCGTCGACGCCGATCATGCCGGCGCGGGCGCCCGCTTCGATCGCCATGTTACAGACGGTCATGCGACCTTCCATCGACAGCGCGCGAATCGTGGAGCCGCCAAATTCGATGGCGTAGCCGGTGCCGCCGGCAGTGCCGATCTTGCCGATCACGGCGAGCACGATATCCTTGGCGGTGACGCCGGCCGGCATGGCGCCGTCGACCTGCACCAGCATCGCCTTCGATTTTTTGGCCAGCAGCGTTTGAGTAGCCAGCACGTGCTCGACTTCGGAGGTGCCGATGCCGTGCGCCAGGCAGCCGAAGGCGCCGTGGGTGGAGGTGTGCGAGTCGCCGCAGACCACCGTCATGCCCGGCAGGGTGGCGCCCTGCTCAGGCCCGATGACGTGGACGATGCCCTGGCGCTTGTCGTTCATGTTGAAATAGGTGAGGCCATAGCTCTTGGCGTTGGCGTCGAGCGTTTCGACCTGCAGCCGCGAGGTGGGGTCGGCAATGCCGCCCTTGCGGTCGGTGGTCGGCACGTTGTGGTCGGCCACGGCGAGGTTGGCGGAGGTGCGCCACAGCGGGCGGCCGGCTTCGCGCAGGCCGTCGAACGCCTGCGGGCTGGTGACCTCGTGGACCAGGTGGCGGTCGATGTACAGCACCGTGGTGCCATCTTCGTCGGCCCGCACGACGTGCGATTCCCAGAGTTTGTCGTAGAGCGTTTTCATCATGGCCTGAGGTCGGATTCAAAGAACGAGTTTGATTATGCCATTAATTGTGCACTGCGTCAGGCAACGCCCAATTTGAATCTTATTTGCATAATTAGACATTCTTGCAAATTTATAGTTCGTCAAAAATCGGCTTTGCAAATAAAAAATGCCTGCTAGTGATAGCAGGCATTTTTAGTGTCGTTTGGGGCGCAGTGGATTATTTGCCGCCCGCCCCGTTTTCGTGCGTTTTTTCTTGCGCTATTTACGCCGCCAGCTTGACCGCTCCGCGGCAGCCGTCCATCAGGAACGACAGGCCGACCACCAGCACCAGTTCGCCCTCGGCGGAACGGGCGGTGCCGGTGATGCCCTCGACCGCAATGGCGGTCATCGGCTTGATCACCAGGTCGGCGGTGCCATCGACGGCGGCGACGGCGAGGATGTACGGCTGCGGCGCGGCGACGACGATGCCGACGCGCTCCGAGCAGTTCTCGTAGCCGAGGGCGCCGGCGAGCGAACGCACCGGCAGCGGACGGCCCTGGTCCTTGAGCACCGGGGCGCCGCCGACCATCATGAAGGTCTCGGGCAGTTCGACGACGCGCTGCACCACCGCCATCGGCAAGGCCAGCGCGGCGCCGGACGTCGACACCAGCATGGTCGGCACGATCGACAGTTCGATCGGCAGGCGGATGGCGAACTTGGTGCCGTGGCCGAGCGAGGACTCGATGTGGATCGCGCCGCGGTTCTTCTCGACGGCGGTCTTGACGACGTCCATGCCGACGCCGCGGCCGGACACCGAGGTGGCCTGCTCCTTGGTCGAGAAGCCCGGCAGGAACACCAGCTGGTAGGCTTCCTCGTCGCTCGGGGCGCCGTGCTCGTTGATCAGGCCTTTTTCGAAGGCCTTCTTGCGCAGGCCGGCGGGGTCCATGCCCTTGCCGTCGTCCTGCAGCACGATCATCACGCTGTTGGCTTCCTGCCAGGCCTTGAGCGAAATGTAGGCCTTGGCCGGCTTGCCGGCGGCGAGGCGCGCTTCCGGCGACTCGACGCCGTGGTCGAGGGCGTTGCGCAGCATGTGCACGAGCGGGTCGTAGAGGCTGTCGACGACGACGCGGTCGACTTCGGTCTCGGCGCCTTCGATGGTCAGTTCGACGTCCTTGCCGAGGTCCTTGGCCAGTTCGCGCACCAGGCGCGGGAATTTCTGGAACAGCCGGCCGACCGGCTGCATGCGGGTCGCCAGCGTGGCGCGCTGCAGTTCGGCGGAGTAGCGCGAGGCGCGCTCCAGCGTTTCGGTCAGCGTCGCCATCAGGCTGGCGGCCGGGCCTTCGAACTTGTACTGCAGCAGGCGCTCTAGCAGCACCGCGGCCTGGTTGGCCGCTTGCACCGATTCACCGGCCACTTCGAGCAGCGCGTCGAGCTTGACGGCGTCGACGCGGATGCTGTCTTCCTTGACCGGCGCGGAGGCGGCGCGGAACTCCTGCACCTTCTCTTCGCGGCGCTCGTGACCATCCCAGCCCGGCTTGCCGGCAGAAGCAGAAGCAGCAGCCGGCGCGGCGGCGGCCGGCGCAGCCACGGCTGCGACCGGGGCGGCAGCTTCGCTGCGCGCGGCGGCGGCCGGCACGTAAGTACCGGCGGGGACGACCGCGATGTACATCGCTTCCCAGTCGAGGCCATCGGCGCTGCGCGGGGCAGCAGCAGCTGCAACGGGAGCAGCCGCCACGGGCGGTGCGGGCGGTGCGGGCGCGGCGACCGGCGCCGGCGGCGTATCGACGTTGCCTTCGATGGCGTCGACGAGAATGCGCTCGAGCGAGTCCGGCATCGACGCCAGCTGCTCCGGCGCTGCGCCGTTCGACAAATCGGTGAGCTGGTCGGCGACGAAGCCGGACGCCTGCAGCGCCGCCTCGATTGCCAGCGGGGTGACCGGCGCGGCGCCGTTGCGCAGCGCGTCGAACAGGTTCTCGGTCAGGTGGCAGGCCGCCACCAGCGCCGGCAGGTTCATGAAACCAGCGCCGCCCTTAATCGTGTGGAACGAGCGGAACACCGCGTTGAGCGTTTCCTTGTTGTTCGGATCGCGCTCGAGCCGCAGCAAGTGCTCTTCCACGTTTACTGCCAGATCCATCGCCTCGACGACGAAATCCTTGAGCATATCGTCCATCAGAATCCCAGATCGGCAAGGAGGTCGTCGACATTGTCCTGGTCAAGCGCCACAGATGGCAACGCCGGGCCGGACATCAGGTTCGGTTTGTGGGCGGCGAGCTTCTCGCGCACCTCTGGCGGCGCGTTGTCGCGCAGCAGTTCGGCCAGTTCGTGCTCGACCGTCTTGGTGATGGCGACCACTTTCTTGATCAGCTGGCCGGTGATGTCCTGGAAATCCTGCGCCATCATGATGTCGAGCAGGCGTGCCTTCTCGGCTTCGGTCGCTTCCGTCACCGCCTGGGCGAACTGGCGCGAGTCGCCGGCCAGCACCTTGAATTCGTCGATGCTGAGCTTGCCGTCGAACAAGTCGGCCCAGCGCGTGTCCATCGCTTTCGCCTTCTTCGACAGCACGTCTTGCGCCGGCATGCCGTCGTCGAGCGTGTTGAGCACCTTGTTGGCGGCCTGCTCGGTCAGCGAAGCGACGTATTCGAGGCGGTCCTGGGCGTCGACGATCTGCGACGACGCCTCGGTCAGCGCCTTGTCGTAGCCGAGCTCGCGCAGCGAATCGTGCAGCAGGCGCACGATGCCGCCGAGGCGCTCGAACATCGGCTTGTCGACGCTGCCGTGCTCGCCGGTAGCGGCATCTTCGGCAGCGACGGGAGCAGGCGCGGCGACCGCCGCGGCCGCTGCCGGCGCGGCAGCGGCCGCCGCGGCGACCGGCTGGGCGGCCGACACCTGATCGAACAGCGCGTCCAGGTCGTCTTCCGCGGCGGGCGCGGCGGGCGCGGCAGCCGTCACCACTGGGGCGGCGGCACGTTGTGCGGACACCTCATCGAATAGTGCGTCGAAATCATCAGTGGCGTGGGTCATGTCCCTGCTTCTCCATAATTTGCTAATTTGCAATGAATTATTGCGTGTCTGGGTGGTGCTGTGCGGGCTTTCGGCAAAGCAGTGCGACGAAACGCCGCGGTTGCCACGAGTTTAGCAGCGTAGTTGCCGTTGGTAAATCTTTCGCCACAAGGCATTCGACATTGAGGGTGGAAACTTATGGCAATGATAAGCAAATCGTCGTTTACCAACACTTTTCGTGCGGCAAGTGTTGTATTCCGTAACCTTAACGGTGGCGCGCCGAGTCGGGATGCGTTGTTCCTGCATGAGCATTTGAGCAAGATCAAACGGTTTTGTTCTTACAATAGTCACAACGCCAACTACAATAGAGAATAAGAGGGTTTTGTGGGAGAGACTTACCATGTACCGGAAAATTCTGATCACGACCGACGGCTCCGCGGTATCGAAACAGACCGCCTGCGCCGGCGTCAAATTTGCCCAGCAGATGGGGGCCGAAGTGCTGGCCTTGTTTGTCGCGCCGGAATACCAATATCCGGTGTATGTCGAAATCATCCCGCCGTCCTACCCGCTCGAAGAGGAGTACGTCGAGACGATGCAGCGTACCGGCGAGGAACATACCGGGCCGATCATGCGCGCCGCCGCGCAGGCCGGGCTCAAGCACAGTGCGATCACCGCTTTTGCCGATTCGCCGGCGCTGAAAATCGTCGAGACGGCGGATCAACACGACTGCGACCTGATTTTCATGGGGTCGCACGGGCGCAGCGGCTGGGGCCAGTTGTTGCTCGGCAGCGTCACCAACAAGGTGCTGTCGCATACGCTCAAGCCGGTGCTGGTGCACCGCCTGATCAAGGAACCGGCGACGTAGTCGATTGATGCCATTTCGTCAAGCTATCAGTATCGTTATTGCGTCTCGCCGCAAGTTGGACGTACGCTTACCGTAGCGCCAGGACCGGATGACCGGTGGTGTTAACTTTCAAAATGGCGATTTATGATTCGGATAGTCATTGCCGACGACCACACGATCATGCGTGAAGGTCTCAAGCGCATTCTCGACGGCGCGGTCGACATCGATATTGTCGGCGAGGCCATCAACGGCTTCGAAGTGCTGTCGCACGTCCGCCAGGGCGGCTTCGACCTGCTGCTGCTCGACTTGTCGATGCCAGGCCGCAGCGGGGTCGACCTGATCCGCCAGATCCGCAGCGAAGCGCCGAAGCTGGCGATGCTGATCCTGACCATGCACGAGGAAGAGCAGTACGCGGTGCGGGCGATCCGCGCCGGCGCCCAGGGCTACCTGACCAAGGAAAGCGCGGGCACCCAGTTGGTCGGGGCGATCCGCAAGGTGGCGTCGGGACGGCCGTACATCAGCACCGAGGTGGCCGAGCAGCTGGCGCTGAACATCATGACGCCGAATGAGCAACTGCTGCACAAGCAGCTGTCGGACCGCGAGTTCGAGGTGTTTTCGCTGCTGGTGGGCGGCAAGTCGATCACCGAGATCGCCAACAGCCTGCACCTGTCGGTGAAGACGGTGAGCACCCACAAGACGCGGATCATGCAGAAGATGGGCATGACGTCGCTGTCGGAGATGGTGCAGTACGCCGTCGCGCATCGCCTGCTGTCACCTTTCAAGACCTGAAAACGGCGAAAAGGTTTAGACATCGTCCGCCCGGTTTTGTGCCGATAAGCGTCACTCTGCCGACACCGTCGGTTTCGATAGTATCGAATCCCCCTGCTCTGCCGTATCGTCGTTCTCACTCTGACGATGCCCACTTCGCGTAAGACTTCTCCTACATCCTCGCGCCGTCTCCTACCGTCAGATTCAGCGTTCGCTGATATCAATGCCGAACTCGTGTTGGCATACTAAATCCAGCGATCCGACTTGCTCGCGGTAATTTTCATTCACGTGAGTTTGGCCCAGCGCGCTGTTCCATCACTGATGAAGCACCGGTCAGGCATCACAGATCGTTGTTCCCACCTGTGATCGCCTGCAGCCTGAAACAAAAAGTTACTTCACATGGAGATGAGAATGATGTCTACGCAAACGTCAGAACCACGTCCGAATTCTTCGTCGACCATGCATTCCTCTCCGATGGAAGCAGGCCGCCAACGCCAGGGGCGGCTCTGGTCCAACCTCAAAGAGGTGTGCGATCTGCTGCACATCACGGCCGCAGTATCGGTCAATACCGAAGAATTACTGTTCCAGCATGTCCAGTTCAAGACCGGGCAGCGCGTCCATACCATCGGGCAAGCGTTCGACACGCTGTACATCGTCAACTCCGGCTTCCTCAAGACCGTGCTCATCGACGAGTTCGGCAACGAGCAGGTGCTGAGCTTCCCGATGAAGGGCGACATGCTCGGCGTCGACGGCATCCACACCCGCCACTATGCCTCGGAAGCGGTGGCGCTGTCAGACTGCGACCTGATCCTGCTGCCGTTCAAGAAGCTGACCGCCCTCGGGCGCGTCCACCTCGAACTCGAGAACGTCATGTACGGCGTCATGAGCCGCGAACTGGTGCGCGAGCAGGCCATGATCGGCATGCTGGGCGCGCTCAGCGCCGAAGCCCGGGTGGCGCGCTTCCTGGTGTCGCTGGCCGACCGCTTTGCCGCGATGGGCTACTCCAGCAAGCTGTTCAACCTGCGCATGACGCGCCATGAAATCGGCAGCTACCTCGGCCTGACGCTGGAAACGGTCAGCCGCACGCTGTCGGCCTTCAACGAAATCGGCCTGATCACGGTCGACCAGCGCACCATCGGCATCAAGGACGCCGAAGCGCTCAAGACGCTGCGCCGGCTGCCGCCTTCGCGCTCGCGCGCCAAGCAGACCAACGCCGCCAAGCTGAAAGCGGAGCAAGAAGCGGCCGGCGACGACCAGGTGCTGGCCACGACGATTTAAGCTGTTTCGCCTTTCACCGAAGCCCGCCACGCAGCGGGCTTTTCTTTTGGCGGGACGAAAAAAAACCGGCGTCCTCGCGGGCGCCGGCTTGTATTGCTTACTGCTCAGATCAGTTATCGCGGGTCAGGACGCCGTCGTTGATCTTGACTTTTTCACCGACGCGCATGCCTGGATCGTTGGCGAACTGCACGGTCTGGGTACCGCCGTTAGCGAAGCGGATCACCACTTCATAGTGACGGGTCTGCTTGGCGTTGGCGCGATCGATGTTGCGGCCAACGTAAGCGCCGCCGAGTGCGCCGGCAACTTGCGCTGCGGTGCGGCCGTTGCCGTCGCCGACCTGGCTGCCCAGGAGTGCGCCGACGACGCCGCCGCCGACGGTGCCGAGGTAGTTACCCTCGCCATTGACTTCAATGACGTTGATCGCCTCGACGGTGGCGCAGTTGCTGCAGTAACGCACGACGCGCGGAGCAGTTTGCGGCGCGGTCGACACCAGTTGCAGCGGCTTGCCCAGCGTGGCGGTTGCAACGCGGCCGTTGATGCGCATGTTGGCGGTCACCGGCGTGTTCGGCGCGATGCGGTCGCCACGGCGGATGACGTAGGAACCTTCGTACTCGCCCGGACGAACTTCCGGCAGGAAGAACACACCGCGGGTGCCGGCGATGGTCATGTCGACCTTGGCGCCAGGGGTGCCGCGCAGCATGAAGTCGAGGTCATTGCCTGGACGCAGGTCTTCGGTGCCGCGCACGTCGAAGCGTTCGATGCGTGGCAGATCGGCGACTTCGCCGCGGCGCGGTCCGTTGTAGCGGCCGCCGCGCACCAGCGATTCGCTCAGCACGCCGCTGGTCACCTGATTGCCGACGCGCAGGTTCGCGGTGACGGCGCTGGTGGCGGTAATGCGGTCGCGACTGCCGATCGTGTAGGTGCCTTCATACTGGCCCGGCTCGGTTTCGGTCAGCTGCAGGTTGCGGTTGGCGCCTGCGATCTGCAGGAACACCCGGCCGCCCGGGGTGCCGTAGACGTCGAAGTTGAGTTCCTGGCCTGGGACCAGGCGGCGCACTTCGTCGACGTTGAAGCCGCGGATGACCGGATTGTATCCCTGCGCCTGTACAGGTGCGGAAGCGAGTGTCATGGACAGCAGTGGAATCACTGCCACCAGGCCGGCGAATAATTTTTGTTTGGTTTTCATAAGATCTCCTTGGGGTTTGACAGCGGCGCTGAGTATTGACAGCGAGTAAGCGTAAGTTACCCCCCGCGTGCAAGCCCGTCCGTACGCTAGCGTACAAAGTGCACCGCCTCGCCCGAGCTGACATAGATGGCGTCGCCCGCCTCCGGCGTGATCAGAAAACCGCCGGTGAAGGCGCCGAATGACGGCAGGATCATGCGCCGCGGGCCGACCACGAAGCACGGCAGGCGCAGCGCGTCGAAGCGCGTCGCCAGCAGGAAGCTCGGGTGAATGTGGCCGGCCAGCGCATAGCCGCCGGTGTCGATATCGGGGTGGTGGCAGAACGCGAACGGCGCCATCGCATAGGGCTCGTCGACCATCTCGATCATCAGCGACGCCGCCGGGTCGCCGGCATGGCGGTCATGGTTGCCGCGCACCAGCGTCAGTTTCAGGGACGGATGGCGCAGGCGCCAGGCCAGCATCGCCGCCACGGTCGCCGTCGCGTGCGCGGCGCGCGCATGCAGGAAGTCGCCGAGGAAGGTGATGTGGCCGACGTCGTGCTCGGCCATCAGGGCGTCGAGCCCGGCCAGGTTCTGGCTGGTGGTCCCGCGCGGCACGGGTACTCCCAGGGCGCGGAACGACGCCGCCTTGCCGAAGTGGATATCGGCGACGATCAGCATTCTGCGGGCCGGCCAGTACAGCGCCTTCTGCGCCAGCAGCAGCAGCGTTTCGCCGGCGACGACGACCTCGCGCGCGCTCAAGGCTGGGCCGCTTTCTCGAGTTCGCGCACCATGCGCGCCACGCGGTCGGACAGCTTTTCGGTGGTGACCTTCTCGCGGAAGCGTTCGACCATCAGGGCAAAGCCGAACGGCGTGGCACGCTTGACCTCGCAGAAGGCGACGCGGCGCGCGTGCAGTTCGACGAGCGTTTCGCGCAGGCGCGTCAGTTCGAGCTCCTGCTCCATCACTTCGCGCTGGGCCTGGGTCAGCAGCAGATTGCCGGCATCGTGCTTGCGGAAGACTTCGAAAAACAGCGACGACGACGCCTGCACCTGGCGCGCGCTTTTCGGCTGGCCCGGATAGCCCTGAAATACCAGGCCGGCGATGCGCGCCACTTCGCGGAAGCGCTGCTGCGACAGCTGCGTGGCGTTGAGGCTTTCCAGCACGTCCTCGAGCAGGCGCTCGGTGCCCAAAAGGCCAACATCGGCCCCGGTGGCGCCGGCAACGATCGTCTTCCAGTCGACCGGCTCGGCCGACAGCAGCTCGAAGCCATAGTCGTTGATCGCAATCGAAAAGGTGATCGGATGCAGCCGGCCAACCCGGTAGGCCAGCAACGAGGCCAGCCCCGTATGCACCGAGCGGCCGGCGAACGGGTAGACAAACAGGTGATGGCCTTCGCGGCTTTTCAGGCTCTCGATGACGAAGGTGTCGGTGGTCGGCAGCACGGACCAGCGCTGCTGGATCTCGATCAGCGGGCGCAGCGCCTCCATTTCCGGGCCGGCGAACTGGCCCTCGGCGGCGCGCCGCAGCTGCTCGAGGGCGGCGTGCGCGAGCTCGGACGAGAGCGGCATCTTGGCGCCCATCCAGCGCGTCACGGCGCCTTTCTTGCCGGTGGCGCGCTTGACGAAGGCGGTCATCTCATGGAGCCGGACGAATTCGAGCATCTTGCCGCCAAAGATAAAGTGGTCGCCCGGCTTCATGCGTCCGACGAAGGACTCCTCGACGCTGCCGAGGCGCCCGCCCGACATGTACTTCACCTGCACGCTCGAATCGGAGACGATGGTGCCGATCCCCATCCGGTGGCGGCGCCCGATCGCGACGTCCGGCACACGGTATACGCCCTCCTCGTCCGGCAGCACGCGCTTGTATTCGGGATAGACGGTCAGGCTCTGGCCGCCGCGGGCGACGAAATCGAGCGCCCACTGCCACTCTTCGTCGCTCAGATGCCGGTACGACCAGGCGGTGCGCACTTCGGTCAGCAACTGCTCGGAGCGAAAGCCGCCGCCCAGCGCCACCGTCACCAGGTGCTGCACCAGCACGTCGAACGGCTTGTTGGGCACCAGCCGCGCCTCGATGCGGCGCGACGCCACGGCTTCCTTGGCGCCGGCCGCCTCCAGCAGTTCGAGGCTGTTGGTCGGCACCAGCGTCACGCGCGAGACGCGACCGGGCGCGTGGCCGCTGCGGCCGGCCCGCTGCAGCAGGCGCGCGATGCCCTTGGCGCTGCCGATCTGCAGCACCCGCTCGACCGGCAGGAAGTCGACGCCGAGGTCGAGACTGGCGGTGCAGATGACCGCCTTCAGCTCGCCCTTCTTCAGGCCCAGTTCGACCCAGTCGCGCACCTCGCGGTCGAGCGAGCCATGGTGCAGCGCGATCAGGCCGGCCCAGTCGGGACGCGCCTCGAGGATGTTCTGGTACCACAGCTCGGACTGCGAGCGCGTGTTGGTAAACACCAGCGTGGCGTTGAACTGCTCGATCTCGTCGATCACCGGCATCAGCATCTGGATGCCGAGGTGGCCGCCCCACGGAAAGCGCGAGACGTTCGCCGGCACCAGCGAATCGACGACGATCTGCTTGCGCAGGTCGCCCTCGACCAGCACGCCCTGCCCTTCGCCCAGCAGCACCTCGCGCGCCTGCGCCAGGTTGCCCATCGTCGCCGACAAGGCCCACACCACCAGCTCCGGATTCCAGTGGCGCAGGCGCGCCAGCGCCAGCTGCACCTGCACGCCGCGCTTGCTGCCCATCAGTTCGTGCCATTCGTCGATGATGATCATGTCGAGGCCCGCGAACTGTTCCTTCGCGGCGGCATGCGACAGCAGCAGCGACAGGCTCTCGGGCGTGGTGATCAGGGCCGACGGCAGCTTGCGCGACTGGCGCGCCCGTTCGGCCGACGAGGTGTCGCCGGTACGGGCGCCAATGGTCCACTCCGGCGCCAGCGCGGCGGCCGATTCCTCCAGCGCGCGCTGGGTGTCGGCCGCCAGCGCGCGCATCGGCGTGATCCACAGCACGCGCAGGCCGCTGCTCTTGCGGCGCTTGACCAGGGCGCCGCGCATCAGTGCCGCGATCCACACCGCATAGGTCTTGCCGGAGCCGGTGTTCGCGTGCAGCAGGCCGGAGTCGCCGGCCAGCGCGGCTTTCCACACCGCGCGCTGGAAGGGGAAAACCTTCCAGCCGCGCCCGGCGAACCAGGCATCCACGGTTTGCGCCATCTGGCTTTTGCTCATGCGGGAGCCGCCGCCGCCAGCAAGCCTTTGAGCGTGTCGAGCGAATCGGCGTCCTCGATGGTCTTGTCGTCGCGCATGCGCAGGATGCGTGGGAAGCGCACGGCGATGCCGGCCTTGTGGCGGCTCGACAGCGCGATCCCTTCGAAGCCGATCTCGAACACCATGGTCGGACGCACGCTGCGCACCGGGCCGAACTTTTCCACCGTGGTCTTGCGGATGGCCGAGTCGACCACCGCGATCTCGGCGTCGGTCAGGCCCGAATACGCCTTGGCGAACGGCACCAGCTTGCGCTCGCCCGCTTCATCGGCGTCCCACACGGCGAAGGTGTAATCGGTGTAAAGCGAAGCGCGGCGGCCGTGGCCGGCCTGGGCGTAGATCAGCACCGCATCGATGGTGTAGGGATCGATCTTCCACTTCCACCAGGTGCCGACGTCCTTGGTGCGGCCGACGCCGTACTGGGCCGACCTGGCCTTGACCATCATCCCTTCGACGCCGCGCGCGCGCGACTCGGTGCGCACCTGGGCGAGCTCGTTCCAGCCGTCCGCCTCCACCAGCGGCGAGATTCTCAGCTGCTGCTGGTCCACATCGCAGACCAGCTTCTCCAGCAGGTTGCGGCGCTCGCGCTGGGGCACCGCGCGCAGGTCGACGTCGCCTTCTTCAAGCAGATCGTAGGCGACCAGCACCGCGGGCAGTTCGGTCAGCAGCTTGGCCGACAAGGTCTTGCGGCCGATGCGCTTTTGCAGGTCGGCGAACGGCGCCGGCACGTTGTCGTTCCAGATCAGGATTTCGCCGTCGACCACCGTGCCTTCCGGCAGGCGCAGCGCCGCCAGTTCGGGGAAGCGTTCGGTGATCAGGTCTTCGCCGCGCGACCATAGGTAGTTCTGGCCGCCGCGCCGTACCAGCTGGGCGCGGATGCCGTCGTACTTCCACTCGACCTGCCAGTCTGCCAGCTCGCCCAGCGCGGCCGGCTCGCCTTGCAGCTGGTGCGCCAGAAAAAATGGATACGGCTGGCCGCCGCGCAGCTTGTGCTCCTCGTCGGACTGGGCGGCGATCAGCTGCAGGAAGCCGGCCGCGGTGGGACGCACGCTGCCGTCGGTCCACCCCATCAGCCGCTGGGCGATCAGCTTGGAATCGACCGCGGCGATGGCCGACAGCGCCCGCGTCACCAGCAGCTTCGAGACGCCGACGCGAAAGCCGCCGCCAATCAGCTTGGTGAGCAGGAAGCGCTCGCGCGTATCGAGCTCGTTCCAGAACGAGAACAGCGCCTCGCGGATGGCGGCAGGATCGGCGCCGCGCAAGGGCCCGATGCGCTCCTGCATCCACTCGGCCAGCCCGATGTCGCTCTGGCGCTCGGGTGGCGGCAGGATGTGGGCGATGGTTTCGGCAAGGTCGCCGACGGCCTGATAGGACTCCTCGAACAGCCATTCGTCGAGCTGTGCGTAGTCGACCGCGTACTGGCGCAGCAGCTTGGTCGGCACGGCCTGGCGCGGCTTGCCGCCGGCAAGGAAGTAGACCGCCCACGCGGCATTCTCCGGCGCGGCGCTGCTGAAGTAGGCCTGCAGCGCCTCGAGCTTGCGGTTGGTGGCGGTGGTTTCGTCGAGCTCGGCGAACAGGCGGGCGAATTCACGCATCGCTCGCCTCGGGACTGGCCGGCGGCGCTTCGGCAGCTTCGACATCCGCCTCGTCGTCGCCGTATTCGGTCTCGAAGCCGGAGGCGTCCAGGCCGACCTGGCGCAGCCAGCGCACCATGACGGGAATCGAGCCGTGGGTGACGATCACGCGCGGCGCCTCGGTGGCGCGGATGGCGGTCATCAGGCCGGGCCAGTCGGCATGATCGGACAGCACGAAGCCGCGGTCGACGCCGCGCCGGCGGCGCGCGCCGCGCAGCTGCATCCAGCCGCTGGCAAAGGCGTCGCTGTAGTCGCCGAAGCGCTTCATCCACGGCGAGCCGGCGGCCGACGGCGGCGCGATCACGATCGCCGTTTTCAAGGCCGCCTTGTCGACGTCGGTCACCAATCTGGTCGGCGGCAGATCGACGCCGCCTTCGCGGTAGACGCGGTTCAGCGGTTCGGCGGCGCCATGGCAGATGATCGGGCCGATGGTCGGATCGAGCCCGGACAGGATGCGCTGGGCCTTGCCGAACGAGTAGGCGAATACCACGCTGCAGCGCCCTTCGGCGGCGTTCTTGCGCCACCAGCCGTTGATGTCGTCGAAGATCGACTGCTCGCTGTCCCAGCGGTAGATCGGCAGGCCGAAGGTCGATTCGGTGATGAAGGTGTCGCAGCGCACCGGCTCGAACGGCGCGCAGGTGCGGTCCGGCTCGACCTTGTAGTCGCCCGACGCCACCCACACTTCGCCCTTGTGCTCCATGCGCACCTGGGCCGAGCCGAGCACGTGGCCGGCCGGATGCAGCGAGATCTTCACGCCGTTGTGCTCGACGCCGTCGCCGTATTCGATGCCGTCGATATGGATATCCTGGCCGAGCCGCGACTTGAGGATGCCGACCCCGCTGGCCGCCGACAGGTAATGGCCGTGCCCCACGCGGGCGTGATCGCCGTGGGCGTGGGTGATCACCGCCCGGTCGACCGGGCGCCACGGGTCGATGTAGAACTGCCCGGGCACGCAATACAGGCCCTCCTTGCGGACCACCACCATGTCTCCCATGTACGCCCCCTCAGGCCGGGGCCACGAAGTCCGCCATGAAGGTCCGGCTCGACTGGTCCGGGAACTCGATGGTGATTTCTTCGCCGGCCACGGCCTGGACCACGCCGACGTCGTACTTCGGTACGCGCACCGAGGCGCCGATCTCGAACAGCGGCGGCGGCGTCGGCGCCTCGACCTCGCGGTCGAATTCGTCGTCGCGGATCGCGGGCAGCTCGAGCGCGGCCGGCGGGTTCAGGCAGTTATCGCAGCGGCAGCACTTCTCGAAGCCGGGCACGGCATCGGCAAAATAATCGAGCATCACCTTCCAGCGGCAAAAGCCGCTGACGGCGTACCCGACCATCTGCTCGAGCGCTTCGCGGTCGCGTTCCTGCTTGCGCGCATACACCTGCGCCAGCTCGTCGAAAAGCGCGTCGCTGGGCGCCGCCTTGGCCAGCACGTAGGCCAAGGCGCGGTTCTGGCGCAGCAGGCAGCCGTCCTTGAGCAGCTTGAGGCAGATCTTGATCTTGCTGGAGGCGATTTCCTCGACGGCGGCATCGATGCGGTCGAAGGTGACGGCTGCGTCGCCGAGCAGGCCAACCACCGCCTGGTACACCGCGTTGAGCTCGACCGCGGTGGGATAGTGCTTGACCAGGAAGAACTGCTGCACGCGCTTGTCGTCCTGCAGGAACAGCAGCGTGCACCAGGCGTCCTGGCCGTCGCGGCCGGCGCGGCCCGACTCCTGGTAATAGGCTTCGAGGTTGGCCGGCACCTGCAGGTGGATCACGAAGCGGGTGTCGGGCTTGTCGATGCCCATGCCGAAGGCGTTGGTGGCGACCATCACGCGGCGCTCGCCTTCCATGAACAGGTCCTGGTTGGCCTTGCGCTCGCGCGCCGGCAGCTTGCCGTGGTAAATGGTGGCGCTTTCGCCGGCCTCCAGCAGCGCCTCGTGCATCTCCTCGGCCGCCTTGACGGTGGCGGCGTAGATGATGCCGAAGCCGTTGGAGTCGCGCACGATGCGCAGCGCGGCGCCGACTTTTTCACGCGCGTTGACCACCTGGACGACGCTGTAGTGCAGGTTGGGACGGTAGATGCCGGTGTTGATGACGTTCAGGCGCGGCCGGCCTAGCTGCCTGGCGATGTCTTCGACGACGTCGTCGGTGGCGGTGGCGGTCAGCGCCAGCACCGGCGGGCGGCCGAGCGCCTCGATCGACGCCGCCATCTCGAGGTAGGCGGGACGGAAGTCGTGGCCCCACTGGGAGATGCAATGGGCCTCGTCGATGACCACCAGCGCGATGTCGACCTCGCGCAGCACGGCGATGAAGTCGGGCTGGGCGAGCCGCTCGGGGGTGCAGAAGACGATTTCGTGCGAGCGGTCGCGGATGCCTTCGAGCGCGGCATGCTGCTCGTCGGCCGACAGCGTGCTGTTGAGCTGCGCGGCGCGGATGCCCATCGATGCGAGCTTTTCGAGCTGGTCCTTCATCAGCGAGATCAGCGGCGAAACGACGACCGTGGTGCCGTTGATCATCTTCGCGGGAATCTGGTAGCACAGCGATTTGCCGCTGCCGGTGGGCATGATCGCCAGCGTGTCTTTACCGTCGAGAACGCTGTCGATGACCCGTTGCTGGCCATCGCGCAGGCGTTCCATGCCGAACACGGTACGCAGCAGTCTGGAGATGGCGTTGCGGCGCACGGCGCGCTGGCCTTGATGCATCAGTTGGGGGTCATGTTTAGTCATGACACAACTTTATTACGCACGGTACGAATTTTCCATAGGACGCGGCCTACATCCCACGTAGGAGAGGCTCTTCCGGTCTGTCGTTGCTGGGAGTACAAGTTCTTAAGCGCTTGTCCTACATGTCGGCGGACACTTGGCCGATGCCTGGCGTGCTCGTCAGGACATAAGATGTAGTCATACCGAACACACCACTAACAGATCTTCAGGAGCTCCATCATGATCAGCAAAATTCACGTTACCTGGACCACGATCCAAATGGCGCTGGCCGGAGCCTCCGCTTACGTCGTCTGCACCACCGACCTGCTGCGCGGCGCCGCCCTGTTCATCCATTAATCGGCAGCACCGCTGCACGGTTCAGTTCGACGCCGCGATCACCTGCGACGCCGCATTGACCACCGCCGCGATCCGGCCGACGTCGCGCAACTGCGCCGACGACATGCCTTCCTTCTTCAGCAGGTCGAAATGCGACTTGATGCAGAAATGGCACTTGCCGATGATCGAGGCCGACAGCGCGTACATCTCGAAGCGCCGCTTGTCGACACCGCCGTTGGTGGCATAAGCATTCATCCGCAACTGGGCCGGCTGGCTCTTCAGATCAGCATCTTCGGTCATGTCGACATACGGGTACCAGGCGTTGTTCATGCCCATCAGGGCCGCCGCGGTCATCGCCGCATTCTTCTCCGCTTCCGACAAGGCGCCGCTGGCGCTGATGATATCGATGATCTTGCGGCTTTTCGCCGCGAACGCCGCCGCCAGCGCGACGCCGACCGCATCGCTGCCTTCCAGGCTTGAGCGGGCGATGGTGCCGTCGATGTTGAGGCGGATGTCCTTGGCGTAGTCCGGGATCAATTCTTTAATCGAATTCAGGAAATCCATTTATAAATCCTATCGTGTCAGGTTTTTAAAACCCGCCGAAGCGGGTTGGGTGCGAAGCGCTTACAGCGTGTTGCCGCCGAGTGCGCGGTTGCATGGGCACAGCTCGTCGGTCTGCAGGCCGTCGAGGATGCGCAGGATTTCCGACGGGTTGCGGCCGACGTTCAGGTTGTTGACCGATACGTGCTGGATGGTGTTGTCCGGATCGACGATGAAAGTGGCGCGCAGGGCAACGCCGGCTTCCTTGTCGCGTACGCCGAGCATGTCGACCAGGTCGCCGCGCGAATCGCCGAACGAGTAGTGGTTCAGGCTCTTCAGGTCAGGGTGCTCACGGCGCCATGCCAGTTTCGAGAATTCGTTGTCGGTCGAGCCGCCCATCAGGACCGCATCGCGGTCGGCCAGGTCGTTGGCGATCTTGCCGAACTCGACGATTTCGGTCGGGCAGACGAAGGTGAAATCCTTCGGGTAGAAGTAGATGATTTTCCACTTGCCCGGGAACGACGATTCGGTGATCTCTTCGAACGCCGAGACGCCGTTTTCTTCGTGTGCGTTGAAGCCTGGCTTGGCAGCAGTGACCTTGAATGCATCTAATTTATCGCCGACTGTTTTCATTGTTCAGTTTCCTTGTTGAGAGTGATCGAAGCAGTTGACTAGTATAGGACTATTGGTATCACAACTGAAATAGTATTTATCTAGGCGCGCGATAGCATTTACGCTGCGCCGAGCGGCAACACCAGCGTGAAGGTCGAGCCGGTCTTGCCGTCGCTGGCGACGAACAGGCGGCCGCCGTGCGCTTCGGCCAGCTGCAGCGAAATGGCCAGGCCGAGGCCGAGTCCCTTGACCTCGCCCTTGGCGTTGCCGCGCTCGAACGGCTCGAAGATGCGCTGCTGGTCTTCCGGGGCGATGCCGATGCCGCCGTCGACGACGTCGATGCGCACTTCGTGGCCGTCGACGCCGACGATGATCTCGACCGGCGAGCCGCCGCCGTAGCGCAAGGCGTTGGTCAGCAGGTTGATGATCACCTGCTCGATGCGCGACTCGTCCCAGCAGCCGGCCACCGGCGGATGCGGGTGCAGATTGAGCCGGCTGCCGTAGCCGGTGGCCTGCAGCGCCAGGTCGCTGGCGACCCGTTCGAGCAAGCCCATCAGCTCGAACGGGGTCGGCCGGATCGACAGGCTGCCGCTGCGGATGCGCGAGACGTCGAGCATGTCGTCGATCAGCCGGATCATCGACTGGATCTGGCGCTGGTCGCGCGCAACCATGGCCGGCAGGCGGTCCGGACCGAGCGCGGTGAAGTTGCCCCGCTGCAGCTGCAAGGTGCGCATCTGGCTTTCGAGAAACAGCGTGTTGAGCGGGGTGCGCAGTTCGTGCGCCACCAGCGACATGAAGTCGTCGCGCATGCGCAGCGAGCGCTGCAGCTCGGCCTGGGTGACGTGCAGTTCTTCCAGCAACTGCTGCTGTTCCATGCGGCTTTGCTCGAGGGCGGCGACCTGGCGGCGGCCTTCATGGCGCTGCTGGTCGAGGGCGACGAAGACGTTGACCTTGCTGCGCACGGCGTCGCTGTCGATCGGCTTGTAGAGGAAGTCGACGGCGCCGGTCTCGTAGCCCTTGAAGGCGTAATTGAGTTCGCGCCCGGCGGCGCTGGTGAAGACGATCGGGATGTGGCGGGTGCGCTCGGTGCCGCGCATCAGTTCGGCCAGCTCGAAGCCGTCCATGCCAGGCATCTGGACGTCGAGGATGGCGAGCGCGAACTCGTGTTCGAGCAGCAGCTGCAGCGCCTGTTCGCCGGAGCCGGCGTGGAACACGATGCGCTGCTCGTGGCGGATCAGGGCGTCGAGCGCCTGCAGGTTGTCGGCGAGGTCATCGACGATGAGGACTTTGCTCAGCACTTGGGACGTCATTTTTTCTCCCCCAACAACTGCAGTAATTGACGGATCGCGGCCAGCGGCAGCACCAGGTCGGGCCGGTCGACGTCGATGGCGCGCTGCGGCATGGTCGCCACCTGGGCCTCGGCCGGATCCTGCACCACGGTCAGGCCGCCGCGCGCGTGCACCTGCGCCATGCCGTCGGCGCCGTCTTGGTTGGCGCCGGTCAGCAGGATGGCGGCCAGGCCGGCGCCATAGACGTCGGCCGCCGAACTGAGCAGCACGTCGATGGCGGGCCGGGCGAAGTGCACCGGCGCCTCGCAGCTGAGCGAGAAGGTGCGGTCGTCCTCGATCGACAGGTGGTAGCCGGCGCCGGCGAAATAGACGACGCCCGGCTCGAGCGGCTGCTTGTCGGCCGCTTCCAGCACCGGCATCGTCAGGCGCGCGGCGAACAGTTCGGCCAGGCGGCTGTCGCGGTTGGCCGGCAGGTGCAGCATGCACACCACCGGCGCCTGCAATTGCGCCGGCAGGCCGGGCAGCACCTGCAGCAGGGCGTCGACGCCGCCGGCCGAGCCGGCGACGATGATCGCCTGCCACTCGCGCGCGGCCAGTGCGGGCGTGAACCAGGTCGGCAACGGAGCGCTCATGCGGCCAGCTTGCGGTAGACCCGGTCGCGCTTGGCGAGCGGTTCGAACTTGCCGCCGTAGGCGGAGAACTCGATGCTCTCCTTGCTGCCGAGCGCGAGGAAGCCGCGGTGGCACAGCGACTCGTGGAACAGGCCGAACACGCGGTCCTGCAGGCGCTTGTTAAAGTAGATCATGACGTTGCGGCAGCTGATCAGGTGGGTCTCGGCGAACACGCTGTCGGTCGACAGGCTGTGGTCGGCGAAGGTGACGTTCTCGACCAGCGTCTTGTCGAACAGGGCGCCGCCGTAGGCCGCCGTGTAGTAGTCGGAAAAAGCGCGCTTGCCGCCGGCGGCCTGGTAGTTCTCGGTGTAGAGCTGCATCTGATCGATCGGGAACACGCCGCGCCTGGCCGTTTCCAGCGACTGCGGATTGATGTCGGTGGCGTAGACGATGGCGCGATCGAGCAGGCCTTCCTCGCGCAGCAGGATCGCCATCGAATACACTTCCTGGCCAGTGCTGCAGCCGGCGATCCAGATCTTCAGCGACGGATAGGTCTTCAGGATCGGCACCACGTGTTCGCGCAGCGCGGCGTAAAACGTCGGGTCGCGGAACATCTCGGTGACCGGAATGGTCAGGTACTGCAGCAGCTGCGAGAAGGCGGCCGGGTCGTGCATCACGCGCGCCTGCAGCGCCGAGATGCTGTCGCAGTCCATCTCGTGGAGCGCATGCAGCACGCGGCGCTTCTGCGACGCCCCGGTGTAATCGCGGAAATCGTAGTTGTACTGGAGGTAGACGGCCTCGATCAGCATGCGCAGTTCGATGTCGGCGGCGGGCAGTTGCGGTTTCAAATGCGGTCCAGGTTAGGCATCCATACGCGCAGCAGCGAATACAGGCGCGTCAGGTCGATCGGCTTGGCCAGGTAGTCGCTGGCGCCGGCGGCGAGGCACTGCTCCTGGTCGTCCTTCATCGCCTTGGCGGTGATGGCGATGATCGGCAGGCGCGGGTAGCGGCCGTCGGCGCGGATGCGGCGCATCGCCTCCAGGCCGTCCATACCCGGCATCATGATATCCATCAGCACCAGGTCGATCGCCGCCACTTCATCGAGCTTGCTGATCGCCTCGAAGCCGTTGCGGCCGATTTCGACCCTGGCGCCGCGCTGCTCGAGCGCGCTGGTGAGGGCGAACACGTTGCGCACGTCGTCGTCGACCAGCAGGATGGTGCGGCCCTCGAACACGCGGTCGCGCCCGCGCACGGTTTTCAGCATGCCCTGGCGTTCGGTCGACAGCTTGGCCTCGACCTTGTGCAGGAACAGCGTCACTTCGTCGAGCAGGCGTTCGGGCGAACGGGCGCCCTTGATGATGATCGAGCGCGAATACTTCAGCAGATCGTGTTCCTCGGCGCGCGTCAGGTTGCGGCCGGTGTAGACGATCACCGGCGGGAACGAGCACAGGTCTTCGGCCGACATGCGCTCGAGCAGTTCGTCGCCCTGCATGTCGGGCAGCTTGAGGTCGATGATCATGCAGTCGAACACCTCGGTGCGCAGCAGCGCCAGCGCCTCCTCGCCGGAGCCGACGGCGGCGATCTCGACGTCGCTGTCGGCAATCAGCGCGACCACGCTTTCGCGCTGGCGAACGTCGTCCTCGACCAGCAGGATGCGCTTGATCTTCTGGGTGAATTTTTCCTCGAGCTTGTGGAATACCTGTTCGAGGTCCTGGCGGCTGGTCGGCTTGAGCGCATAACCGATGGCGCCGAGGCTGAGCGCTTCGCCGCCGTTGTCGTTGCTCGACACGACGTGCACCGGGATGTGGCGTGTCTGCGGATTGTCCTTCAGCAGCTGCAGCACCGACAGGCCGGAGCGGTCCGGCAGGCGCATGTCGAGCAGGATCGCGTCCGGCATGTGCTGCGTCGCCAGTTGCAGGCCCTCGGCGCCGGTCAGGCCGACCAGGCAGCGGTAGCCCATTTCGCGCGCCAGCTGGTAGAGGATGGAGGCAAAGGACGGATCGTCCTCGATCACCAGCACCGAGCGGGTGGCATCTTGCACCGGCGTGGCGCGGTCGTCGTCGAAGCTGGCGCCGGCCGGCTGCGGCGCAGACAAGGCTGCAGGCGCGGCGGCCGGCGCCGGCGCCACGGCGGCCGGCGGCGCCAGGTCGGCCACGCCCGGCGCGGCTTCTGCCGGGCAGGTGCGCGGCAGGACCAGGGTGAAGGTGCTGCCCGTGCCGGGCACGCTGGCGACGCTGATTTCGCCGCCCAGCAGCGCACTGAGGTCGCGCGAAATCGACAGCCCGAGGCCGGTGCCGCCGAAGCGGCGGCTGGTGGTGCCGTCGGCCTGGTGGAAGGCGTCGAAGATCTTCTGCTGCTGTTCGGCGGCGATGCCGATGCCGGAATCCTGGATGTCGAAGCGGACCGGCCCGCCCGGGCTGCTGCTGACCTTGAGCGACACGGCGCCGCTGTCGGTAAACTTGACCGCGTTCGACAACAGGTTCTTGAGGATCTGCTCGAGCCGCTGGCGGTCGGTCCAGACCGTCGCCGGCACCGACGGATCGACCTGCACGGTGAAGGTCAGCTGCTTTTGCAGCGCCATCGGCTCGAACGTCATCGCCAGGTTCTCGACCACGCGGCGCAGCGGCAGCGATTCGAGCACCAGTTCGAGCTTGCCGGCTTCGACCTTGGAGATGTCGAGGATGTCGTTGATCAGGTGTAGCAGGTCGTTGCCGGCGGAATAGATGGTCTGGGCGAAGCGCACCTGTTCGTCGCTGAGATTGCCGTTGGTGTTGTCCGACAGCAGCTTGGCGAGGATCAGGGAACTGTTGAGCGGAGTGCGCAGCTCGTGCGACATGTTGGCCAGGAACTCGGACTTGTAGCGGCTGGCCCGTTCGAGGTCGAGCGCGCGCTGGCGCAGCTGGTCCTGGGCTTCGTTGAGGGCGACGTTCTTGGCGTCGAGGCTGAGCGCCTGCTCGGACAGCTGGTCGTTGGTCTGCTCCAGTTCGGCCTGCTGGTTTTCCAGGTTCGAGCGCGATTCTTCCAGCACGCGCGACTGCTCTTCGAGTTCCTCGTTGGCGGTGCGCAGCTCTTCCTGCTGGACCTGCAGCTCCTCGTTGAGCTGCTGCGTCTCGGCCAGCGATTCCTGCAGGCGCTGGCGGTATTTCGCCGCGGCGACGCCGGCGCCGATGCCGTCGCCGACCAGCTCGAGGAAGTCGAGGTCGCGCTTTTCGACCGGGTGCAGGAAGCCGATCTCGATGACGCCGTTGATGTCGCCCTCGTTGCGGAACGGCGCCACCAGCAACTGGCGCGGGGCGCTGCGGCCAAGGCCCGACGACACCTTGATGTAGTCGGCCGGCAGATCGTCGACGACGATCGCGCGGTCTTCGCGCACGGCCTGGCCGAGCAGCGATTCGCCCGGCTTGAACACCTGCTGCTGGCCGGCCCAGGATTCGCTGAAACCGTAGGTGGCCACGCGGCGCAGCGCGCCGCCGTCTTCGCGCACGTACAGCGCCGCCACCATGCCGTCAAGGTAGCGCGCAACATGGTCGAGCGTGGCCTGGGTCATCTGCGCCATCGCGTGGTGGCCGGACATCTTCATCGCCAGTTCGGACTGGCCGGTGCGCAGCCAGCCCTGGTCTTCGAGCAATTCGGTATGAGCGCGCTGCTGCTCCATCGCCGTCGTGTACGACGTCGACAGGCCGACCAGGTCACGCCGGCCGAAGAAGGCGAGCATGCCCGAGACGCCGAATTTGAACAACAGAAACAGAATCACCGCCCAGCGCGTCGTGCTCTTCGCCTCTTCATTGCGCGCCGACAACAATTTCTCTTCGGCAGCGAGGAAGCCGGCGAACTGCAGGCGCACTTCGTCAGTGAGCGACTTGCCGCGCCCGCCCCTGACGAGCGCGACGTAGTCGCCATTGTTGCGGCGCAATTCAATCGCCTCAATGGCGAATTCTTCCCACAGCTTCTGGGCAGACTGGATCTTGCGCAGTCGTGCAGCCTGCTGGGGATTGTCGTTCACCTCCTCCAGCATCGCTTGCAGTTCCGCTTCGATGCGCGGTTTGGCCGCCTGATATGGGGTGAGGAAGGCAGGGTCGCCACTGAGCAGGTAGCCGCGCATGCCCGCTTCCATGTCGGCCGACAGCCTGCTGACCTGGTTGGCGTCGCCGATGACGCGCTGGGAGTGTTCCACCCAGTTGAGGACATTGATCAGATAGACGACGATGGCGACAAACACCACTGCGCTGAGAAAACCCACGCCGAGCGGCATGGCGACGTTGCGGGAGAGGATGCGCCTGAACTGGGTGTTATCGATCATCGCCTGTGATTACCTGGTCTGTTAACAAAATCCCTCTAGTTTAACGTAGTTGGCAGCTTGCACGGATGCTTACTTGCATCACGCCTGGTGAAAATACCGGCGCAAATAGGGTGCGGTGCGGCTACCCTTGGCGCCGGCCACCTCGCGCGGCGGGCCGGCGGCGACGATGGTGCCGCCGGCCTCGCCGGCGTCCGGGCCGATGTCGATGACCCAGTCGCAGGCGGCGACCACGCGCATCGTGTGTTCGACGACGATGACGGTATTGCCGGCTTCGACCAGGCGGTCGAGCTGGACGATGAGTTTTTCGACGTCGGCCGGATGCAGGCCGGTGGTCGGCTCGTCCAGCACGTACAGCAGGTTGCCGCGCGCGGCGCGCTGCAGTTCGGTGGCCAGCTTGATGCGCTGCGCCTCGCCGCCGGACAGCTCGGTGGCCGGCTGGCCGAGGCGCAGGTAGCCGAGCCCCACTTCGCGCAGCATCTCCAGCGAGCGCGCCACCTGCGCCTCGGCGGCGAAGAATTCGGCGGCGGCGTCGACCGTCATCGCCAGCACCTCGGCGATGTTCTTGTCCTGGTAGCGCACTTCCAGCGTCTTGGCGTTGTAGCGCGCGCCCTCGCAGGTCGGGCACGGCGCGTACACGCTCGGCAGGAACAACAGTTCGACCATGACGAAGCCCTCGCCGTCGCAATGCTCGCAGCGGCCCTTGGCGACGTTGAACGAAAAGCGGCCGGCGTCGTAGCGGCGCGCGCGCGCCATTTTGGTGGCCGCGAACAGCTTGCGCACATGGTCGAACAGGCCGGTGTAGGTGGCCAGGTTGGAGCGCGGCGTGCGCCCGATCGGCCGCTGGTCGACCCGCACCAGCCGCTTGATGCCGGCCAGGCCGTGCACGATGCGCCCTTCGAGCGGCGCGGCGGCGGCGCCCTGCTCGAGTTCATCGCCCTCTTCCACCTCCGCTTCGAGCGCGTGTCCGAGGCCGGCAGCCACCAGTTCCACCAGCACCTGGCTCACCAGCGTCGACTTGCCCGAGCCGGACACGCCGGTCACGGCGGTCAGCACGCCGAGCGGAAACTGCGCTGTCAGGCCGTGCAGGTTGTTGCGGGTGACGCCTTCGAGCTTGAGCCAGTCGGCGGGCGCGCGCGGCGCGCGCTGCGGCGGCTTTTCGGCGGCGAACAGGAAGCGCCGGGTGTGCGAGTTTTCGACGTGATTGAGGCCGGCCGGCGGGCCGCTATAGAGAACGTGGCCGCCTTTTTCGCCGGCGTCGGGGCCGACGTCGACAATCCAGTCGGCGTGGCGGATGACGTCGAGCGCGTGTTCGACCACGAACAGCGAATTGCCGGCCGCCTTCAGCTGCGCCAGCGCGGTCAACAGCGACTCGGTGTCGGCCGGATGCAGGCCGGCCGACGGTTCGTCGAGCACATAGACGACGCCGAACAGGCTGGAACGGACCTGGGTGGCCAGGCGCAGCCGCTGCAATTCGCCCGGCGACAGCGTCGGCGTGCTGCGTTCGAGCGCGAGGTAGCCGAGGCCGAGGTCGAGCAGCACCTTCAGGCGCGCCACGACGTCTTCGGCGATGCGCCGGGTGACCATGATTTTTTCGGGATGGGCTTTGGCGTCCCTGGCGTTGCGCGGCGCGCTGCCGTCGGCGAACGGGCGCAGGATCTGCGCCAGCCGTTCGAGCGGCAGGTGCGAGATGTCGGCGATGTCGTAGCCGGCGAACTTGACCGACAGCGATTCGCGCCGCAGCCGCTTGCCTTCGCACTGCGGGCATTCGGCGCTGACCATGTAGCGCGCGACGCGCTTTTTCATCGACGCGCTTTCGGTGTTGGCGAAGGTCTGCAGCACATACTTGCGCGCGCCGGTGAAGGTGCCCTGGTAGCTCGGCGTCTCCTTGCGCTTCAAGGCCTGCTTGACTTCCTGCGGCGTGAAGCCGGCGTACACGGGAACGGTCGGCTGTTCGTCGGTGTAGAGGATCCAGTCGCGGTCCTTCCTGGGCAGGTCGCGCCACGGCGTGTCGACGTCGTAGCCGAGCGTGGTGAGGATGTCGCGCAGGTTCTGACCATGCCAGGCCGGCGGCCAGGCGGCGACGGCGCGCTCGCGGATGGTGAGGCTGTCGTCCGGCACCATCGACTGCTCGGTGACCTGGTAGACGCGGCCGAGGCCATGGCATTGCGGGCAGGCGCCTTCGGGCGTATTCGGCGAAAACGATTCGGCGTACAGCAGCGGCTGGCCGGCGGGATAGTCGCCGGCGCGCGAATACAGCATGCGCAGGGAATTGGACAAGGTGCTGACGCTGCCCACCGACGAACGGGTGGTGGGCGAGCCGCGCTGCTGCTGCAGGGCGACGGCGGGCGGCAGGCCGACGATGTCGTCGACCTCGGGCACCGGCATCTGGTGGAACAGCCGGCGCGCGTAGGGCGACACCGATTCGAGATAGCGCCGCTGCGCTTCCGCGTACAGCGTACCGAAGGCGAGCGAGGACTTGCCGGAACCGGAGACGCCGGTAAACACCACCAGCGCGTCGCGCGGAATATCGAGGCTGACGTTCTTGAGGTTATGTTCGCGCGCCCCGCTCACCCGCACGAAACCTGTCGGCGGCCCGTCGTTCTTGTTACGCATCCTGTCTCCACGGCCTGAAATCGATAGCGTATTAGACCTCTGCAGGCGAATGCAAACCGTGCGCTCACACACCGAAAGCGGACGCCAGAACGCAAAAAAGCCGCCCGGCTTGCACCGGGCGGCTTTTAGAGGGAACGCTTGAAATTAACGCGTTACGGTGCGGCTGCCGACTACTTCAACCGTCACGCGACGGTTCTTGGCGCGGCCAGCTGCGGTCTTGTTGTCAGCGACTGGCTGGGACTCGCCCTTGCCTTCAACGTAGACGCGCGATGCTTCGATACCTTTCGATACCAGGTAAGCCTTGACGGCTTCGGCGCGACGCAGCGACAGCTTCTGGTTGTAAGCATCGGTGCCGATCGAGTCGGTGTGGCCGACGGTGACGATCGCTTCGGTGTTCATGCCAGCCAGGTTAGCGACCAGGCCATCGAGTGCTGCCTTGCCGTCGGCCTTGACGATCGACTTGTCGAAGTCAAACAGCGACTCGGCGGAGAACGAGACCTTCTCGGACACTGCCACTGGTGCTGGCGCTGGTGCCGGTGCCGGCGCTTCGATCACGCGCGGTGCTGGCATTGGCTCGGCCACTGGCGGCGGGGTGTAGACCACTGGCGCTGCAACTGGGCGGCCCATCTTGTAGATCAGGCTGACCGAAGCCATGTTGACGTCACCGCGGTGCTCACGGCCATCCTTGATGCGATAGCGCTCGACTTCGCCGCGAACAGCCAGCGCTTCGCTGAATTTGTATTCCAGGCCCAGGCCGGCCTTGGCCTGGAACGACTTGTTGCGCAGCTCTTCGCCAGCAGGCAGGCGGTTGCCGGTGTAGTCGTCACGGACCATGGCGTAGGTACCGCCGACACGGCCGAGGACCGAGAAGCGCTCGGTCAGCGGCAACATGCCGACCAGGTCCAGGCTGCCGCCGCGGACGCCGACGTTACGATTCAGACGGCCGCCGTTGACGGTACCGGCGGTGTAGCTGAACTTGCCGAGGTCGAAGTAAGCGAATTCAACGGCCAGGTTGCGGTTCAACTGCTTACCAGCGATCAGCTTGCCGCCTACGCCTTTGTGGTCTTCCGAGAAGCTGTTGATGGTGCCGGTGCGGGCCAGCAGGCTGTACAGGTCGTTGTTGTTCAGGTAAGCGCGCGACTGTCCTACGCCCAGGCCGATGTACGAAGCGGTGTTGGCCCAATCAGGATTGACGAAATCGGTATCGGCAGCGGTAGCGACTTGGCCGGACAGGACGGCGGCGGCGATGGCGGTCAGGGAGAACAGTTTTTTAGCGAGTTTCATTTTTTTGGGTCCGTTGTAATGTTGTTAATAGTAGGTTTAGCCTGAATTTCTTCCCGTTCGCCATCTATATGGTGAGGCACCCGGGAAACTGTGCGGTCGTAGCGTTTTGTGTTTCGACCTTGGACTCTACTATTGCCGTTTCACACTATCTACTCTGTTCGCTAACACTCATAGCATTCCAATTGCATGGAATTTGTGGCAGGCGAACAACAGATAATGTTGGCAATTGTGCGTCCAGGGTCGAACACCGTCTTACTTTGTTGTCGTGCGGGTACCGACCACTTCGACGGTCACGCGGCGATTCTTGGCGCGTCCTTCGGCAGTCTTGTTGTCGGCGACCGGCTGCGACTCGCCCTTGCCTTCGACGAACACGCGCTTGGCGTCGACGCCTTTTGCCACCAGATAGGCCTTGACCGCTTCGGCGCGGCGCAGCGACAACCTGGCGTTGTAGTCGTCGGTGCCGATCGAATCGGTATGGCCGACGGTGACGATCGCTTCGGTATTCATGCCCTGCAGGTTGGCCATCAAGCCATCGAGCGCGGCCTTGCCGTCGGCCTTGACGATCGCCTTGTCGAAATCGAACAGCGATTCGGCGGAAAACGACACCTTCTCGGAAACCGGCTGCGGCTGCGGCGCCGGCGCCGGCGTTTCGATCACGCGCGGCGGCGGCAGCGGCGCGGCCACTGGCGGCGGCGTGTAGACGACGGCGCGCGCGGCCGGGCGGCCCAGCTTGTAGACCAGGTTGACCGAGGCCAGGTCGACGTCGCCACGGTTGCCGACGGCGTCGTTGACGCGATAGCGCTCGACTTCGGCGCGCACCGCCAGCGCTTCGCTGAACTTGTACTCCAGGCCGAGGCCGGCCTTGGCATTGAGCTTGCGCTCGCTCGGGTTCGGGTTGGTCACCGCGAACAGGCGGTTGCCGCTGAAGTGCGGGCTGGCCTTGGCGTAGTTCATGCCGGCGCGGGCATACACCGAGAAGCGCTGCGACAGCGGCAGCTGGGCCACCAGGTCGAGGTTGACGCCGCGAAAGCCCACTTCGCCGTTCAGCACGCCGTTGCCGGACGTGGTCGAGTTGAAGCCGAACTTGCCGAGGTCGAACAGGCCGGCCTCGATGGCGAGATACTGGTTCAGCTGCTTGCCGACATACAGCTTGCCGCCGACGCCGCGCTCGTCGGCGGTGAAGCCGGTCAGCGAAGCGCCGTTGGCGGTCAGGCTGCGGATCAGGCGCGCGTCGTCGATGCTGGCGCGCGACTGGCCGATGCCGGCGCCGATGTACCAGGCGCTGTTGGCCCAGTCCGGGTTGACGAAGGTGTCTTCACCCGCCGAGGCATGGCCGGCCAGGATGGCGCAGGCTAGCGCTGTCAGCGCGCCCAGTTTGTTAGCTAGTTTCATAGGATTCTCCGGGTTCGATGGGTGATTACTTGGCGATCTGGTTGTTGCGCAGGGTGACTGCGGCGGCCGACAGCACGCGGCCATTGAGCAGCGTGGTGTTGTCGCCGACCGTGATGGCGGCAGCTTGGCCCAGGATCGAACCCTTGAACACGCTGTTGGCGCCCAGCGTGGTCGGGCCAACCGGCACCCAGGTGAGGTTGTCGGCGCTGGCGCCGCCGAGCAGCGAGACGATCGAATTGGCGGTCGTGTTCAGCGTGCTCTTGGTGCGGAAGATGTACACGCCTGGACCGTTCAGGGTCAGCGTGCCGGTGACGCTGATGGCGCCGGCGTAGCAGTACACGCCCGGGCTCAGCGTGGCGCCGCCGAGGTCGATGCCGCTGGCGGAATCGACGTCGCAGGTACGGCTGTTGGCGTCGGTAATGGCAAGTTGCAGGTCATTGAGCGCGTTGTCGAGCGGTGCGCCCGACTTGTAGTTGGTGTAAGGGCCGGCGATCGTCGGGTCGGTCGTTTGCGACGGCGAACCGACGTCGCCGGTAATCAAGGTGGTGCCGCCCGAATTGTTGGTCAGCGCGGTGCCGGCCAGCACGGCGAAGCTGGCGGCGCGGCCTAGGCTGACGCTGCCGGTTGGCGCAGGCGCGGCGGCGGCGTTGACGGTCAGCGAAGCGGTGCCGCTTTTCAGGCCCGACGTGGCGGTGATGCTGGTGGTGCCGGCGGCGACGCCGGTGGCGACACCGGTGTTGAGGACGGTGGCGATCGTGTTGTTGCCCGAAGTCCAAGCCACGCTGGCGGTGATGTTGGCGACCGAATTGTCCGAATAGGTGCCGGTGGCGACGTACTGCTGGGCGCCGCCGATGGCGACGGTGGCGCTGGCCGGGGTGACGACGATGTTCGACAGCGTCACTGCGCTGACGGTGACGTTGGCGAAGTCGGTCTTGCCGTTGTAGCCGGCGTTGATGACGGTGGTGCCGGCGGCGAGGCCGGTCAGCTGGCCGGCGGCGCCGACGCTGGCGCTGGCCGCGACGGTCGAGGAGAACGTGGTCAGGCTGGTGACGTCGGCGGTGGTGCCGTCGGAGTACGACGCGGTCGCGCTCAGCTGGCCGGTGGCGCCGACCTGCAGGATCGAGTTTTTCGGCGTCAGCATCAGCGACATCAGCGTGACCGGGTTGACGGTCAGCGTGGTGCTGCCCGACAGTGCGCCGGAAGTGGCGGTGATGACCGATGTGCCCGGCGTCACGCCGCGGGCCAGGCCGCTGGCGGCGTCGATGGTGGCGACCGTCGGCGTGGCCGACTTGAAGCTCGACAGCGCGCTGATGTCACGCGTGGTGTTGTTGCTGAACGTGCCCATGGCGACGAACTGCTGCGAGGCGCCGATGTTGATCGATGGGTTGGCCGGCAGCACGGCGATCGACTGCAGCGTCGCCGGCAGCACCGTCAGCGTCGACGAACCGCTCTTGCCGCTGAAGGCGGCGGTGACGACGGCGTTACCGGCGTTGACGCCGGCGGCGAGGCCGGTGGCGTTGACGGTGGCAACCGCCGGCGTGGCCGAAGTCCAGACGGCGCCGACGGTGACGTCGCGCGAGGAACCGTCCGAGTAGACCGCGGTGGCGGCCAGTTTCTGGGTGGCGCCGATGGCGATCGAGGCGGTCGCCGGGGTCACGGCGACGCTGACGAGGTCGGCGGCCGGCAGGCCGAGGATCGGATCGCGGCCCTGGTCACCGCCGCCGCCGCAACCGGCGACGAGGGCGGCGGCGAGGAAGCCGACCGCGCAGATTAGTTTGCTGGAATAGCGCTTCAGAGCGTTCATGGGGTATTTCCTTCTTGTGGTAGCTGTTGCTTCTCGTGCAACACCAGGCGGGATCACCCGGCGGATCGAAAAAGTGATTGGCCGATCTAAAGCTGGTGATCGACCCTTGGCGACCACTATTGCGGTTCCGCGAACGCGAGTATGTTCGGTAGCGCGCTTAGCTTGAATTGGAGCAACATTTATTCCAAATAACAACACCCGGCAGACCCCCATGGTGAACGCGACCTTTCGCTTCTACGATGAGCTCAACGATTTCCTGCCGCCGCGGCGGCGCCAGCGGACGTTTGCCAGCCGGTGCGCGCAGGCGGCCAGCGCCAAGCACATGATCGAGGCGCTGGGGGTGCCGCATACCGAGGTGGAACTGCTGCTGGTAAACGGCGAGCCGGCGCCGTTCGGCCGGCTGCTGTGCGATGGCGACCGGGTGGCGGTGTATCCGCGCTTGGCGACGCTGGAGGTGGGCGCGCCGGCGCGCCTGCGGGGAACGACACCGCGCCGTTTCGTCGCCGACGCCCACCTGGGCGCTCTGGCGCGGCTGCTGCGCATGGCCGGCTTCGACACGCTGTACGACAACAATTACGACGACGGCACGATCGAGGTGATCGCCGGCGCCGAGGCGCGGCTGGTGCTGACGCGCGACCGCGAGCTGCTCAAGCGGCGCGGCATCGCGCACGGGCGCTATGTGCATGCGCTGCGCCCGGCCGCACAACTTGCCGAAGTCATCGACCGCCTCGGGCTGCGCGACGATGCGGCGCCGTTTTCACGGTGCCTGCACTGCAACGCGCCGTTGCGCGGCGTCGACAAGGCGGCGGTGCTGGCGCGGTTGCCGGCGTCGGTGCGCGCACTGCATCAGGAGTTCAGCACCTGCGACATGTGCCATCGGGTGTATTGGAAGGGGTCGCACTGGCGGCGCATGAGCGCGCTGCTGGACACCCGCGGCATCCGGTCCTAAACCGTCCAAAAGTTCCAAAACCGGGGTCAGACCCAGGTTTTGGAAGGTCGAATTTCAGCGCTGCGCCATCAGGCCTTGACCGGGGTGAATGCCAGGTCGCCCACCACCGTGTTCCACTGGCGCACGCGGAAAAGTTCTAAAACCGGGGTCAGACCCAGGTTTTGAAAGAACCTGGATTTCAAAACCTGGGTCTGACCCCGGTTTTGGAAGGTCGAATTTCAGCGCTGCGCCATCAGGCCTTGACGGGCGTGAATGCCAGGTCGCCCACCACCGTGTTCCACTGGCGCACGCGGTAGCTCGTGACGAGCCCGTGCGTGACGTAGGGATCGGACTTGGCAAACGCTTCGACCAGCCCGGGGCCGTCAGCCTGGAATACCAGCATCGCCTGGTCGGCCGGGTCGGACAGCGCGCCGGCCAGCACCAGCTCGCCGCGCGCGTGCGCGTCCCACGCCAGTTGCAGGTGCGGCGTGCGGAACTCGCCGCGCCGTTCGAGGTAGTCGGGCGCCAGCTCGTAACACAACAGGTAGTGCATGCGGACTCCTTGGAAAGATTACAGAAAGCGGTCGAGGATCTTGCGGCTGTGCTTGTCGATGGTGAACATGTTGCGCACCAGAAAATGGATGCCGTGGTTGTCCGCCACCAGCAGCGAGGCGTCGCCGATGCGGCGGATGTCGCCCTCGTCCTTGAGGACGAATTCGGTGTCGCCGCGGTCGGTGCGGACGAACCAGGTGCACGGCGTGGCATAGCTGCTGACGCTGGCGATGTGGCTGATCTCGGGCATGAACTCGCGCCCGTCCAGTTCTTCCTGCAACAGCGCGCGGATCGCCGGCGGCAGGTCGGCCAGGTCGTCGATCCACGCCACTTCCTTGCCGTCGTGCAGCACCAGCGAGATGCCCTGGCTGGGCGACTGGATCGGGAACGCGCGCACCGGCGACACGCCCTGGTGCCGCTGGCCGTCGTCGGTGGTCAGCTGCAAGGCGCCGAAGCTGTCGCGGCTTAATTCGAATGTGCTGGTCGCCATCTTAATCTTCCTTGTCGTCCATGTCGGTGTCGACGTTGCGCGCCTGCGCTTCGTACAGCCGGCGGTAGGCGCCCTCGCGCGCCATCAGGTCGTCGTGGCTGCCCTCTTCCACCACGACGCCGCGGTCGAGCACGACCAGGCGGTCGGCCCGGTGCAGCGTCGACAGCCGGTGCGCGATGGCGATCGTGGTGCGGCCCTTGACCAGGTTGTCGAGCGCCTTCTGGATTTCCTTTTCGGTTTCCGAGTCGACCGACGAGGTGGCCTCGTCCATGATCAGGATGCGCGGGTCGATCAGCAAGGCGCGCGCGATCGAGATGCGCTGGCGCTCGCCGCCGGACAGGCCCTGGCCGCGCTCGCCGACCATCGAATCGTAGCCCTGCGGCAGGCGCAGGATGAATTCATGCGCATGCGCCGCGCGCGCCGAGGCGATGATGTCTTCGCGGCTGGCGCCGGGCTTGCCGTAGGCGATGTTCTCGGCGATGGTGCCGAAGAACAGGAACGGCTCCTGCAGCACCAGGCCGATGTTGCGGCGGTAGTCGGACACGGCAAACGAGCGGATGTCGACGCCGTCGAGCAGGATCGCGCCTTCCGAGACGTCATAGAAACGGCAGATCAGGTTCACCAGCGTGCTCTTGCCGGAGCCGCTGTGGCCGACCAGGCCGACGAATTCGCCGGCCTTGATGTTGAGCGTGATGCCGCGGTTGACCGCGCGGTTGCCGTAGCGAAAGCCCACTTCGCGCAGGTCGATGCGCCCTTCGATCTTGTCGAGCTTGACCGGGCTGGCCGGCTCCGGCACGCTCGAGACGTGGTCGAGGATGTCGAAGATGCGCTTGGCGGCGGAGGCCGATTTCTGCGTGACCGACACGATCCGGCTCATCGAATCGAGACGGCCGTAGAAGCGCCCGCTATAGGAAATGAACAAGGTCAGCACGCCGACCGTGATCTCGCCCTTCGACACCTGCCAGATGCCGAACACCCACACCACCAGCAGGCCGAGCTCGGTGAGGAACGACACCGTCGGCGAAAACAGCGACCACACCTTGTTGAGCTTGTCGTTGACGGCAAGGTTGTGCTTGTTCGCTTCGCGAAAGCGCGTCGCCTCGCGCTTTTCCTGGGCGAAGGCCTTGACCACGCGGATGCCGGGAATCGTATCGGCCAGCACGTTGGTCACCTCGCCCCACACGCGGTCGATCTTTTCGAAGCCGGTGCGCAGGCGGTCGCGCACGATGTGGATCATCCAGGCGATGAACGGCAGCGGCACCAGCGTGATGACGGCAAGCATCGGGTTGGTCGAAAACAGGATCACGCCGGTCATGATGATCATCAGCACGTCGGAGGCGAAGTCGAGCAGGTGCAGCGACAGGAACACGCAGATGCGGTCGCTGCCGCTGCCGATGCGCGACATCAGGTCGCCGGTGCGCTTGCCGCCGAAAAACTCGAGCGACAGTTTCATCAGGTGCTCGTAGGTGGCCGAGCGCAGGTCGGCGCCCATCCGTTCCGACACCAGCGCCAGCACATAAGTCTTCCACCAGCCCAGCAGCCAGGCCAGCACGGCGGCGCCGAGCAGGCCCGACATGTACAGCCACACCAGGTCCTCGTTGACCGGCTGGCCGTTCTGGAACGGGATCAGCACGTTGTCCATCAGCGGCATCGTCAGGTAAGGCGGGATCATGTGCGCGGCGGTGCTGGCGAGCATCAGGAAAAATCCCAGCGCCAGCTGGCCCTGGTACGGCTTGGCGAAGCGCCACAGGCGAAACAGGGTCCAGGTCGACGGCGGCGTGTACAGCACCTTGGTGCAGATCGGGCATTCTTCCTGGTCCGGCTCGAGCGGCGCCTTGCAGCTCGGGCAGACGTTCTGCTCGGCGGCCTGGACCGGGCGGCCGCTGGCGTGGCTGTCCTGCTGCTCGCGGAAATGGTCGAGCACGCGGATCGCCTGCAGGTTCTGGCCCAGCGTGAAGCGCCAGGCGGCCAGCCGGCCCTGCTGGTCGAACAGTTCGAGGTGGCCGACGCCGGCGTGGTCGTGGTGCTTGAGCTGCAGGCCCGGCCGGTAACTGAACTCGCGCCACTCGGTTTCGCCCGGCGCGCGGGCGATCAGGCGGCGGCTGGTGACGACCACGATGCCCTTCGTGAAGCGCAATTTCGCATCGAGGTCAACCTCGACGCCGGTTAAAACGTTCTCCCCCGGTAAGAGTTTTTTCTCGACGTCAGGCAACCACTGGTCGGGCAGGAAACTGGCCGCAACGGGCAGCAGCGCTGGGGAAGCAAGTTGTTGAGATGTCATTGTCGTGCCGCCCATTACAGGCAAGTGTTCTCGGTAAAAGGGAAAAGGCCAGCAGGGGCGGGCACCGCAAGCGACTCCAGACTGGCAGAAATCGGTTCGGCGCGGTAAGCTTCGTTACAGCAAGTATACAACATGAAGCGCTTCAGGAAGCTCCGGTTTCCTCGGGTGCAGCAGGATGCACGGCACGCGCGGCGGCCGCGATCAAGAAATAATTCAAGAAATAATTTACATGATAAAGAAGAAAGACCTGGCTGTACTCCGTGTGACGCATCTGCGCGGCCCCAACATCTGGACCTACCGCCCGGTCATCGAGGCGGTGGTGGACATCGGCGCGCTGGAAGAGCTTCCTTCGAACCTGCTGCCGGGGCTCTACGAGCGGCTGGTCGAATGGCTGCCCGGCCTGGTCGTGCACCGCTGCGGCGTCGGCGCGCACGGCGGCTTCCTCGAGCGCCTGCGCGAAGGCACCTGGGCCGCCCACATCCTCGAACACGTGGTGCTCGAGCTGCAAAACCTGGCCGGCATGCGCACCGGCTTCGGCAAGACCCGCTCGACCGGCGACGCCGGCGTCTACAAGATGGCGTTTCGCACGCGCGAAGAACACGTCGGCCTGGCCGCGCTGGCCGCCGGCCGCGACCTGCTGATGGCCGCCATCGACGACACCGCGTTCGACCTCGCCGCCGAAGTGGCGAAACTGAAGGAGCTGGTCGACGAACACTGCCTCGGGCCGTCGACGGCGCATATCGTCGAAGCGGCCACCGAGCGCAAGATCCCGTCGATCCGCCTCACCGACGGCAACCTGGTGCAGCTCGGTCACGGCGCCGCGCAGCGCCGCATCTGGACCGCCGAAACCGACCGCACCAGCGCCATCGCCGAGAGCATCGCCAGCGACAAGGACCTGACCAAGACGCTGCTGCAGTCGTGCGGCGTGCCGGTGCCCGAGGGCTCGCTGGTGCGCAGCGCCGAAGCGGCATGGGAAGAAGCGCAGGACATCGGCCTGCCGGTGGTGGTCAAGCCGTACGACGGCAACCACGGGCGCGGCGTGTCGCTGAACCTGATGACCGAGGCCGACGTCGTCGCCGCCTACCACCTGGCCAGCCGCAAGGGCGACAGCAAGAGCGTGCTGGTGGAGCGCTTCATTGCCGGCGACGAGCACCGCATCCTGGTGATCGGCAAGCAGGTGGTGGCCGCCGCCAAGGGCGAATCGCTGTGGGTCGTGGGTGACGGCAGTGCCAACATCATCGAGCTGGTCGATACGCAGATCAATACCGATCCGCGCCGCGGCAGCGGCGAGGACGCGCCGCTGAACGCGCTGGCGCCCGAGAACGGCGCCGAGATCATCCTCGAACTGGAACGCCAGGGCATGACGGCCTATTCGGTGCCGCTGGCCGGCCAGAAGGTGCTGATCCAGCCGAACGGCAACGTCGCCTTCGACGTCACCGACCAGATTCACCCGTCGATCGCCTACGCCGCCGCGCTGGCGGCGCGCGTGGTCGGCCTCGACATCGCCGGCGTCGACCTGGTGTGCGAGGACATCTCGCGCCCGCTCGACGAGCAGCGCGGCGCCATCATCGAAGTCAACGCCAGCCCGGGCCTGCTGGCGCACATCAAGCCGGCCGGCGGCGAAGCGCGCCCGGTCGGCACCGCCATCATCGCGCACCTGTTCGAACCGGGCGACAGCGGCCGCATCCCGATCGTCGGCGTCACCGGCACGCTCGGCACCAGCCTGATCGCGCGGCTGGTCGGCTGCCTGGTCAACCTGACCGGCGCCCACGTCGGCGTGGTCAGCGGCCAGGGCATGTACCTCGATCAGCGCAGGATCGTCAGCGGCGACTGCATCAAGTGGGAGAGCGGCCAGCGCCTGCTGATCAACCGCACCCTCAACGCCGCCGTCTTCGAGAGCAACGCGCGCATGATCCTGACCGAAGGCCTGGCCTACGACAAGTGCCAGGTCGGCATCGTCACCGACATGGAAGGCATCAGCGACCTGGCCGAGTTCTACATCCGCGACGCCGACGACATGGCCAACGTGGTGCGCACCCAGGTCGACGTCATCCTGCCGCATGGCGCCGCGGTGCTTAACGCCGACGATGCCGCGGTGGCCGAACTGGCCGAACTGTGCGACGGCGAAGTGATCTTCTACGCCACCGATGCGGACAACGCGGTGCTTGCCCGCCAGCGCGAAGCGGGCAAGCGCACCGTGTTCGTGCGCGCCGGCGCCATCGTCCTCGCCGACGGCACGGTCGAAACGGCGCTGCTGCCGCTGGCCGCGCTGAAGCCGGCGACCGCCAGATATCCGGCCAGCGTGCTGGCGGCGGTGGCCGCCGCGTGGGCGCTCGACGTCGGCCCGGAAATGCTGGCGGCGGGCCTGCGCACCTTCGACGCGACAGCCAAGCCATCGACTCATTAACGTAGCAAACAGGAACACGGTTTATGCAAGTATCACGCGTACGGGCGCTGCGAGGCCCCAACCTCTGGAGTCACCACACGTCGGTGGAGGCGATCGTCGCCTGCACGCCGGACGAAGAGTGCGTCGGCAACCTCGCCGGTTTCGAAACGCGCCTGCGCGCGCGCTTCCCGGCTCTGTCGCCGCTGCAGCCGACCGGCCATGACGACCGCATCCCGATGGCCCACGTGCTGGAACTGGCCGCGCTCGACCTGCAGGCGCAGGCCGGCTGCCCCGTCACGTTCAGCCGCACCACCGCCACGTTCGAAACCGGCATCTTCCAGGTCGTCGTCGAGTACTCCGAAGAAGCAGTCGGGCGCCTGGCGCTGGCCCTGGCCGAGCAGCTGGTCAGTTCGGCCTGCGACGACACGCCGTTCGACCTCGACAGCGCGCTGGCGCAGCTGCGCGAACTCGATGAAGACGTGCGGCTCGGCCCATCCACCGGCGCCATCGTGCAGGCCGCGGTGGCGCGCAATATCCCGTTCCGCCGCCTCACCGACGGCAGCCTGGTGACCTTCGGCTGGGGCAGCCGCCAGCGCAAGATCCAGGCCGCCGAGATCGACCGCACCGGCGCCATCGCCGAAGCGATCGCGCAGGACAAGGAACTGACCAAGAAGCTGCTCGACGCCGCCGGCGTGCCGGTGCCGCACGGGCGCGTCGCCGTCGACGCCGACGACGCCTGGGCCGCGGCGCTGGAAATCGGCCTGCCGGTGGTGATCAAGCCGAAGGACGGCAACCAGGGCAAGGGCGTGACGGTCAACATCACGACCAAGGAACAGATACATGCCGGCTTTGCCGCCGCCTCCGAATTTCGCGACGATATCCTGGTCGAGCGCTACCTGCCCGGTAACGACTTCCGCCTGCTGGTCGTCGGCGGCAAGCTGGTCGCCGCCGCGCGGCGCGATCCGCCGCAGGTGATCGGCGACGGCGTGCTGACGGTGCGCGAGCTGGTCGAGCGCGTCAACCTCGATCCGCGCCGCGGCAACGGCCACTCGACGTCGCTGACCAAGATCCGCTTCGACGACATCGCCCTGGCCAGCCTGGCCACCCAGGGCTACGAAGCCGAGTCGGTGCCGCCGCGCGGGCGCCGCGTCATCCTGCGCAACAACGCCAACCTGTCGACCGGCGGCGCCGCCACCGACGTCACCGACGACGTCCACCCGGAAGTGGCCGCGCGCGCGGTCGCCGCCGCTCACATGGTGGGCCTGGACATCTGCGGCGTCGACCTGGTGTGCGACAGCGTGCTCAAGCCGATCGAAGAACAGAACGGCGGCGTGGTCGAAGTCAATGCCGCGCCGGGCCTGCGCATGCACCTGTCGCCGTCGTTCGGCAAGGGACGCCCGGTCGGCGAAGCGATCATCTCGTCGATGTTCGCCGACGGCGACGACGGCCGCATCCCGGTCATCGCCGTCACCGGCACCAACGGCAAGACCACCACGGTGCGCCTGATCGCGCACCTGCTGACCGCCGGCGGCCTGCGCACCGGCATGACCAATACCGACGGCGTCTACATCGAGGGACGCCGCATCGACAGCGGCGACTGCAGCGGCCCGCGCAGCGCGCGCAACGTGCTGCTGCACCCCGACGTCGACGCCGCCGTGTTCGAAACGGCGCGCGGCGGCATGCTGCGCGAAGGCCTGGCGTTCGACCGCTGCCAGGTCGCGGTGGTGACCAACATCGGCGCCGGCGACCACCTCGGCCTGAACTACATCACCACCGTCGAAGACCTGGCGGTGCTCAAGCGCGTGATCGTGCAGAACGTGTCGGACCACGGCATGGCGGTGCTCAATGCGGCCGACCCGGTGGTGGTCGGCATGGCCGAGAACTGCCGCGGCGCGGTCACCTTCTTCACCGCCGACGTCCAGCATCCGGTAATGTCGATGCACCGCGCGCGCGGCCAGCGCGTGGTCTACGTAGAGGACGGCCAGCTGGTGGCGGCGCAGGGCAAGAGCGTGCACAAGGTGGCGCTGTCGGAAGTGCCGATCACGCGCAGCGGCAGCATCGGCTTCCAGGTCGACAACGTGATGGCCTCGGTGGCGGCGGCGTGGGCGGTGAACATGCCGTGGGAAGCGATCTGCGCGGGCCTGAAGTCGTTCGCCAGCGCGACCGACAACGCGCCCGGGCGCTTCAATGTGTTCGACTATCGCGGCGCCACCGTGATCGCCGACTACGGCCACAATCCGGATGCCATTCAAGCCCTGGTCGGCGCCGTCGAGAGCATGCCGGCGAAGCGCCGCTCGGTCGTCATCAGCGGCGCCGGCGACCGCCGCGACCAGGACATCCGCCAGCAGACCGAAATCCTCGGCGCCGCGTTCGACGACGTGCTGCTGTACCAGGACGCCTGCCAGCGCGGGCGCGAAGACGGCGAGGTACTGCGGCTGCTGCGCGAAGGCCTGGCGGGCGCCGCGCGCACCACCCACGTCGACGAGATCGACGGCGAATTCGTCGCCATCGACACCGCGCTGGCGCGCCTGTCGGAAGGCGACCTGTGCCTGATCCTGATCGACCAGGTCGACGAGGCGCTGGCGCATATCGCGGCGCGCATATCGCAGGGTTGAACTGAGTCCGCGCCCCCGCCTGCTGGATTAAGATGGCCGGGCACGGACCAATCTCGACATGGGATCCGACCACATGAGCGACCTTGATACGCGTTGGAAACAACGCTTTGAAAATTTCAAAAAAGCGTTGGCGCAGCTCGACGATGCGGAAAATCTCAGCCGTCAACGCACTCTTACGCGGCTCGAAAACCAAGGCCTGATCCAGGCGTGCGAGTTCACCTACGAACTGGGATGGAACACGCTCAGGGATTATCTGCTGTTCCAGGGCATCGCCGACCTGACCGGTTCAAGAGACACTTCGCGCGAGGCGTTCAAACGCCAGCTGATTGCCGACGGCGACGGCTGGATGATGATGCTGACCGACAGGAACCGCAGTTCGCACACGTACAACCAGGCGACCGCGGACGAGATCGTCGAACATATCCACGGGCGCTACGTCAATCTGTTTCGCCAGTTGTCGGCGATGCTCTCGAGTCGCATGTGGCGGACGAATGATACATCGACAACCCGACTCTGGCGGAGCATATTCTTCTCCACGGGAAAGTTTTCTACACCACCAACGCTTCCTCTTCGTGAACGCGCCGGGACGGGCGATTGCGCTTGGGTTCGCTCAGTATCCTCTTCCCTGCGCCGACCTATCCTGACAGCAGCTTATTCGTTTGGAGGCCGCCATGCTGGACTTCTCGCTCGATTCACCCGCCCGCCATCCCACCGCGGCCGACGCCGCAGCGCAGCGCAGTCCGACCACGCGCTCGCTCGCTGACCGGCGCACCAGCGCCACGGTCAAGCCGTCGCCGTCGGCCACACCAAGGCGCCGCCGCCACGACAATCTGAACACAGCGCAACACACGCCGCTCGAGTGGTAGCGTCGGCCGGTTGCCGCGCCGGGTTGCCGCGAGGATGCACTGCATCCGCAGCCCCCTGACTTGACCGGGAACCGGCCGAATAATCACTTTGGCCTTCACGCGTCACGCTCGATTGATGTGCGTCAGATGTTCGCGGCGCCGCCGGCGCAAGGTGGATTGGTAGCACGCGTTCGCGCTCCAACCGATCCGAGGTGGCAACATGGAAAAACCCTGGCTGCGCAGCTATCCGCCGAACGTCCCGGCCGAAGTCGACGCGGCGGCGTTCGCATCGCTGCCGGCGCTGATGGCGCCGGCCATCGCCGCCTGGCCCGAGCGCGACGCCTTCGTCAACCAGGGCGCCGCCCTCACCTATCGCCGCTTCGACCAGCTGGCGCGCGCGTTTGCCGCCTACCTGCAGCATGACGCCGGCCTGCGCAAGGGCGAACGCGTCGCCATCATGCTGCCGAACCTGCTGCAGTATCCGGTGGCGCTGTTTGGCACGCTGCACGCCGGCTGCGTCGCCGTCAACACCAATCCGCTGTACACGGCGCGCGAACTGATGCACCAGCTGGTCGACTCGGGCGCGACCTGCATCGTGGTGCTGGAAAACTTTGCCCACCTGGTGCAGCAGGTGCTGCCGTCGACGTCGGTGCGCACGGTCATCACCACCAAGGTCGGCGACATGCTGCACCTGCCGCGCGCGCTGCTGACCAACTTCGTCGTCGCGCACATCAAGCACATGGTGCCGGAGTGGTACATCGAGGGCGCGGTCAGCTTCAGCGATGTGCTGCACTCGGCAGGCGAACGGCCGCCGGTCGAGGTATCCTTGGCCGGCGCCGACGCCGCCCTGCTGCAATATACCGGCGGCACTACCGGCGTGCCGAAGGCGGCCGTCCTCAGCCACGCGAACCTGGTGGCCAACGTACTGCAGACCGAGGCCTGGGTGCGCGGCGCGCTGACGCCTGGCGCCGAAGTGGCGATGATCCCGCTGCCGCTGTACCACATCTTCGCGCTCACTTGCATGCTGACCTTCATGCGGCTGGACGCCACCAACGTGCTGGTCACCAACCCGCGCGACCTGCCCGGGTTCATCAAGGAGATGAAGCACGCCAGGCCGAGCGTCATCATCGGCGTCAACACGCTGTTTCGCGCGCTGCTCGACACGCCCGGCGTCGAAGGCGCCGCCACCTGCACGCTGAAGCTGGCGGTGGCCGGCGGCATGGCGATGCAGCGCGCCGTCGCGGAGCGCTGGCAACAACGGTTCGGCGTCCACATCACCGAAGGCTATGGCCTCACCGAGACGTCGCCCATCGTTTGCGCCAACCGCCTCGACGCCGGCCGCTTCACCGGCGCGATCGGCCTGCCAATTCCGTCCACCGAGGTGGCGATCCTGGACGACGCCGGGGCGCCGCTGCCGCTGGGCGAACCTGGCGAAATCTGCGTGCGCGGCCCGCAGGTGATGCAGGGCTACTGGAACAATCCGGAGGAAACGGCGAAGGTGTTCGCGCCCGGCGGCTGGCTGCGCACCGGCGACATCGGCGCCATGGACGAAGATGGCTACGTGCGCCTGCTCGACCGCAAGAAGGATGTGATCGTCGTCTCCGGCTTCAAGGTGTTTCCGAATGAAGTGGAGGACGTGGCCGTCGCGCACGCCGGCGTGCAGGAGGCGGTCGCCATCGCCGCGGCGGACGAGCGCGCCGGCCAGGTCGTCAAGCTGGTGGTGGTGCGCAAGGATCCGCAACTGGGCGAAGCCGAACTGATCGCCCATTGCAAGACCAACCTGGCCGCCTACAAGGTGCCGAAAATTGTCGTGTTTCGCGACGAGCCGCTGCCGAAATCGAATGTCGGCAAGATCCTGCGGCGCGCCGTAATTGAACAGGAGAACAGTATCGCCACGGGCTCAGCAGTTTCATCCGTAAGCGCAAGATAATCGTCCAGCTACCTCTTCCGGCAGGCCGTCGGAGTGCTTGCGTGCGGCGGAGGATCGCATTACGGCGCACAATAAACACTCCCAGAAACTGCCAGGATGTTCATCATGAACGGCACAGACGATTCCCCCAGGACGAGCGCCTACCTCGATGCCGCATGCCGGCTTGAAACACCGCTAGGAGCGTTAGCGGAAGCGATGGACGACGTCGAGCGCGTGGCGGCGATGACCGCACACTCGACCTATATGACGCAAGTGGTTGCAGACCGCGCCAAATGGCACCAGCTCGAAACGATCACCCAGCCGGTGCAGACCCTGGCGGCCACCCTCGCCAACCGCGACGCCACCCAGCGCCTGTTGCAGCTGCTGGCGCCTTCGATCATCTTTCCGGCGGCCACGCCAATGCAGATCGACATCAGCGGCGAGGCGCTGCACCGCGCGCGCCGCGGCGCAGAGATGCACAAGGAAAACCTGCGCAAGCTCATAGCGGCAGAGCTGCGCCGCATCGACGGGCCGGCCGACGCCGGCTAGCTGGCGCCGCTGTCGGTGGCGACCAGGTAGTCGATAAAGGCGCGAGCGCCAGGTGCTTGCCCGGCAGGTAGAGGGCATGCACGGCGACTATGCAGGGCTCGCGCTGTTCTTATCGTGGCGCGCGTGGGCACGTCGATGTGGCTGCAGGCGTGCCCTGCCAGCTCATCCGGCGTGGCCGGCGCCGCGTGCGCTGCCAGCGAGCCGTGCGACGCCACCGGCACGTAGTGCATCTCCATCCTCACCGTTGCGTTGAACTCAACAATCCTATGCATTGCAGCCGGATTGTGCACTTTGCAATTCCGAACCATACTGGCCCGACATTCACAACGCAGGAGTCGACAACATGATCAAGCAGCGCACATTGGGCGCGGGCGGCCTGGCCGTTTCCGCGCTCGGCCTCGGATGCATGGGCATGAGCACCGCCTACGGTCCGGCCGACGATGCCGAATCGATCGCGACGATCCACCGCGCCATCGAGCTCGGCGTCACGCTGTTCGATACGGCCGAGGTGTACGGGCCGTACGATAACGAACTCCTGCTCGGCCGCGCGCTGCAGGGCCGGCGCGGCGAGGTCGTCATCGCCACCAAGTTCGGCTTCAAGCTCGACAGCGGCGAAAGAAACGGTCTCGACAGCAGCCCGGCGCACATCAGGCAGGCCGTGGAAGGATCGCTGCGGCGCCTCGGCACCGACTACATCGACCTGCTGTACCAGCACCGCATCGACCCGCGGGTGCCGATCGAGGACGTGGTCGGCGCCATGGCCGACTTGGTGCGCGAAGGCAAGGTGCGTTTCCTCGGCCTGTCCGAAGCCGGCGTCGCCAACATCCGCCGAGCCCATGCGGTGCATCCGATCAGCGCGCTGCAGAGCGAATATTCGCTGTGGGAGCGCAACCTCGAAGCCGACGTCCTGCCGGTGCTGCGCGAGCTCGGCATCGGCCTGGTCCCGTTCAGCCCGCTCGGACGCGGCTTCCTGACCGGCACCGCCAAACGCGCCGAGGAATATCCGGAGTCGGACTTCCGCCACCTCGACCCGCGCCTGCAGGGCGCCAACTACGATGCCAACGTTGCCGCAGCGGCAAGCGTCGAGGAGATTGCGGCGGCGAAGGGCGTGTCGCCGGGCCAGATCGCGCTGGCGTGGGCGCTGCATAAAGGCGACGACATCGTGCCGATCCCCGGCACCAAGCGCCGCACCTACCTCGAGCAAAACATCGCGGCCGCCGACATCGCGCTCGATGCGGCGACGATGGACCAGCTCGACCAGGCCCTGCCCCGGGTCGCCGGCCCGCGCTACAATGCGGCGCGGATGGCGACGGTGGATCGCTGACGGCGCCCACCGGCAGGGTCAGTGCCGGCAATCGGACACGAGCTCATCCCTTGGCGCACCGCTACGGACGGGGCCGTGTCCGATTGTCGGCACTGACCCCGTTGAATGCTACGGACGGGGCCGTGTCCGATTGTCGGCACTGACCCCGTTGAATGCTACGGACGGGGCCGTGTCCGATTGTCGGCACTGACCCCGTTAAACTGACCCCGTTAAAGGGACGCCGTTGGATGGACGCGGCGGGATGGCGGCGCTCGGTCAGCCGTGCTCCGCCTGCTGGGCCAGAAAGGCGTGAATCTGCGCCACCACGGCGGCGCCCTCGCCGACCGCCGCCGCCACCCGCTTGGTCGAGCCGGCGCGCACGTCGCCGATCGCAAACACGCCCGCCACGCTGGTCTGCAGCGCAGAGCGCGCCGCGCCGACGTGATCGCCGCCGCTGCCGAGCGGGCCGTGCGCCAGCGCGGCGTCTTCGCCGGTGCGGATAAAGCCCCGCTCGTCCAGGCCGACGCCGCAATCGGTCAGCCACGCCGTGTTCGGATCGGCGCCGACGAACAGGAATACCCAGCGCAGCCGGTGCCACCGGCCGGCGCTGCTGTCGCGATTGACCCAGTGCACGCGGGCGACGCCGTGCTCGTCGGCCTGCAGTTCGGTGATTTCGGTACGCGCATGCACGACGATGTTGGGCGTGGCGGCGATGCGGTCGACCAGGTAATTCGACATGCTGTCGGCTAGCCCATCGCCGCGGATCACCATGTGCACGCGCGCGGCGTGCGTGGCGAGGAACACCGCTGCCTGCCCGGCCGAGTTGCCGCCGCCGACCACGATGCACGCGTCGCCGCGGCACAGCTTCGCTTCGAGCGGCGAGGCCCAGTAGTACACGCCGCGCCCTTCATACTCGGCCAGCGCCCAGGCGGGACGGCGGTAGCGCGCGCCGCACGCCAGCACTACCGCGCGGCCATGCACTTCGCTGCCGTCGTCGAAATACAGGGTCAGCGGATCGCGCTCGCACACCAGGCGGGCGGCGCTCGCGGGGATGGCAATCTCGGCGCCAAACTTCTGCGCCTGCACGAACGAGCGGCCGGCCAGCGCACGGCCCGAAATGCCGGTCGGAAAACCCAGGTAGTTTTCGATCCGCGCACTGGCGCCCGCCTGTCCGCCGAAGGCGCGTTGCTCGAGCACCAGCACCGACAGGCCCTCGGACGCGGCGTACACCGCCGCGGCCAGGCCGGACGGGCCGGCGCCCACCACCAGCACATCGAACACGGCGCCGGGCCGCAACTCCGGCAGCATGCCAAGGTCGCGGCCTATGTCCGCCAGCGCCGGGTTCTTCCTGACCGTGCCGTCGGGACAGATCACCAGCGGCCATTCATGCGGCATCGGCGCATGGCGCGCCACCAGCGCCCGCGCGTCCGGATCGAGCAGCGGATCGAGCAGCCGGTGCGGCTGGCCGTTGCTCTGCAAGAAACTTTGCAGGCGGAACACGGCCGCGTTGTCGGCCGGCCCGACCAGCACCGGTCCGACCACCTTGGTTTCGAGCAGCGCCACGCGGCGCAGGATCAGCGCGCGCATGATTTTTTCGCCCAGTTCGGCCTCCGTCACCACCAGCGCGCGCAGCGATTCGGGGGTGATGACGAGCGCGTCGACCGCGCCCAACGCGCGGGCGCTGACCAGCGCCGGCCGCTGCGCCAGCTGCGCCACTTCCGCGGTGAACTCGCCAGGACCGATCTCGCCGAGCACAGTGTCGCGACAGGTGATGCCGCAACCGCTGAGGACTATTCGCCCCGACACCACGACCAGCATGCCAGGGGAAGTGCGGCCGGCCTGGAAGATCAGCTCGCCATCAGGCCAGCCTTTGCGGGTGCCGAAGCGTTGCAGGCGCCGGATTTCGGCCGTGCTCAGTACCGGGAAAATCTGGTAACGGCGCGCGGCCAGGTTGATCGACGTGTCGCCGGTCGCATCGTCCGGATGGGAATCGGGCGCGAATTCTGGGGCATCGTTGGCAGGCATGACGTGTTCAAGATTGGCAATGAACGTCGGGCCACCCAGTTTACTCCTTGCGCGATACGGCGGCATCGAAGTGGCGCGCCTGCCGTTCTGAAGCGCTGCCGGCAAACTGACCGATGCGTCCTGATCGCCGCGTTGTCGATGTCCGGTATTTTCCGTCGACTTGGTACGCCCGGTTAACAGTTTCGTCGGATGAGCAGCCCGAAAGCGGTAAAATGCCGGCATAGACCCGGGCCGTCAGCGCCACACCGATAAAGAAGAAATGACCACAGTTCCTACCGAAATCAACGCAGCCGCCATCAAGAACGGCGCGGGCGAAAAGCACACGCCCATGATGCAGCAATATTTGCGCCTGAAGGCCGACTACCCGACCATGCTGCTGTTCTACCGCATGGGCGACTTCTACGAGCTGTTCCACGACGACGCCGAGAAGGCGGCCCGCATCCTCGGCATCACGCTGACCGCGCGCGGCGCCTCCAACGGCAACCCGATCAAGATGTGCGGCATTCCGTTTCATTCGCTCGACCCGTACCTGGCCAAGCTGGTCAAGCTGGGCGAGTCGTGCGCGATCTGCGAACAGATCGGCGACCCGGCCACCAGCAAGGGCCCGGTCGAGCGCAAGGTCATGCGCGTGGTCACGCCCGGCACGCTGACCGACGCCGACCTGCTGCCCGAAAAGGCCGAGCGAGCGCTGCTGGCGGTGTGCATGATCAGCCAGCGCAAGGTCGTCACCACTGGCCTGGCGTGGCTGTCGCTCGCGTCCGGCGCGCTCAAGCTGATGGAGTTTTCGGGCGACAGCCGTACTGTCGGCGCGCGCCTGCAGCAGGAACTCGAACGCATCGCGCCGGCCGAAATCCTGCGCGGCGACGGCGCCGATCTCGGCGACCTGTTCGCCGACAACGAGATGGCGCACACCCAGCGGGTGCCGGACTGGCACTTCGACGTCGTCGGCGGCCACAAGGCGCTGCTCGACCAGCTGGCCGTCGCCACCCTCACCGGCTTCGGCGCCGATGGCCTGGGCGCCGCGTTCGGCGCCGCCGGCGCGCTGCTGCGCTACGCCCAGTCGACCCAGGGACGCGGCCTGCAGCACGTGCGCAGCCTGTCGACCGAATCGGAAAACGAATTCATCGGCCTTGACGCGGCCACCCGCCGCAACCTGGAACTGACCGAAACCATCCGCGGCCAGGAGTCGCCGACGCTGTTCTCGCTGCTCGACCACTGCCGCACCGCGATGGGTTCGCGCATGCTGCGCCACTGGCTGCACCACGCCCGCCGCGACCAGGACGTGGCGCGCGCGCGCCATGCGGCGATCGGCGCGCTGTCGGCCAGCGACGCCAGCGGCGCGCTCGCCGCCACGCTCGGCCAGGTGCCCGACATCGAACGCATCACCACCCGCATCGCGCTGCTGTCGGCGCGCCCGCGCGACCTGGCCTGCCTGCGCGATGGCCTCAAGCAGCTGCCGGCGCTGCGCCGCAGCGTGCAGCAGTGCTTCGGCGCCGGCGAAGCGAGTTTGCTGGCCGCCGTGCATGAAGCGCTGGCAACGCCCGACGACTGCCTCGACCTGCTGCAGCGCGCGGTGGCGCAGGAGCCGGCGGCGATGGTGCGCGACGGCGGCGTGTTCGCGCGCGGCTTCGACGCCGAACTCGACGAACTGCGCGGCCTGTCCGAAAACGCCGGCCAGTTCCTGGTCGACCTCGAGACGCGCGAGCGCGCCCGCACCGGCATCGCCAACCTGCGCGTCGAGTACAACAAGGTGCACGGCTTCTACATCGAAGTCACGCACGGCCAGACCGACAAGGTGCCGGACGACTACCGCCGCCGCCAGACGCTGAAGAACGCCGAACGCTACATCACGCCGGAACTGAAGGTATTCGAAGACAAGGCACTGTCGGCGCAGGACAAGGCGCTGGTGCGCGAGAAGCTGCTGTACGACCTGCTGCTGGCCGACCTGGCGCCGCACATCGCGACGCTGCAGACGATCGCGCAGGGCCTGGCGCAGCTCGACACGCTGACCGCATTGACGACCCACGCGCTGCACCACAACTGGTCGGCGCCGCAGCTGGTGGCCGAGCCGTGCCTGGACATCCGCGAAGGCCGCCATCCGGTGGTGGAGAACCAGATCGAGCGCTTCATCGCCAACGACTGCTGCCTGTCGGACGAACGCCGGCTGCTGCTGATCACGGGCCCCAACATGGGCGGTAAATCGACCTTCATGCGCCAAGTCGCGCTGATCACGCTGCTGGCCTACATCGGCAGCTACGTGCCGGCCGCCAGCGCAAGAATCGGCCCGGTCGACCGCATCTTCACCCGCATCGGCGCCACCGACGACCTGGCCGGCGGCCGCTCGACCTTCATGGTCGAGATGACCGAATCGGCGGCGATCCTGAACGGCGCCACCGAGCACTCGCTGGTGCTGATGGACGAAGTCGGCCGCGGCACCTCCACCTTCGACGGCCTGGCGCTGGCGTGGGCGATCGCGCGCCACCTGATCGACGCGTCGCGCAGCTTCACGCTGTTCGCCACCCACTATTTCGAGCTGACGCAGCTGCCGGAAAGCCACCCGAGCGCGGCCAACGTGCACCTGTCGGCGGTCGAACACAAGGACAGCA